>NZ_SOFP01000061.1 GCF_004402785.1 Cryobacterium algoritolerans
TAGTGCGTATCCGCTTAGCTCAGCTTCGCTTGGCTGCTGCCGGGCCTTCGGCCACGATCTCAGCCCTGGTAGACGGCGGATGGTGGCTGCTGAGACCAAGGAGGGTTTGAAAAGCGGCCATCGGCGTGCGTCGTCGGTTGTATCGGAAGATGAACTCGTCGAGGTAGACCTGAAGATGCTCGGCGCTCACGCCGCGGTGTGTGCCGCGGAGCCAAGACTTGAAGTTCGAGATCGCACGGTGAGCCCGCGGCAAGACCGGGTCGGTGTCGCCGTCACGCTTGGCCTTAGCCTGGCTGCGCCGGCGGTGCACGTAGCCCTTACTCGTCAGTTTCGCGTAGCCTTGCCACCCGTCAGTATGCACGATCGCTCCCGCCTCGACGGTCCGTTCGATGAATCCGGACAACGTTGCCGCGGTCGCGTCGTCGATCAGCTCGATCCGTATGCGACCTGAACCGGTGCCGCGCACCTCCACTGCGATGATCCCGGTGGAGGCCTTCGCGATTGCGCTGCGCCCGCCGCTCCTGCCCTTCTCCACACCGCCGATCTCGAACTCATCAACTTCGACCTCGCCCGAGAGCAAACCCCGATCAGGGGCAACCATTGCGCGGCGCAGCTTGTGCAGCATTGTCCAGGCAGTGTCGTAGCGGGTCAGCGCGAGTTGGCGTTGCAACTGCCTCGCTGACATTCCTGGCGTGCCGGTAGCCACCAAGTACGCCGCCCAAAACCACAACCGCAGCGACAACCGGGTCTTGTGCATCACGGTCCCGGCCGTCACCGAGACCTGATACCGGCATTGGACGCACTGCCACAGCCGTCGGGTGGCGATCGGATACGCGTCGCGGCCACCGCAACGGGGGCACGTGAACCCCTCCGGCCATCGACTCTCATAGAGATAGTCCAGGCACGCCTGCTCATCCACGAACCACTCCTGGAAGGCCAGAATCGACCGTGGAAAATCAGGTTTGGACACACTTCACACTAGCTGAGCTAAGCGGATACGCACTAGTCGA
>NZ_SOFP01000001.1 GCF_004402785.1 Cryobacterium algoritolerans
CCGCCGCCGCCGCCTGGGCGCGGGCCAGGGCCGCGGCCGCGGCCGCGGCATCCTGCCCGGCCTGGTAGGACCGTTCGGTCTCCGCTGTGGTGTCCTTGAGCAGGGCGAGCTGCTCGAACAGGTCGTTGGACTTCCTCTGTTCGGCTTCGAGGGCTGCCTCGGCGGCCTGGGCGGCGACGTTGGCCTCGTCGAACCTGGCCATCGCCGCGGCGCTGAGCCGGGTGCGCTCGGTCTTCGCCGCGCCCGCCTGGTCGCCGAGCGACTCTGCGGTGTTCGTGTCCTGCAGGGCCTGGCGGTAGATGGTCTCGGACTGCTCGCCCAGCTTGCTGGCGGTGCCGAGCTGAGCGAGCAGGTCGTCCGCCTTTCGGCCGTTGAGGAAGAGGTTCAGCGACAGATCCTGGGCGCCGGTCTTGGCCAGGTGCGCGGCCATCAGCCCGGCACGCAGCTTCGAGGTGGCGGCGCGGGCCTTCGCGGCCTCGGCCTGCTTCGCCAGGCTCGCCTCCCGTGCCGTCGCGGCCTCGAGGTCGTCCTGGGACACCCGGTAGGCCTCGGCCGCGATCTGCGACGCCTTCGACGAATCGGCCGCCGCGGTCTGCAGCCCGACGAGCAGCGCGGTGATCTTCACGATCTCGGCCTGCTTGGTGGCCTCGCTCTGCTTGGCCTTCTGCACGTCATCCCAGCTGGGATACCCCTGGTCGGCGAACGCGGCCGGCGCGACGAGTCCGGCGGATGCCGCGACCGCCCCGATCGCCCCGATCGCGAACAGGCCGGCCGGTATCAGCCGCGGCCCGGTGGCCCGGTTAGCCAAGTGGTGCTCCCCTGTCGGCCATGAACGGCTGCGGATTGATCTGGGAGCCGTTAATGCGCACCTCGAAGTGCAGGTGGCAGCCGTCGGCCGCGCCGGTCATCCCCACGCTGGCGATGTTCTGGCCGGCCGAAACCTGCTGGCCGTTCGAGACGAAGATCCCGCCGGAGCGGATGTGCGCGTAGCCGGTCGATACCCCTCCGCCATTGTTGATCTGGACGTAGTTGCCGTACGTCCCGCTGGGGCCGGCGTAGGAGACCGTGCCGTCGTGGGCCGCATAAATCGGGGCGCCGCAGCCGGCGCCCATGTCGGTGCCGCTGTGGAACCCCTTGCTGCAGCCGCTGCTACCGCAGATCACCGGGCGAGGTCCGAAGCCGTCGGTAATTCGTCCGCTGGCCGGGACCGCCCAGCCCTCGCCGCTAATGTAGCCGCCGCCGAGGCCGGCGCCTGCGCTGCCGGTCGCGCCGCCGCCGCTGCTCCGGTTGGCCGCGGC
>NZ_SOFP01000073.1 GCF_004402785.1 Cryobacterium algoritolerans
TCGACTCTCTGTTCGATTCGGCGTATACTGGGGGCATGGCAGGAGCCTTGGATCCGCAGTCAACAGCCGCCCCGGCAGGAGCGGCAATCCCGGCACCGTTCGACCCCGATTGCTCGGGCCCGGCGCAGGCGATTGGCCGGGTGCGGGACCTGGTCGCTACCGTGTTGGATCCGATCCGGTTCGGTGTTCTCAGCGACGCGGACGCGGTCGCGGTACTCGGCGCGGTCGAAGACCTGGGCCGGAGGGTGGACGCGGCCCGGGTCGGCGCGGCCGCGGAGGTCGGCTCCCGGGCGAGGAACGGGTTGGGTCATGACTCGTTGGCGTGGAAGCTGGGCTGCCAGGGCCAGGTCGATCTGATCACCCGGGTGACCCGGGTCTCCGGCCGGGAGGCCGCCCGGCGGCTACGACTCGGCGGCAACGTGACCGACCGGATGAGCGGGACCATGCTGCTCCCGCCGTACTACCCGGCCGTCGCGGCCGGCCTGACCACCGGGGCGCTCGGGGTGGACGCGGCCGAAGCGATCGTGGCCGCCCTGGACCAGGTGAGCCCCCGAGTCGCCCCCGATGACCTCCACACCGCCGAACGTGCCCTGGTCGCCTCCGGGACCGGCGCGATCACCGATGAGATCCGCGGGCTGCCCGGCGAAGGCTTCGCGTTTCCCGCAGACCTGGTCCGCGGGCTGGCCGGCCACTGGCAGGCCCGCCTCGACCCCGACGGGGCCGCCCCGAACGAGTCCCTCTTCGAACCGCGCAGCACGGTCAGTTTCGGCCGCCTCACCCGGGGCGTGTATCCGCTACGCGGCTTGGTCACCGCCGACCTCCGCGGCATCCTCAACGGCGTCTTCGACACTTACCTCTCCGCCCACGCAGCACCCGCGTTCCCCACCTCAGAAGAACAAGCCCGCATTCAGGCCGGGGCCCTCATCCCCGGCGCGGACACCGCCGCCTGCACCGATGAACGCACCGGCGGGGAAAAACGAGCGGACATCCTCCGCGGCGTGTTCTCCGCCGCCGCCCGCCACCCGAGCACCCCGAAAATGGGCGGCGCCGCACCAACAGTGATGGTCCACGTGAACGCGAGCGACCTGCTGGGCGACACCGGTGTGGGCTGGATCGACGGCGTCGAGGCGCCCGTGTCACTGCGCAGCGTGAAACAACTCATCTGCACCGGCGGCTACCGGAAGATCCTCTTCGGCGAGCACGGCGAAGTGCTCTACCTCGGCGGCAAAGAACGCTTCTTCACCGCCGCGCAACGTAAAGCGATCGCCGCCCGCGACGGCGGCTGCATCATCCCCGGCTGCCCGATTGCCGCGCACTGGTGCGAAGTCCACCACGTCATCCCCTGGCAAAAACACGGAAAAACCAACGTCGACAACGGTGTGCTTTTGTGTTGGTACCACCACCACAGCATCGACACCTCCGGCTGGCAAATCCGCATGATCCGCGGCAAACCGGAGGTCAAAGCCCCCGCCTGGGCCGGAACCACCACCACCACCTGGCACCCCGGAGCCACCCACCGCGCCCAACAACCCACCCACACCCAC
>NZ_SOFP01000076.1 GCF_004402785.1 Cryobacterium algoritolerans
AGTCTCCCACCTATCCTACACAAGCCACACCGAACACCAATACCAAGCTGTAGTAAAGGTCACGGGGTCTTTCCGTCCTGCTGCGCGTAACGAGCATCTTTACTCGTAATGCAATTTCGCCGAGTTCGCGGTTGAGACAGCTGGGAAGTCGTTACGCCATTCGTGCAGGTCGGAACTTACCCGACAAGGAATTTCGCTACCTTAGGATGGTTATAGTTACCACCGCCGTTTACTGGGGCTTAAATTCTCAGCTTCGCCTTGCGGCTAACCGTTCCTCTTAACCTTCCAGCACCGGGCAGGCGTCAGTCCGTATACATCGTCTTGCGACTTGGCACGGACCTGTGTTTTTAGTAAACAGTCGCTTCCCACTGGTCTCTGCGGCCTTCGAACGCTCCCGGAGCTAGTCCGTTCACGCCTCAGGCCCCCCTTCTCCCGAAGTTACGGGGGCATTTTGCCGAGTTCCTTAACCACGATTCTCTCGATCTCCTTAGTATTCTCTACCTGATCACCTGAGTCGGTTTGGGGTACGGGTGACTAAAACCTCGCGTCGATGCTTTTCTTGGCAGCATAGGATCACTGATTTCGTCCGTGAGGACTACCCATCGGGTCTCAGCCTTCATGAGAGACGGATTTGCCTATCTCTCGGCCTACATCCTTAGACCGGGACAACCATCGCCCGGCTCAGCTACCTTCCTGCGTCACACCTGTTAATACGCTAACCGCACCAGCATAGGGTCGCACGCTAGGCCCACTCCCTCCACCCGAAGGCTTTGGTCAGTGGGATTCAGATGCTTAGCATTACTGGATTAGCTTGGACGGTTTTTCGCCAGTACGGGAATATAAACCCGTTGTCCATCGACTACGCCTGTCGGCCTCGCCTTAGGTCCCGACTTACCCAGGGCGGATTAGCCTGGCCCTGGAAACCTTGATCTTTCGGAGGACGGGTTTCTCACCCGTCTTTCGCTACTCATGCCTGCATTCTCACTCGTGTAGCCTCCACGGCTGGTTTACACCGCCGCTTCGCTGGCCACACGACGCTCTCCTACCCATCAACACGGCTGAACCAACACCACAAGGGTGCGGCTTACCAAAAATATCAATGCCACAACTTCGGTGGCGTGCTTGAGCCCCGTTACATTGTCGGCGCGGAATCACTTGACCAGTGAGCTATTACGCACTCTTTCAAGGGTGGCTGCTTCTAAGCCAACCTCCTGGTTGTCTGTGCAACTCCACATCCTTTCCCACTTAGCACGCGCTTTGGGACCTTAGTTGGTGGTCTGGGTTGTTTCCCTCTCGACGATGAAGCTTATCCCCCACCGTCTCACTGCTGCGCTCTCACTTACCGGCATTCGGAGTTTGGCTGACGTCAGTAAGCTTTTAGGCCCCATCGGCCATCCAGTAGCTCTACCTCCGGCAAGAAACACGCAACGCTGCACCTAAATGCATTTCGGAGAGAACCAGCTATCACGAAGTTTGATTGGCCTTTCACCCCTATCCACAGCTCATCCCCTCCATTTTCAACTGAAGTGGGTTCGGTCCTCCACGACGTCTTACCGTCGCTTCAACCTGGCCATGGATAGATCACTTCGCTTCGGGTCTAGGACATGCGACTGAATCGCCCTATTCAGACTCGCTTTCGCTACGCATTCCCCTCTCGGGTTAAGCTCGCCACATATCACTAACTCGCAGGCTCATTCTTCAAAAGGCACGCTGTCACCAGAACAAAGCTGGCTCCAACGGTTTGTAAGCAAACGGTTTCAGGTACTATTTCACTCCCCTCCCGGGGTACTTTTCACCTTTCCCTCACGGTACTTGTTCACTATCGGTCATGTAGGAGTATTTAGGCTTATCAGGTGGTCCTGACAGATTCACACGGGATTTCTCGGGCCCCGTGCTACTTGGGATACTCTTCGGG
>NZ_SOFP01000078.1 GCF_004402785.1 Cryobacterium algoritolerans
AGACGACTTTCCGAGGCGCTCGGGGCGGGGGCACCGAGTTCAGCGACTAGGTCTGGCTCAGCGCTTCCTCATCGGCCGCAACGTTCTTCTGCAAGGCGAACTGGGTGCGGTGCAATTCCTCGTACCGCCCACCCGCAGCCAGCAGTTCCTCGTGCGTACCGCGCTCCACGATCGAGCCGTCCTCAACCACGAGGATGAGGTCCGCGCTGCGGATGGTGGAGAGGCGGTGTGCGATCACCATCGCCGTCCGTCCCTTGAGTGCCTCGCTGAGCGCCGCCTGCACGGCGGCCTCAGACGTCGAGTCCAGCGCCGCCGTCGCCTCGTCGAGGATGACGACGCGCGGCTGGGCGAGCAGGAGCCTCGCGATGGTCATCCGTTGGCGCTCACCCCCGGACAGTCGGTAGCCACGCTCTCCCACCATGGTGTCCAGCTGGTCCGGCAGGGACCGGATGAGCGGTTCGAGCCGCGCACGGCGGACGGCGTCCCACACCTCGTCGTCGGACGCTTCCGGCCTCGCGAGGCGCAGATTGGAGAGGATGGTCTCGTGGAACAGGTGGCCGTCCTGCGTCACCATGCCCAGGGTGTTTCGCATGGAGACGAAAGTGACATCGCGGACATCCGTCCCCGCGAGGCGCACGGCGCCGCTGTCGACGTCATACAGGCGGGAGAGGAGCTGCGCAATTGTGGACTTGCCGGCACCGGACGTACCAACGAGGGCTACGGTCTGCCCCGGCTCGATCCTGAAGGACACGCCGTGCAGCACCTCCTCGCCGCCGCGGGTGTCTAGCGTGGCAACCTCTTCGAGAGAGGCGAGGGACACTTTGTCCGCGGACGGGTAGGCGAAGCGGACGTTGTCGAACTCGACGGTCACTGGGCCTTCGGGGACGGCGACGGCGTCGGGCTTTTCCTTGATGAGCGGGTCGAGGTCCAGCACCTCGAAGACGCGCTCGAAGCTGACCACCGCGCTCATGATCTCGACCCGTGCGTTTGCGAGGCTGGTGAGCGGCGCGTAGAGGCGGGTGAGCAGGAGCGCCAGGGTGACCACGTCACCGGTATTCAGTTGGCCGGCGAGTGCGAGGGAGCCGCCGAGCCCGTACACGAGCGCGAGGGCGAGAGCGGAGACGAGCATCAGTGCGGTGAAGAAGACGAACTGCAGCATCGCGGTGCGGACCCCGATGTCGCGGACGCGGGCGGCGCGGACGCGGAACTCCTCGGCCTCCTCGTCGGGCCGGCCGAACAGCTTGACGAGGGTGGCGCCGGGCGCGGAGAAGCGCTCGGTCATCTGCGTGCTCATGGCGGAATTGTGATCGGCGGCCTCGCGGCGCAGCGCGGCGAGGCGGCTGCCCATGCGGCGCGCGGGCAGCAGGAAGATGGGGAGCATGATCACGGCGAGAACCGTCACGAGCCAGGACGTGCTGAGCATGACGATCAGGGTGAGGGTTAGCGCCACGAGGTTCGTGACCACGCCGGACAGCGTGCCGCTGAAGGCCTGCTGGGCGCCGATCACATCGTTGTTGAGGCGGCTCACGAGGGCGCCCGTCCGCGTGCGGGTGAAGAACGCGATCGGCATCTTCTGCACGTGGTTGAAGACGGAGGTGCGGAGGTCCAAAATCACGCCTTCGCCGATCCGCGCCGAGTACCAGCGCGTCACGAGTGACACGGCGGCGTCGGCCACGGCCACGAGGGCGATGACGACGGCGAGCCAAACGATCGTGGTGACCTCGCCCTGGGCGACGATGACGTCGACCACCTGGCCGGCGAGTACCGGCGTCGCGACCGCGAGGAAAGCTCCCACGATGGAGAGAGCGATGAAGATCAGCAGCTTGGACCGGTAGGGCACCGCGAACGTCATGATCCGCCGCACGGACTCACGGGAGAAGCCGTGCTTGCCGTCCCTGGCGCTAGAAATCTTGTACAGCGAGCTCCAGGCCGCGCCTTCCATGCTCATTGAGGTTCCTTCCGTGGGCCCTCAGTTTAGATGGCGACTTGCCCGAGCTTTGCGACGCTGCTGCCGAGGTGACGCGCGGCGCGCCGGTCAGGACAGCGTCGGGTCCTCGGTCATTCCACGACTGTGCGCCGGCTCCGAGGTAGGAGCCAAGACGGTTCTCGTCGTGGTCGGTGGACGTGGTGGTGTTCCAGCCGGG
>NZ_SOFP01000087.1 GCF_004402785.1 Cryobacterium algoritolerans
CCGATCAAATTTAAGATGCTCGCGTCCACTGTGTAGTTCTCAAAGTACGGGCGGTACCCTCACCTGCCCACGAATGATGTGAACAGGAAAAGGTCCAGAGGAACAGATCATCCGCCGGCCCCAGGCCAGGAATGTTCCGGTCCCTCAGGACCCAACAGCGTGCATACCCGTTTCCTCCACAACCAAACCTTTCCAACCCGCTGTTGTAAACAACACCTGGCGTACTTCGTTCAATCGTGTTCTCCACGAATCAATGTCAATGTTCCACCCATGAGCGCCACCGGAAAACGTGTGTTTCCGAAATGGCTTGGCACCGTGATCTCCCTGTAGACAGAGGAGAGGTGCTGTGCTCCTTAGAAAGGAGGTGATCCAGCCGCACCTTCCGGTACGGCTACCTTGTTACGACTTAGTCCTAATCACCGATCCCACCTTCGACAGCTCCTCCCCTTACGGGTTAGGCCACTGGCTTCGGGTGTTACCGACTTTCATGACTTGACGGGCGGTGTGTACAAGGCCCGGGAACGTATTCACCGCAGCGTTGCTGATCTGCGATTACTAGCGACTCCGACTTCATGAGGTCGAGTTGCAGACCTCAATCCGAACTGAGACCGGCTTTTTGGGATTCGCTCCACCTTGCGGTATTGCAGCCCTTTGTACCGGCCATTGTAGCATGCGTGAAGCCCAAGACATAAGGGGCATGATGATTTGACGTCATCCCCACCTTCCTCCGAGTTGACCCCGGCAGTATCCCATGAGTTCCCACCATTACGTGCTGGCAACATAGGACGAGGGTTGCGCTCGTTGCGGGACTTAACCCAACATCTCACGACACGAGCTGACGACAACCATGCACCACCTGTATAGAGACCTTGCGGGGCGATTGTTTCCAACCGTTTCCTCTATATGTCAAGCCTTGGTAAGGTTCTTCGCGTTGCATCGAATTAATCCGCATGCTCCGCCGCTTGTGCGGGCCCCCGTCAATTCCTTTGAGTTTTAGCCTTGCGGCCGTACTCCCCAGGCGGGGAACTTAATGCGTTAGCTGCGACACGGAGACCGTGGAATGGTCCCCACATCTAGTTCCCAACGTTTACGGCATGGACTACCAGGGTATCTAATCCTGTTCGCTCCCCATGCTTTCGCTCCTCAGCGTCAGTTACGGCCCAGAGATCTGCCTTCGCCATTGGTGTTCCTCCTGATATCTGCGCATTCCACCGCTACACCAGGAATTCCAATCTCCCCTACCGCACTCTAGTCTGCCCGTACCCACTGCAGGCCCGAGGTTGAGCCTCGGGTTTTCACAGCAGACGCGACAAACCGCCTACGAGCTCTTTACGCCCAATAATTCCGGACAACGCTTGCACCCTACGTATTACCGCGGCTGCTGGCACGTAGTTAGCCGGTGCTTTTTCTGCAGGTACCGTCACTTTTACGCTTCTTCCCTACTAAAAGAGGTTTACAACCCGAAGGCCGTCGTCCCTCACGCGGCGTTGCTGCATCAGGCTTTCGCCCATTGTGCAATATTCCCCACTGCTGCCTCCCGTAGGAGTCTGGGCCGTGTCTCAGTCCCAGTGTGGCCGGTCACCCTCTCAGGCCGGCTACCCGTCGTCGCCTTGGTGAGCCATTACCTCACCAACTAGCTGATAGGCCGCGAGCTCATCCTTGACCAAAATTCTTTCCACCCCCAGAGATGCCTCCAAAGGTCGTATCCGGTATTAGACGTCGTTTCCAACGCTTATCCCAGAGTCAAGGGCAGATTGCTCACGTGTTACTCACCCGTTCGCCACTGATCAGAGAAGCAAGCTCCTCATCACCGTTCGACTTGCATGTGTTAAGCACGCCGCCAGCGTTCGTCCTGAGCCAGGATCAAACTCTCCGTAAATGTTTGACTGCACGAAACCCGAAGGCAACGGCACATCTAGTGTGACTGACCACCGGAATAGGCAGACCAGACACAAGTTTGAAACTGACAGAACAAATCATTACTGACTTGCTTTGTTGTTTAAATGTTTTCCAAAGGAATCTCCACCGCGGTACCCCCTAGAAAGGAGCCCCACGGCCGAGGTTTTTGGCATTTGACATTGTGCACGCTGTTGAGTTCTCAAGGATCGGACGCACCCAACCTCAGGCCACACTGTTTGACCAGCACTACGGCTTTCGCTTTGGGGC
>NZ_SOFP01000068.1 GCF_004402785.1 Cryobacterium algoritolerans
TGACGAGTAGCCCCTGATGGTAGCGCTAGTCCGGCGACCCGGTAGCAGAATTCCGGGAACACGGTAGCGCTGGCGCTGGTGAACTGCTGTGCTGTGGAAGGACAACGCGCAAGGCGTTGTCGTTCCATTGTTAAGGGCGGGTCATGGCGGATTATCGGAGAATATTGGGGTTGTTGCTTGAGGGGCGGAGCTACCGCGAAGTCGTAGAGATCGTGGGGTGCTCGCATCGCGACGTCGCTCGGGTCCGGCAAGAGGTCCAGGAACGGGGACTGACCTCGGCGGTCGCGGTCAGCGATGTCGAGTTGGCGGAATGGTTCCCCGACGGGCGCCGGAAAGTGTCGGAGGAGTACGACCAGCCCGACTTGGCGCGGGTGCTGGCATCGATGAAGGCGAACCGACACTTCACGTTGCTGCTGGCCTGGCGTCGTTACGTCGGCACCAAGGACGCCGGGAAAAAGTACGGGTACTCGCAGTTCTGCGCCCTGTTCACCGGTTATCTCCGCACCCACGATCTCGTGGCGGTGCTTCGCCACGAGCCGGGTCGGGCGATGCTCGTCGACTGGGCCGGCGACACGATGGACATCGTCGACACGATCACCGGCGAGGTGGTCCGGGCAATCTTGTTTGTCGCGGTGCTGCCATTTTCGGGGGCGCTGTTCTGCCGCGCCTACACGGATATGAAGTCCCCGGCCTGGCTCGACGCGCACGTTCAAGCGTTCGCGTTCTTCGGTGGCGTGACGCAGATCTTGGTGCCGGATAACCCGACGACCTCCACCCACCAAACCCATAAAGGTGATGCGGAGCGGGTCGTCAACGCGCGCTATCAGCAGCTCGCGGACCATTACCGGACTGCAATTGTCCCGGCCAGAGTTAAAAAACCTCGTGACAAGGCATCAGCCGAGAACGCGGTGAACGTGGTCAACAAGCGCGTCATCGGCTATCTCGAGGACGACGTCTTCACGACGCTGAGCGAGTTGAATACGGCGATCGAGGAACGGGTGGCAGAGATCAACCACGACATTCGCCGCGCCGACGACACAACCCGGTGGGAACGCTTCGACACCGAGGAGCGGGAGCTGCTCGGCCCGTTACCGGACGCCGGCTTTGAAGACGTCGAGTGGAAAGAGCTGAAAGCGGCCCGGAACTACCACGTCACGGCGGACACGCAACGGTATTCCGTGCCGTTCAAGTTGGCGGGCAAGCTGCTGCGGGTTCGGCTGACGTCGGCCCGCGTGACGGTCTTCGATGGCCACGAGAGCATCTGCGAGCATCCTCGGCTGACGGGCCGGAAAGGCCAGTACTCCACTCTGCCGGCCCACGTTCCGCCGCAGCACCGCGATATTGACGGGCTGTGGTCACGGCGGTGGTTCATCGACCGGGCACGCAGCGTTGGGCCCGCCACAGTCACGGTGATCGAGCAGATCCTCGACAGCCAGACGATCGAGGCTCAGGGCTACCTGTCGTGCCAGAACATCCTCGACGGGCTCGGCAAGAACAATCGGGAACGGTTGGAGGCGGCCTGCCAAGACCTCGTGAACCGCAGCGCCCATCCAACTTATTCGACGTTGAAACGGTTGATGGCGGCGATCGACAGTGATGCGAAGAAGCCCCGGCCGGTGGTGCCGGCGGCCTCGACGCGCAAACGCGGCAGCACGGTCGTGTTCCGGGACACCATCTCGGACGTTTACGTCCGCGACGCCTCCCACTACGCTCGCGGCGAGGAGGGGAAGTGATGTTCACAAGCGTCGACTACGACAAGTTCCGGGCCTTGCGTGTGACGCACGTCGCGACGCGCCTGGAGGAACTCATCCAAGACGAAAGCAACGACACCCTCACTCCCGAGCAACTGTTTCTCACTGCGGTCGACGACGCGTTGGAGTCCCGGCGCATCAACAAGGTCGACAAACTCATCCGCCAGGCTGCCTTCCCGATCCCGGGGGCCACAGTTGCTGAGGTCGACTACCGTGAGGGACGCGGCATCACCCCGGTCAGAATGCGCCGCTATGCCGCCCACGACTGGCGCTCCGATGCGACGAACTTGCTCATCATCTCGCCCACCGGTGGCGGGAAAACCTACCTCGCCTGCGCGCTGGCCATCGGCGCCTGCCAGAGTGAGCACTCGGTTCTTTACTTCCGGATGGACGACCTCGCCCGAAGGCTCGTCATCGCTCGCGGCGACGGCATCGCTCACCAGAAGCTACTGAACGAGCTCTCCAACATTGACCTGCTCATCATTGACGACTTCCTCACCGTTGGCATCGACAGCGATGCTGCCAGCGATTTGTTCGCGATCCTCGCGAACCGGGAGCACCGGCTGCCGACAATGATTGCTTCGCAGACGGGGCCAGCGCATTGGGTTGCGGAGCTGCCTGACCGGGTCGCGGCGGACTCGATCGTGAACCGCCTCGCCAATAACGCCCGGATCATCAACCTCGGTCAGATAGACATGCGCCGGCACCGCAACGACCAGGCTCGTGCCCACGAGGCCTACTGGGAGTAGCACCACACGCGGCCCGGGCACCGATCCCGGGCCGCTACCACGTCGTCAGAACTGCGCTACCAGGTGCTTGGACAAGCGCTACCATCAGGCGCTACTCGCCA
>NZ_SOFP01000018.1 GCF_004402785.1 Cryobacterium algoritolerans
GAACAAGCAAGTCAAGGAACGCCGACGCCTGGCCCGTCACCCGGCCCGGGCGATCCCGGAACTGGTCGCCACCGGCCCCGGCCAGGTCTATACGTGGGACATCACGAAATTGCCCGGCCCGGTCAAGGGCAAGTACTTCGACGCCTACGTGATGATCGATATCTACTCCCGCTACATCGTCGGCGTGAAGGTCCATCCGGCCGAGTCCGCAGTCCTCGCCGCCGAGATGATGAGAGAGACTTTCTCCATCCATGGCACCCCGCAGGTCGTCCACGGGGACCGGGGCACGTCGATGACGAGCAAGACCATCGCCGCGCTCCTCTCGGATCTGGAGGTCACGAAGTCGCACTCCCGGCCCCGGGTCAGCAACGACAACCCGTACTCGGAGTCGTGGTTCAAGACGCTGAAATTCGCCCCGGTGTTCCCGGAACGCTTCGGCAACCTCGGCGATGCCCGACGGTTCATGAACACCTTCGTCGAGGGTTACAACCACAGCCACCGGCACACCGGGATCGGGCTCAACACCCCCGCCGACGTCTACTACGGCCTCGCCGCCGGCAAAGCCGCCGAGCGGACGGCGACCCTCGCCACAGCGCGGGCCAGGAACCCGGAACGCTTCAGCACCAACCTCGACCCAAAAATCCTCGCCACCCCCGACGCAGCCTGGATCAACAAACCACCCGCGACCATCCAGGCAGAACTAGCCGCCTAAACTCACGCTGGCCTCATTCACCTTGACGGTGATGCCACGCCGCTCAGCTGCTCGTCACCGCCGGTCAAAACATCGACAGACTCACCTCAGAGGCAGCCTTCGCCAAGCTATGCGGTGCCGCCCCGATTCCTATCTCGTCAGGCAAAACACACCGAATGCGACTTCACCGAGGCGGCGACCGGCAAGCGAACCGCGCCCTGCACATGATCGCAGTCTGTCGCCTCCGTTACGATCCGAGAACCCTCGACTACATGCATCGACGCGTTGCTGAAGGCCTCTCCAAGAAGGACGTCCTCCGCTGCCTCAAACGATTCATCGCTCGAGAAGTGTTCAACGACATGAAGACCGACTTCGAACTCACTTGACATCTATAGGACCGTCCCGGGGCGCAACATTCTTTGACTGCACCGCTCCACAGCCGAATGCTCCCGCTCACGTCGAACGAATACTGCGAGTCGTCACACCCACTCAACCAAACTGCCTAAGCAGCGCGCCTAGGAGCGTGGGTCAGTAGTACCAAACTTTAAAACGCCGTCTGATTTCCCGGACTTGCGGTGGTGGTCTGGGAAAATTATTTATGAGCGATTCTGATGGCCTGTTCCCCGCGACGGAACTCGAGCACGTTGACCTGGTCGTGGCTGACGGGGTTGAGGCTGGCGGCGGCGTGAACAAGCGGTTTCGGGCGTTTGAGCCGGCGGCTGTGATGTTGGTGCCACCGTCGCTGGATGAGTGGCTGCCGCAGAACCACTTGTCTCGTTTCATCGCTGACATCGTCGAGACGCAGCTGGATTTGAAGAAGTTCTACGCGTCCTACGCGAAGTCGAAGGGCCAGCCGCCTTACGACCCTCGGCTGATGGTCCGGGTGCTGCTTTACGGGTACTGCGTCGGGGTCCGCTCCTCACGCGAGTTGGAACGGGTCTGCGTGGACGTCGTCGCTTTTCGCTGGTTGGCCGCGCAGCAGGCGCCGGATTTTCGTTCCATTGCCCGGTTCCGCAAACGTCACCTCTCCAGTCTGGGGAACGTGTTCTTGCAGGCGTTGGAACTGTGCCGCGCGGCCGGGATGGTCTCGCTCGGACAGGTCGCGTTGGACGGCACGAAGGTGCGCGCGACCGCGTCCCGGCGCAAGGCGATGAGTTACGCCCGGTTGACAGAGAAGCAGAAGGTCCTCGCCGACGAGGTCTCCGCGCTGCTGGCGGACGCCGACGCGATCGATGACGCGGAGGATGCCCGCTTCGGGAAAGACAAACGCGGCGATGAGTTGCCGCCGGAGCTCGCCCGACGCGAGTCACGCCTGGTGAAACTCGCCCAAGCGCGAGCCGCGTTGGAGGCCGACGCGGCCCTCCGGGCTCGGAACGAGGCCGAGAAGAAGGCCCGGAACAAGGGCAACGACGACGACACTGCTGCGCAGAAAGGTGACGATGCGGCGAAGAAGGCGGTCGTGAACCCGAAGGCTCAGCAAAACTTCACCGACCCGGATTCTCGGATCATGAAAACCGCCGACGGGTCGTTTCACTACGCCTACAATGCGCAGGCCATCGTTGACGCCGACCATCAGATCATCGTGGCGACAACGTTGACGAATATTGGCGTGGATGTTGAACAGGTCGTGCCGATGCTCGAGAAGCTTCACACTACGACCGGCGTCCTGCCCGGGCAGATCCTGGCGGATGCCGGGTATTGTTCAGCAGCAAATCTGGACTACGCGAACAGTGTTGAAGTGGGCAGTGACGCCGGATGGAGTTTTTCATCGCGACCGGCCGCGTGAAGCACGGCGAGCGTGGTCCCGAGGTTCCCCGAGGCCGGATCCCCGCGAATGCGACTCTCCGGGAGCGCATGGCCCGGAAGTTGAAGACGAAGAAGGGCCGCACCGTTTATGCGCGGCGCAAAGCGATCGTGGAGCCGGTGTTCGGTCAGATGAATATTGGCTTCGATGGGCACCACCTGTGGTGCGAGTGAGCCCCACTGTTCAGATGCGTGATTTGTATCGTTCAGCCCCACTACCGGCGTGGTTGAGCCCCACCTGAAAAGCTCCTTCCACCGTGTGAGCGCCACACGGTGGAAGGAGTACCGGCAATGGTACGGAAGATCAAAGCGAAGCAGATCCTGCAGC
>NZ_SOFP01000015.1 GCF_004402785.1 Cryobacterium algoritolerans
ACTGGGGTATTTGCCGATCGATACCGACGGCGCCCGGCTCTTGTTCCAGGTCATCGCCGACGGTTATGAAAAAAGAAGCTTGATCATCACCACAAACCTAGAGTTCTCCAAGCCGCATACGTTCAAGTTGACGTATGCGAGTTGATACCTAATCTTCATAGGTTGAAGCGAAGACTTCTTCCTCGCGGTCGACAGCATCGAAGACGTAATGCAATGCACCGCCTGCTGTCATGCCGAATGCGGCGGCGACAAGTCTCGGGTCGTGGGAATGAGCGAGGTCGGCCAGGCGGGTTTGACGCAGAACAGCTGGCGTGACGCCGGCCGGATCGAGAATATGAGTCATGAAATACGGTGAGGCCGCGGTTTCGTGAGCGCGTGAGTCTTTCGTGAGGACGAGGTGCGGGTTGTTCGTTCGCAGCGCCAGCCGCGCCGTCAGCACCGCATCGATAGCAGCGAGCGTGATGGGGTCCAGCGGCACGTGATAGGGCCGTCCCGCGATGACCATCGTCCCTGCCGTTGTGCTGATATCCGAGACCAGAACAGCGCGGATCTGACTGCTGGTCATCCCGTGGAGAAGAGCGAACAGTCCGACCACGCGCTCTCTCGGGTCGATGGTGGTGAGTCTCCACCGGTGGATGAGTCGGCGCTGTTCGGCGCTGTTGAGCGTTCGTCCGGCGAAGCCTGTTGGACGTGGTCGAGTCAGGCCGAGGACCGGGTTGATCAGAATGAGCTTTCGTTTGCGAACGAAGGTGAAGAACATGCGCAAGCTGGCCAGCCGATGCCGGGAGCGGCTCCCGAGGAACTCCTCGATATCGCCGGCGGCGACGGCCGCCCAATCGTTGATGCCGCGTCTCTCGAGGAAGTTGGCCAGGGCCGCGACATCAGCCAGTCGGGCCTCGATCGTGGCGACTTTGAGCCCGCGGCCGTCGACCAAGTTGGCTCGAGCGCGCGATCGCAGGAGGTAGTCGGAGAAGGCTGCCACGGCCGGGCGGAAGGGGATGGGGGCCCGGGCCAGGCGGCGCTCTCGGCGCCCCGCGCTCCGACGGTCTTCCTCGTCTTGGAGGAAGGATCCGAGCCCATTCGTGACGAAATACTCATTGACGATTCGGGCGGTGTCACCCGGCGATCGTCCGGGTGAACGCAGCGCGCGGACCAACGCTTCGGGAGTGCACGCACCTTGGATCAGGTCGTGTTCGATCTGCCGCAGGTGTCGCACCGCTACTGCGCTGACGAAGCGGTCGCCGATGTCCTCGACCAGGGGTTCGAACCAGTCGGGACTGCTCGCCCCGAGCCGGACAAGGGCGGCGGCCGTTCGGTCGATCAGGGAGTTGTGGGTCCTTTGATAGCAGGCCGTGCACAATCCGTGAGCTGCGTGTTTGGCCAGACGTCCGCACTGGTCGCAGACTCGCGGTGTTGGTTGCTTCCGGGGTCGAGCTCGGCGCACGCACATGCCGCACAGGTTCTGTTCTTCACGGAGCACCCGCCGTTGGCCACATCGTGGGCACGGTTCCATCGTGGCCTCGCGTTTGGCTTTCCAATAGCAAGGGGTGCAGCGACCCCGAGCATGGAGATTGGGGCTTCCACAGTCGAGGCAGTTGCCGACGAGCGTCATCAGAATGGTGGCGGGGTCTTGCGGGAGGCCCGAGACCGTTCCTGACCGGACGCCGCTCGGAGGGGCGCCTGCGTGACCGAAGTTGGCGGAGTCCCGTTGCCGATGTCGGTGGTCGTATCAAGTTCGAGGAGATCATTTGCGGTGCAGTCCAGCGCTTGGCACAATGCGGCGAGTGTCGCGAGCTTTATTTGCGATGGCTGCTGAGTCATCAATGCGGAGATCGACGCGGAAGAGAGTTCCAGACCGGCCTTGTCGACCAACAGGCGCCGCAGCTGAGCACCGGTCCACACTTCTCGTTGAGCGGCAGCCATCCGGAGCCGCCAGCGAAACTCTGCCATGTCCTATTCCTCCTTGGTCGCTTCGGCGAGAGTGGTCGTGAGGGCGCGACGATAGGCGTCCTCGACTAACGTGGATGAGGGAGTCACATATCGCATCGTCGTGCCCACATTCCAATGGCCCAACATCTGCTGAATGGCGACGAGATCGACACCGCGCTCGTAGTTGCGCGTCGCGCAGGCATGCCGCAGATTGTGAGGGCTGAACTGCTCGTGAGGCGGCCGACCCTCCGCTCTGCACAGAGCCGCCAACCGGTTGCGGATCGATCCTGAATTCATGAATCGGCCGCCCTCGTCGCAGAATAGGGCCGGGCTGCTCCCTCGAAATTTGGGGCGGACCTCGTCGAGATACCAATGCAGGATCAGGCCCAGATCGTCGAGCATGGGCACCCAGCGTGGCCTCGGACCTGAGCCTTTCGCCGCCTTACCCAAGCGCACGTGAATCTTCCCGAACGGGCCGCGGTCAAAATGCAGATCGCGGATTTCCAACGTCGAGGACTCTGCAGAGCGAAGACCTGCGTGATACAGCGTTCGGAAGAGTGCGTAGTCCCGAGCGATCGGAGCCCATTTTCGTGACTGATCCATTCGAGTCTTCAGGAAAGCGAAGAAGTCATCCATGCGCTCGGGTGATGGGGGTGGGCGGGTCGCGGGCGACTCGCTTGTTACGTGATGCCCAGCATGGAACACGTCGATCGGGTCGGCCAGTCGGATACCGAATCGAGCCTCCACGTCGGCGAAGTGCCGAGCCTGCAGAAACTGGAAGTAGTGCCTGAACGTGCTGACGTAGTCCCTCCGCGTGACTGGTCCCACGCCGCGTTCAATAAGCGCGGCGACGACCGCATCGACGTCGAAGGCGGTCAGCTCCCATGCGGGCTTTCCCGCCAATGTGAGGAATCGCTCGAGCACACCCGTGCCGTTATCGATGGTGAGGGCGCTGAATCCGCGGGCCACTTGGCTTGCGATGAATCCGTCCACGCACTGCCGCTGGAATTCCATCGGCTCCATGACATCGGCCAGTTGCGCGCCTGGGGAATTATCGCTCACCACGCGCAGCCGGGGTCGCGGCGTCATTGCATACCTCCCGCCCGCCTCGATTCCTGAGGCGTTGCCTCAAATCTCACTCCTCGATCGAGCAAATCGCACCTCGCCACGCCGACCATGCTCGACCTACTCCCCATAGGGAATGCGGCACTCAGCGCCGGAACGAACGTATGGGAACCTCAGTTCGCTGGGGAACCGTGTTCGGCGACGACAACATGGCCGCCGCCGTCATCGACCGCATCGTCCACCACGGCCGGCTCCTGCAGTTCCGCGGCGAGTCCTACCGCGTCAAAC
>NZ_SOFP01000014.1 GCF_004402785.1 Cryobacterium algoritolerans
AATCGATTTATGCCGACTCCGTGATTATGCCGATGCGGGTAGGGCGGCGGGCCTTGCGCCCAGTGCTTTCGATGTCTGTGGTCTGGGGTCGGCTGCGTGGATGTCGGCATAATTACAGTCCTTCCAGGAATGAGAGCAGGCTGTCGGCGGGGCGATACCGGCCGGGCGGCGACGATACCGGGGTGGTTTTTGCCAGCGCGCGTTCCTTGATCGTCATGTCGGCGTGGATGTAGGGATCCGTGGACCGGGTGTCGGCGTGGCCCAGCCAGAGCGCGATGACGGTGGTGTCCACTCCCGCGTGCAGCAACGTCATCGCGGTGGTGTGCCGCAACGTGTGGGGTGAGAGCTTCTTTGACTGCAATGTGCCGCAGGTCAGGGCGGCCGCGGCGTGGTGGGCGATCAATCTGTGTTCGATGGCATCGCGGGTGAGGCGTCGACCGGTGCGGGTGCAGAACAGCGGATCGGTCGGCAGGCCGGCCCTCTCGCGCAGCCAGTAGCGGACCGCCGCTTCGGTTGCTGCGGTGAGCGGGATGGCGCGGTCTTTGCGTCCCTTCCCGTGGCAGCGGACGTTCGAGCCGGTGCCGCAGCTGATGTCGGCGCAGTTCAACCCGGTCAGTTCCGACACCCGCAACCCGGTCTGGATGCAGAGCATCAGCCAGGCGTGGTCGCGGCGTCCCTCCCAGGTGGTGAGGTCCGGGGCAGCCAACAGAGCGTCGACCTCCTCGGCGGTGAGGTAGGACACCGTAGCTTTGTCGAACCTCTTCGGCGGAATCGCCAGCACCCGGGCGATGACGTCCGCGTGTTCGGGGTGCTGCAGCGCGGCGTAGCGGAACAGCGACCGCAGCGCTCCCAGGCGGGCATTGCGTGTGCGGGCGCTGTTGTTCCGCGTGGTCTCCAGATGGTCCAGGAACGCGCTGATCACGCCCTGGTCGAGATCCGACCAGTCCAGGTGCGAGGGCAGCTTCCCCGTCGTGGACTGGACGAAGGCGAACAATAGCCGCAGCGTGTCGCGGTAGGCGGCGACGGTGTGGCCGCTGGCCTGGCGCTGTTTGGCCAGACGGTCGCTGAAGAACATCTGGACCGTCGCCGTGATCCCCGTCATGACTGCACCTGCCCATCCCCAGGCTCGAGGCGTTCAGCGGCCAGGGCGAGGAGTTCCGGCGCAGCGGAGAGATACCAGTAGGTAAACCGTGGATCGCGGTGCCCGAGATAGGTGGAGAGGTAAGGCAGTCGCACGTGAACGTCGGCGCCGCTGCGATACCAGTTGACCAACGTCGTGACCGCGAACGTGTGGCGCAGGTCGTGCAGGCGGGGACCGCGGGCCGCTCCGACCCCGATCCCCGCTTCGGAACACAGGCTGTGGAAGACAGTTTGGACAACGGGATAGAGCAGCCGCTTTCCCGTCACCGTCACGAAGAAACTCGCGGTGGACGGCGCCGGGAGGTGCGTGTCGCGCTGAGCGGCGTATGTGCGCAGTGCAGCAACGGTGCTGGAGAGCACGGGAACCTTGCGGGTCTTCATGAACTTCGACTGCCGAACCAGGAGGACGCCGGCAGCGAGATCAACGTCGGCCCGATCCAGCCGGATCGCTTCCCCGATGCGTAGCCCCGTCACCGCCAGCAGCCCGATCAGGGTGGAATACGTCGCCGCAGGCAGGCGCGAATCCAAGTCGTGCTGCGCATGGCCCATCAGGGCGGTGATGTCGTCGGCGGAATAGATGAATGGTGTCTTCCAGCGCCGGCGGGAGGGGAACAACCCGATTGGTGGGACTTCTGTCGCGGAATCGATGCCGGAGAGGTAGCGGGCGAAGCCGCGAACGGCCGTCATCCGGCGCGGCCAGACAGTGCTGCCCGGTTCAGCCGACACGGTCTCGACCCAGGCGATGGTGTTGGCGGTAGTGACCGTCGGCTGCCCGTTGGCGTCCATCCACGCCACGAACCGGGGAAGAAGCCTCGCCGCGTCAGCCAACTGATAGCCCAAATTCCGTCGCAGCCGAAGATAGTCGTCCAAGGATCTTGTGAGTGTCGTCATGACCTCTGCCCCGGCCAGTCCTGGGCGATGCCGCGTAGGGAGTCGATGTCGACCTTCGCGTAGATGGCAGTGGTGGCCAGATCCCGGTGCCGCAGCACCTGCCCGATGTCCAGCAGGGGAATGTCTTTCGCCAACATCTCTGTCGCCAGCGCGTGCCGCAGCCCGTGTGCCTTCGCGTCCGGGCAATTGGCCCGGCGAGCTGCCCGGCGCACCACGTCACCGACAAGGTCCGCCGGGATCGGTTTGCGTGGGGCCCGTTCGGTGATGAACACCTCCCGGTGCGACGACGCCGGCCGGCCCTCGTGGAGGTAATCCACCAACGCTTCTCCCGCATCGACGGGTAGGGGCATCAGGTCGCGGCGGCGGGCCTTGCCGCGGACCGTGAGCTCCCCGGCGCGCCAATCGACGTCGTCCAGGCGCAGCCGGGCGACCTCGATGCACCGAAGTCCCAGCCGGGCCAACAGCAGCATGATCGCCCGGTCCCGGCGGCCGGTGCTGGTACTGCGGTCGCAGCTGTCCACCATCGCCTCGACCTGCCCGGCGCTCAGCGACACTGGCAGGTGCGCGTCGCGCCAACCGGCAACCGAGGGAACACATCCCGCCAGATTCCAGCGGGTCCGGTCCGTGAGGTAGAGGTAGCGCAGCAACGAGCGCATCTCCGCGACCCGGCCGCGCGCGGACCCGAGACTCACCCGTCCGCTCTCGGCCAGGATGAATGCCGAGATCTCGGCACCGGACAGCATCGTGGTGTCAAGCACCTCTCCTGCGGGCTGACCGATCTGCAGGAATCGCCGCGCCAGGTTCTCATAACGGAGCACCGTCATCGCCGCCAGGTCCTTGTCGTGGACTAACCACTGACGATAGTCCGCAAGCAGAGCCTCCAGCGGAGAGACCACCGCAGTGGGAGGCGGCGCAAGTACCCCGTCCTCCCTCAGCACCTCAAACATCAAAGTGAAGCAGCGGCCAAAGAGTTTCTGGGTGAATCCCTCACGGGCCCGCGCGGCGCGGAAAGAAGCGACGGCCGACTCGTCAAAATCCGCGACCGTCAGCCGTTCCGTCTCCAGCCAGCGGCCGACGTCGCCGACGATCTTCAACAGGCCCAGCCTCGTGCCCGGCGTGTAGCCGAGCGCGGTCAGCTTCGCATCGATAGCGGCGATGTAGGGCGCCATCGCGCCAGCTCTTCTGCGTGTTCCTGGCATCAGTTCGTTCCTCATCTGGAAGCACAGTGCCTCCTCGGGAACAGCTTCCGACAACGCCGGAATTATGCCGACAATTTCTGTGGG
>NZ_SOFP01000025.1 GCF_004402785.1 Cryobacterium algoritolerans
CACGCGCCGCCGGGCGTGACCGGGGCCGCACGCGCCGCCGGGCGTGACCGGGGCCGCACGCGCCGCCGGGCGTCCGTTTCCCGTCGCGGGTCGTGACCCGGCCCGCGTGCCAGGTCAGACCACGGGGTCCATCGAGTTGAGGTGACAGGCATCGTTCCACACCTGCAGTACGCGGTTCTCGTGCTCCCAGCCGAGCGTGGACACCGTGGCGATGCCGAGGCTCAGGTGCCGGCCAGCGGCCGCCGGCAGGCCCATCCAACGGGCCGTCATGATCCGTAGAAAATGCCCGTGGGCGAATACGACGACCGGACCGGGGGCGGCGAGACAGCGTTCGATGGCCAAGTCGGCACGCGCGCCGACCTCATCGACGGTCTCGCCGCCGACAATGGGGGAGGTTCACACCGGCCAGCCGTGGTCCTCCGCACGGATGTCCGCGGTCGTGCGGCCCTCGAACACGCCGTAGTCACACTCGAGAATGTCCTCGTCGCGCATTCCCTGACCGGCATACCCGGCGCGTTGCATGGTCTCCCCGGTGCGCACCAGCGGGCTCGACAGCACAAGGGAGAAGTCCCGGCCGTCTAACATCTCGCCCAGGGCATCCGCCTGCTAGCCGGCCGAGGTCGGTCAGTGGAATGTCGGTGCGGCCGGTATATCGACCGGAGATGCTCCACGGGGTCTGACCGTGCCGCACCAGCACGATGTTGTTCTGGGCCATCTGGTTCCACCTTCGCGTTCTCCGGAGTTGCTCGCCCGTGCGGTCGAGTCTATTCAGCGCCACGCCGGCTGCTGCGGTGCTGGTCGCCATCCCGAACCAGCCCTTTCGTCTGCACCAACGCGCATAACTCCGGCAGTGCGTGGATGCCGTCGCGCCCTCCCTCGCCATTCCGCGGGACCTTGGGGCCGGGCCTCGAATCTGCAGGAGTTATGCCCAAAACGGGTTTCCGAGTGGAGCGGGTTGCCCAGCACCACCGGCTGGCGAGTGCCCGCCGGCCGATACTCGATTGGAAGTTCTCCGGCGAGGAAACGTAGGCTGGAAGCCCATCCATCGAGTCGGAAACAGGTCTGCCGTGAGGGTTATCAGCTACAACCTGCGCAAGAATCGTGCCAGTGGCGAACTCAGCGCGCTGGACGAACAGTACGAGCCAGACGTCCTGTGCCTGCAGGAGTGCGACACGCTCGAGCTGCCCGGAGAGATCGGACTTTTGCACCTGGCCGACTCCACCCTCACCAATCGGCTCGGGCTCGCGGTCTACTATCGCAAGGACCGGTTCGAGGCGGTTAAGACTCAGTCGTTCGCGTTGAAGAAGTCCTTACACGACCTGCTGTTGGCTCCGGCGCACGAGCGTCTGATCGGCACCCGGCTGATCGACCGGGTCGCCGACCGCGAGCTCGTCGTGGCCTCGTTCCACGCCGCGCCGCTCACCGCGCGGAACTCCCTGCGCCGCAACCAGATCAGGTCCGCGCACGAGGAACTCAATCTGCTCGGGCCCGGGCTGCCCACCCTGATGGTCGGCGATTACAACTACCCGGTCTTCAAACGCAACCTCGGCGACAAGATCAACGAGTCCGGTTATGACCTCACCCTGAGCGACTCCCGCACCTACACGCGGTACAAGTTCTTCCGGGGACATTTCGACCTCGCCACCTCAACCGGCCTGACCATCGACAACGTCGAGACGCTGCCGCAGGGCACGTCAGACCACATGCCGATCCTTGTCACCTCGACCTACACCGACGAGTCGGCCCACGAGACGGTCCGCCAGAGCGCCAGGCAGGCCCTTAGAGAGGCCGATGCGTCGGGGAAGACCACGGCGGGTGTGCCGGAGGAGTTCGACATTTAGCTCTCCGGCTGGTAGTCGAGCCTGCCCGGACCCGCGTCCTGACCGGCTCAGTCAGTGCGGGCGTCGAGCGTGTTCAGACCCCCCGCTTCCCGGTTTTGACAGGCTCAGTCAGCGCGCCCCTGCTGGTTTCTATACGCTCAACCACTGAGCTCACGGCACGAGGACGATCTTCCCCACGTGAGCGGATGCCTCCATCCGGCGGTGCGCGTCCGCGGCCTCGGCGAACGAGAACCGACTGTCGATCACCGGGCAGAAGGCTCCGGACTCGAGCCAGGGCCAGACATCCGTTCGCAGGGCGTGGATGATCGCGGCCTTCTCGAAGTGCGGGCGGGCGCGGAGGGTGGTGCCCCAGTAGCGGCCGCGCTTCATCATGAGGTGCATCGGGTTGAAGACGGCGTCCTCGCCGCTCTGGTTGGCGATCACCATGATTCGCCCGCCGACCGCGAGTGCGGCCACGTTGCGGGCCGCGTAGGAGCCGCCGATGATGTCGAGGATGACGTCGGCCCCGTGCCCGTCGGTGGTGGCGGCGATCTCGGCCGGAAAGTCCTGCGTGCGGTAGTTGATCAGGATCTCCGCGCCCAGGCCGCGGCACACTACGAGCTTCGCGTCGGACCCGGCCGTCACGGCCACCCGGGCTCCGGCCAGGCGTCCCAGCTGGATCGCGGTCGTGCCGATTCCGCTCGCGCCGCCGTGCACGAGCAGGGTCTCACCGGCGGCCAGGCCAGCGTCAAGGAACACGTTGGACCACACCGTCGCCAGCGCCTCCGGCAGCCCGGCCGCGTCGACGAGGTCGATCGAGGCCGGCACCGGTAGCGCCAGTTCTTCGTGCACGACGACCTCGGTGGCGTAGCCGCCGCCCGGGAGCAGCGCGCACACCCGGTCGCCGACCGCGAACAGCGTCGCCTCGGCGCCGAGCTCCGTCACGACACCAGAGACCTCGAGCCCAGGCCACTGCGGCGCGCCCGCCGGGGCGGGGTAGAAGCCCTGTCGTTGCGCAACATCCGCCCGGTTGACGCCAGCCGCCGCCACCCGCAGACGGATGTCCCGCGGCCCGACGGGCAGGTCGGCGACGGTCGAGAGGGCAAGGGCTTCGGGTCCGCCAGGAGCGGTGACAAGAATTGCGCGCATGTTTTCATCCTACGAGCGTCCCCTGTGCGCCCGGGTGCCCCGGTCGGCGTCATGAGCAGCAACGATGGCGGCCACCGGCCGCACCCGGGCGAGGGATGCCCGACTGAGTTGCGGACATAGCGCCCAGGTTGCGAAAACGAAGGTGCTTTTTCCGGAAGTCAATCGGCACGCAGCCGGTAGCTGGTCGTGCGGGCGCTACCGGGACCGCTACCGAAGCAGCACGTTCGGCGTCGCCTGGTGCCGAGCCAGGCTTGTACGGAGCCGGGATCGAGGCTGTCACCCCCGACTAGAGTCCGAACTCGCGGTCCAGTCGCTCGGATCGCGCCCGGAAGGAGAGGTATCCGGCATCCCGCGGACCGAGCAGCCGCCCCAGTACGTGCACGGCCCTCTCATCGGTCGACCCCATGTCGGTCGCGCACCAGCGCTTGATCAACTCGGCGCTGCCGCTCGCCCGGACCGCGGTCCCGACGGCGTCGCTGAGTTCGACCCGCAGCGACTCGATCGCGAACGCGGCCGAGCGGCTGAGCAGCGGGGCGGAGTAGGCGTCCAGCGCCTCCGCGAGCTGTCCGTTGCGCATCGAGCGCACCACCCGGCTGGCGTCCGAGGTGCCGTGCGCGGCATCCGTCAGGCGATAGGGATTGGACTCCACCAGGCCGGACGCGGCCGCCCGAATGCGGTGCATTTCGATGCGGATCGTTGACGCGGCACCGGTTTCACCGTACACCTCGTACGCGAGTTCCATAGCGCTCCAGCCGCGTCTGCGCGAATCAAGCAGGGCGAGGATCTCCGCCCGGCGGAGCGACAGCGGCACCCGACGGCCGTCCGGGAACACCACAGCCGGTGTGTCGCCCAGAAGCTCGAGGGCAAAGCCGGTCTGAGGTTGGCCGAGCTGAGTTTGGTCGGTCTGGGGTTTGCCGGCCGCGATGCTCGCCGCGCTCGTGGGTCGAAAACCTAGACCGGCTCGAGTCGGACCGGTCGAGCCGGACGCGCCGGACGTGCCCGCCGGACCGGTCGCGCCCGCCGGACCGGTCGCGCCCGCCGGACCGGTCGCGCCGGACGTGCCCGCC
>NZ_SOFP01000004.1 GCF_004402785.1 Cryobacterium algoritolerans
CGCCGGCCGGCTACTCGCCCTCGCCGCCGGAATCTGGCACAACTGGCTCCTCGGAACACCCAACAAACGATCCCTCATCGCCTACGACCATTAGGACTCACTCATCTAGAAGTCAGTCACTTTCTTGGCATGCCACGCACACCTTGCGGGAATACGATCTTTCTATCGGGCTTCCCGTCACGTCGGCAGCCCGCGACGCACCGCCTCACAGCAGCGTCGAAGCATCGCTGCACCACAGATTGACGCTGCTGCGATGCGGCGGCTGATCGTTAAATTGTGACCCCGACGACACCGTTTCTCATCCAGCTAAAGCACACAGGGAGCATCAATGGGCACTGACGACCAGACCAACACATGCAGTTTCCACATGAGCGGTGCGCTGCCAGCAGGCGGCGACCACCTCGGTGGCACCTTCGGTCAGTCGCCGACCCTGGACAGTTGGTACCCGCAGCGTCTCCGGGTTGAGCTTCTCCACCGGAATGGCGTAGACGCCGACCCGCTCGGCGCGGACTTCGACTACGCGGCGGCTTTCGCCACGATCGACCTCACGACGCTCAAATCGGACATCAAGCGACTGCTCACCACATCGGTCGACTGGTGGCCGGCGGACTACGGCAACTACGGTCCACAGATGATCCGAATGGCGTGGCATGCCGCCGGCACGTACCGAATTGCCGACGGCCGTGGCGGAGCGGGCACCGCGATGCAGCGGTTCGCACCAATCGGAAGCTGGTGGGACAACGGCAACACCGACAAATCACGACGACTCCTACAGCCGATCAAGCACCAGTACGGCAACGCTCTGTCGTGGGCCGACCTTATGGTCTTGACCGGCAACTGCTCCCTCGAGTTGATGGGCCTGCCGACGTACGGCTTCGGTGGTGGACGACTCGATGCGTGGGAACCGGACGACGGCACCTGGTGGGGCCCGGAGGTCTGGAACCCGCACGCGGTCGCGAGCCCTGACGAGATGGTGAGCCGCGACGAACGCTGGCATGGTCAGAACGGCGAAGCGGACTACGACCTGCAGAGCCCCCTGGCCGCGTCGCACCAGGCGCTCATTTACGTCAACCCTGAGGGGCCCTATTCGAACGGTGACCCGCTGGGCTCAGCACGCGACATTCGCATCACGTTCACGCGGATGGCGATGAACGACGAGGAAACGGTGGCATTGATCGCCGGTGGCCACGCGTTCGGTAAGAGCCACGGCCAGGTACCCGCATCCGACATCGGACCGTCACCCGAGAAAGCCCCGATCGAGTCGATGGGGCTCGGTTGGCACAACCCGGTGGGTACCGGCAGTGCCGAGCACACTTCGACCAACGGCATCGAGGGCAGCTGGACTCCGAACCCGACACAGTGGGACAACACCTACCTCGAGAACCTGTTCGCGTACGACTACGAGCAGAAGAAAAGCCCGGCCGGCGCGCTGCAGTGGACACCGACTGACCCGGAGGCGCCGAAGACTCCGGACGCCCACGTACCCGGTCAGATGAACCCGCTCATGATGATGACCTCGGACATCGCACTCAAGGTCGACCCGGAGTATCGGGCCATATGCGAGCGTTTCCTGGCCGACTTCGATCTGTTCACCCTCGCGTTCTCGAAGGCCTGGTACAAGCTCACGCACCGCGACATGGGGCCGAAGCACCGGTACCTCGGCCCGGAGGTCACCATCGCCGACGACCTGCTCTGGCAGGACCCGCTCCCGGACGCAGCAGGATCCTCACTCGACGAGGCCGACGTGGCAGCGCTCAAGGAAGCCGTCCTCGCGACCGGGCTGTCCGTGTCCGACCTCGTCTACACGGCGTTCTCCGCCGCCTCGACCTACCGCGACAGCGACAAGCGCGGAGGGGCGAACGGTGCCCGCCTGGCCTTGTCGCCGCAGAAAGACTGGGCGGTCAACCGACGCACCGTCCCAGTCATCGACGCGCTGCGGAACGTGCAGGCGGCTTTCACGGCGACGTCGGGCGGACGGAAGGTGTCTCTCGCCGACCTCATCGTCCTCGCCGGCAGCGCCGCCGTGGAGCAGGCGGCACGGGCGGCAGGATCTGACGCCAGCGTGCCGTTTACGCCAGGCCGTGTCGACACGACGCAGGAGTTGACCGACATCGAGATGTTCGAGTGGCTGCGACCCATTGCGGACGGGTTCCGCAACTTCGTGTCCGAGCGCTTCGAGGAGTTTGCTCCGGGCGTCGCGCCCGAGGCGGTATTCCTCGACAAGGCGAACCTGTTCACTCTCACTGCACCGGAGTGGACCGTCCTGCACGCCGGGCTCCGCGTGCTCGGCAGCAACTGGGACGGGTCCGACGTGGGTGTGCTCACGGATCACGTCGGAGTCCTGACGACCGACTTCCTCGTGAATCTGACCGACACCGACCTCATCTGGACGAAGGACGACGAGACCGCGATGACCTTCACTGGTCGGGTTCAGGCGACCGGCGAGGCTCGCTGGAGGGCCTCCCGGAATGACCTGGTATTCGGCTCGAACGCGCAACTGCGGTCGATCGCCGACGCCTACGCGGGCAGCGACGGGCAAGAGCGGTTCGTCCGCGAATTCATCCGCGTCTGGTCGAAGGTCATGATGCTCGACCGCTACGACGTCAAGGGCCACAAGCGTTACGGGGCGATGGCCGCCTGACCCCGGAGGTCGCGTCCCGGCGAGCTGACGGCGTGGAGGCACGGCGCGGTCACGCGCTGAGCCTCCAAGCCGTCGAGGCTTTGACCGAACGACGCTTGAGGCCGCGAGCCGAACGTTGCACGGATTGATCAGGCTGGGGACGGCCAAGGAACCTCCGCGGGTAGCACGTGGTCGACCACACTCGCACCTCGACGGCCTGCGAGGGTGGACGGGCCGCTATGCTCTGGAAGCCGTTGCCCCCACTCGTAGAGACGCCGGCCGGATTTGCTTTGGCCTCGGGTCGCGAGAGGGTGCCGCTGATGTTCTCTGTGGCGGCTCGTAAGGCCTGAGCCTTCCGGGGTCATGTCCCGCTGAGGAATGCGCGTGACCGGTAGAGGTTCCCAAAAGACAGAGCATCGGCATGCTCAGGCGCTGGGTAGGGTTGTGCCATGACTTTCGCAAACGCGGGAACACTCGGTGTCGTCCCCGGTAAACGTGATGAGCTGGTCGCTCATCTGACTCAGCGCAGCGACACCCTCAAACAGATCGGCTGCCTGGCGTATGAGGTAGGGGTCAGCGACGACGATCTCGACACGGTGTTCGTCGTGGAACTATGGGACAGCGCCGAAGCGCATCAAGCTTCGCTCGCCTTGCCCGAGGTCCAAGCATCTATAGCGACCGCAAGGCCACTTCTGTCCGGCGCTTTTGGAGGGTTTCGCTTCACCGCCGTCGGATCACCACTACGCGACTGAACCGCGGCGCTCCAAGCGCACGCGCTACGATCCACCGTCGGAACTCCTCAGCCGTCCAATTAACCGTTCCCTTTCTTCCTTTGGGTAGCCTGACGACATGTGGGACACCATGAGCGCCGGTCGCGAAAAACGTGAGGAACTACACGAGCTATACCTTCGGGGACTTAAACCGGCGCAGGTGCATCTTCGGAGTCGGTTGAACGGGCCGAGCGATCCGCAACTCGATGGCAGCGTCGAAAGCCTGGACGCCGTGAACGAGTGGTTCCTAGCCCATATCAAGGAGCGTCACGAAACGCAGCGCGCAGAACTGCCATCGTGGTGGGACCCCTCGAGACCCACCTCCGAGAGAGGTGCCCCGGGGAGCGGCCCGTTCACGTCAGCGCAGCTTGCCCTGATCGATGAGGTGCAGGCTTACTTCGGGGAAGTCTTGACTGCGACCTTCCCTAATGCGGAATGGGTGATCTATAAAGGCCACAAGAATGACTTCAGGAACGGTTTGACAATGCTCCAGATCGGTAAAGGACGTCCCTTTCCAGTGCGTGACGTGGTTTACAAGGAAGCTCTTGGCGTTGTTCTCTCCGGGTGACGGCGCTCAGCGAAATTCCCCAGTCCTGCTCATCGAAGCTCCCCAGGTCGCGGGGATAGATTAGCGGAAGTTTGTGCCCGTTGTCACGCGGCGGAGCTCGTTGGATTGGGCGGCGTGGTTGCGGAGCCGGTAGGAGCCGCCGTCGAGGGTGACGACGACGGATCGGTGCAGGAGCCTGTCGAGCATCGCGGCGGCGACGGTGGTGTCGCCGAGGATCTCGCCCCAGGCGCCGACGGGCCGGTTCGTGGTGATCACGATCGACGTTTTCAGGTAGCGCTGGTTGATGACCTGGAACAGCGCTGATGCGGCCTCGGCGGGCAGCGGCAGGTAGCCGAGTTCGTCGATTTATGCAGACATCTGCATAAGTCGACTAGTGCGTATCCGCTTAGCTCAGCTAGTGTGAAGTGTGTCCAAACCTGATTTTCCACGGTCGATTCTGGCCTTCCAGGAGTGGTTCGTGGATGAGCAGGCGTGC
>NZ_SOFP01000077.1 GCF_004402785.1 Cryobacterium algoritolerans
CCGGGCGGGACTTCGTCACCGAACCCGCCACCGTGCACCCCACCGGACCACCGCAAGCCAGGGTGCCTGACGCCGGGCCGCCGGACGCCGGGCCACCGAACGCCGGGCCACCGCGAGCCCGGCCGCTGGCACCCATCCATCGCCAGCTCACGAACAAACCGGACGACCCGCCGTTCTGACGCCAGGCGGGACGCGTGGTCGTGAACAGCGCCGTCGCCAACGACACAGTTGCGAAATGCGGTGCCGGAGCTACGATCGGGCCAGGGCCGCCTCCCTGGACCGGCGGTTGCAAGGTCTGACAGCCAGGGTTGCGGGGTCCCAGGCCCGGGCTCGCAGGGTCCGAGCTCCCAGGGTCCGAGCCTTCCCAGCTCTCGGGACCCAGCTCCAGGGTCCCCGGTTGAAGGTGCCCAAATCGCTGGACGGGCAGAGAGGAACGCATGACACCGGTCCCGCCCGTGCTTTTCGTGCATGGCATCCGCACCTCGGCCACCATGTGGCGCGGACAACTGGCCAGATTGGCCGAGGACGGGTATCCGGGCCTCGCGATCGATCTGCCCGGGCACGGCTCGCTGAAAGCGGAACGGTTCACAGTCGAGGGAGCCCTTGCCGCCATCGACAACGGGGTCGCGGCTCTGGGAGGCCGAGTGCTGCTGGTCGGACTCTCCCTCGGCGGCTACTACGCCATCGAGTACGCCGCGCGAAATCCCGAGAAGGTGGCCGGGCTGGTCGCCGCCGGCTGCTGCGCGATCCCCGCCGGGTGGCCGCTCGACGTCTACCGGAGCCTGGCCCGGCTGATCCGTCGATTGCCGGACCACGGGCTGTGGCTCCACACCACGCTGGTGCGGGTGCTGCTGCCACCCGAGAGTGCCGCCGACACGCTCGCCGGCGGGGTTCCCCTCAACGTGATGGATGCCGGCCTCGGCGCCACCGGCACCCTCCGCCCGCTCGAGGGGCTATCCCGGTTTCCGGGCCCGATCTGGCTGATCAACGGGGCCTTCGACCAGTTCAGGCTGCACGAGCACAGATTCCTCGCCGCGTGCCGGAACGGCCGCCTCGTCGTCGTGCCGAGCGCCTCGCATCTCGTCAGCCTGGCCCAGCCGGAGCGGTTCGCGGCGGTGCTGCGCGGAATCCTCGCGGAGATCGCGGCGACACCGCCGAGGCCGATTGTCGGCCCCGTCGAATAACTGGTATCGTTTGCTGTTGGCTTGCGTGCTGGGTCCCACCCCACACGATCTTTGCCGCCCGGCGCCCTCTACCGCCAAGCGGCCCATCCGAACAAGAACCTAACGAAAGCGTACAAACGTGGCAAATATCAAGTCGCAGATCAAGCGAATTGGCACCAACAAGAAGGCTCAGGAGCGCAACAAGTCGGTGAAGAGCGAGTTCAAGCGCGCCATCCGCGCGACTCGCCTCGCCGTCACCGCGGGCGACAAGGAGAAGGCCGTCGCCAGTCTCGCCGTTGCTTCGAAGAAGCTCGACAAGGCCGTCAGCAAGGGCGTCATCCACAAGAACCAGGCGGCAAACAAGAAGTCGGCCATCGCGAAGTCGGTCGGCGCACTCGTCTAGTCACCAGATGACCTGGTTTGAGGCCGTTGTTTGGAACTGAACCGGTGTGAAAGAAAGCCCCCGCCTTACGGTGGGGGCTTTCTTTTTTTGTACGACGAACAATCGACGGTCAGCCCTCGCCGCGGCGCGCGATCACACCGACCAGTCGTTCGAGGGCGAAGACGGGGTCGCGACCGGCGCCCTTGACCGCGGCATCCGTCTCGGCGAGCATGACCATGCATTTGGCCAGACCCTCGTCTGACCAGCCGATCAGGTCACGCTGGGCTCGCTCGACCTGCCACGGCGCGAGCCCGAATTGCGAGGCGAGCTGAGCCGAGCCGCCGCGCACTCCGTGGAGCTTGGCCATCGTACGGATCTTCATGGCGAACGCAGCGACGACCGGGACCGGGTCGGCACCGGAGGAGAGCGCGTGGCGGAGGATGATCAGGGCCTCCCCGTGCCTGCCCGCGATCGCCGAGTCGGCAACCTTGAAGGCGTTCGCTTCAACGCGCCCGCCGTAGTAACGATCAACGGTGGTCTCGGTGACCTCGGAAGCGGAGTCCGCGATGAGCTGCTGGCACGCTGCGGACAACTCGGCGAGGTCACCGGAGAACGCCGCCACAAGGGAACGGAGGGCGCTGGGTGTTACCCGCTTGCCGGCCGCCTTGAATTCGGCAGACGCGAAATCGTGCCGGTCGGAGTCTTTCTTGAGTTCGGCGCAGACCACTTCAACGGCGCCGCCGACGCCGGACCGGATCGTGTCCAACAGCTTCTTGCCGCGCACCCCGCCGCCGTGCCGCAACACGACGTAGGTGTCTTCGGCGGGGTTCTCGAGGTAGGCGAGCGCCTCGATGAGGAAGGTGTCACTGCACTTTTCGACCGAACTCACCCGGATCAGCCGGGGCTCGCCGAACAACGACGGGCTGGCCATGGTGAGCAACTCACCCGGCGCATAGCTGTCGGCCTGGACGTCGCTGATCTCCAGGCTAGGGTCTTCGAGTTTCAGGAAGTCCCGCAGCTGTCGGATCGCCCGCTCAGCCAGGAACACCTCGGTGCCGGACACCAGCACGATCGGGGCAGGACGCACCTGGTGCCAGGACAGCTGCGGGATGGCGACGGATTTCGCGGGTCGGCTCGGTGTCGCCTTGCTCGATGCCGATCGGCCCGTTGCGGCCCGACCAGAGGATGCGGTTCGTGCGGCCACTCGGTTCCCTTCGATTGCGTGGGTTAAGCCTAGCCCGGGCCACCGACGCTGGCTGCAGACCGTGAACTGGTCACTCACTCACCTTGTGGAGGAGTTCCCGCGCCGTGACGCTCCGGTCGTCGACTTCTCCGTCCAGACTGTCAGCGCGCCGTGCCCGCTCGGATCCAGGGCGACCACGGCCATCCCCTGCCGGTCGGTGCGCACGGCGACGGTGCCGTCCGCGGCGAGGATCTCGAGCAGCCGGTCAGTAGGGTGCCCATAGCCGTTGTCGACGCCGACCGAGATCAGCCCCACGGTTGCCCGGAGATCGGCATAGAGGTTGGGGCTCTGATCGCGCGAGCCGTGGTGGGCGACCTTCACGACGTCAACCTGGCCGGGGGCTGACGCGCGGCGCAGCGCATTCTGGGCATCCTCGCCGAGATCGCCGAGGAAGATTGACCGGATGCCCCGCCCGTCGAATCCGATCGTCACGCTCCCCGGGTTGCCGGTCTGCATCACCGAGGAACCGCGCACGGGCCAGAAGATCTCCCAGTGCAGCCCGCCGAGCGTACCGCGGTCGCCGCGGGAGCCCGTGCGCACCTCCGCACCGCCGTCCGCGAGCCGCTCGTGCAGGCGCTCGTCCTGCGCATTCTCCGGAATGCCGACCAGCGCCGTGCCGACCCGGCCGATCACCGCCTCGATCCCGCCGATATGGTCCATGTCGTAATGTGTGAGCACGAGCAGATCGATCCGCTCGATCCCCAGAGTGCGGAGACAGTTCGCCAGCATCGCGGGGTCAGGGCCGACGTCGACCAAGGCGTAGCGGTCCCGGTCGCGCACGACGACCGCGTCGCCCTGGCCGATGTCGCAGGCCGCAATCTGCCAGTCCGCCGGAAACGCCACGGCGCGGCCGACGCCCGAGCCGATCAGGCTCCCCGTGTAGGTGCCAGCGGCGACGATCAGCACGGCCGCCGCCGGGATTCGCCAGCGCGACCGCCACACCGAGGGAGGCCCGCCACTCCGAACCCCGGTCGCAGCAGGACCGGCGGTCACAGCAGGACCGGCGGTCGCAGCGGGACTGCCAGGTACGCCAGGACTGCCAGGTACGCCAGGACTGAGCAGGAGAGCGAGGGCGAGTAATGTCAACAGCCCCGTGGCCGTAACGCCGAAGGTCCCTCCCAGCCACGGGAGCCGACTGCCGGGCAGCGCCGCGCTCGTGGCGGCAACGGCGGCAATCCACGCCGAGGGCAGCCACGCCAGCTGAAGGATTCCCCCTGCCACGCCGGGAAGCCATGGGAGCAGCAGGCACGCGATCAGGCCGATCACGGTGGCCGCGGGGGCGGCCGGTCCGGCGAGCAGATTCGCCGGTACCCCGTAGAGCGGGAGAGTCGGGCTGAGCAGAACGAGCACCGGCTGGCAGGCCAGCTGCGCGGCCAGCGGGATAGCGATGACACCGGCAAGCCAGCCAGGCATCCAGCGGCCGAGGACCCGTCCCAATGGCCCGGCCAGCACCAGCAGGCCTCCCGTCGCCAGCACCGAGAGCGCGAAGCCGTAACTGCGGGCCAGCCACGGGTCGAAGACGAGCAAAACGATCACCACGAGGGCGAGCAACGGCAGACCCCGGCCAGACCGGCCCGACCCGATCGAGAACAGGAGCACGGTGGCCATCAGCGCGGCGCGCAGCACGCTCGGCTCCGGGGTCACCAGTACAACGAACCCGGCCAGGGTGAGGAGGGCCAGCGCCAGGCGAGCCACGCGGCGCAGCCGCAGATAGCCACCGAGCAGGAGTACACCGGCCGTGACGACGGCGCAGTTCGCCCCGGACACCGCCGTGAGGTGGCTGAGAGAACTGGTCTTCATCGCCCCGTCGAGAGCCGGTCCGACAGCGCTGGTATCGCCGATCGCCAGCCCGGGCAGCAGGTCGCCGCCGTCCCCCGGGAGCCTCCCGGCGGCATCGGCGAACCGGGCCCGGAGATCGTTCGCCCAGGACAGCCACCACGGTGGATCGGCGATGGGCTCCGGCGGATCCCGGCCGAAGACGAGCGCCGCCGCCGCGTCACCTGGTTCGGCCAGCCGCATCCGGGCGGGCAGACGAATGACGGCGCCGATCCGGAGCGCGGGACCGTCTGGAGCCTCCGCGAAGACCACGACCGGCACCGACACGGCTACCGTGTGGCCGCCCTGCCCGAGGGAGCTCACGGTGCCCTTGAACCGCACCCTGCTCGAGCCGCCTCCGCCTCCGCCTCCAGTGCCGCTGTGGCCGCCGAACGAGGCGGTTTCGACCGGCCTCGACCACACAGTGACGGTCGCGGTGACCACGGCGTGCCTGGCCGCGACGTCCTGCACTTCGGCGGGCAGTCGCGCGGGGGCTGTCACGGCGACCGCCGATGCCAGCAGAGCGGCGCCCGCGCAGCACACGGCCAGCTGGGCCGGCACCGTGCTCGACAGCACCTCGCGCACCGGCACCCTGCGCGCCGGCACC
>NZ_SOFP01000082.1 GCF_004402785.1 Cryobacterium algoritolerans
CCGGGCGGGACTTCGTCACCGAACCCGCCACCGTGCACCCCACCGGACCACCGCAAGCCAGGGTGCCTGACGCCGGGCCGCCGGACGCCGGGCCACCGAACGCCGGGCCGCCGGACGCCGGGCCGCCGGACGCCGGGCCACCGAACGCCCAGGACAACCCTCCGTTCTGAGGTTGCCATCCCCGGCTCGCGCTGGCGTCGATTCAGAGATTTTGATGGTGAACTCAGGCAGGTCGGGCGGGCACGAACCCAGGTGGGCCCGGACTTATGCCGCAACTCCACTGGGGCGGAACCCGCCGGGGGTGGGACGGGGTGGGCGGACCCCCAGTCCGCCGGAACCGAGGTTGTCGCGGCCCGGTCGCCGTTGGGTGCCGGGTATCCGGAACCCAACGGCTGCGCCCATAATGAGGCATGCCCGCCGAACGATTCCCGCGTCGCACCTCGTGGTTTCCGGCGCTCTCGGTGCGTGTGCGCATCCTGGCGGCGATCCTGTTGGTCGCGGCGGCCGGCATGATCGCCGCCGGCACGACCGCCTATTTCGTGCAGCGCGACAGCACTCTCGACAGCATCGACACCGCCCTGCTCGGAGCGGTCGACGACGCCCGCTTCATCGCCAAGGATTCGAAGGCCACTACCTTGAACGCCGTGCTCGAGGCTGTCGTTCAACGAATCCGGCCGGGCACGAATGAAGCCACCCTGGCCATCATCGACGGCGCCGCCGCCCTCGCGCCGGGAGGGGACGTCGACTTCCGTCTGGAGGAGAACCGGGCGTTCGTCGCCCGCGTCGTCGGTGAGACTGCCACCGGAAACGTCGTGCTCGGCAACGTCCGTACGGACGGGCGCACGGTGCGCTACGTCGCCGCACCAGTTGATGTCACCGGTGACGCCGCTGTCGGCGTCTTCGTCGCCGCGTTCGACCTCGATGCCGCGCTGCGGCCCGTGACGGATGCTCTCCTCACGTCGCTCAGGGTTACCCTTGCCGCCCTCGTCGTGCTGGGTCTGGTCGGCTGGCTGGTCTCTGGCCGGCTGCTGAGGCCCATCCGGGCATTGCGGGAGGCTGCCGCGCGGATCACCGCCTCGGACGTGAGCGAGCGCATCCCCGTGGTCGGTCGGGACGATGTTTCAGAGCTCACCCGCACCGTCAACGACATGCTCGACCGTCTCGACGGTGCCCTGACCGGTCAACGTCGGCTGCTCGACGACGTCGGCCATGAGCTCAAGACCCCGATCACAATCGTTCGCGGGCACCTCGAACTGATGGACCAGAATGACCCGGCCGACGTCGTTGCGACCCGCGCCCTCGCCATCGACGAGCTCGACCGGATGAACGGGCTGGTGCGCGATATTTCAGCCCTCGCGGAGGTTCAGCGCCCCCTCGGAGTGGCCCGCGCGCCGGTCGACATCGCGGTGCTCACCGAGCTCGTGCGCACGAAGGCGGCCGCGCTGTCCGGCCACCGCTGGGTGACGACCGAGACGGCGAACATCGTGGTGCCGGTCGACGCCGGGAAGCTCACCCAGGCTCTCCTGCAACTCGCCGCGAACGCCGTCAGCCATGGCGGCGTGGACGGGACGATCGACATCGCAAGCGCCACCGGGCGAGACGCCGTCGGCAACCCCCGATTGCGGCTCTGGGTGAGAGACGACGGACCAGGGATCAGCGCCAACGCGCAGGACCACATCTTCGAGCGTTTCCGGCGCGGGGCGAGCGGGCGAGGCCCGGCCGGCTCCGGCCTCGGGCTCGCGATTGTGTGCGCCATCGCCGAAGCCCACGGCGGAACAGCCACGGTCGCGTCCGCGCCGGGGCACGGTGCCACCTTCACGATCGACCTGCCCATTCCTCCGGACGTCGTGGCGCCCGAACAAGGCCGGGCCGAACAAGGCCGGGCCGAACAAGGCCGGGCCGAACCAAAGGAGCAATCGCTGTGAGTCGCATCCTGATCGCCGAAGACGAACTACGCATCGCGTCCTTCGTGGAGAAGGGGCTGGCCGCGGCCGGTTTCACCACCGTGACGGTGCGGACCGGCACCGACGCCCTCGACTTCGCGCTGACCAGCGACTTCGATCTTCTGCTGCTCGACATCGGGCTGCCCGGCATCGATGGCTACGAGGTGCTCCGCCGGCTGCGGGCGCAGCAGTCCGTGCTTCCCGTGATCGTTCTCACGGCCAGGGACTCGTCCGAAGACACCCTTGCGAGCTTGCAGGGCGGGGCGAATGACTACATGTCAAAGCCATTCCGGTTCGACGAGCTGCTGGCGCGCATCCGGCTGCGCATCACGGATGCCGCGCCCGTGACCCAGCCTGAGCTCGCGGTCGGAGGCCTCCGGCTCGACCTACGCACGCGGCGAGCCGTGGTCGACGACCGCCAGGTCGACCTCTCGGCCCGGGAGTTCGCGCTGGCCGCGGAATTCCTGCGCAATCCTGACCAGGTACTCAGCCGCGAGCAGCTCCTCAGCCGGGTCTGGGGCTACGATTTCGACCCCGGCTCGAACATCGTTGACGTCTACGTCGGGTACCTGCGGTCGAAGTTCGGAGCCGGACGGATCGAAACGGTCAGAGGAATGGGCTACCGGCTGCGCTGAGCCGGTAGCCCATTCCGTGACGCGGGGGAGTACTCGTTAGTCGTCGCTGCCTGAATCGTCGCTGCCGTGCCCGGAGTCGCCGTGGTCATCCTTGACGTCGTGGGTCGCAGGCACGGCCGGGGTGGCCGGCGTCGCCGCGTGGTTTTCGCCATCTTCATGGTGCGCAGGGACGGCAGGGACGGCCGGGGTGGCGGCGTGCTCGGAGCCTTCGTGCTCGGCAGCCCCGCCGGCCTCATGCTTTGCCGGGTCGTCGTCGCTCGGGTCCGCAAGGTCGTTGGCGTCGGTCTCGTTGGCGTCGGTCTCGTTGACGTCGGTATCAGTGGCGTCAGTCTCAGTGGCGTCGGTCTCGTTGGCGTCGGTCTCGTTGGCGTCGGTCTCGTTGGCGTCAGTGTCAGTGTCAGTGGCGTCGGCGACATCGTGGCTGGCCGGAGCGTCGACCGAGTTGTCGTCGACCGACACGCTCGACGTGGGCATCGGGGTGGGCTCGACGCTGCTGTGTCCTGGGTCAGCCTGGGCGGCAACGATGCCGATCGACATCAGCCCGGCGAGACCGAGGGTGGCAAGGGTGATAGAGCGTTTCTTTGTCATCTTCAACATAAACGGGCCTTTCGTGGGTGCCGGGCGAGCCGGCGGCTGGAAGCTGGAGGAATCTTGTTACGCCCCTACTCTTGGGTGCACGGATAAGGCGCACACGAGAGATCGGTGAGAGGTCTTTTATGTTTTCGAGAGAGCTAGTCCTTCCCGTCGGACGTGCCGCTGCCGCTGGAGCGGCTCGTGCCATCGCTGCCGCTTGTGCCGCGGTCGTGACCCGTGTCGTCCCTCGAGGCGTCACCACCCTGGGCGTCTACAACGATCGGGGCAGGGGCCGGAACGAGCTCAGGCTCCTCCTGCGCTCCGGACGACGAGCCCGCTCCGGACGACGAGCCCGCTCCGGACGACGAGCCCGCTCCGGACGAGGAGCCCGAGCCGGGCGACGAGTCCGAATCCGAGCCTCCGCCCGGCATGCCCGGCAGATCGGCCGGAGCGGTCGCGCCACCTGGCGACGGCGCGCCGTCCGGTGCCTCGACGGCCGGTCCTGTGCCCAGGTCCACGGTCACCGCAGGCACTTCGAGGACCCGGCCTGGTTGGTCTGCCAGGGCAAGGGCGCTGACCATCCCGGCCGCCGCGGCCGCCGCGACCAGGATTCCCAGCCCGCCGCCGACCGCGAACAGCGCCCTGCGGCGGCGCCGAGGGGCACGGATGCCGGGTGCCGGTGCGTTCTCGCTCATCTTGTCCTCCACGGTTCGGCGCGCACATCGCCTCGTCGTGGCCGGGGTCGGCGTCCAAGTAGAAGTGTGGGTTGATCCTATGAGAAGCCGGCACGACGCGCATGAGAATGTTCTTATCCGATGCCGTCACCGAAGGGGTGTAGCGGCGCGGCAGGAGCGAAGCGTTCTCGCTCCGTCCCGCACGGTTGTTCTGCTTAACCGTCGTGCATAACTCCTGCAGAACGAACGGCGATCGGCCGAAGAGGCTCAGAATCACGTGGTTCAGGCGCTGCCCGCCGTCGAATTGCAGGAGTTAGGTCGGGCCCGGGGCCGGGACCGGCCTGTGGGCCGACACCCGGAGGACGACGGTGCGCCCCGTGATGCTGCCGATGATCACGTTGGCGAGTGTTCGCAGGTGGTACCCCCAGAGCTGTGCTCCTCGACTCGGTTCGACCGTGCATCCACTTGGCCCACGGCGACCACAGTGCAACGGGAACGCCGAGCTGCCCGGCCGCTGCGGCTGAGACTCCCTGCACGCCCTGACATACCCTGGCCGGGCGTACTCTGATCCTGTGGATTCAGGACGCACGACCGAACCGGCCCTCGTGGCAGAACTTTCAGACGCGGACGGGCACTCCGGCCGGGCCGAGACGCGCCGGATCAACGAGGTCACCGAGGAGCCCCTCGACATCCCGGCGCACGTGGCCGCCGTGTCGACCGGTTCGTGCGGGGCCGTGGTCACCTTTATCGGCCAGGTGCGCGACCATGACCCCGACGCGGCCGGCCAGGTCACCGGGCTCGACTACAGCGCGCACCCCGATGCCGGGCGCATCCTGGCCGAGATCGCCGACCGGTTCCGCACGGAATTCCCACAGGTCAACCTGGCGGTCAGCCACCGGATCGGCCACCTCGATGTCGGCGACCTCGCCCTCGTTGCCGCCGCGGCGAGCGCCCACCGCGGCGTGGCCTTCGAGGCCTGCGGTCGCCTGGTCGAGGCCGTCAAGGCCGAGGTCCCGATCTGGAAGAAGCAGTACGAGGTCGACGGCTCGCACGCCTGGGTCGGGCTGGCCTGAACCACTCTCGACGCATCCTTTTATTAAACGTACGTGTATCCTCTAAAATAGAGTCGTGGCAATGCCACGCCAACGAGGAGGACCATCATGACCGCCGAGCCCATCACCCTGAGCGACCTGCGCCCCGGACACCCTGAAGCGACCGACGCCGCCGCCCCGGGGCACAACTGCCAGTGCGACCACGATGACGCCGAGACGATTGTTCTCGACGGGCGCACGATTCCGCACGCGGTTCGCCACGCGGCCATCTTCGGTGCCCTTGAGGCGATCCGGCTCGGTTTCGCGCTCGACCTGATCGCCCCGCACGATCCGCTGCCGCTGATCGCGCAGCTGGAAAAATCCCGCCCGGGTGCTTTCGCCGTGTCCTATCTCGAACGCGGGCCGGAGGCCTGGCAGGTCCGGTTCACCCGCGTCTCCTAGCCACCCACCTTCGCGCTTGCAGGCGACAGCGGCAGGCGACCACAGGAAGCAACCGGATAGCACAGTGACACGCTCCACCCCCGCACCGGCGGACGCCGTGCGCCCCGCACGCGCCGCAGGCCCAGCAGACCCTGCGCACCCCGTGCGCCCCGCAGGCCCCGTGCGCCGGGCCGGCGCGGTCG
>NZ_SOFP01000037.1 GCF_004402785.1 Cryobacterium algoritolerans
ACCTACCAGGCCTGGATCCACAGCTACAATCACCACAGACCCCATACCGGCATCGGCGGCAAATCACCCATCGACCGCGTTCACAACGTCAGTGGGAACAACACCTAGCCCAACATCGCCGATCGGAGCGTGTCGAGGCCGACACCGCCGAGGTCCAGGGCCTTGCGGTGGAAGTCCTTGATCGAGAACGCGTCGCCTTCCCGCTCCCGATAGGTGTCGCGCAGTTCTTCCCAGATCCGCTGACCGACCTTGTACGAGGGCGCCTGGCCGGGCCAGCCGAGGTAACGGTTTACCTCGAACTTCACGAAGCTGTCGTTCATGTTCACATTCCGGCGGAGGAAATCGAATGCGTAGTCGGCCGTCCAGGGTCCCGAGCCGTCCGGCAGCGGCTTCTCCAGGTGGACCCCGAGGTCGAGCACGACGCGGGCGGCGCGCATCCGCTGCCCGTCGAGCATGCCGAGGCGGTCGGCCGGGTCGTCGAGGTAGCCGAGCTGCTCCATCAGGCGTTCGGCGTAGAGGGCCCAACCCTCGGCGTGGCCCGAGGTGCCCGCCAGCTGGCGGCGCCAGGTGTTCAGTTTGGCCCGGTTGTAGACGGCCTGGCCGATCTGCAGGTGGTGCCCGGGGATGCCCTCGTGGTAGACGGTGGTGAGTTCGCGCCAGGTGTCGAACTCGGTGACGCCGACGGGGACGGACCACCACATCCGGCCGGGCCGGGAGAAGTCGTCGGTGGGTCCGGTGTAGTAGATCCCGCCCTCCTGGGTGGGCGCGATCATGCACTCGAGGCGCTTGATCTCGTCCGGGATGTCGAATTGGCTCCCTGACAACTCGGCGACGGCGCGGTCGCTGGTCTCCTGCATCCACGTCTGCAGCGCCTGCGTGCCCTGCAGCTTGCGGCTCTGGTCGGTGCCGAGGAAGGCGATCGCATCGAGCACGCTCGCGCCCGGCTTGATCTGTTCGGCGATGCTCTCCTGCTCGGCGACCATCCGGGCCAGTTCTTCGATGCCCCACTCGTAGGTTTCGTCGAGGTCGATGGTGGCGCCGAGGAAGCGGCGGGACTGGAGTGCGTATAGGTCTCGCCCGATCGCATCCTTCTCGGGAGCCTCGCTCTCGAGCGTGCCGCCGAGGAATTCGGCCAGGGTGCCGTACGCGGCGGCGGCGGCGCGCGCGCCAGCGGCGAGGTCGGTGGCCAGGGACGCAGGCAGGCTACCGGACTCGAGGCTGGCCTCCGCGGCGAACCTGGCGAAGAACCCGCCGTTCGCGGCGTGGCGCTTGGCCTGGATGGCAACCTCGCGTACCTGGCGCTTCGCGGGCATGATCCCCTGCCGTATACCCTCCCTGAGGGTGTCCAGGTAGCCGTCCATGGCGTCGGGGACGGCGGCCAGCCGGGACGAGATGTTTTCCCAGTCGTCGACGGTTTTGGTGGGCATGAGGTCGAAGATCTCACGGATGCCCTGGGCCGGCGACGCGATCACGTTAAGGTCGCGCAGGGCCAGCCCGGCCTCGTGGCTCTCCACGTCGAGGGCGAGGGCGCTGCGGAGATCGGTGCGGGTGACGACGTCGACGTCGTCTGCGACCGGCGTCGCATCGAGGAGGGTGATGACCTTCTTCGCCTCACGGTTGCGGCGCTCGTCGCCGGCCGGCGAGTAGTCTCCGAAGCCGCCGTCGCCGGCGGTGCGCCCGATGTAGGTGCCGACCGTCGGGTCAAGGTGGACAAGGGTGTCGACCCAGTCCTCGGCGATCTTGTCGATCGCCGTCGGAGTGCGCTGAATGTCGATTGTCATGGCATGAGCCTAGGACACCGCGGCGCGACCGGTCACTAGTGCGCGGCGTCGTCCCAGTTCCCGCCGCGGCCGACTTGTACCTCGAGTGGCACGAGCAGGTCGGCCGCCGTCTCCATCTGATGCGTCACGACGGCGCGCAGGGCATCCCACTCCCCCGGCGCCACCTCGAAGATCAGCTCGTCGTGCACCTGGAGCATCATCCGCGATTCCAGGCCGCCATCGGTCAGATCGTCGGCGATGCCGTTCATGGCAATCTTCATGATGTCGGCCGCCGAGCCCTGGATCGGCGCGTTGAGCGCGGCGCGTTCCGCGTTCTCCCGCAACACCCGGTTGGCGCTGTGCAGCTCCGGGAAGGGACGCCGACGACCGAAGATGGTGGTCGTGTGCCCGTCGAGCTTGGCCTGTTCGACGACGTGCCTGAGGTAGTCGCGCACCGCCCCAAACCGGGCGAAGTAGTCGCCGATCAGCTGTTTGGCTTCCCTGGTGTCGATCCGCAGTTGGCGGGAAAGACCGAACGCACTCAGCCCGTAGGCGAGCCCGTAGGACATGGCCTTGACCTTGGTGCGCATCTCGGGAGTGACGTCGGCCGGTGCGACGCCGAAGACGCTGGAACCGACGAACCTGTGCAGGTCCTCGCCGGCGTTGAAGGCTTCGATCAGGCCGGCGTCCTCGGAGAGGTGCGCCATGATGCGCATTTCGATCTGGGAATAGTCAGCGGTGAGCAGGCACTCGCTGCCCGGCCCGGCGTGGAAGGCGGCGCGGATCCGGCGGCCCTCCTCGGTGCGCACGGGGATATTCTGCAGGTTGGGGTCCGATGACGAGATCCGCCCGGTGGCCGTGCCGATCTGCACGTAATTGGTATGGATGCGGCCGGACCCGTCGATGGCCTTGTCCAGGGTCTCCACGATCTGGCGCAGCTTGGTCGCGTCGCGGTGTTGCAGGAGCAGGTCGAGGAACGGGTGCGGGTTGCTGGCCTGCAGGTCGGCGAGGGCGCCGGCATCCGTGGAGTACCCGGTCTTGTTCGCGCGGGTCTTGGGCATGCCGAGCTGCTCGAACAGCACCTCCTGGAGCTGCTTGGGCGATCCGAGGTTGACTTCACGGCCGATCTCGGCGTACGCGCCCGCGGCCAGGCCCGCGGAGCGTTCGCCGAGTTGCGTGGACAGCGACGCCAACTCGTCGTGCGAGACGGCGACCCCGACGAGTTCCATGTCCACGAGCGCGACCAGGGTGGGCATTTCGATCCCGGTCAGCACCCGCTGTGAGCCCTCGTCGAGCTGCGCGGCCAGGACCTGGGCGAGGCGGTACGTGAACCACGCCTGCATCGGGACTCCCCCGGCCTCTGCCTCGTCCGGCACGAGCTGGTTGGGGTCGTGCACGGGGAGCGTTTCGTCGAGGTAGCGGGTGACCAGGTCGGTCAGCGTCTTGTCGGGGCCACCCGGGCGCAGCAGCCAGCCGGCGATGAGGGTGTCGGTGGCCAGCCCGGTGAAGGCCAGGTTGCTGCGGCGCAACGCCTTGATCTGGTGCTTGGCGTCGTGCATGATCTTGGGTGAGTCGCTCGCGAGCCATTCCTCGAGCGGGAGGTAGTCGGTGCGGCCCGGCTGCCAGGGCAGGTTGACCGTTTCGGTCGGGCCGGCGAGGCCGAAGCCGATCGCCTTGCCGTCCTGCACCTCGACGCACAGGCCGAGGCCCTCCGGCGATGCGGCAACGGCCCGGCCGATCCAGGCGCCGAGTTCCTCGTCGAGCAGGTCCTGTGCGGTGGGGGCCGCGGGGATGGGCGCGGGCTCCCCGGCCGTGGCAGGCGTCCCGGCTGAGTCGCCGTCGGCCACGGCCGCGCCGCCCTCGAGTTTGATCACCCGGTCGAGCAGGGTCTTGAATTCGAGCCGGCCGAAGATGTCGCGCACGGCCGGTTCATTGATCGCACCGCGGGCAAGGTCGGTGATCTCAACGGGCAGGTCGAGGTCGGTCACCAGCCGGTTCAGCCGCCGGTTGCGGATTGCGTTTTCCTTCTGCTCGCGCAGGTTGTTGCCGACGACGCCTGTGATCTCGTCCGCGTGTTCGAGGATCCCGTCCAGGCTGCCGTAGAGCCCCAGCCATTTCACGGCCGTCTTCTCTCCGACCTTGGAGATGCCGATCAGATTGTCGCTGGTCTCGCCGACGAGCGCGGCGACATCCGGGTACTGCGCAGGCCGGATTCCATATTTCTCCATCACCCGCTCCGGGTCGTACCGGGTCAGCGCCGACACACCCTGGCTGGCCGGGTAGAGCAGGGTGACGTCTTCGTTGACGAGCTGGATGGTGTCGCGGTCACCTGAGACGACGAGCACATGGTAGCCCTCGTTCGTGCCGCGCACCGACAGGGTCGCGAGGATGTCGTCGGCCTCGAAATCCTCCTTGGTCAGGGTCGTGATGTTCATCGCCGCGAGAGCGTCCTGAAGCAGCGGGACCTGCCCGATGAACTCGCTCGGGGTGCTGGCCCTGGTGCCCTTATAGTCGGGGTACTCGCGGGTGCGGAAGGAGAACCGGGAGATGTCGAACGCCACCGCGATGTGGCTGGGCTTCTCAGTACGCAACAGGCTCAGCAGCATCGAGATGAACCCGTGGATGGCGTTGGTGTGTTGCCCGTCCCGGGTCTGGAAGCTGTCAACCGGGAGGGCATGGAACGCCCGGTAGGCCAGGGAATGGCCGTCGATGATCATCAGGGTAGGCTTTTCGGAATCCAACACAGAGACAGCCTACAAGCGTCGCCAGACGCGGGCAGGGTGCAGCGACCAAAGGTGATCATGATCGAGAAGACCGAAGACGCGCTGGCCTGGGTGCAGGAGCGCGGGGCGGGCAGCCTGGCCGAGAAGATGGGAATCGAGTTCGTCGAGTTCACGATCGACCGGGCGATCGCACGGATGCCGGTCGAGGGCAACACCCAGCCGGCGATGCTGCTGCACGGCGGCGCCTATGTGGTGTTGGGCGAGTCGCTCGGGTCGATGGCGGCCAACCTGTACGCCGGACACGGGCGTCTCGCGGTGGGCATCGAGATCAATGCCAGCCACACGGGGTCGGCCACGTCCGGTTTCGTCACGGGGGTGTGCACACCGCTGCACCTGGGCCGTACACTGACCTCTCACGAGATCGTTGTCACCGACGATCGGGGCCGGCGTTGTTCGACCATCCGGATCACCAACCTGATCAAGGAACTGCCGGCACCGGCCTGAGTACCGGTCCCACCTACCACGACGGCGGCCGACATCCGCGGCCGAGCCGGCCCCGACGACTCCGAGAACGTCGGGGACAGGCAGACCGCCGAGGCTGGCGTTACTTCTTGGCGGAGAGTTGCTCGATGATCGCTTGGGCGACATCGTGCATGGTGAGGCGGCGGTCCATGGATGCTTTCTGGATCCAGCGGAACGATTCCGGCTCGGAAAGGCCCATCTTCTCGTTGAGCAGACCCTTGGCGCGGTCGACGAGCTTGCGGGTCTCGAACCTCTCGACCAGGTCGGCGACCTCCGCCTCGAGCGTGATGATCTGGCTGTAGCGGGAAAGGGCGATCTCGATCGCCGGCAGGAGGTCGTTGGGCGTGAACGGTTTGACGACGTAGGCCAGCGCGCCGGCCTCGGTGGCCCGCTCGACGAGCTCCTTCTGACTGAAGGCCGTGAGCAGCACGACCGGCGCGATGTGCGCTTTGGTGATTCGCTCGGCGGCGGAGATCCCGTCGAGGTGCGGCATCTTGACGTCCATGATCACCAGGTCGGGCCGTAGCTCGGTGGCGAGGGCCACGGCGGTTTCGCCGTCGCCGGCTTCGCCGACCACTTCGAATCCGGCGTCGCGGAGGATTTCGACGATGTCGAGGCGGATGAGGGACTCGTCCTCGGCCACTACAACACGGCGAGGAGGAACTGGGGCGGAATCTTGGTCGGTCACGGGTCAAAGCCTACGGTATTCTGAACCAGGTGTTGTGAGCCGGTGTGGCGGAATGGCAGACGCGGAGCACTCAAAATGCTTTGTTCGAGAGGACGTGTGGGTTCGAGTCCCACCACCGGTACCAACACCCAGTCGATTGCGTAGTTGAGCTCTCCCTGCGACCTCCCTCGGCGTCGCCGGATCGCCCCCGTCGAGGCCCTCCGGCGTGCCGATGACTTCCGCTCCTTCGCGAGAGTGCACAATCCGCCCCTTCCGCTGCGCCGAAGGGGCGTTTTCTGCACTCTCGCGGCCGGGTGGGGGCACGGTGGTGAGGTGGGGGCACGGTGGGGGCACGGTGGGGGCACGGTGG
>NZ_SOFP01000007.1 GCF_004402785.1 Cryobacterium algoritolerans
ACCTACCAGGCCTGGATCCACAGCTACAATCACCACAGACCCCATACCGGCATCGGCGGCAAATCACCCATCGACCGCGTTCACAACGTCAGTGGGAACAACACCTAGCTCGCAAGCCGGACCTCGACGGACATAGATTCGGCGCCAGTGCGCCGAAGTTCCGAAGTCTTGGAGGAGTGGCGTTTGGGAACCTCCATTGCGACGTTTTGACTTGGTTTCTCGCGAGTGCCGCATGGAGCTCCTTCTTTTCACTACGACGTTTGACACGCGGGTCAGAAAAATGGAACTCGACTGAGCCGAGTGGACATTATTAGTTATGGATCACCCGGAGGACGTGAGTGAGAGCGCATTGTGGTTGCGCGCAGTCGCGGACGATCCTGAAGCGTTCGGGCGCGTCTTTGAACTTCACGCGGATCGCGTCTTCGGCCACAGCCTTCGACTGACAGGTTCACGCGCCGACGCTGATGATGTGACCGCAATTGTCTTTCTCCTGGCCTGGAAGCGGCGTCGATCCGTTCGGGTGGTGGACACATCGATCATCGGCTGGCTCCTCGTGACGGCCACCCACACGGCCCGCAATCTCGCCCGTTCCCGGCGGCGCCAACACCTGCTCCTTGCCAGACTCCCTGCACCTCAAGACGCCGACGATTTCGCGGACGCTACCGGCCAACGTCTCGACGCCCGATCGCCCCGAACAGGAGTCCGGAAGGCATTCTCCCGGTTGAGCGCACGGGACCAGGACGTCCTGGCCTTGTGCGTCCTCGAGGACATGTCGATGGCCCAGGCGGCAGCGGCCTTGGGAATCCCGGGCGGCACGGTGAAATCCCGACTCGCCCGCGCCAAAAACCGTCTTGCCGTTCATGTTGCCGGTGCAGCACCGACTCCGCGCGTGCAGCCAGAAGGGACTGCCTGATCATGAACGACGACAACTTTCTCCCGGAACGCAAAACCCAAATGAGGCACTTCCTCGTCGCTGAAGCGGAAGATTCGCTCCCTCAGCAGAAGCCTCCCGCGACGCGACGAGGGCGGGCCGGGCTCTGGACTGCGCTGATCCTCCTGATCGCGGCCGTCGGAACAAGCGGAACGGCGGTGGCAGTGAACTACGGGACCCTGTTCTACACGCCCTCGGCCTCTCCTGGCGGAAAGGCCACACTCGGGCCGGTTCCGGATTGGCCTGTCAATGCAAACGGGCAAACGTTCGGTGTCCAAGGAGGCAGCGCGATCGCACCCGACCTCATCCTCGTCCAAACCCTGGATATGAAGCCGGCCTACGTCTATTCCACAGACCTTGAAGCCGCTGAAGGCTCGAACGTGAAGTCACCCGAGGAAGCGATCGAGTGGACGAACGCGCACGAAGGAACCTACGTCGATATTCCGGCCTACGCATCGGATGGCACCACGGTGATTGGCGTATTCAGGATCGGATCCGGCAGACCCTTCGCCCCCTAACCGCAGAGGAACCCTGACCGGGCACTACAAACCGACCAAGCCCTTCGCTGGCCTTCAAGAATCGAAATTCAGGCCAATTCTTTCCGGAACCAGTGGTTCGCGTATGGGTCGGTATTGTGCGCTTCCCCTTCGATGTAGCCAAGGGACGCGTACAGGCTTCGCGCTTCGACGAGGTCCGTTCGTGTGTCCAACCGCAACGCATGGAGTCCGAGTTCGAGGGATTTGCGTTCCAGTTCCTTCATGAGAAGGCGTCCCACGCCCCTACCTCGTGCCGCAGGTTCCACGAAGACTCTGGTCACTTCGCCGATGTCGCCGGGGCGTACCCGCATTCCTGCACAGCCGAGAACGGTGGCTCCTTGGCGGGCCAGCAGAAGGATGCCCAGTGGTGCGACCAGGTCATCACTGGGGTATCCGGCCTGGGCGTCCAGGGTCTCCTGTCGAGAGGCGGGTCGCCCGTGGGTTGCGTCCAATAGCGTGGTGTAACCCCGGCCCTGTTGGGCGTGTTGCACCGATGTGAGGCGGCCACCGCGTGATTCTTGGAAAGACCGATCAAGTCTTTTCCGAAGGAGTACACGCGATGACCGCACCCCATTTTATTGACCCTGCCCGTTTCCTGTCCGAACAACTCGAGCAAGCCTCGCCGGACCTGATGCGGCAGATGCTGACCACGTTCATCAACGCGCTGATGAGCGCCGAGGCCGAAGCCGTCTGCGGCGCCGAGTACGGCCAGATCTCCGCCGACCGGGTCAATTCCCGCAACGGCTACCGGCACCGGGATTTCGACACCCGCACCGGCACCCTGGACGTTGCGATCCCGAAGCTACGCACTGGCACCTACTTCCCGGACTGGCTCCTCGAGCGCCGCCGCCGCGCCGAGGCCGCCCTGACCAGCGTCGTGGCGACCTGCTACCTGCTCGGGGTGTCGACCAGGCGGATGGAGAAACTCGTTGAGTCCCTCGGCATTACCCGTCTCTCCAAGTCGCAGGTGTCGATCATGGCCAAGGACCTCGATGAGCAGGTCGAGCAGTTCCGCACCCGTCCCCTCGACGCTGGCCCCTACACATTCGTCGCCGCCGACGCCCTGGTGCTGAAGGTCCGCGAGGGCGGCCGTGTCGCCAACGTCCACGCGCTCCTCGCGACGGGCGTGAACAAGGACGGGCACCGCGAGATCCTGGGCCTGCAAGTCACCAGTGCCGAAGACGGCGCCGGCTGGCTCGGCTTCTTCCGCGACTTGACTGCCCGTGGCCTGACCGGGGTGAAACTCGTCACCAGCGACGCGCATGCCGGCCTCGTCGCCGCGATCGGGGCCACCCTGCCCGGTGCGACCTGGCAGCGTTGTCGCACCCACTACGCCGCGAATCTGATGTCCGCGACCCCGAAGTCCAGCTGGCCGTCGGTAAAGACCCTGCTCCACTTGCGTCTATGACCAGCCCGACGCGGACGCCGTGCACGCCCAGTTCGACCGGGTCCTGAACGCGTTCGAGGAGAAGCTCCCCGCGGTCGCCACCCACCTCGAGACAGCCCGGGCGGACGTGCTCGCGTTCACCGGTTTCCCGAAGGAGATCTGGCGTCAGCTCTGGTCCAACAACCCCCAGGAACGCCTCAATCGAGAGATCCGCCGCCGCACCGACGTCGTGGGCATCTTCCCCGACCGCGGCTCCCTGATCCGGCTCGTCGGAGCGGTCCTGGCCGAACAACACGACGAATGGATCGAAGGCCGCCGCTACCTCGGCCTCGACGTCCTCAGCCGCTCACGGCTCACCCTCATCCCGACCGACAAGGAGGAACCCACAACCGAACTCGGCGCCCTCAGCGCCTAAAAATCCAAGAATCACACGGAAAACCCGTTACACCACACATTTGGACTTGACCGCGGTTCGAGGTACGGGGACTTGGCTTGTATATTCACTGACACGTAGGCCCACCCGTCTGTCCCGTTGAGGCTGATGGCGTCCGCGGTGCCTGATTCTCGGTGAAATTCGAGTTGTGGGTAGGTCCGGCGGTAGTAGTCCAGGAGCGCGGAGGGACTGTCTGGAGCGGCGAAGACGGTCGTAACACAGGCGTCCTGCGCTATCGGTCCGGAGCTTCCGAGGTACTCGGCTCGGCCGAGCAGATCACCATCGGGTGGAGGATCGTTGAGGATGGGAACCACCCGAATCTGCGCAACTGTTTTCCCCGCGTCGGGCGCGTTTAACGAGCAGCCCGCCACCCCCAACACCATGGCCACGCCGACACCGAACACGACGCCTAACCTCAGGTACCGACGCATGTTCAGGCTCCCGCTCGAGTGACGATTCATGGTGTGATCTCAGTTGCCGATGCTCTTCCGCCGGGCTCTGGCGTTCACGCAGCGAACGACGATCGCGGCGCACGATCCACAGCCGCAGCTACTTTCTAGCAGTGCACACGGAACTCAAACCAGCCCCAAGAAAGGGCAACCGATTCAAAACATCGCAAATGCCCATCGCCACCCAGAACAAGAGAACAGGTAGTGGGAGCATCTGGCTTGACCAACAAGGATCTCTCCTTCTCCGCGGGCACAACGATCGACCCGAAGATCAAGGTAGTGCGTCAGTCGCCCGGTAAGGTCACTGTCAACGGGACGTCCTCGCTGGGTGCATCAATCCAGGCAGGCGCGTTCGCAACCTCGGGAGCGGTGAATTTTGGCTGACATGGCAGTACGCGCAAAGAAACCAGCGGGTTTCAGCGTCGCGGCCGTGCACTTGCTCTGGACCGTGCCGCTCGCGCTTCTGATCGGATACCCGCTCTGGGTTGCGGCTCGGTTTAACTGGTGCGGATTCGGTGGATGCTGGGGGTCGACAGCAAATTCTGAACAGTTCAGTCTTCCCTGGGGAGTAGTCGTGCCCGTGGTGTGCGCGGGGCTTGTGTTCGCCGCTGTGGCGGTACCTCCCTGGGTGAGGCCCTGGTGGATTCGCTGGGTTATCGCTCTCCTCTTCGCGCTTATTGATGCGTATATCTTCGGATGGGGGAACTCACCTCCCCTGCTTCCATTTCTGCCAACGATCGGTAGCGGTGGAATCTCGTTTTAGCGAATACCCCACGGCAGGAGGTGCGAGCCGATGGGGTTGCAGGAGCTGACATTTCTCGGTGGACCTACCCATGTGTTCCAAGTGATGAGAAGCGTGGTGATGTCATGAAGAAGTGGCCCGAGCGCGACGACCCTAAGCGCGACCGGCGAGGGGGCAATCGTCGCAACCGCCGAGCGTGATGATGCCGTGTCAGATGACGGACCCTCATGGGCACAGAGCCAAGGCCGTGGTGGCGTGAATGAGCTGTGCACGCGAGTGCAGAATTTGTGCAGCCGAGCGTGGGAATCGACAACCATCGCCCCTACTCCGCCTTGGGGCCGCCGTGTCGCGTAAACCCCGCCCGCACGGGATTCGCCTTCAGGTCCGCTTTTCGAGAACACAATTGCTTGAAAAGCGTACTCCAGCTATACTTTCCAAGTATAAGCGTTGTTGTTGAGCCGATCCTTGAGGAACTGGCTGCCGGCCAGTGGGGTCTATTCACCGCGGCTCAGGCGCGGGCGCGGGGTGTGAGTCGCGCCAATCTCTCGCATCGGGAACGAGATGGGCGACTCGTGCGTCTCGCCCACGGCGTGTACCGGATCGGGGGAGTGCCGGTCGCTCCTCTGGATGATCTGCGCGCTGCCTGGATGTCGACTGAACCCATGGTGCTGGCGTGGGAGCGGGTGAGTACCCCGGGAGTCGTGGTGGGCGGGGCGGCCGCGGCAGCTGTTCATGAGTGCGGTGATATCAATCCAGTCCCGTATCGCCTGATCACAAGCGAGCGACGCCAAACGCAACGAACCGACATTGTCTACAGCCGGCGCCAGCTGGATTCCCGCGACGTTGTGGTTGTCGGGGGCCTCCCGGTGACGAGCATCGAACGAACGGTCGCCGACCTGGTCGACGAGATCGGCGACCTGTCCCTGGTCGGCGACGTGCTGGCCGACGCGACCCGGGGAGAACGAGCGGTCGACCTTGAACACCTCGGTCTTCTGCTGACCCCGTTCGCCGCACGATACGGCCACGCTCGAGGCGATGGCCCAGCTCTGCTGGAACAGCTCCGCCGGAGCGCGGGGATCGATGATGTGGCCGCGGCGCGTGCGCTCGTGCGGCGGCCGGCTATTGGCGCTGCCCTTGAGGGGATCGTCAGCCAGGCAGTGCGGGAGCAGCTGAGGTCCATCGTCGGTGGCCTACAGCCCCAGCTGGCGGGGAGCGTCGAGCTGCGCGAACACATCGAGCGGATGATCGCACCGGTACTCGTGGATCAGGGTCGCCTCGTGTCCGAAATCAGGGATACCGTGCTCGCCCCATTACTTCAGCGCCAGCGTGAACAGCTGGGTCACATCACGAAATCCATCGCAGCGCAGATATCGGCATCGCTGCCGAACATCACCATTCCCGCGATCGACTTCCAAGTCGCAACCGGGAACTCGCCTGCTCCCACAGTCGGCGCCACAGAAACGTTCAGCATCAAAGAGGAAGAATAATGACCGTTAGCGACCCGTACCCAGATGGGCGTGCGGTGCTTTCCGCGATCACGGAGAAGGCACGCGTGGCGTACCGAAGCGGCGTCGGGTCCTCCGTCCAGAGCCTCATCGAACTGGCTGTCTTCGATCGCTTTCTCTGCCGGGTGTTCTCGCAGGACGATTGCCCCTTCGCCCTGAAAGGAGGCACGAGCATGCTTGCTCGGCTTCCCCAATCGCGGAGCACGACCGACGTGGACCTCGAGACAGCGGAGATGAGTATCGACGCCGCCATCGCCCAGCTTTGCCGCGGTCGGCATGGACGACGTGCGGGGTGCCGTGGATGGCGAAGATCTCCTTCATCATCTCCACCGCCAACTCGCCGGACTCGGAGGCGTGGACGTGGGCGCCGACGATATAGCGGGAGAAGATATCGATCATCACGTAGCAATCGAACCAGGTGCCTTTGATGGGGCCGGGCAATTTTGTAATGTCCCAGC
>NZ_SOFP01000028.1 GCF_004402785.1 Cryobacterium algoritolerans
TCCCTCCCCGGAGGCGCCCGGGCCGCGCGTGCCCCGGCCGTGCGTGCCCGGGCCCCGCGTGCCCGCGCCCCGCGTGCCGGAGCCGCGCGTGCTCGAGTTGCGGGTGCACGGCATCAACAACACCGCCCCAGCGGAGCTGCTCGACCTTGCGGCCGCGGACGTCGAGCGCGTGGCCGGTGACCGGCTCGGCAGCTTCTGGACCCCGACTCCCGCGGCGTTGGACCGGCTTCGCCGGGAAATGGATGCCGCGGACCGGCGCGGCTTCGTGCCGCGTCGCATCCGCCGCGAAGCGTACTCGTGGGGCGGGCTCGTGCGCACCACGCCCGAACCGACCGGGCCGGGCGGCGCGCTGGTGGCCGGGCTGGCGCGGGTCGGCTGGGCTCTTCTGCTGCCGTTCAGCATCGCCAATGCCGCCGCCTGGTGCTGGCGGCTGCCCACCGACGGCCGCACCGCGGCACTGAGTGCACGCGCCGGTCTTGTCCGCCTGTTCGGCGTACTGCTCACGCTGCTGCTGTCGACGACGGTCACGTCGGTCGCCGTCGACCTGCTGGCCGTGCAGTGTTATGCGGGGGGCAGCCTGGTCTGCACCGTGCTACCGCAACCGTTCGAAGCTCTGGCGCTGTGGACGCCCGGGCGCCGGATGGCCCTGTTCTCCCTGGTGCCCGTGCTGGTGGTGGCGGGACTCTGGCTGTTGTCGGGCATCAGCCGGCTGCGCTACGACGTGGCCGACCGCTACCTCGACGCACGGGACCCGTCCCCGCCCGCCGACTCCGCCGGCGCCCAGGGCACCGGCGGCCCGTTGCTCGCGAGGCCGCAGTTCTGGAGCAGCCGCGGCGAAACCCAGCGGTTGTCCCTCGGCCACCTCGCGGCCGGGCTGAGCCTGGTCTCGGTCGAGCTGGGTGCGCAGGCGGTGGTCGACGGTGGGGGCTTCAGTCTGAACGCTTCCACCGGGGTCTCCGGCGGCCTGCTCCTCACCGCGCTGATCACCGTTTTCGGCACTCGCACCCTCCTGGTCGAGGGCGTGGCCTCCTCCTCGGCTGGCCGCTGGCAGACGACGCTGGCCGGCCTGTGCGGCGCGGGCTATCTCGCGACCGTTGGGCTCCTGCTCGCTGGTCGGGCGCCCACCGGCGGCGTCGGAGCATCCGCTCGGTCCGGTTTCACGGTCGCGGCGGTGACCCTCCTCGCGCTGGTCGGGCTCATGCTCGCCATCATCGCGTCGAGCGTGTTCTTCCGCCGCGCGCGCGCCGGGGCCGAGCGACGGTTCGAGGCCTGGCACGGCCTGGCCCCTGCCGTGTTCCTCAGCCTCGCCCTCGGCATCGGGCTCGTCCTGTCCAGCCTGGTCACGGTGGCGGCGGGCGACTGGCTGAACGGCGGGTCAGGCGCGAGCGCGCTGCTCGGCTCCGGTCCGGTCGGGGCCGAACCGGCTGCCGCCGTGCGAGCGATCTGCGCCGACACGTGCGTGGCCCCAGATCCTCGGCTCACCGTCCCCATGCTCTACCCGTGGTTCGGCGGCGTCGCCCTGATCCTCTTCGCGGTTGCGCTCCTGATCGTCGGCGCGGCATTGGTACGTCCGAGGTCGGTGGCTCGCCGGGTTGCCGCCTGGACGCCGCCTTCCCCGGCCGACGAAACATCCGCCGCGGACCAGCCGATGCCGGTGGGTTCCGCGGCCGAGCTGCTCGCCCTGCTCGGCCCGGTGCGGGACCGGAAGCGGGCAACGGCTGCGCGGCTGCACCTGGTCGAGCCGGCGGTGGCGATCGTGGCGGGGGCCGCGGTGCTCGCCGTCCTCGCGACGGAGTGGTTGTCGTGGCTTTACCCGCAACTGTCGGCTTCTCCGGTGCCGGCCGAGGTCAGGGCGGCCTGGATCGGCAATGCCGGCTGGGTACGGGCCTGGCTCGACGTGGCCATGGGAGCCTGGGCCGGCATTGCCGCCCTCGCGCTGGCCGGGCTCGTCTTCCCCGCCGGGGCCGGCCGGTCGACCCGTCCGCTGGCGATCGTCTGGGACCTGGCCTGTTTCCTGCCCAGGGCCGGGCACCCGCTCGGGGCGCCGTGTTACGCCGAACGGGCGGTGCCGGAGGTGTCCCGCCGCATCCTCTGGTGGCTGCGCCCCGAGTCGGAGGCGCCGGCGACCGGACGGCGGGAGGTGGTGCTCGCGGCGCACAGCATGGGCGCCGTCGTGTCGCTGGCCGCGCTGTTCTCGCTGTCCTCGCACCCGGAGTGGACACGGCTCCGCCCTCGGATGTCTCTGCTCACCTTCGGTGTGCAACTGCGCCCGTACTTCGGGCGGTTCTTCCCCGAGTTGCTCGGGCCGGCGGTGCTCGGCAGCACGCCGTGCCTGCGGCCTCGGCTGTGGGCGGCCGACCCGTGGGCCGCGGACGCTTCGGCGGGAGCGACACCCGTGCCCGCCGCGGATACCGCAGCGGCCGGGCCGCTGGTTCCCGCCCGGCGCTGGGTCAGCCTGTGGCGGGCGACCGATCCGCTTGGCTTCCCGGCCTTCTCGAACCGGCGAGACGTAAATCCGATTGACGAATTCGCCGACGAAATCGATACAAGCGGGTACACCGGAGCCGTCGGAGGCCACGGAGAGTACTACCGCACCCGGCAGTACCGGTCCGCTCTCGCGGATCTCGCCGCCGCGGTGCGGCCGGGGCCTGACTGAAGGCAAGCCAGCCCTTGGTGGCGCCGCCGACCGGGCAATGGTTGGATTCAGACATGACTGAACCTGACCACGGCACCGATCCCCACTCCGTAGGTCACGCCTCGCGCCTCAATTGGCTGCGCGCGGGCGTGCTCGGTGCCAACGACGGCATCGTCTCGGTTGCCGCCCTCGTCGTCGGCGTTGCGGCCGCGACGCCGGATGCCGCTGCCATCCTGATCGCCGGTGTCGCCAGCCTCCTCGCCGGCGCCATCTCAATGGCGCTGGGCGAATACGTGTCGGTGAGTAGCCAGCGCGATACCGAGCGAGCCCTGATCGCGAAGGAACGCTGGGAGCTCGAACACATGCCGGAGCAGGAGCTGGCCGAACTCGCGGGCCTCTACCAGGCGAAGGGGCTCAGCTCCGACACCGCCCAGCAGGTCGCGCTCGAGCTGACCGCTCACGACGCGCTCGGCGCCCACCTCGAGGTGGAACTGCACATCGGCACCGAGGAGTTGTCGAATCCGTGGCATGCTGCGTTCGCCTCCGCCCTCGCGTTCACCGTCGGCGCCATCCTGCCGCTGCTCGCGGTGCTGCTGCCGCCGCCCGAGTGGCGCCTGCCGGCCACATTCCTGGCGGTCGCCGTGGCCCTCGTCGTCACCGGCTGGCTCAGCGCCTACCTCGGCGGCAGCCCGAAGGCCCGCGCCATTTCCCGGGTGGTCGTCGGCGGCCTGCTCGCCCTCGGTGTCACGTGGGCGATCGGCGCCCTGATCGGCACCTCGATCTAGGGCCGCGGCCCTGCTGTGCGGCCCTGCTGCGCGGCCACAACGCCGGCCGCCCGTTCACCACAGGCCCGTAGGCTTGGGGGATGACAGCAGAGCGAGCAGTCCCGGCATCCGTCATCACCGCTGCGTCCATCGACGCCGGCCTCGTGCTGGTCTTTGTCCTGATCGGCCGGGCCAGCCACGACGAGGGTCTCCTCGGAGTTCTGACGACGTGGTGGCCGTTCCTCGGCGGGCTCGCGATCGGCTGGATCCTGCTGCGCGCCTGGCGGAGCCCCGGGCGGATCGTCTGGACCGGCATCGGCGTCTGGCTGTGCACGGTGGCCGTCGGGATGCTGTTGCGGCTCGCCAGCGGACAGGGTGTTCAGCCGAGCTTCATCGTCGTGGCAACAATCGTGCTCGGCGTGTTCCTGCTCGGCTGGCGCGCGATCGCGCTCCTGGCGGCGAGGCTGCGGCGCAGGGCCTCGGGCGTCTGAGCCCCCACCGCCGCCCTCACGATCCCCCGCGCACGGCATCGTCCGAACCCACACCGCGCCCGTTTCGGCAGGGCGCGACCGCGACCGCGGGCGCGCCCTGCCGAAAGCGGCGCGACCGCGCCCGAGTGAACGCTAGACGAGCACCTTGAGGGAGGTGTTCCAGTTGAAGGTGTCGAACGCCGGGTTGGCCTGAAGCGTCATGATGAGAAGCTGGAAGCCCTCCAGTTCACGCGCGCGGCGCAGCGGGCCGGCCACGATCGGGCGCAGCCCGGCGTCCTGGACGAACGATGCGACGGCGGCGGCGGCCTCGTCTGAGTCGGAGGCGATGAACACGTCGAGCGGTTCGCCGGCAACGGTCTCGGCGGCCAGCGGGCCGGCGAAGGTCGTGTTGAACGCCTTCACGATGGTCACGCCGGGCGCGGCGAGCGCGGCGAGTTCCTCGGCCGCCGATGTGCCGGGGGCAACCACGAGCGAGTCGAAGGTGGAGAAGTCGATCGGGTTTGTGATGTCGATCACGGTCTTTCCAGCCAGCGCCGCGCCGAGAAGGGTGACGATCTCGCGCGCAGCGTCGTAGGGAACCGCCAGCACCACGATGTTTCCCGCAGGCACGGCATCGGGCGGGCCGGACGTGACGCTTGCGCCGAGTTCCGCCGCCAGCGCCGCCGCCTTCGCCTCATCGCGACTCAGGATCTGGAGGCTGCGTCCGGCGGCGACCGCCCTGGTGCCGATTCCACGAGCCATGTTGCCGCTGCCGATGATGGTGATGTCAGTCATGTTGTTCTCTTCCTGGAGGTGTAACGGGGCTGCCGCTGAACAGGTTGCCCTTCGGCCGAAGCCGGCCGGCGTTTACTTGAAGCAACAACTAAAAGTTACGTCGTTTCAGTTGAAACGTCAAGTCAACGGGTAGAGTCGGCTCATGACTGAACCCCGTTGGCTCACCACGGACGAACGCGAGGCCTGGCTGCGCCTGATGGCCGTGACCATGCTCCTCCCGAGCCGCCTCGAAGCCCAGCTCAAACGGGACGCCGGGCTCACCCACTTCGAGTACTACGTGCTCGCGATGATCTCGGAGAGCCCGGGCAAATCGATGGCCCTGACCCAGCTGGCCGCGCGCACCAACGCCTCACTGTCGCGCCTGTCCCACGTGATCGGTCGCTTGGAGGTTCAGGGACTGCTCACCCGCTGCGCCTCACCGCGTGACGGCCGCACCTCCCTGGCGACGCTGACGGATGCCGGTTGGGCCAAGGTCGTGGCGAGCGCCCCCGGCCACGTCGAGGAGGTTCGCACGGTCGTCCTCGACCCGCTCAGCGCCCGGCAGGTCGCGCAACTCAGCGACATCTGCGGTCGACTTCTCGCCACCCTCGACCCCGACCACGGCCTGCTCGGCCTCGACTCTGGCCGGCCTGCCGGCTAGCTCAGGTACTCGTCCGCGTCGCGATCGGCGTCGCGATCATCGGCGTCGCGATCATCGTCGTCGCGATCATCGTCGTCGCGATCATCGTCGTCGCGATCATCGTCGTCGTCGAAGTCGAAGTCGACGGAACGGCCATCGGCGTCGACGGTCCGTTCGTCGGCGTCCGGGTCGATCGGTAGGTCCTCATTGAGGGTCAGGGCGACATCGTCAAGGTCACGATCCTCGTCCAGGCCGTCGTTCGCCGCGTCCGCCCGCCGGGGCCAGAGCCCATCCGGGTCCATTGTCATGATCGTTCCTCCCCGCCGGGCAAAGGGCCGGGTGCCCCCGGGCGAGTCACGGTACGCTCTACGGCCTCCATCAACAAGGGTGCGGGGCCGGCGAAAACCGCCGAGAACGTCCCTGAAAAGTCGACGATCGCACGTGGCGCGCGGAGGTCCGGCGGATGTTGCGAGAGGCCGGGCCGAGGTCAGGCCCGTAGCCCGGGGGTTGCCAGGAGTGAACCCTCCCTCGGTACAGCGAGCACCTCGACGGGCCAGATCTCGGTGCTCCGGTTCAGGGTCGCCTCGCCGCCGGCGATGATGGCCGTGGCAAGCACGTCGGCGGTCACGATGTCCCGGGCGAAGACGGTGACCTGCCGGTAGGGCGAGATCCCTCCGGTGACGAAAGCCCAGATGTGATCGCCGCGCTCGGCGCTGCCGGAGGTCGCGACGGCCCGGAGTGGCCTGGCGAGGGGAACGACGGCCAGCGTGCGCGCCCGGTCCGTCGGGTCGATGATGCCGACCACCCAGTCGAGCCCGGGCGCCTGGCTGCCGGCGACGAGGATGTCCCCGCCCGCGTTCAGCGACCAGTCCTCAAGGCCGAGGGCGTGCAGCGCTCCCCCGGCCTCGTCGATGGCAAGGGCCTTGACCACCCCGGACAGGTCGAGCAGGCCATCCGCCCGGTGCGGGGTGAACATCCCGTCGGTGCGGTCGCGCCAGTCGAGGGCCTGCGCGTAGCAGTCCCGCAGCGCCGGGCTCGCCTGGGTGAGGCGGAGTTCCCCCCTGTTGATCCGGCTCAGCTCAGAGTCGTCACGGTACAGGCTGAACCGCGAGTCCCACCCGGCGAAGACGCGGGCGGCCGCGTCGCGGGCGGCGGCGCGCGACGCAGGTTCGACCGGCCCGCCGAAACGGATGCTCAGCACCGTCCCCATTGACGTCACGGTGAGCGCGTCGGTTCCGGCTGTACCTTCCGCGGACGAGACGCGGGCTTCGGGCGGCATCACGGGGCCGTACCGGCTAAAACTTCGCGGCATCGAGGGCCGCCTGCAGGGAGGTGAGGTAGCCGTTGGTCGTGTAGGTGGCCCCGCTGACGTTCTGCACCTGGGACGATTGGGCGGTCAGCACCTCGCCGCGGAGGATGGGCGCCGCCTGCTTGCTGATCATGACCGAGCGGCCGCCGTCGTTGGTCAGCTGGAGCGCCGTGACCTCGGTGATCGTCCCGTTCGCGATCGTCACGGACACCTGCACCGGTCCGTAACTGGTTTGCACCACCGACCCGTCGAAGGTGCCACTCGGCGCCGCCGGGGCAGTCGCCGGGGCCGCGGCGGTCGGGGTGGCCGGCGTCGGGCCCGCCGCGGTGGCGGCGGC
>NZ_SOFP01000058.1 GCF_004402785.1 Cryobacterium algoritolerans
CGGCCGTGCGGGCCAACGCGGCGGCCGCCCTGGCCGTCACCCTGCCCGGGCCGGGCACCGCGCCGCACACTGCTGCGATCGACGCCTTCCTGCGCGCCCGCGGCCGCACCGTCGACTGAGGGCGCCGGCCACCGAGGAGACCGCGGTGGCCCGGCACGATCGCCGCAGCCACGAACTCCCCCGTCGCAGTGAAAGTATGGAACCAGTCGTCGCGTTCCCGCCACGACCCGAAACGAAAGGTCCAGGATGGACAACAGCGAAGAGGGACATCCCACCGAGCGGATCGAAGAAATCGACCCTGACGCCGTGTTGTGGTCCGCCGGCCCCGCCGATCGGGGCGGCCGCCCCCTGTTGATCATCCTGCACGGTTACGGCTCGCACGAGGGCGACCTCTTCTCCCTCGCGCCGCATCTTCCGTTGCACCCGGTGATCGCGGCCCTTCGCGCGCCGCTGACGGCCGGACCCGGCTGGGCCTGGTTTCCGATCGGTGCGGCCGGTGCGGCGGTGAACCCCGGCGCCCCGAGCGCAGATGCCCTCACCGCCGCCACCTCCGGCGTGCTGGCCTGGCTCGACGCCCTGCCGGAGCAGCCAACCTCGGTGGGGCTGCTCGGCTTCTCCCAGGGCGGGGCGATGGCGCTCCAGCTACTGCGTCAGGCACCGGACAGGTTCGCGTTCGCGGTGGCGCTGTCGGGCTTCGTGGGCCGCAACGAGCATCCGGGCGACGCGCGCCTGGCCGAGCGGTGCCTCCCGATCTTCTGGGGCCGCGGCACGGCCGACCCGGTGATCCCCCAGGATGCGATCGAACGCACCCAGGCCTGGCTGCCGGGCCACTCCGACCTCACCGAACGCATCTACGAGGGGATGGGCCACTCCATCTCGCAGGCCGAACTCGGCGAGATCGTCGGATTTCTGCGTGAACAGTACGCGAGCCTCGCAGCCTGAGCGCGAGCGTCAGTACCGAGCGCGCCACATGCGCCGCTGAGCGCCTGGTGCGCCTGGAGCGCAGCGGCGCAACAGGAGCGCTCGGCGCTGCCCCGGGCGGCTCAGCGGCCGCGGCCGGCCTTCTCGTTCTGGGCGGCCTGGCGGGCGATGTGCGCCGTCTTGCGGGCGCGCTCGGCGTCACGGTCCTTGACCCGAATCTGCTCCTCGCGGACCTCATACTGGGTCGCCCGCTCGGTGACCAGCCAGGCCGGCGGCTGCTGCAGGAGCGCCAAAATCTCGGCGGTGGTGAGCGGCTCGGTCACCTTGCCGCGCACGAGCCCGGAGATCGACACGCCCAGCTTGGCGGCGACGACCTGCTTCGGGTGCGGGCCGTTGGCGCGCAGTTCGAGCAGCCACTCCGGCGGCTTCGCGTCCAGCGCGGCCAGGTCGGTGCGCGACATGGGCGAGGACTGGAACTCTTCCGGGGCTGCTTCGAGCAGAATCCCGAGCTTCTGGGCCGCCGTGGCGGGCTTCATGGTCTGGGTCTTCTTCTCGGTCATTAGTCAAGCGTATAGCCTGAGAGCGGTATCGATCCGGCTGGTCGGTGCCGACTGAGCCCGAAACAGAGAGGATGCCGGTGACTTTTTCCATTGCCTTCGTCGCCGGTGTGACCCCCACAAAGTGGACTCGTATCTGGGCCGAACGCCGACCCGACCAGCCGCTCGAGGTCTTTCGCACCGATCCGGCCGAGCAGGACCAGGTTCTCCGCGACGGCCGCGCCCAGGTCAGCCTGGTGCGGCTGCCCGTCGACGAGACCGACCTGAGCCTGATCGCCCTCTACCGCGAAATTCCCGTGGTGGTCGCGGCGAAGGACCACTTCATCGCCGACCAGGACAGCGTGCTCGTCGCCGACCTGGCCGACGAGCACCTCCTGCAGGACCCCGACGCCGTGCCGGAGTGGCGTGCGGTGGCGACAGAGGTCCGCGACGGCACCCGCCGTGCGCTGCCGAAAATGCGCGACCTCGACGAGGCGATGGAGCAGGTCGCGGCCGGGGTGGGCATCCTGATCGTCCCCCATTCGATCGCTCGGCTGCACGGCAGGAAGGATGTCGTGTCCCGGCCGGTCGAGGACGTGGCGGAGAGCCAGGTGTCCCTGGCCTGGCTCGCGAGCGAGACGACCGAGGACGTCGAGGAGTTCATCGGCATCGTGCGCGGACGCACGCGGGACAGTTCGCGGATCGATTCCCTGCCGGCCGGCGCCGAACGGGTGAAGAAGGAAAAGAAGACCGACAAGGCGAAGGCCGCCGCGAAGGCCGTACGTGTCGCGGCTGCGAAGGCGAAACCGGCCGTGTCCCGGAAGACCCAGAGCGCCCCGGGCCGCACCCGCCCCACGGCCAGCCCGAAGAAGGATAAAAGGCGCGGTTCCCGGTAGCCGGAGGATCGGCGCACCCGGCCGCCGGCATCCCGTGCAAACCAGCCAGCGTAACTGCGGCGACTCACACCGGGTGGTTAGCTGATATAAGCTCGATAGGCTCCACGGTTTATCCACTGGAGATTCATTTCGGTCTCGAGGAGTTTCGGTGGGTGAAGTCATCCGTTGGGCGATGGCACCCGTCATGCGTGCGTGGAGCACGGCCCGGACGCGCGACTACGACACCCTGCCACGGCCGAGAGATGCCCCGCAGGCCCACGCCGCAGGCGTCAACAGCGATCGGATCCTCCTCTTCGGCAGCGGGCCCGCGATCGGCTGGGGTGTGCTCAGCCACGACCTTGCCCTGCCCGGTTCACTCGCGCGGGCGCTGTCGGCACGCACCGGGCGGGGCAGCGACGTCGACGTCGTTCCGAGCCCGGCGATCACGATCAGGTCGGCCCGGTCCGAAGTCGCCGGGCTGAAGCTGTGGCGTTACGACGCCATTGTGCTCAGCCTCGGCACGACCGACGCCGTAGGCCTGATCTCGCCCAGGGTCTGGAGCCGGGAGCTCCAGGCGATCCTGGGCCAGCTCAGCCGCAATACCTCCCGCACCACCCGGATCTTCGTGCTCGGCATGCAGCCGATCCGGTCGATCGCGGCCTATGACACCGCCCTGGGTTCCCTCGGTGCCACCCACGCACGGGCGCTGAACGACCTGACCGGGGCCGTCTGCGCCGCCCGTCCGGACGCCTACTTCGTCCCCATGCCCGCCGGCCTGGCCCGCACCCCCGGCCGCATCCGCACTGCGGCCGACTACATCGCCTGGGCCGAGAACCTCGCCGACTCGATGAAGGCTCCCCTCGACTCGGAGCACCACGGTGACAACCGCGCCGAGAGCGACCATGACGGATCGCCGACCGGCCACCCCGAGTGGCTCGGCCCCGACGGGGTGCGCGCCGCTACCGAGTGCGGCCTCCTCGACACTGATCCGGAGGAGCGTTTCGACCGGATCGTGGCGGTGGCGCGGCGCTCCTACGGCACCCGGTCGGCCGCCTTCACGTTTCTCGACGGAGACCGCCTGTGGGACAAGTCCAACCTGGGCGGGGCACCCAACGTGTACCCGCTCGCCGGTTCGGTGACCGCCATCACGGTGCGCTCCCCCGGCGCGCTGGTCGTCCCGGACACGCTCCTCGACCCACGCACCCGCGAGCATCCCCTCGTGGTCGGCGAACCGCGCACCCGTTTCTACGCCGGCTTCCCGGTGGAGGCCGAATCGGGTGAGCGAATCGGCGTCCTCAGCGTGTTCGACCCCTCGCCTCGATTGCCGGACGAAATCGACACGGTGCTGCTGCGGGAACTTGCCCTGCTGATCCAGGCCGAACTGCGCCGGCACCCCGAGTAGGCGGCGCTGCCGGTCGGGCGGTTCCACGAAGCCTGTCGGCGCCGGGCAGAGCCGGGCAGAGCCGGACAGGTCAAAGCCGGACAGGTCAGAGCCGGTCGACCGGCTGCCTCAGCACCGTTTCAAGCTTGGCCGGCTCGGTCCGGCGCGGGTCACCGAGGTAGACCTCGTGGTGCCGCCCGTTGGCGCGCAGACCGTGTGCGGCCAGGAATTCGCCGTGCAGGGTGGCCAGGGCCGGAGCCTCGTCGGCGTAGGAGCCGAGGTGCAGCAGCTGGGCGGAGAGCCCCTCGTTGAGGGTTTCGGTGCGCACCCTGGCGAGAGCGGGAAGTTTCTTCTTCGCGCTCGCGGCCACGATGGCCCGGGCGATGAAGGCATCCGTCACCCAGTCCGGCTCGCTGATCAGCATCGTCCAGTGCCACTCCGACTTCGACCCCGCGGTGAAGACGGCTGCGTCGTCGGCGAACCACAGGCCCTCGAGCGGAGCCACGACCGCGTCGCGCCCGAGCTCGCGCTTGGCCTGGAACTTGATGCCGTAGGCCACCGCGTAGAGGGCCGCGACGGCCTCCGGGTGGGCGGGTACCGTGTTCGGGTCGCCGCTCCCATCGATGGCGATGAACCGCTGCCCGGGAACCTCGACCAGTTCCCAGTCCCGATTCGTGGGCGCGTAGAACGGTTTGAGCACCTTCTTGACGTCCCACGGCCCGGCGCCGGCCGGCGCGGTGTTCCGTGGCGCCCGGAGCTTCCCGGTGCGCCGATCGGTGGTGAACGGCACACTGTCAGCCATTCTGGAGCACCGAGAGGATGTTGCCGGCCGGGTCGGTGAACCAGGCGATCTGCGGGCCGTGCGGGTCCCTGGCGATGCCCTTTTCGTCCTGGGGAGACCCCGTGTAACGTTCGAAGGTCACCCCGCGGGAGAGCAGCTCGTCGACGGCCACGTCTATGTCGCCGACGGCGAAGTTGAGGATGGTGAACACGGCCGGCACATGGTCGGGTTTGGGGTAGACCATCACCTCGGCGCCGCCGGGCAATTCCAGGCGCAGCAGGCCCATCCCGCCGTCCCGCACCGTGAGGCCGAGGGTCTCGGCGTAGAAGGCGCGGGCCGCGTCGATGTCGGGCACGGCGAATCCGCTGAACGCGGCGAGGATGCCGATGCCAGGTCCGGCCTGTTGCTCTGTCATGTCGGTCTCCCGGTTGTGCTGCGGTCGGTGTCCGTCGGGGTCGAGCCGCCGGTCACCTTGAGCTGATCGAGGCGAACTTGCGGATGCACAACGGCACGAACACCAGCAGCATGACACTGATCCCGATCAGCACGGTCGCAATCGGGTTCTGCATTGTCCAGATGTCGGGCACCGGCGCCGTGCCCTCGTTGCCGAACAGCTGCCTGGCCGCCTGCACGAGCGAGGACACCGGGTTCCACTCCGCGAAGATGCGCAGCGGGGTGGGCAGGGTGTCGCTCGGCACGAAGGCATTCGAGACGAAGGTCAACGGGAAGAGGATCAGGAACGACGCGTTGTTGATGACTTCCGGGCTCTTCACGCTCATGCCCAGCAGCGCCATCACCCAGCTGAACGCGTAACTGAACAGCAGAAGCAGCCCGATTCCGGCCAGGAACTGCGGCAGCGAGGAGTTCACCCGCCAGCCGACCGCCAGGCCGGTGCCCATCATGATGACCATCGAGATCGTGTTCAGCACGAGGTCGCTGTTGGTGCGGCCGATCAGCACGGCCGACGAGCTCATCGGCAGGCTGCGGAACCGGTCGATGATGCCTTCCTTGAGGTCCTGGGCCATCGCCGAGCCGGAGAACGTCGAGCCGAAGACAACGGTCTGGGCGAAGATGCCCGCCATCAGGAATTGCACGTAGTCGGTGCCCTGCACGGAGATGGCGCCGGCGTAGACCTGGCTGAACAGGAGCACGAACATGATCGGCTGGATGACGGCGAAGACGAGCATGTCGGGCGACCGCTTGATCTTGATCAGGTTGCGCTTGGTCACGGTCCAGCCGTCGGAGTACCACATCGACAGCGGGTTCCAGGTGGGAAGGGTGGCGGCGACGCTCATTTGACTGTCTCCAATTCGGCGTCCTCGGTCTGCTGGGCGGTCTTGTCCGCCTTGTGGCCGGTGAGTTTGAGGAACACGTCGTCGAGGGTGGGCCGGCGCATCCCGGCGTCGTGCAGGCCGATCTTCGCCTCCCCGAGCGCCGCGAGCACATGCTGCAGCACGAGGGGACCGTCGTTGACGGCGACCTCGAGGCCGCGGCCGTCGGTGGTCACGATCGGTTCACCGTCGCCGTGCCGGGCGAGGATGCTCCGGGCGGTGTCGCTGTCGGCGGCGTCGACCAGGGCGATCTCCAGCCGGTGCCCGCCGATCTGTGCCTTGAGCTGGTCGGAGGTACCCTCGGCGATCACCCGGCCGTCATCGATCACGACGATGTCGTCGGCCAGCTGGTCGGCCTCTTCGAGGTACTGGGTGGTGAGCAGCACCGTGGTGCCGTCGGCGACGAGGCGTTTGATCACCTGCCAGAGAGCGATCCGGCTCCGCGGGTCGAGCCCGGTGGTCGGTTCGTCGAGGAACAGCACCTTGGGTTTGATCACGAGCGCACCGGCGAGGTCGATCCGGCGGCGCATACCGCCGGAGAACCCCTTTACCGGACGATTGCCGGCCGCCGTGAGCTCGAACAGGTCGATCAGCTCCTGCGCTCGGCGCCGGGCGACCGTCGCACCGAGATGGTAGAGCCGGCCGACCATCTGCAGGTTCTCGAACCCGGTCAGGTTCTCGTCGACGGCAGAGTATTGCCCGGAGACACCGATGATTCGCCGCACGGCCTTCGGATCGGCGAGGACGTCGATCCCGTCGACGAAGGCGGTGCCGGCATCCGGCCGGATCAGGGTCGTGAGCATCTTCACGACGGTGGTCTTGCCTGCCCCGTTCGGGCCGAGCAGGGCCTTGACCGACCCGCGCGGAACGGAGAGGTCGAGCCCGGCAAGGGCGTGGACGGGGCCGCTCTTGGAGCGGTAGGTTTTGGTGAGTCCCCTGGCTTCGATGATGCTCATGGGTCGGGTCCCTGCTGGTCAGGTGTTCGTGCGGGCGAGTCGGGCGCGCGCCACCACCTGAGGGCCGGCGAACGAGCCGAGAGCGGCGGCGCGACCACAACAGGTTATCGCGGAAGCCTCCCATGCGGAATCCCCACCGCGAAAATGAAGCTCCGCTCCCGCCCCGCCCCGCCCTGCCCCGCCGCGCCACGCCCCGCCGCGCCCCGCCCCGCCG
>NZ_SOFP01000038.1 GCF_004402785.1 Cryobacterium algoritolerans
CGGCTCGCGCCGCGGCCGATCAGGCGGCGGCGCAGGCGGCTGCGGCGGCCGGTGCGGCCAACAAGCCGCCCACGGTGACCAACAAGCCGGCTCCCGTGGCACCGGCATCCGGGGGTGCGGCTCCGGCCCCAGCCCCGGCTCCTGCCCCGGCTACGGCTCCTGCCCCGGCTACGGCTCCTGCCCCGGCTACGGCTCCTGCCCCGGCTACGGCTCCTGCCCCGGCTCCTGCCCCCAATCGCAACGCCGTGGACGTGGCCATCGCCTTCGCCAGCGCCCAGCTCGGCGACCGTTACGGCCTCGGCGGGTTCGGCCCCGACGTCTGGGACTGTTCCGGGCTGACCAAAGCGGCCTACGCCGCGGCCGGGGTGTACATCGGATCCCATTCGGCGACCAACCAGTACCGCACGATGGCCAGTGCGGGGCGGCTTGTTCCGTTCTCGGAGGTGCAGCGTGGCGACCTGGTCTTCTGGACCAGCGGCGGCGGGGACTTCTACCACAACGCGATCTATGTCGGGGGTGGACAGATCATCGAGGCCGCCGACTATGGCAAGCCCGTGCGCATCCACAGCATCTGGTCGCCCGGCGACGTCGCCCCCTACGTCGGTCGCCCCACCGGCTGACCCGCAGCATCCGTCGCCCGCGCGTCATTCTGGTTTCGCGAGAGTGCAGTTTTGGCCCCTTCCGAACAGCGGAAGGGGCCAAAACTGCACTCTCGCGTTCAAACCAACGCGACGGAGCTGGCGCCCCGAGGGGGTAACGGGACGGACTAGTGGCCTTCGGCGGCCAGCTTGGCGATGCCGTCGCGCACGATCTGGTCGGCCTCGACGGCGTCCCCCCAGCCCTCGGTCTTGACCCACTTGTTCGGCTCGAGGTCCTTGTAGTGCTCGAAGAAGTGCTCGATCTCCTTGCGGGTGTACTCGGGGATGTCGGTGACGTCCTGGATGTAGTCCCAGCGTGGGTCGCCGGCCGGAACGGCGATGACCTTCGCGTCGGAGCCGCCGTCATCGGTCATGTTGAAGACGCCGACCGGCCGCACGGACACGCCCACGCCCGGGAAGAGCGGGAAGTCGAGCAGCACGAGCACGTCGACGGGGTCGCCGTCGAGGCCGAGCGTGTTTTCGAAGAAGCCATAGTCGGTCGGGTAGACGAAGCTCGTGTAGAGCACCCGGTCCAGGTACACCCGCCCGGTCTCGTGGTCGACCTCATACTTGTTGCGGCTCCCGCGGGGAATCTCAATCACTGCGTCGTATTCGGCCATGGCCTGGTTTCTCCCTTGATCAAAGTCTGCGGCTAACGTTACTGGATGCAGCAACCACCGCGCCCGAGACTGACCCCGGCCATCAATGATGTGCGCCGGATGGTGCGCGACGCGCTCCCGGCCGGCGGGCTCGTGCTGGTCGGGTTGAGCGGGGGAGCGGACTCCCTCGCCCTCGCAGCGGGCTGCGCGTTCGAGGCGGGCAAGGCCGGCATCCGGGCCGGCGCCGTCATCGTCGACCACGCCCTGCAGGCAGGGTCGGCAGATGTCGCGGCCACCGCGGCCGGGCAGGCCGCCATGCTCGGGCTCGCCCCGGTGCTCGTACTCCGGGTCACGGTCGGGCACGAAGCGGCCGGGGACGGTCCGGAGGCCGCCGCCCGCACCGCCCGCTACGCCGCCTTCGACACGGCCCTGGCTGAGACCGGCGCGAGTCACATCCTGCTCGGCCACACCCTCGACGACCAGGCGGAGACGGTGCTGCTCGGCCTGGCCAGGGGATCGGGGCCGACCAGCTTGCAGGGCATGGCGACGGCGAGCGGACCCTACCTGCGCCCGCTGCTCGGCCTGCGCCGGAGCGTCACGCGTCAGTTCTGCGCCGACGCCGGCCTGGCGCCCTGGCAGGATCCGCACAACCTCGAGCCGCGCTTCACCCGGGTGCGGGTGCGGGAGACCGTGCTGCCGTTGCTCGAACGCGAGCTCGGCCCCGGCGTCGCCGAGGCGCTCGCCCGCACTGCCGAGCAGCTGCGGGAGGATTCGGCAACGCTGGACGCCCTCGCCCGCGGGATCAGCAACGAACTCGGCGAGCCGGCGGGCGACGGAACGCACAGGGTCAGCGTGGCCGTGCTCGCGGCCAGCCCGCCCGCGCTGCGGCAGCGGAGCATCCGTTTCTTCGCCGAACGCGAGTACGGGGTGTCGCTCGGACGGGTACACACACTCGCCGTCGCGCGCCTGGTCACCGACTGGCACGGGCAGAAGGCGCTCGATCTGCCAGGCATTAGAGTTGTACGGCAGGACGGATGGTTGATCTTCTCCGGGCCTGGACCCGCACCGAGCAAAGGACCCTCTCGCTCCCATGGAACCACGCGACATTGACGGCGACCTCACCGAAATTCTGATCGAGGAAGCGGACATCCGCGCCAGGCTGGCCGAACTGTGCCGCCGGATCGAGGCCGACTACGCCGGCAAGGACCTGCTGCTCGTCGGCGTGCTCAAGGGCGCCGTCATGGTGATGGCCGACCTGGCCCGCGAACTCAAGCACCCGATCACGATGGACTGGATGGCCGTGAGCTCCTACGGCTCCGGGACCCAGTCGAGCGGCGTCGTCCGGATCCTCAAAGACCTCGACACCGACCTGCACGGTCGCAATGTGCTCATCGTCGAGGACATCATCGACTCCGGGTTGACCCTGTCCTGGCTGATCGCCAACCTCAAGTCGCGTGAACCGGAATCCGTGGAGATCTGCGCTCTGCTTCGCAAGCCGGATGCCGCCCGGGTCGACATCGACGTGAAGTACCTCGGCTTCGACATTCCGAACCAGTTCGTCGTCGGCTACGGCCTGGACTACGACGAGAAGTACCGCAACCTCCGCTCGGTCGGTGTGCTCGCGCCGCACATCTACGCCTAGCGATCGCGCTCAGGGCGAACACACGGCGACCACCCAGTGGCGGCACGATAGCCTGTGACAACCATGAACGTCAAGAAGCTACTGCGCGGGCCACTCCTCTACATCATCCTGGCGATCATCGCCGTGTGGGTAGGGTCGAGTCTCATCACCATGTCGGGGTTCAAAGAGATCCCCACCCAGCAGGGACTCGAGTTCCTGAAAGACGGGAAAGTCTCCCAGGCCAAGATCGTCGACGGTGACCAGCGGGTCGACCTGACACTCATCAAGGCCGACAAGACCCTGGGCAACCAGGTGCAGTTCTACTACGTCGCCCCGCGCGGCGCTGAGGTCGTGGACTCCGTCACCAGCGCGAACCTGAAGGACGGCTTCACCGACGAGGTGCCGCAGTCGAGCTGGTTCCTCTCGTTGCTGAGCATCCTTCTCCCGTTGCTCCTGATTGGTGTCTTCTTCTGGCTGATGCTCTCCGGCATGCAGGGCGGCGGCAATAAGGTCATGCAGTTCGGCAAGTCCAAGGCCAAGCTGGTCTCCAAGGAGAGCCCGCAGGTCACCTTCGCGGATGTCGCGGGCGCCGACGAGGCGATCGAGGAGCTCGAGGAGATCAAGGACTTCCTCAAGGAGCCCGCGAAGTTCCAGGCCGTCGGCGCGCGCATCCCCAAGGGCGTGCTGCTCTACGGCCCTCCCGGCACCGGTAAGACCCTGCTGGCCCGCGCCGTGGCCGGCGAGGCCGGGGTGCCGTTCTACTCCATCTCCGGCTCCGACTTCGTGGAGATGTTCGTCGGCGTCGGCGCCAGTCGCGTGCGTGACCTGTTCCAGCAGGCGAAGGAGAACGCCCCGGCCATCATCTTCATCGACGAGATCGACGCCGTCGGCCGCCACCGCGGCGCCGGCATGGGCGGCGGTCACGACGAACGCGAGCAGACCCTCAACCAGTTGCTGGTCGAGATGGACGGCTTCGACGTCAAGGCCAACGTCATCCTGATCGCCGCGACCAACCGGCCGGACATCCTCGACCCGGCACTGCTGCGCCCCGGCCGTTTCGACCGCCAGATCGGCGTCGACGCGCCCGACATGCTCGGCCGCAAGCGCATCCTCGAGGTGCACGCCAAGGGCAAGCCGATGGCGAAGGGTGTCGACCTCGAGGTCCTCGCCCGCAAGACCCCCGGCTTCACCGGTGCCGACCTGGCCAACGTGCTCAACGAGGCCGCGCTGCTCACCGCGCGCTCCAACGCGCAGCTGATCGACAACCGCGCCCTCGACGAGGCCGTCGACCGGGTGATGGCCGGCCCGCAGCGCCGCACCCGCATCATGCGCGACAAGGAAAAGCTGATCACGGCCTACCACGAGGGCGGGCACGCCCTCGTGGCCACCGCGATGAACAACACCGACCCGGTGACCAAGATCACCATCCTCCCGCGCGGCCGGGCCCTCGGCTACACCATGGTCATGCCGCTGGAAGACCGCTACTCCGTCTCCCGCAACGAACTGCTCGACCAGCTCGCCTACGCGATGGGCGGACGCGTCGCCGAAGAGATGATCTTCCACGACCCGACCACGGGTGCCTCCAACGACATCGAGAAGGCCACCGCCACTGCCCGCAAGATGGTCACCGAGTTCGGCATGAGCGCGGCCGTCGGCCCGCTCAAGCTGGGCCAGTCCTCCGGCGAGGTCTTCCTCGGCCGTGACATGGGCCACCAGCGCGACTACTCGGAGCGGATGGCGGAGAGCGTCGACAAGGAGGTGCGCGAGCTTCTCGAGGCGGCGCACGACGAGGCCTATGAGGTGCTCGGGCGCAACCGGGCCATCCTCGACAAGCTGGCCGCCGCGCTGCTCGAACACGAGACGCTCAGCCAGGCCGAACTCGCGCCGATCTTCGCGGACGTCGAGAAGCTCCCGCCCAGAGCGCAGTGGCTCTCCAGCACCAACCGTCCGGTTTCCGACCTGCCGCCGATCGAGATGCCCCTTCCCAAGGCCCCGATTGTCGACGGCGTCGTCGACGGCGGGGTCTCCAGCGGCGATACCGCCCCGAGCAAACCGAAGCGCGCGCCCGCCCGCACCCCGCGTCCCGCCACCGCGTAGGCGCCGGGTGGCAGTCGACAGGACGCGGATCGAGGCCGCGGTCGTTGAACTCCTCGCCGCGATCGGCGAGGACGTCTCCCGGCCCGGCCTCGAGGAGACCCCGCGGCGCGTCGCCGAGTCCTACAGCGAATACTTCGCCGGGCTCGGCGTCGACCCGCTCGACCACCTGCGGGACACGATCCCGGTCGGCCCGGCCACGGGCGAGCTCGTGCTCGTGCGCGACCTCGCGTTCCGCTCCGTCTGCGAGCACCACCTACTGCCGTTCATCGGCCGCGCCCACCTGGCCTACCTGCCGGGCGACCGGGTGGTCGGCCTCGGCCGCCTGCCCGCCGTGGTCGACACCCTCGCCGCGCGCCCCCAGGTGCAGGAGCGCCTGACCGAGGAGATCGCCGAGGCGCTGCAGGCGGGCCTGGCCCCGCGCGGCATCCTTGTGGTGCTCGACGCCGTGCACGGCTGCGTGACCACCCGAGGTCCCCGCCAGAGCGCCAGTTCGACCGTGACCATGGCCACCCGCGGCGAGCTTTCCGACCCGGCGAACCGCGCGGAGATCATGGCCCTGATCGGCTCGGGTCTGGTCGGGACCGGTCTGGTCGGGACCGGGCAGTGACCCCGTCGACGCAGGTGATGGGGGTGCTCAACGTCACTCCCGACTCGTTCAGCGACGGCGGCAAATGGGCCACCACGGATGCTGCGATCAGCCACGGCCTCGCCCTGCAGGCCGAGGGCGCCGACCTGATCGACGTGGGCGGTGAGTCCACCCGTCCCGGCGCGGGGCGCGTCTCGCCCGCCGACGAACAGTCCCGGATCATCCCGGTGATCACCGAACTGGCCCGGCAGGGCGTGGTGGTCAGCGTGGACACCCTCAACGCGGGCACCGCCGCGGCAGCCGCCGCGGCCGGCGCCGTCATCATCAACGACGTCTCCGGTGGCCTCGCGGACCCGCGGATGGCCTCCGTCGCCGCCGACACCGGGCTGACCTATATCGCCATGCACTGGCGCGGGCACGCACAGAAGATGGATTCCCTGGCGGTCTACGGCGACGTCGTCGCCGAGGTGCTCGCCGAGCTGTCCTGGCGGGTTGACGCCCTCACCAACGCGGGCGTGCGGCGCGACAAGATCGTGCTCGATCCCGGCCTCGGCTTCGCGAAGCTCCCGGCGCACAACTGGCAGCTGCTCGCGAATCTGGACGCGTTCGACACCCTCGGGCTACCGGTCATGGTCGGCGCCTCGCGCAAGCGTTTCCTCGCCGGGGTTCTCCCGGAGACCGCCGGCATCGAGGCGCGCGACCTGCCGACCGCGGTGCTCAGTGTGTTCGCCGCCCAGGCCGGGGCGTGGGCGGTGCGTGTGCACGATGTCGCGGCGACGCGCACGGCGCTGAATGTGCTCGCCGTGGTGGACTCCGCCAGAATGGAACCATGACAAGCGACTCCATCACCCTCACCGGGCTGCGGGTCACCGCGCACCACGGCGTCTACGACTTCGAGCGCGAGAATGGCCAGGACTTCGTCGTCGACGTCACGGTGTGGCTCGATCTGCGGGGCGCTGCACACTCCGACGACCTGGCCGGCACCATCCACTACGGCGAACTCGCGGTCGAGGTGACGGATGCCGCCAGGGCGAACCCGGTGGACCTGATCGAGACCGTCGCCGAACGCATCGCCGCCGTGGTGCTCGCCCATCAGGCGGCCGAACGCGTGCAGGTCACCGTTCACAAACCAGAGGCCCCGATCTCGGTGCCGTTCACCGACGTCGCCGTGCAGATCACCCGGTCCCGGCCATGAACCCGGTGTCCGCGGGCACAGGTCCCGCCGACCCGGCGCGTGCCGAGGCGCCTGCCGACCCGGGCCCTGCCGACCCGCACGCCGAGCCGGTTGTGCTCGCTCTGGGCAGCAACCTCGGCGACCGTGCGAGGACCCTCGCCGCGGCCGTGCGGGCGCTCGCCGACCTGCCCGGCTTCGACCTGACCGGCGTCTCTCCGGCGTTCGAGTCCGCTGCCGTGAAACCGTCCGGCGTGGACGAGACGGCGCCCCGCTACCTCAACTCGGTGGTCGCCGGGCGCTACACCGGTACCCCGCAGGCCCTGCTCGACGCCGTCAACCGGATCGAAGCGGACCACGGCCGGGAGCGCGCCGAACGCTGGGGCGACCGCACCCTCGACATCGACATCATCGTCTTCGGCACCCTCGAGGTCTCCGACGCCCGGTTGACGATCCCGCATCCGCTCGCCCACGAACGCGACTTCGTGCTCGCGCCGTGGCTGGAACTGGACCCGGAGGCGGTCATTCCCGGGCGTGGTCCGGTGCTCGCCCTGCTCGCCGACCTCCACCCCACTGTGACGCCCTACCGGGAGATCGGCGGCTCCCGATGAAGCGCACCCAGCCGGGCACCGTCATCCTGCTGCTCCTGGTCGGGCTGGTGGTCGGGTTCCTGCTCGAGGTGACCGCGGCCACGACCGGGTCGCCCATCCTGATCCTCCCGATCACCCTGCCGATCGCCCTCGTCGTCATCGGCGTGGCCGTCGCCCTGCTGGCCTGGCCGATCCGGCAGGCCACCCACGGCAAACCCGGCCGGCGTGTCGACCCGTTCATGGCCATGCGGGTGGCGGTGCTCGCGAAGGCATCCGCGTTCAGCGGGGCGCTGTTCCTCGGCGCCGGCCTCGGCATCGTGCTCTACGTCTTCACCCGCTCGGTGGTGCCGACGGTAACATCGGTATGGCTCGCCATCGGCATGGCGATCGGCGCCGCACTGCTCCTCACGGGCGGTCTGGTCGCCGAGCACTTCTGCACCCTGCCCCCCGATGACGACGACGAGAACGAGCGGGGAGAAGTGCGTGCCTGAACCTGAAGCGCCACGCCGGCTGGACCTGCCGGGCGTCTCCGAATGGCAGCGGGTCTCCCCGCGCCATGTCCTGGTGGAGATCGTCGGCACGGTGCTCTTCGGCCTCGCCCTCTGCGGCGGCGCCGTACTGCTGTGGCTCGTCGTCGGCGTGGAGTGGGCGCCCTACCTGATCGCGGCGATTGTGCTGGTCACCGTGATCACCGTGCTCTTCGAGCCGCGCCGGGTACGCGCCATCGGCTATCAGCTTCGGCAGGACGACCTCCTGTTCCGGCGGGGCATCATGTTCGCGCGGTTCGTGTCGGTGCCCTACGGGCGGATGCAGCTGGTCGACATCACCCGGGGGCCGATCGCCCGCTGGCTCGGCCTGGCGGACCTGAAATTCGTCACCGCGGCCGCCTCCTCCGGTGTGCTCATCCCCGGCCTGGCTGAGGCCGACGCGGAGAGCCTGCGCGACCGGCTGGTCGAGCTGGCCGAGAGCCGCCGGGCCGGGCTGTGACCAGCCTCGCCGACGGTGAATGGCACCGGCTGCATCCGGCCAGCCCGCTCCTGCGCGGCGGGATCTTCATCGTCGCGGTGCTCGGCTTCATCGTGGCGAACCTGCGCGAACGGCTGATCGACTTCTTCTTCGGGGTGCCCGGCTACGGCGGCGACCCGATCGATGAGATCATGCGGCGCGGCGCGGTCGGCTGGGCGCTGCTCATCGTCGCCGTTCTGCTCGTGCTGATCCTGCTCGGCTTCTATCTCTCCTGGCGCATGCACACGTTCCGGGTCAGTGACGAGGTTGTCGAGGTACGCAGCGGACTCGTCTTCCGCAGCAACCGGCGGGCCAGGCTCGACCGGATCCAGGGCGTCAACATCGTGCGCCCGTTCCTGCCCCGGTTGTTCGGGGCGGCGAAACTCGAGGTCAGCGTGGCCGGTCAGGACGCGAACGTGCAGCTGGCCTACCTGGGCTCTGCCCTGGCGGATGCCCTGCGCCGCGACATCCTGCACCTGGCCTCCGGACTCCGCCAGCCCGCCGCCGCGGCTGCAGCGGCAGCGGTCGCCGCGCACGGCACCGCCGTCGTCGACCCTGGAACCGGCGCGGGCGGCCAGGACACGACCCCGCCGGACGCCGCGCAGC
>NZ_SOFP01000030.1 GCF_004402785.1 Cryobacterium algoritolerans
CGCCGTGGGGCGGCGGCGTGCCGCCGTGGGGCGGCGGCGCAGCCGGGCCGGCACCGTAACCGGGAGGCGGCGCGGCTGAGGCAGAGGCGGGCGAGACCGGGGGCTCGGCGGGCGTGGGTGGGAAGTCAGGCACCTGCGGCGCGTCCGGCACGTGCGGTACGTCGGGCACCTCGGGCACCCCGGGGACGCCTGCTGTGTTCGAATCGCTCATGAAAGTGTCCTTTCCACTTAGTTCATTTTCGAACCGCGGCCTCGCCGCGGAAAGATCAGTAGCTGGAAATGGAGCCGTTGTTGACGGCGGCGGCGATGACCACGGCCCAGACGATGATGACGATGATGGTCGCAACCACGCCGAGATAGCCGAGCACGAGGCCTCCGATGGCGAGGCCGCGGCCCTTCTCACCGGTCTTCTTGATCTGGCTCAGGGCGATGTGCCCGGTGATGATCGCGACAAGGGAGATGAAGAACGCCGACACGAGCGACACGATCGCCAGCACGTTGTACTTGTCGGACGGCGCCTGCGCGGAGGGCCGCGCGTAGGCGACATTCTCCCCGTAGGCAGGTGCGGCCGGGGCTCCGTAGGCCGGGGCGGCCGGCGGCTGGTAGATCGGCGGCTGGCTGGCCGGGGGCGGGGTCACCGGCGGTAGATTCGGGTCGGTCATGTCGTACACTCCTTCGGGAATGGGTCGTGTGACGGTGCCATAGTGGCAGCGCAGGCCGGGAAGTGTCAACGTATGTGACGAACCTGGTCCTACTCGCCCAGAATATCCCTTTCGCCAAGGAACCACGGATGAGGCGGGGTTTCAGACCTGGATCTCGGAGACCGGCAGCGTCGAATCGGCCCCGAAATCGAGCGCCGAGGGCTCGTGCCCGGCCATGATCAGCTGCGCGCCCAGCGCTGCGATCATGGCGCCGTTATCGGTGCAGAGCGACAGGGGAGGGATGCGGAGCGCGATACCGGCGGCATCCGTGCGCTCCGCGGCCACTTGGCGCAACCGGGCGTTGGCGATCACGCCGCCACCGAGCAGCAGCCGTGGGACCTCGAAGTCGACGCAAGCGGCGACGGCCTTGGTCAGCAGGATGTCCACGACGGCCTCGCGGAAGCTGGCCGCCACGTCGGCGATCGGCACCGGTTCGCTCGCATCCTGGCGCTGCTCGACCCATCGGGCCACCGAGGTCTTCAGCCCGGAAAAGGAGAAGTCGTAGCGGTGCCTGGCCATGTCCTTGGTCTGGCTGAGGCCGCGCGGAAACCGGATGGCCGCGGGGTTGCCCACCAGCGCGACCCGGTCGATCTGCGGGCCACCCGGGTAGGGCAGGCCCAGGATGCGGGCCACCTTGTCGAACGCCTCCCCTGCAGCGTCATCGATGGTCTCGCCGAGGAGTTCGACATCGGAGACGAGGTCGCGCACGAGCAGCAGGGACGTGTGCCCACCGGAGACGAGGAGTGCGATTGTCGGGTACTCGAGTGGAGCGTCGGTCTGGTCATCCTCAGTGCGGAGCAGGTCGGCCCCGACATGCCCGACCAGATGGTTGACCGCGTAGACAGGTTTGCCGAGTGCGACTGCCAGGGCCTTCGCCGCCCCGACTCCGACCATGAGCGCTCCGGAGAGGCCGGGGCCGCTTGTCACGGCGACCGCATCGATCTCGTCGAGGCTGATGCCCGCCTCGGCGGTCGCGGCGCGGATCGCGGGCACGAGCTCCTCGAGGTGAGCGCGGGCGGCGACCTCGGGCACGACGCCCCCATAGCGGGCGTGTTCGTCCATCGACGAAGCAATCGTGTTGGAGAGCAGGGTGGTACCGCGCACGATTCCGATCCCGGTCTCGTCGCAGGAGGTCTCCATCCCGAGCACCAACGGGTTCGTGCGATTCATGCCGTCGCCTCCGGGCGTTCGGGTTCCGGCTGCGGTGCCGGTTCTGTCAACGCGTCCAACGCACCCGCCGGTTCCGACAGCACGGTCGGGGCCGTCTCCGGGTTCGGCAGCCGCACACGCATCACCAGGGCGTCCACGTTGTCGGGCTGGTAGTAGCCGCGGCGCACGCCGAGCTCTTCGAAGCCGAGCCGCCGGTAGACGCGCTGAGCCCCCGGGTTGTCGGCGCGCACCTCGAGGAACACCTCGCGGGCGCCGCGTTTGCGGGCCTCGGAGAGCAGGGTCTGGATGAGCGTGCGACCGAGCCCGCGTCCCCGCGCTTCCTCGGTGACCGCGATCGTCTGGATGTCGCCCTCCAGCGCCCCGCGCGGTGCCTGCAGGCCGGCGTAGGCCTCGATCCGGGTGGGAACATCCGCCGGGAAGGCGACAAGATAGTAGCAGTCCGGGTCGGTGACGTCCCTGGCCATCGCCTCTGTAGACCAGGCGTCGTTCTCGAAGATGCGGGTTTCGAGCGCCATGATGGCGTCGACGTCGGCGCGGGTGGCCCGCCGCAGTTGCCAGGTCATCTCAGCTCACCCGTTTCGGCCCGGTGGACATGGTGACGTCGGGCGACCGCAGGTAGAGCGCCTCGTCCACGGCGAAGGCACGCTGGTGGGCCCAGCAGAGCTCGGCGACCAGACCCAGGTCGCCAGCGGACACCGTCGCGGCATCGAAACGTGGTGATCCGGCGTGGGCCCAGTCGGGCGCCTGCAGCACGGCCGGTTTCGCCACCCCGGGCGGTTCGATGCGGATCGGCAGGCCGACGTCATCCGCCCCGCTGTACGCGGACCAGTTCACCTCGCGGCGACGCGCATCGGTGACCACGACGAGGTCGCCGACATGGCCGGCGCGGTAGCGGCCGAAGGCGATGGCGTCGTGGCTGACGATTGGCACGAACTGCTTGCCAGCGCCGAGGGCGAAGACGCGTGCGGCGGCGATCCCGACCCGCAGCCCGGTGAACGGGCCGGGGCCCATACCCCCGACGACTGCGGAGAGGTCGCCGACACCGACGCGGGCGGCGGCGAGGCAGTCAGCGACCAGCCGGCCGACCACCTCGGCATGGCGCATGGTGTCTTCGGTGCCGAGTTCGGCGAGGATGCCACGCTCGAGGTCGACGACGGCGACGCTCGTGCCGGCGGAGGTATCGATGGCGAGAAGCACCTCACCAGCCTATTCGCTGCGCCGCGAGTCCCCGGCCTCGTTCTCGGCGGCGACGGGGTCGAATCCGGCGGTTCCCGCCCAGCGCGGACCGTGCGCCGTGATCGTGACCGTGCGGGGCTCGTCGAGGTCGAGGTCGAGGTCGAGGCCGTCGCCGAGGTCGGCGCTGACGAGGTCGGACGGCACGGCCTGCGACGCCCCAAGCGGGCGCTCGATCTCGACGTCCAGCCAGGATTCGGTGAGACCGTCAAGCATACCGCGACCCCACTCGACGACGACGATCGAGTTCGGGAAGTCGATGTCGAGGTCGTCGAGTTCGACGGCACTCGACAGCCGGTAGGCATCGACGTGCACGAGCGGCGGGCCGCCGATCGTGCTGGGATGGGTGCGGGCCAGCACGAAGGTGGGGCTGGTTACGGAACCGCGAACCCGAAGTCCTTCGCCCAGGCCGCGGGTGAAGGTGGTCTTCCCCGCGCCCAGCGGCCCGGTGAGCACGACCAGGTCACCGGCCCGCAGCCGCCCTGCGAAAGCAACGCCGAAATCGTGCATTTCGGCCGCATCAGGAATCAGGGTGCGCATGATGCCGGGTCAGCCCTCTGGGCCGGGTGCATCGGGTGCCTGCGTTACGGTGAGGTCGATGCCGGACGGGGCATCCTGTTCCGGCCCCCGATAGTTGCGCGGAACGCGGTTCCCGATCCGGGTCACGATCTCATAGTTGATGGTGCCGGCGGCGTCCGCCCACTCGGTGGCGCTCGGGACTCCGGTCGCGGGGTCGCCGAACAGCACGACCTGGTCGCCAACGGCGACATCCACCTGGCCGACGCTCACGACGAACTGGTCCATCGCGATCCGGCCGACGATCGGATGCGTGCCGCCGCCGATCCGCACGCGTGCGGCGCCGGACGTCTGCCGTGGCACCCCGTCGGCGTAGCCGAGCGGCACGAGGGCGAGGTTGCCGTCTTCGGGCGCCCGCCAAAGGTAGTCGTAGGAGACCCCGGCGCCGGCGGCAACCCGGCGCACGGCCGCGACCCGCCCGCGCAGGGTCATCGCGGGGACAAGGCCCAGGTCGTGCGAACTCTGATCCTCGAACGGCGACAGCCCGTACAGGCCGATTCCGATCCGCACCATCGAAAACCGCGCGGCGGGCAGCCGGAGTGCGGCGGCCGTCGAGGCAAGGTGGGTGAGGCTCGGGGTCAATCCGGCGTCGGCGGCGAGCCGCACGCCGCGCTCGAAGCGCCCGATCGCATCCGCGTCGTCGGAGGGGGACGCGTTCGAGAGGTGACTGAAGAGGCCACGCACGCTGAGCAGGCCGGCCCGCTCGAACCCGGCGGCCAGCGCGAACACGTCGGCCCAGTCTGGTTCGTGCACGCCGTTGCGGTTGAGCCCGGTCTCGAGTTTGAGCTGCACCGAGGCCGTGCGACCGAGGGCCGCCGCTGCATCCGCCGCCTGCCGCAGTTGGCGTGCCGAGGACACGCCGAGGTCGACGCCCTGGCTGATCGCCGGCGCGAAGTCGACGTCGGGGTCGTGCAGCCAGGCCAGGATGGGCGCGTCGATTCCGCCCGCGCGCAGTTGGAGAGCCTCCTCAACGTCGGCAACCCCGAGCCAGTCCGCGCCGGCGGCGAGCACCGTCCGGGCCACGGGCAGGGCGCCATGGCCATAGGCGTTCGCCTTCACCACGGCCATCAGGTGCGCGGTGCCGATCAAGGTACGCAGGTGTGTGACATTGGCGGCGATGGCGCCGAGGTCGACGACCGCTTCCCTGAAGCCGGTCATGAGTCGCAACCGGTCATGAGTCGCAGCCCGTCATGAGTCACCCTCAGTGACCACGAAGGCGCAGGCCACCCCGGCGTCGTGCGTCATCGTCAGGTGAACGGTGTCGATCTTCCTCGCCCGGAGCGTCTCGGCGACTCCGCCGGAGAGGCGGAAGCCGGGGTTGCCGTGTTCGTCGGCGATGACTTCCATCTCCTGCCAGGTTGCCCCTGCGCTGTCGCCGAGGGCCTTGATCAGGGCTTCCTTGGCTGCGAACCGGGCGGCCAGCGAATGCAACGGCAGCTCTCGCTCGGCGAGAGTGAACAACCGCGGCACGAGCCCCGGCGTGCGCAGAACCTGGCGTTCGAAGCGCGCGAGGTCGACGATGTCGACCCCGATGCCTCGAATCACGCGACGACCTCGCCCATCCCGTCCCCACTTCCGCTATTCGACCGTGACGGACTTCGCCAGGTTGCGCGGCTGGTCGACGTCGAGGCCCTTGACGGTGGCCAGCTCCATCGCGAAGATCTGCAGCGGGACCACGGCCAGGAGCGGCTCGAACAATGGTGCGGCCAGCGGGATCCGGATGACGGTGTCCGCGTAGGGCAGCACCGCCACGTCGCCCTCTTCGGCGATTGCGATGATCCGGGCCCCGCGGGCGCGGATCTCCTGGATGTTGGAGACAACCTTCGGGTGCAGGTGGGCCGACCCACGGGGGCTCGGCACGATCACGAACACCGGCTGGCCGGGCTCGATCAGCGCGATCGGGCCGTGCTTGAGCTCTCCGGCGGCGAAACCCTCCGCGTGGATGTAGGCGAGCTCCTTGAGCTTGAGCGCGCCCTCGAGCGCGATCGGGAAGCCGACGTGGCGGCCGAGGAACAGCACCGCCCGGGTGTCCGCCATCCAGCCGGCCAGCTCGTGCACGGTGGATTCCTGCAGCAGGGTGGTGGCGATCTTCTCGGGGATGGCCTGCAGCTCGAGGACCTGTTCGGCCGACTCGGCGGCGGTGAGGCTGCCGCGCACGCGGGCCAGGTGCAGCCCGAAGAGGTAGAGGGCGGCGATCTGGGCCGTGAAGCCCTTCGTCGACGCGACGGCAACCTCCGGGCCGGCGTGAGTGTAGATCACAGCGTCGGATTCGCGCGGGATGGTGGCCCCCTGGGTGTTGCAGATGGAGATGGCTTTGGCGCCGCCCTCCCTGGCGTACTTGACCGCCATCAGGGTGTCCATGGTCTCGCCGGACTGGCTGATCGAGATGACCAGCGTCTCCGGGGTGAGCACCGGGTCGCGGTAACGGAACTCGTGGCTGAGCTCCACGTCGACCGGGACCCTGGTCCATTTCTCGATCGCGTACTTGGCGACGTAGCCGGCGTTGGCCGCGGTGCCGCAGGCGACGATGACGATCCGACGGATGCCCGCGAGCACGTCGTCGCCGAAACCGGTCAGCTCGGGCACGACGGCCTGGCCCTCGTGGATGCGCCCGCGGAGGGTGTTCTCCACGGCATCCGGCTGCTCGGAGACCTCTTTGGCCATGAAACTGGACCAGCCGCCCTTTTCGGCCGCGGACGCGTCCCAGGCGATGTCGAACTCTTCGATTTCGACCGGGGTGCCGTCGAAATCGGTGACGGTGACCAGATCAGGGGTGATCGTGACGATCTGGTCCTGTCCGACGGCCACGGCCCGGCGGGTGTGCTCGACGAAGGCGGCAACGTCGGAGCCGAGGAAGTTCTCGCCATCGCCGAGGCCGATCACGAGTGGGGAGTTGCGGCGGGCGCCCACGACCACACCGGGCTGGTCCTGGTGCACGGCGAGGAGGGTGAAGGCTCCGTCGAGGCGGGACACGACCGAGCGGAAGGCCTCGCCGAGGTCGCCGAGCCGCTGGTATTCGCGGCCGAGCAGCACGGCGGCAACCTCGGTGTCGGTCTCGCTCTCGAAGTCGAAGCCCTCGGCCACGAGCTCGTCCTTGAGCAGAGCGAAGTTCTCGATGATGCCGTTGTGGATCAGGGCGAGCTTGCCGTTGTCGCCCAGATGCGGGTGCGCATTGGCATCGGTCGGGGCGCCGTGGGTGGCCCAGCGGGTGTGGCCGATGCCGGTGCGCCCGTTGTTGATCGGGTGGGACTCGAGTTCCCCGGCGAGAACGGCGAGCTTGCCGGCGCGCTTGGCGGTGTTGAGCACGCCGTCGGCGTCGATGACGGCGATGCCCGCCGAGTCGTACCCGCGGTATTCAAGTCGCCGAAGCCCTCCCATCAGGACCTCGACGCTTTTATCTTCTCCGACATATCCCACGATTCCGCACATGGACCCGATTTTAGTCGGACTAAGCTTGGGGAAATGTCCGATCCGGTTGTGAGCCCCTGGAAGAACGGCCACGGCACCCCGTTCGTCGAACTCGACCGGGCCGACTGGGCCGCCCTCGCCCCCACGACGATGCTGCCGCTGCGGGAGACCGAGATCGTGCAGTTACGGGGACTGGGCGAACCGCTCGACATCAGCGAGGTGACGGATGTCTACCTTCCGCTGAGCAGGCTGCTCAACCTCTACGCCGCTGGAGCCAGGCAATTGCATCGGGCGACCAGCGATTTCCTCGGCGAGCGGGCGCAGCGCACGCCGTTCGTGATCGGCGTTGCCGGATCCGTCGCCGTCGGCAAGTCCACCATCGCGCGGCTGCTGCGGGAGCTCCTCGCCCGCTGGGAGGACACTCCCCGGGTTGAACTCGTCACCACCGACGGTTTTTTGTTCCCTAACGCCGAGCTCGGCCGCCGCGGCCTGATGGACCGTAAGGGTTTTCCCGAATCGTATGACCGGCGCGCACTGCTCCGCTTCGTGTCCGCGGTCAAGAGCGGCGCAGCCGAGGTACGGGCCCCGTTCTACTCGCATCTGAGCTATGACATCATTCCGGACGCGCAGATCGTGGTGCGCCAGCCGGACATCCTGATCGTCGAGGGCCTCAATGTGCTGCAGCCGCCCGGTCCGGGCCACGGCCTCTCGGTCAGTGACCTGTTCGATTTCACCGTGTTCGTCGACGCGCGCACCCAGGACATCGCCCGGTGGTATGAGGAACGCTTCCTCAAGCTCCAGCGGGGCGCCTTCACGAACCCGAAGTCGTACTTCCACCGATTCTCCACCCTGACCGAGGCAGAGGCTCGCAGCCGTGCCCGGTCGATCTGGACCGAGATCAACGAGCCCAACCTGGTGAAGAACATCCGCCCGACCAGGTCACGCGCGACTCTCGTGCTGCGCAAGGATCCCAACCACGCCGTCTCGAAGGTGCTCTTGCGCAAGGTCTAGGCTCGATGGCCGAGCTCCTCATCGCGGTGCGGTCTCGGCGAACATCTCCAGGCACCGCTTCGCCAGCGACCGCAGCATCTGGCGAGTCGTGCGCATCACGATGTCATCGCTGGCCCGGTCGCGCAGTTTTGAGCAGGCCTGGGCGAGTGTCTTGCCCGTGAACTTGGCTAAGCTTTCGCGCAGCTCGGCCGGGGCGCTGACGAGTAGTCCTTGCAACTGGTTGATGGACTCGGTGCATTGCTTTACCAGTAATTTCCTCGTGGAGCGCAACACCCGCAACGCCTCCACGGTGCCGTTTCGGGTCTTCGGGATCGTCGTCGCGATCTCGTTCATCACCGCCCGCGCCGCGTTGACCGAGTCGATCTGATCGGTCTTCCCGCGCACGCGCCGCAGCTGCTTGCCTGGTGCGATCACGTCGATCACCCAGATGCCGCGGCGCACCAACACGTCGGTCAGGCCGAGGCCGTATGAGCCGGTACACTCGACGCCGGCCTTGGTGATGAAGCCGTGTCCGATCGCCCAGCCACACAGCTCCTGATACCCGGTCGACGTCGCCGGGAACTGTCGGTCAGCGATCTCTTTGCCGCCTTCGGTGCTCACCGCGGCGTGGTGGAAATATTCGTCATAAGGGTCAGCGTTCAGAGATGCCGGCAGACAAGTCAGTGAAGAGACGAGAGCCAAGCTCCTATTAGGTCATGATCGGCATCTCTGAACGTGACAAAATTTGGGGGGCTGGACACCGCTCGACGCATCGAAATAAGGACAGCTAAGCGTCAGACAGGCTCTGAGTCAGAACGGGCCAACCCCCCTGCATCTATCATCACTGACAGGCTCAACCAACGGGGTCGACTCCGAGGGCGCCGCCCGTGAAGGGAAACCCACGGTCGAGCCACTGGTGGTCGAGCCACCGGTGGTCGAGCGGCGCCGGTGGTCGAGCGGCGCCGGTGGTCGAGTTACCGGTGGTCGAGTTACCGGTGGTCGAGCCTGTCGAGCTGCGGGGGCGCGTCGCGCCCGGGTGAGCGGCGAAGGC
>NZ_SOFP01000034.1 GCF_004402785.1 Cryobacterium algoritolerans
CACGCGGGGCGCGGGCACGCGGGGCCCGGGCACGCACGGCCGGGGCACGCGCGGCCCGGGCGCCTCCGGGGAGGGAAACGTGTTCGACGGTGGACTCATCGTGGGCGACCAACTCCCGGGTCTGGGGCATCCGTTGCCTGTGAGTGCGATGGTATTGCCGATCCGGCGCTTTGGCCAGAGTTCGCGATGCCGATCTGGGACGCTAGAGTTTGAACTGGCCAGTATGTCTTGATGTCGAGCTACATTCGGCTCTGCACACTGTGCCCACACCCCCTCGTACCCAGCAGGAACGCCAAGACGCGGATTGGAAAGAGCAGCGTGGATCTTTACGAATACCAGGCCAGAGACCTGTTTGAACAGTATGGAGTTCCGGTTCTGCCGGGCATCATCGCGGATACCCCTGAAGAGGTGCGCGCGGCCGCAGAGAAGCTCGGTGGCGTCGTCGTCGTCAAGGCCCAGGTCAAGGTCGGCGGTCGCGGAAAGGCCGGCGGAGTGAAGGTCGCCAAGACCCCCGAAGCCGCCGAAGCCGCCGGACGGGCCATCCTCGGCCTCGACATCAAGGGCCACACCGTCAACCGGGTCATGGTTGCCGGCGGGGCGAGAATCAAGCAGGAGTTCTACTTCTCCGTGCTGCTGGACCGGTCGAACCGTTCCTACCTCTCACTCGCCAGCTACGAGGGCGGCGTTGAGATCGAGGTGCTCGCCGTCGAGAAGCCCGAGGCGCTCGCCTACGTGGCAATCGACCCGACCAGTGGCATCGACCTGGCAACGGCCCGTGAAATCGCGGTCGCCGCGAAGTTCCCGGCCGAACTCGTGGAGAAGGTCGCCCCGGTCTTCGTGCAGCTCTACAAGGTATTCACGGGCGAGGACGCGACTTTGGTCGAGGTCAACCCGCTCGTCCTCACCGAAGAAGGCGACATCATCGCCCTCGACGGCAAGGTGACCCTCGATGAGAATGCCGGCTTCCGCCACCCGAAGCACGCCAACCTCGAGGACGCGGCCGCCGCGGACCCGCTCGAGGCCAAGGCCAAGCTGAACGACCTCAACTACGTCAAACTCGACGGCGTCGTCGGCGTCATCGGCAACGGCGCAGGGCTGGTCATGTCGACGCTGGACGTGGTCGCCTACGCGGGCGAAAACCACGGCGGCGTCAAGCCGGCCAACTTCCTGGACATCGGCGGCGGAGCATCCGCAGAGGTCATGGCTGCCGGCCTCGACGTCATCCTCGGCGACCCGCAGGTCAAGAGCGTGTTCGTCAACGTCTTCGGCGGCATCACCGCCTGTGACGCGGTCGCCCGCGGCATCGTCGGCGCACTCGCCGAACTCGGCAGCGCCGCCAATAAGCCCCTCGTCGTGCGCCTCGACGGCAACAACGTCGAGGAAGGCCGTCGCATCCTCACCGAGGCCAACCACCCGTTGGTCACACTGGCCGCCACCATGGACGAAGGCGCCGACAAGGCCGCCGAACTCGCCCACGCCGCCCGCTGACCTGGCCTGTCGAGATCAAGGACTAAAGGAACAACATGTCAATCTTCCTCAACAAGGACTCCAAGGTCATCGTGCAGGGCATCACCGGCGGTGAGGGCACCAAGCACACCGCCCTCATGCTCAAGGCCGGCACCCAGGTCGTCGGCGGCGTGAACGCACGCAAGGCCGGCACCACCGTCGTGCACGGCGACGTGGAACTACCCGTCTTCGGCTCTGTCGCCGAGGCCATGGCGAAGACGGGCGCGGATGTCTCCATCGCGTTCGTTCCGCCGGCCTTCACCAAGGATGCCGTGATCGAGGCCATCGACGCCGGCATCCCCCTGCTCGTCATCATCACCGAGGGCGTTCCGGTTCAGGACTCCGCCGAGTTCTGGGCTTACAACAAGGCCAAGGGCAACAAGACCCGCATCATCGGGCCGAACTGCCCCGGCATCATCACCCCCGGTGAGGCGCTCGTCGGGATCACCCCGGCAAACATCACCGGCAAGGGTCCGGTCGGCCTCGTCTCCAAGTCCGGCACCCTGACCTACCAGATGATGTACGAACTGCGTGACCTGGGCTTCTCCACCGCGATCGGCATCGGTGGCGACCCGATCATCGGGACCACGCACATCGACGCCCTCGAAGCGTTCGAGGCCGACCCGGAGACCAAGGTCATCGTGATGATCGGCGAGATCGGCGGCGATGCAGAGGAGAAGGCGGCCGACTACATCAAGGCGAACGTCACGAAGCCGGTCATCGGTTACGTCGCCGGCTTCACCGCGCCGGAAGGTAAGACCATGGGCCACGCCGGCGCCATCGTGTCCGACGGGGCTGGAACCGCGCAGGGCAAGAAGGAGGCCCTCGAGGCCGCCGGGGTCAAGGTCGGCAAGACGCCGAGCGAGACCGCCACCCTGTTGCGCGAGGTTCTCGCGGCACTGTAGAAACAGCTCGCACGAGGGGCCCGCCTGACCAGGCGGGCCCTTCGTCGTCTGCGGCCCGTTCCGCTGGGCTGTCGAATTCGACGGAGAATATGCCCGGATCGGCTCGAAATGCCGCTGGTGCGCCTGAATCCCACAGAATCTCCGTCGAATTCGGCGGGCGCGGCGAGGGCGAAACGTGCGGCCCGCCAGGCCAAGTAGGCTCGGGGCGGATGAACCGTATAACGACAGCCCTGCTCGCCGCTCTCGAGGCGGTCATTGTCGTCGCCGTCGGCGTCGGAATCGCCCTCGTGCCGCTGACCGTGCTCTGGGCCACCCAATTCGGTCTCGCCATCGACTGGGTCGTCTTCTGGCGGGCCGCGGTGGACGTCTGGCTGCTCGGCAACGGCGTCGACCTGACCGTGCAACTCGACCCGGCCGTCGTCACCGCACTCGGGCTGCCCGGCGCGGAGGCCCCGTTCACGCTCACCATCGCCCTGCTCGGCTACGCCCTGCTGGCCGCGCTGCTCGGTCGGCGCACCGGCTCCCGCGCCGCCGCAACCCCGTACCGCTGGGTCGGCGCCGGGGCCGCGATCGCCTCCTACGGGCTGCTCGCCACCGCGCTCAGCCTGACCGCGGGCACGGATACCGTGCGCGCGTCACTCCCGCAGGGAATCCTCCTGCCCACGGCGGTCTACGCGGCCGGTGTGCTCAGCGGTGTGCTCGGCGGTGTACGCAGCGGCGCGCTCCACGGCCAGGCCGGTGGGGCCCTCGGCCGGCGCTACCGCACCCTGCCCGCCGTGGCCCGAGGCATCGCGGCGACGGCCCTGCGCGGTGGAACGGCCGCCGCCGCCGCCATCGTCGCGGTCTCCGCCGTGGCTCTGTTCGTGCTTATCCTCAGCAACTACGCCACGGTGATCGGCCTCTACGAAACGGTGCAGTCCGGCCTGACCGGCGGCATCGTGCTCACCCTGCTCGAGCTCGCGCTCATCCCCAACCTGGTCGTCTGGGCCGCCGCCTGGCTCGTCGGTCCCGGCATCGCGGTCGGCGTCGGCACCAGTGTGTCCCCGGTCGGCACTGTCCTCGGTTCCGTGCCGGGCCTGCCCCTGTTCGGTGTGCTCCCGCACGGCACGCTCGCCTTGGGTTTCCTCGGCCTCCTGGTGCCCGTGCTGATCGGCTTCCTCGCCGCGGCCGTGACCCGGCAGCGGCAGACCCGCACCGACACGGCACCGCCCACGATCCCGCAGCAGCTGGTCACCGGGCTGGCCACGGGGATCGTCGCCGGGATCCTGCTCGGTCTCCTCGCCTGGTGGTCCGGCGGTGCCTTGGGCCCCGGGCGGCTGGCGGAGGTCGGGCCGAACCCCGTCCTCGTCGGGCTGCTCACCGCCGTCGAAGTGGGCGTCGCGGCCTGCGCCGGGCTGCTGACGCCGCATCCGTTCCAGCGGGGCCGCGTCACACCGAAGTACGAACCGGCCGCCAAACGGTAGGCTCGTCCCGTGCTGTCAATGGTCGTCTTGATCTCAGGCGGGGGATCCAACCTACGCTCCCTGCTCGAGGCGTGCCAGGATGCCGAGTACCCGGCCAGAGTCGTCGCCATCGGCGCCGACCGGGACGCTGACGGCCTCGACCTCGGCGAAGAGTTCGGAATCCCGACCTTCACCGTGCCGTTCTCCTCCCACACCAGCCGGGAGGCCTGGGGCGAGGAACTCCTGGCCCAGATCCGGCAGTGGACGCCCGAGCTGGTCGTCCTGAGCGGTTTCATGCGCCTGCTCCCGCCGCGGGTGGTAGCCGCACTCTCTCCTCGGCTGCTGAACACGCATCCCGCCTACCTGCCCGAATTCCCCGGCGCCCACGGCGTGCGCGACGCGCTCGCCGCCGGCGTCACGGAGACCGGGGCCAGTCTCATCGTCGTCGACACGGGTGTCGACGACGGACCGATCATCGCGCAGGAAAGGGTGCCGGTGCTACCCGGCGACACCGAAGCATCCCTGCACGAACGAATCAAGACCGTCGAGCGGCGCCTGCTGGTGCAGGCCGTGCTCGACATCGCCAACGGACACGTCGACCTCGAGGAGCATTCCCAGATATGAGCGGGCACACCAACGGAAAGAGCCTGTACCGCGAGCGTGACATCGTGCCGGTGAAGCGCGCGCTGATCTCGGTCAGCGACAAGACCGGCCTGCAGGGCCTCGCCGGGGCCCTCGCGGCCGCCGGGATCGAGATGGTCTCGACCGGCTCGACCGCCGCGACCATCCGCGCCGCCGGCCATGAGGTGACGGATGTCTCCGCCGTCACCGGTTTCCCCGAATCCCTCGATGGCCGCGTGAAGACCCTGCACCCGGGCGTGCACGCCGGCATCCTGGCCGACCTTCGGCTCGAATCACACGAGGCCCAGCTCGACGACCTCGGCATCGCGGCCTTCCAGCTCGTCGTCGTGAACCTGTACCCGTTTGTCGAGACCGTGGAGTCCGGCGCCTCCCCGGCCGAGGTCATCGAGCAGATCGACATCGGCGGGCCGGCGCTGGTGCGCGCCTCGGCGAAGAACCACGCGAACGTGGCGATCGTGGTCGACCCCGACGACTACGACGAAATCGTCGTGGCCGTCGCCGGCGGCGGAACAACGCTGCGCCAGCGCCAGAAGCTCGCCTCGCTCGCCTTCGAGCACACTGCCAGCTACGATCTCAGTGTCTCCGCCTGGTTCACCGAGAACGTCTACGACCAGTGGCAGGACGACGTCGATGCCCTCGACGAGGAGATCCTCGAGCAGTTCGACGCCGTCATCGACACCAGCTTCGAGGCCGAAGCGTCGTTCCCCGACACCCTGGCCGTCCAGGCCACTCGCACGGCCGTGCTCCGCTACGGCGAGAACTCGCACCAGGCCGCGGCCCTCTACGTCGGCGACGGCGGCCAGGGCATCGCCCAGGCCGTGCAACTCCACGGCAAAGAGATGTCCTACAACAACTATGTCGATGCGGACGCCGCCGTGCGCGCCGCGTTCGACTTCACCGAGCCGGCCGTGGCCATCATCAAACACGCCAACCCATGCGGGATCGCCATCGCGGGCGCGAAGGCACCCGATGCGATCGCCGCCGCCCACCGCCGCGCGCACGAGTGCGACCCGGTGTCCGCGTTCGGCGGGGTCATCGCCGCGAACCGGGTCGTGACTCTGGGCATGGCCGAAACCGTCAGCCAGATCTTCACCGAGGTGCTCGTCGCCCCCGGCTTCGAGCCGGCCGCATTCGAGCTGCTCAGTGCGAAGAAGAACATCCGCCTGCTCGAACTCCCCGCCGACTACCACCGGTCCTCGCTCGAACTGCGCCAGATCTCCGGTGGACTGCTCGTGCAGGAGACCGACAGCTTCGACGACTTCGACTCGTCAGGCTGGACCCTGGCCGCGGGCGAGGAGGTCGACGCGGCCACCCGCGCGGACCTCGAATTCGCGTGGAAGGCCTGCCGTTCGGTCAAGTCGAACGCGATCCTGCTCGCCCACGGCGGCGCATCCGTCGGTGTGGGGATGGGCCAGGTCAACCGGGTCGACTCCTGCCACCTCGCGGTGCTGCGCGCGGGCGACCGGGCGGCCGGCTCCGTCGCGGCCTCGGACGCGTTCTTCCCGTTCGCCGACGGCCTGCAGGTGCTGCTCGAGGCCGGCGTCACCGCGGTCGTGCAGCCCGGCGGCTCGGTGCGCGACGAGGAGGTCGTCGCGGCGGCCGTCGCGGCCGGCGTCAGCATGTACTTCACCGGAGAGCGCCACTTCTTCCACTGACCCGCGCGCGACCGGCACCGCAGACTCTGGCACGATTAAAAGGTCCGTGGTGCCACCAGACGCGTCGCGGAGGGAAGGGCAGCCGTGTCAGACCTCAAGGGGTTCATTGAACCGAACTACCTGATCGCGCTCTCGGTGGCCATCGTGGCCGCAGTGGCGGCCACGGCGATCACAGCGCTCGTGTTCCGGCTGGTCGGCCGGAAGGAAGCGTGGGCCCGCACCCTGGTCGGGCTGGCCAGGGTTCCGTTCCGCCTGACACTGCTGATGGGCACCATGTGGTCCGTCAACACGCTGTTCCTGCAGAGCACAGCGGAGATCGAGCACCTGGTCGACTTCGTCTTCCGGGCCCTGTTCATCGCGGCGGCAACCTGGCTGGCCAGCGCACTGCTCTACTTTTTCGAGGAGGTCACCGCCGCCCGCTACCGCATCGATGTGCGCGACAACCGCGTCGCGAGAAGGGTGCGCACCCAACTGCGGATGCTGCGGCGCATCGGCGTCGTCGTGATCATCATCTGCTCGATCGGGGCCGTGCTGCTGAGCATTCCCGGGGCCGCGACCCTGGGCGCCAGCCTCTTCGCCTCTGCCGGCCTGCTCAGTGTCGTCGCCGGCCTTGCCGCCCAGTCCACCCTCGCCAACGTGTTCGCTGGTGTCCAGCTGGCCTTCAACAACGCCCTGCGCGTGGATGACGTCGTCATCGTGGAGAACGAATGGGGCAAGATCGAGGAGATCACGCTCACCTACGTGGTCGTGCACATCTGGGACGACCGGCGAATGGTGCTGCCGTCGACCTACTTCACGACGAATCCGTTCCAGAACTGGACCCGGCACAACAGCGAGCTGCTCGGCGCCGTCGAGTTCGACCTGGACTGGCGCGTCGACCCGGCCGGCATGCGCCGGGAGCTGGATCGGATCGTCGCCCAGACCGAGCTCTGGGACGGTCGCGTCGTCGTGCTCCAGGTGACGGATGCCGTCGGCGGCTTCGTGCGGGTACGTGTGCTGGTCTCCGCCGCCGACGCTCCCACCCTGTTCGACCTGCGCTGCCTGGTGCGGGAGAACCTGATCGACTGGCTCATCACCCACAATCCGGACGCGTTGCCGTTGGGCCGGATGGAGCTGCGGCGGGAATCTCAGCGGGAGCCTACGGGGGCGCGCGGGCTGAATGCATCCCATCCCGTGACCGCGCCCATCGGGCTCTTCTCGGGCGACGAGAACGCCAAGGCGCGGGCCGCGGAATTCACCACGTCGATTCCCGTGCAGGAAGGCCCGGCACTCGAGCGCTGACGAGGCTAGTCTGAGTCAGTCGTCGCGCCACAACCGCGGCCCCAACCCACCGGCCCACGAGGCCAGCAAGGAGAATCACCCATGACCCTCACGCAACCATCACCGTCGCTGGATGCGCTCGTCGGAATCCCGTTCACCCACGAACGCGTACTGATCACCACGGGCATCCGCTCTGGTCTCGTCATCACCGTGGCCGTGCACTCGACCAGGCTCGGCCAGGCCCTAGGCGGCGCCCGGATGTGGCAGTACGAGAACTGGACCGACGCCGTCGCCGACGCGCTGCGCCTCTCCGCGGCGATGACGCTGAAGAACGCGGCAGCGGGACTGAACCTCGGCGGCGGGAAGTCCGTCATCCACCTGCCGCTCGGCACCGCGCTCACCGAGGCGGAGAAGCGTGACGCGATGCTCGACCTCGGCGACGCGATCGAAAGCCTGGACGGCGCCTACATGACGGCGGAGGATGTCGGCACGAACGCCGAGCTGATGGCCGTCGTCAAGGAACGCACCGACCACGTCTGCGGCCTCCCTCAGTCGAGCGGCGGTGTGGGCGAGCCCGCAGAGGCGACTGCGGCGGGAGTCTACGCCAGCGTCGTCGCCACCCTTGAGGCGCTGTTCGGCAGCCGGGAGGTACAGGGCCGGCACATCGTCATCTCCGGGCTCGGCCAGGTCGGCGGCCGCCTCGCCACCGCGCTGGCCGGGTCCGGTGCCCGCCTCACCGTGAGTGACGTCAACCTCGCGCGGCGGGACCTGGCCGACTCGCTCGGCGCCAGCTGGGTGTCCGTCGACGTCGTGCACCTCGTGCCGGCCGACCTGTTCGTGCCGTGCGGCCTGGGCGGGGTACTCACCGCGCGCGTGATCGGTGAACTCAATGTGCTCGGGGTCGTCGGCGCCGCCAACAACCAGCTTGCCCAACCGGAGGGCGCCACCCAGCTCGACGCGCGCGGCATCCTCTGGGCGCCCGATTTCGTCGTCAACTCCGGCGGGGTCATCTACCTCGCACTCGCCTCAGAGCCCGGCGCCGACCCGGCCGTCGTCGCGGCGCGCGTGGAGGCGATCGGCGACACCGTGTCGACCATCTTCACGGATGCCCGCGAGCAGGGGATCACGACCCTCGCCGCCGCCGAGCACCTGGCCGCTGCCAGGCTGGACGCCGTGCGCCGCTGACGCCGGAGCCGTGCGGGCGGCGCCGTGCGGTTTGGATAGCCGCTGTGCGAGAGTCGCGCCTCTCGCGCAGCGGCGCACGGCCCGCGCCCGGGGCGGGTGCCGGGCCATACACTGGCGGGATGGAACCCGTCGCCGTGCCCCAGACCACCCCGAGCCGCGCCCTCGTGCGCCGGCCCGCCCGCAACCTCGCCGAGGGGCTCCTGACCCACATCGAACGCACCGAGGTCGATCCGGCGCTGGCCGAGATGCAGTGGCGCGGCTACGTCGCCGCCCTCGCGGCCGAGGGCTGGGAGATCATCGAGGTTGAAGTCGCGCCGGAGCTGCCCGACTCCGTGTTCATCGAGGACGCCGTGATCATGTTCGGCGACATCGCCGTCGTCGCCAGCCCGGGCGCGCAGACCCGCCGCGGTGAGACGGCAGGGGCCGAGGCCGCCGTGACCAGTCTCGGCATCCCCGTGCAGCACCTCGAACTGCCAGGGACGCTCGACGGCGGCGACGTGCTCAAGGTCGGCCGCACCGTCTACGTCGGGCGAAGCCTCCGCACCAATGACGAGGGCATCGACCAGTTACGGGGCATCCTCGCCCCCCGCGGGTATACGGTCGTCGCCGTGCCGATCAGTCGTGCGCTGCACCTCAAGACAGCGGTCACCGCGCTGCCCGACGGCACCGTGATCGGCTTTCCTCCGCTCGTCGACGACCCGTCGGTGTTCGAGAACTTCCTGCCCGTTCCGGAGGCGCACGGCACCGCCGTCGTCGTGCTCGACGACCGTACCGTGCTGATGTCGTCCGCCGCCCCGCGCTCGGCGGAACTCTTCGCCCAGCGCGGCTACCGAGTGGTCACGGTCGACATCTCAGAGTTTGAAAAGCTGGAGGGCTGCGTGACCTGCCTCAGCGTGCGCGTGCGCTGACGGTTTTGTCCCTTGCGCCAGGGGAATATCGGTCGTAGTCTGAAAGGCTGCCTGATCAGGGGGGCACAGTACCGAACACGACGCGCCCAGGAGGCCGACATGACAAAGACAGCACAGCGACAGCTCGCAGCGGATGCGAACCTCGGCGCTGCCTTTGGCACCCGCCTCCGCCCCGCCACCGCCGCCTAACCGGCCAGGAAACGCACCGGCACGACCGCACCGGCACGACCGGCCCGCACGACCGGCCCGCACGACCGGCCCGCACGACCGGCCCGCACGACCGGCCCGCACGACCGGCC
>NZ_SOFP01000064.1 GCF_004402785.1 Cryobacterium algoritolerans
CCCGGCTTCCAGCGCCCCGGTGGCGCGCCGGCCGGTGCCCCCGGCTTCGGCCCGCCCCGTCCGGCAGGTGGTGGCGGTGCAGGTGGCCGCGGCCGCGGCCCCGGCGGTGGAACCGCTGGTGCATTCGGTCGCGGTGGCGGCAAGAACAAGGCTCGCAAGTCCAAGCGGACGAAGAGGGCAGAGTTCGAGCTGCGCGAGGCCCCGTCGCTGGGTGGCGTGAGCGTTCCCCGTGGCGACGGCGGAACAGTGGTGCGTCTGCGCCGCGGTGCCTCGATCACGGACTTCGCCGACAAGATCGATGCGAGCCCCGGAAATCTTGTGACCGTACTGTTCCACCTCGGTGAAATGGCCACGGCAACGGAGTCCCTCGACGAGGCCACCTTCGATGTGCTCGGCAGCGAGCTGGGCTACAAGATCCAGATGGTCTCGCCCGATGACGAGGACCGCGAGCTCCTGCTCGGCTTCGACATCGACATCGACCAGGAACTCGAAGACGAGACCGACGAAGAACTCTTCGCCCGGCCCCCCGTCGTCACGGTCATGGGTCACGTCGACCACGGTAAGACCGCGCTCCTCGACGCCATCCGCAATGCCAAGGTTGCGGCGGGCGAAGCCGGCGGAATCACCCAGCACATCGGTGCTTACCAGGTCGTCACCGAGCACGAGGGCATTGAACGTGCCATCACCTTCATCGACACACCGGGCCACGAGGCGTTCACCGCCATGCGTGCCCGTGGTGCGCAGGTCACCGACATCGCGATCCTCGTGGTCGCGGCGGACGACGGCATCATGCCGCAGACGATTGAAGCGCTCAACCACGCCCAGGCCGCCAACGTGCCGATCGTGGTCGCAGTGAACAAGATCGACAAGGCCGGCGCCAACCCGCAGAAGGTTCGCCAGCAGCTCACCGAGTTCGGCCTCGTCGCCGAAGAGTACGGCGGAGACGTCATGTTCGTCGACGTGTCGGCCAAGCAGCAGATCGGCATCCAGGAAATCCTGGACGCCGTGCTGCTCACCGCGGACGCCGGACTCGACATGCGCGCCAACCCGAACAAGGACGCCCGCGGCGTGGCCATCGAGGCTCGCCTCGATAAGGGTCGCGGTGCCGTGGCAACCGTGCTTATCCAGTCGGGAACCCTGCACGTCGGGGACTCCATCGTGGCGGGAACGGCCTACGGCCGCGTTCGTGCGATGGCTGACGAGAACGGCGTCGCCGTTCTCGCCGCAACCCCGTCCAGGGCCGTCCAGGTTCAGGGTCTCTCCAGCGTTCCCCGCGCCGGCGATACCTTCCTGGTCATCCAGGAAGACCGCACGGCACGTCAGATCGCCGAGAAGCGCGAAGCCGCCGAACGGAACGCACTGCTGGCCAAGGCTCGCAAGCGGATCAGCCTCGAGGACTTCACCCGTGCACTCGAAGAGGGCAAGGTTGAGTCGCTCAACCTCATCATCAAGGGCGACGTGTCCGGTGCCGTCGAGGCACTGGAAGAGTCGCTCCTCAAGATCGAGGTCGACGATTCGGTTCAGCTGCGCATCATCCACCGCGGTGTCGGTGCGGTCACGGAGAGCGACGTCAACCTCGCTACCGTCGACAACGCCATCATCATCGGCTTCAACGTTCGGCCCGACACGAAGGCACGCGAACGCGCCGCCCGTGAAGGCGTGGACGTGCGCTTCTACTCCGTCATCTACAACGCACTCGAGGACATCGAGAACTCCCTCAAGGGAATGCTCAAGCCCGAGTTCGAAGAGGTGCAGAGTGGTGTCGCCGAGATCCGCGAGGTGTTCAGCTCGTCCAAGTTCGGCAACGTCGCCGGTGTCATCGTTCGCTCGGGTGTCATCACGAGGAACGCCAAGGCGCGGGTCATCCGCAACGGCATCGTCGTGGGCGACAACCTGGGCATCGAGTCGCTGCGCCGGTTCAAGGACGACGTCACCGAGGTCCGCACGGACTTCGAGTGTGGTATCGGCCTGGGCAAGTTCAACGACATCCAGATCGGTGACGAGATCGAGACGATCGAAATGAAGGAAAAGCCGCGGGTCTAATACCCGTCGGTTCAGGGGTCTCCGCCATCCTCCCTTTAAAAAGGGAAGAGCGGAGACCCCTACCCCGATTCCCTCTTCAGGGGGAGGACCGCCGCGATCAACTTTCGCATGGTGTGTGGAGTCACCGCGGTGGCTGGGGAAAGCTCAAGAGCGTCAGAAGTTCGGAAAGAGGAGTACAGCAATGGCAGATCCGGCACGCGCCAGGAAAATGGCCGACCGCATCAAGGTCATCGTGGCCAAGCGGCTCGAACGTGGTCTCCGCGACCCGCGGGTCGGTTTCGTGACGATCACGGATGTCAAGGTAACCGGCGACCTGCAGCACGCGTCGGTGTTCTACACCGTCTACGGCAACGCCGTGGAGCGCGCCGACAGCGCCGCGGCCCTCAAGGCCGCGACCGGGATGCTGCGCAGCGAGGTCGGCAAGAACATCACCGCCAGGCTCACGCCGTCGCTCGAGTTCATCGCCGACGCCATCCCCGAGAACGCCGCCCTGATCGACGACCTGCTTCGGGAGGCACGCGAGCGCGACACCGAGGTCGGCGAACTCGCACGCACGGCGAAGTACGCCGGCGACGAGGACCCGTACGTCAAGCCCCGCGAATACGACGAGGATGACGATGCCGAAGCAGAGGCCGACGAGGCCGAGGCTCCAGCCCCCGCCGCCCACGCGCATACCGAGGACGCGGCAAACTAGCCTCCGCCACGGTGGTCGAGCTTGTCGAGACCGCGCTCATCGGGCTCGGCAAACTCGACCAGCGGCAGCCCGAGCTACTCGGGCAGGTAGCGCACGAACCGGTACTCGATGCCGGTTCGCGAGGTGTGCCAGCCCTGCCCAGGGTCGACAGCGGCGCGTCGCCAGCCCGCCGGGATCGCAGGCGCATCCGTGTCGCCGGGGTAGTCGGCGTTGATCTCTGTGACCTCGAGCACGTCAGCGGTAACGATCGTCAGCGCGAAGATCTCCAGGCCTCCGATCACCCATGCGTCAGTGCCGGTCACGAGAGCCAGCGCGTCATCCACGGCGTGCGCGACGAGCGCGCCGTCCGCCGTCCAGCCTTGCTGGCGGGTGATCACGATGTTTGTGCGGTCGGGCAGAGGGCGGAACCGGGACGGAAGCGAGTCCCAGGTGCGCCGACCCATCAGCACGGTGCCGCCGTTCGTCAGCGCCTTGAAATGCGTGAGGTCCTCCGGGAGATGCCACGGCATCACGCCGTCGAACCCGATGACTCCGTTGCTGCTCTCGGCCCAGATCAGCCCAAGGGTCATACCGCGACCGCGGCCTTGATCGCCGGGTGATGCCGGTAGTTCTCCAGGACCAGGTCCTCGTAGGTGTAGTCGAAGAGACTGTCCCTCGGGGTCTGGATGCGCAGGGTCGGTGCGGGGAAGGCGCTGCGGCTCAGCTGCTCGGTGACCTGCGCGACGTGGTTGTCGTAGATGTGGCAGTCGCCTCCGGTCCAGACGAACTCCCCGAGTTCCAGCCCGACCTGGGCGGCCACGAGTTGGGTCAGCAGTGCGTAGCTGGCGATGTTGAACGGCACACCGAGGAACAGGTCGGCGCTGCGCTGGTAGAGCTGGCAGGAGAGCTTGCCGTCCGCCACGTAGAACTGGAACAGGGCGTGGCAGGGAGCCAGGGCCATCTTCGGGATGTCCGCCACATTCCAGGCCGAGACGATCATCCGACGGGAGTCAGGGTTGGTGCGGAGCGTCTCGATGACCTGGGCGAGCTGGTCGATGCTCTCCCCGGACGCCGTCGGCCAGGAGCGCCACTGCACCCCGTAGACCGGGCCGAGGTCGCCGTTCGCGTCCGCCCACTCGTTCCAGATCGTCACGCCGTGATCGCGGAGCCAGTTCACGTTGCCGTCGCCGCGGAGGAACCAGAGCAGCTCGTAGGCGATCGACGGGAAATGCACCCTCTTGGTCGTGACCATCGGAAAACCGGCGGCGAGGTCGAAGCGCAGCTGGCGGCCGAAGACGCTCCTGGTGCCGGTGCCTGTGCGGTCGGCCTTGGGCGTCCCGTTGGCCAGGGTGTCGCGGAGCAGGTCTTCATATGGAGTCTGGATTGAAGCAGTCATCGCTACGATCGTACGGTCTCCCCGGCCGATTCGTCGCACGCGGTCGCGGGCGACGCGCCCTCGACTTCCGGGCGGGTCGTCACCGGTGCGGCAGGGTGTAGCCGTCGTCGCCGTGGCGCACGGCGAGCCCATCGGAGAGCAGGCCGGCCAGGGCGCGTCGGCGCTGGGGCGCATCCGGCCACAAACCGTCGATCTCGGCGTCGGTCACCGGGCGGTGGGTGGCCCGGAGTTCGGCCATCACCAGGCCGCGCACCTGGCGGTCGCTGCCCTCGAACTTCTTTTGCACGGCCTTGCGGGGCCCGTCGTAGGCGGGAGATCCCGCGCCCCGCCAGGCACAGTCGTCCCGGATCGGGCAGGCGTCGCAGCGGGGATTCCTGGCCGTGCAGACGACGGCCCCGAGCTCCATGATGGCGGCGTTGAACGCGGCGGCCTCGGCACGGTCCGTAGGCAGCAGGGCACTCATCGCGTCGAGGTCGCGGGTGCGGGAGGGTGGTGCAGGTTCGGCCTGTCCGCCGACCGCCCGGGCGATCACGCGGCGGGTGTTGGTGTCGACGACCGGATGCCGGTGCCCGTAGGCGAAGGCGGCAACGGCCCGAGCGGTGTAGTCGCCGACCCCGGTGAGTGCCAGCAGCGCGTCGACGTCTTCGGGCACGACGCCGTCGTGGCGGCGGGTTATCTCGACCGCTGCCGCGTGCAACCAGAGGGCTCGCCGCGGGTAGCCGAGGCTTGCCCAGGCGCGCACAGCCTCACCGGGCGGCACGGCGGCAAGATCGGCCGGTGTCGGCCAGCGTTCGAGCCAGTCTTCCAGCCGCGGGATGACCCGGCTGACCGGGGTCTGCTGCAGCATGAACTCGCTGACCAGGGTGCCCCAGGCCGTGAAGCCGTCGCGTCGCCAGGGGAGGTCCCGGCCGTTGGCCCTGAACCAGGCCGTGAGAGCGGGGACGATGCGTTTCGCCTGGGCTGTGACCTTCACGCTTTCTAACCTAGGGTCGATTCATGAAGCTTGTCTCCACACCCCGGACCGAATTCCTCCGAGACCTCGCGTCCGAGATCCTCGGCCTCTACGGACGCGGTCGCACTGTCGTGGCCGTGGACGGCACGGATGACGCGGCGCGCACCGCTTTCGCCGACGACCTGGCCGCGGTGATGATGGAGCGGGAACATTCGGCCTTCCGTGCGTCGCTGGCCCATTTCCGGCGGTCACGAGCCGAGCAGGAGCGGTTCGGCCCCGAGTCCCCTGAGCGGCTCTTCCGTCACCTCTATGACTTCTCGCTGCTGCGCCGGGTGCTGCTCGACCCGTTCCGGATGGGCGGCAGCACCGGGTTCGTGACCCGGGCATTCGATCCGGACCGGGATGCCTGGATCGAACCGACCTGGCTGACCGGGCCGTCCGACGCCACCCTGGTCATCGACGGTGACTACGTGAACCGGCGGGAGCTGCGCGACCTCTGGCAGTACGGCGTCCTCGTCGAAACGGCCGCCGAGGCCGCAGACGCCCTCAGCGTCGTTCCTGCCGACGAGGAGGGCAACGGCCGGGCCGATCGCGGCGACGAGCAGGCCGAGGCCGACCGGCTCTACCGCACCGAGGTGAGGCCACGCAGCCGGGTGGCCGCCGTCGTCGACCTCACCGACCCGGATCGGCCACAGCGCAGGTTCTTTGACAGCTGCTGATCCGGCCACGCGACCGGGATCGGCGCGGACTCAGCGGCCGGGCGGCGTCAGCGCAGCGCGAACGGCGTGAAACGCGCGCAGACCTCGGCCGGCGTGAGTGGGGTGCCCGAGGCCTCGACTTCGTGCACCAGCGCGGTGAGGAGCACGTTCACCGGCGCGGCCAGCCCGGCCAGCCCGGCCTCGCGCACCACGGCGCCGTTCAGATAGTCGATCTCGGTCCGCTGGCCGCGCCTCAGGCTCTGCAGGGTGGAGCCGAGGTTGGGCACGTCGCCCATCCGCGCCCGCATCATCCTGGGCAGCAGCTGTCCCAACGACAGCGGCAGCCGCGAGAACAGGCGGAGCCGTGCGTCGCCGAGTCCCTGCAGCTCTCCGAACCGCACCCCGCGCGCTCTGCCCACCCGCACTGTCTCGCGCATGCTGGCCGTCATCACCCGGCGGAGACCTGGATGGTCGACGACCTCCTGCACACTGCGGCCGGTGATGGCCGGCAACGAGTTGAGCATGTTCACGACGAGCTTCGTCCACTGCGCCCCGACGAAGTTGTCGATCGCCCTGGTGGGCACGGCCTCGGCCAGGATGTCCCGCCATTTGGCGGCCTGGGCGTCGGCCGCGCCGGAGCCCCGACCGAGGTAGGTGGGCGCTGGCGTGGTGATGTCGACCCTGCCGGGGGCCGTGTAGTTCGCGGCGATGATCGACAGGGCGCCGAAACATTCCGAGCGGGGCAGCAGCCGGGAGGCCGTGGCCACCCCGTCGAGACCGTTTTGCACGACTATCACGGGGGAACCGTCGAGAACGGCCGCATTGCCTGCGATGGCGGCGGCGGCATCCTGCGCCTTGGTGCAGATCAGGGTCAGGTCGGGCGTCTCGACGAGGCGCTCCAACGCCGTCGGGCGGGCGTGCGCCTCGCCGAACCCGCCGGTGAGACGGATGCCGTCGGCCCGGATCGCGGCCAACCCGGCACCGCGGGCCGTCACGGTCACGTCATGACCGGCCCGCGCCAGCAGGGTGGCCAGGGTGCCGCCGAGGGCGCCCGTTCCGATTACCGCGATCTTCATGGCCCCAGCCTAGGTCGCGCTGTGGGGAAGGAGCGCCGCCACCATCCCCGGATCGGGGCGTACCCGGCCGGGAAGATTCGACGCCGATGAATGGCGGATACGATGACAAGGGTGAGCGACGATTCCCGGCAGCCAGACAACGGGCCGCGGGCTCGGCCAGCGCGCATGAGCGGCTCCGCCAGCGGGCTGGTGCTCATCGACAAGCCGCCGGGCTGGACCAGTCATGACGCCGTCGCACGCACCCGTCGCCTCGCCGGTACTCGTAAGGTCGGTCACGCCGGCACGCTCGACCCGATGGCCACCGGCCTGCTCATCCTCGGCATCAACAGTTCGACCCGGTTGCTCACCTACGTCGTCGGCCTGGACAAGGAATACCTCGCCACGATCAGGCTGGGTGCCGCCACCACGACGGACGACGCCGAGGGCGAGGAGCTCGGCCGGGCCCCCGCAGGCGCCGTCGCTGGGATTACGCCGGAGGCCATCGCCGCCGGAATCCTGGCGCTGACCGGCGACATCAGCCAGCAGCCGAGTGCCGTGAGCGCTATCAAGGTCGACGGGGTGCGCGCCTACGCACGCGTGCGCGCCGGAGAAGCGGTGGACCTCCCGGCTCGGCCGGTCACCGTGCGCGCGTTCGAGCTGCTCCGGGCAACGTCCGTCGACGGCTTCCTCGACCTCACCGTTCGAGTGGATTGCTCCTCCGGCACCTACATCAGGGCCCTCGCCCGCGACCTCGGCGCCGACCTCAGCGTCGGCGGGCACCTCACCAGCCTGCGCCGCACCCGGATCGGACCGTTCCGGATCGAGGAAGCCAGCCCTCTCACCGAACTCGATGTGGCCTCGGCCCTGATCGGTCCGGCGGCGGCGGCAACGCGCATCCTCGGTCGGCTCGATCTCACCGAAGAGCAGAGCATCGACCTCGGCCACGGCAAGCGCATCGTTCTCGGAACCGGGCAGGACCGGGGCCAGGCCGGACCGGTCGCGGCCATCGCCCCCGGCGGGCGCCTGGTCGGCCTGGTCGAGTTCCGCGGCGGACAGGCCAAATGCCTCGTCAACTTCCCGCCGGACGAGGCTCCGGCCCACGCCCCTTCCGGAGCCACCCTTCCCGAGCCGGGCGGTGACGCGTGATCGAGTGGTTCGCCTGGGCCCAGGTCGCGGTCGCCGTGCTCGGCGGCCTGCTCTGCATCGGCCTCGGGCTGCTGGGCCGAAAGCCCACCGACCTGTCGATGGGGGCGACCGCCCTGGTCGAGCTGCTGCTCCTCGCGCAGCTCGTCGTGGCGATAGTCGCACCGTTCACGGGCAACAACGCGAGCGGCAGCCTGCTCGAGTTCTACACCTACCTCGTCAGTGCGATCCTGGTGCCGGTTACCGCGGCAATCTGGGCACTGATCGAGCGCAGCCGGTGGAGCACGGTCATCCTGGGCGCGGCCTGCCTCGCAGTCGCGGTCATGCTCTACCGGATGCTGCAGATCTGGACCGTACAGGGGCTGTGAGAAAGCACCCACCGGATGCTGCGATAATTAGCAAGCCATGACTGGACCCCAGAACGATGCCAACGTGAATACGACCGAGGATGCCCCGACTCGACGAGTGACCGGCGTCGGCCGGGTGCTGATCGCCGTGTATGGCATCCTGGCGCTCGCGGCCACCGGACGGTCGTTCGTGCAAATCGTCTCCAAGTTCGCCGACGCGCCCCTGTCCTACTCGCTCTCCGCCCTCGCCGCAGTGGTGTACATCGCAGCCACCGTGGCCCTGATCCGAAGCGGGCGCGGCTGGTACCGGGTCGCCTGGATCACCATCGGCTTCGAGCTGCTCGGTGTGCTCACGGTCGGCACCCTCAGCCTCTTCGACCCTTCCCTGTTCCCGCATGACTCGGTCTGGTCGGTCTACGGCCGGGGTTACCTGTTCATTCCCCTCGTCCTCCCGCTGCTGGGCATGTGGTGGCTCGCCCGCCGGGCCCCTGGACGCGCATGAAGATCATCAGAGGGCTCGGCGACATTCCGGCCGACTGGCCTGCGTCAGCCGTGAGCATCGGCAAGTTCGACGGCGTGCACGCCGGTCACCGCGCCGTCGTCGCCGAGTTGAAGGCGCTCGCCGACGCCGAAGGGCTGACCTCAGTCGTCGCCACGTTCGACCGGCATCCGCTCGCCCTGCTGGCGCCGAACGACTGCCCACAGGCCCTGATCAGCACCGAACAGAAACTGAAACTTCTCGGTGAGACCGGCGTCGACGCTGCCCTCGTACTCGAGTTCAACGAGGCTCTCGCAGCGCTCCCGCCCGAGGAATTCATCGATTCCGTGCTGGTCAGCGGCCTGCACGCCAGGCACGTGCTTGTCGGACGGGACTTCCGGTTCGGCGCCCGTGCCGCCGGCGACGTGCACCTGCTGCAGCGGCTCGGCGCCGCCAACGGCTTCGACGTGCGACTGATCGACGATGTGAAGCCCGACAGCATCCGCCGGGTGTCGTCGACCTGGATTCGAGAGCTTCTCTTCCGCGGGGACGTGCTCGCGGCCACCGGCCTGCTCGGCCATGTTCCGACCGTCCGCGGTGAGGTCGTGCACGGCGCGGCCAGAGGCAGGGAGTTGGGCTTCCCGACCGCCAACCTGTCGCCAGACTCCGAGGGACTCATCCCCGCGGACGGCGTCTACGCCGGCTGGCTGACGGATGCCGGGGTGCGCTACCCGGCGGCGATCTCGGTGGGCAACAACCCCACCTTCGACGGCGTGGCCCAGAAACAAGTCGAGGCCTACGTGCTCGATCGGGAGATCGACCTCTACGACCACGTCGTGGACGTGTCGTTCGTCGACCGGATCCGCGGCATGGTGGCCTTCACGGGCATCGAACCGCTGATCGTGCAGATGCGCGACGACGTTGAGCGCGTGCGCCACCTGCTCTCCTGAATTAAGTCCGTTCGGCGCACCCGCCGGTGGTCGAGCCCGACCCGGTGGTCGAGCCCGACCCGGTGGTCGAGTCCGTCCCGGTGGTCGAGTCCGTCGAAACCAGTCGTCAACCCCGGTGGTCGAGCTTGTCGAGACCCGCACCGTGATTTCGGTAGGGTTCACCACCGGCAAAGATCGAACACAGTACCGATATCATGCAGAAACAATGGTGACAAAGTCTCGACTCTCTGTTCGATTCGGCGTATACTGGGGGCATGGCAGGAGCCTTGGATCCGCAGTCAACAGCCGCCCCGGCAGGAGCGGCAATCCCGGCACCGTTCGACCCCGA
>NZ_SOFP01000024.1 GCF_004402785.1 Cryobacterium algoritolerans
CCCCGTGCGCCGGGCCGGCGCGGTCGCGCCGCGGCGCATCGCCGGCCGGCTGGCCCTGCTGCTGGTCGGCGGAATCGCCCTGCTGGCCGGGCTCGACGGGGCGCTCTTGTTGCTCGGGTTGTCCGCGCCGATCGTGAGCGCGCGCCTGGCCGATGTTCATGGGCCGCTGATGGTCTTCGGCTTCGTCGGAACCGTCGTGGTGCTCGAGCGGGCCGTCGCCGTGCGAAAGAAGTGGGCATTCCTGTCCCCGGCCCTGCTCGGAGCCGGCGGGCTGGCCCTCCTCTCGCCGCTCCCGCTCCCGGTCGGCCAACTCGGCTTCGTCGCCGGCTCCGTCGTTCTGCTGCCGATCTACCTGATGATCTGGCGCCGGGCGCCGTCCACCTCCACCGCGGTGCAGGCCCTCGGCGCGATGCTCGGCCTGATGGCCACCGTGCTCTGGCTGGGCGGGATGCCCATCCCACTCCTCGTTCCGGCGATGAGCCTCTATCTCGTGCTCACGATCGCGGGGGAGCGGCTGGAACTGGCACGGATCTCCCCGTCGGTCGACGAACGGGCCGAGACCCGGCTGCTGGGCGTGTCCCTCGCAACCCTGGCCGGGGTCGTTATCGCCCTGTTCTGGCCGTCGATCGGCTACCCGCTGCTCGGGATCGGGATGCTCGGCCTCGTCGCGTGGCTGTTCCGGCACGACGTGGCAACCCGGCTCATCCGTTCGCGCGGCCTGCCCCGGTACATGGCCGCCTGCCTGCTGGCCGGTTACGGCTGGCTGGTGGTCGCCGGTGGATGCTGGCTCATTCTCGGCCCGAGCTATTCCGGACCGGCCTACGACGGCGTGCTGCACGCGGTGTTCCTCGGTTTTGTGATGTCGATGATCATGGCGCACGCCCCGACGATCCTGCCCGCAGTGCTGCGCCGGCCTTTGCCCTACCGTCCGGTGATGTACGGTCCGGCGGCGCTGCTGCATGCCTCGCTCCTGGCCCGAATCCTTTTCGGCGATGCCCGCGCCCTGCCCTGGCTGGTGGAGTGGGGCGGCCTGCTCAACATCGTTGCCGTGCTCTCCTTCGTGCTCGTCGCCGTGGTGTCGGTGCTGCTCGGGGCACCCGGACCGTCCGCCACCCGACCGACCACAGCCGGGAAGGTCTCCCGATGAGCCGTCGGCTCTGGCACATTCTCACCGGCGCCCTCGTGCCGGCGTGGCTTCTCCTCACCCTCGTCGCCGTTCTCATCCACCGATTCCTTCCCGTGGCCCCGTGGCTGATGGTGCATCTGCTGCTGCTCGGTGCCGTCAGCAGCGCCATCCTGATCTGGAGCCAGCACTTCGGCGACACCCTGCTCCGGCGCCAGGCCCTCGGCGGGCGCACCTCGCTCGGCGCTCGGCTCGCGGCGCACACCGTCGGGGCGATCCTCGTGATCACCGGCATCGTCGGCGAATGGTGGCCGGTCGTGCTGGCCGGCGGCATCCTGGTCGGCGGGAACGCGCTCGCCCACGCGGCGATCCTCCTGGCCCAGTCCAGGGGCGCGCTCCCGGCCCGGTTCGCGCCCCTCGTGCGGTACTACATTGCCGCCGGCGTCGCGCTGGCCTTCGGGGTGACCGCAGGGGTGCTGATGGCGCGCACCGACATCGACGGCGAACCCTTTGAACGCCTCTTCATCGCGCACATAGGGCTCAACCTGCTCGGCTGGGTCGGACTGACCGTGGTCGGCACGGTCGCCCTGCTCTGGCCGACAGTGCTGCACGCCCGGGTGCAGACCACCCGGGCGGCCGCCCGCGGAACCCTGCCCCTGTTCATCGCGGGTCTCACCCTGCTCGTTGCGGGCTGCCTGGCCGACCTGCGCCTGGTCACCGCGGTCGGCGTCCTCGTCTACCTCGTCGGCCTCGGCCTGGTCCTGGTCGAGGTCATGTGCCTCGGACGTGCCTCCCCGGCGGTGACCTTCGCCGGCTGGAGCCTCGGCGCGGCCCTGGCCTGGTTCGCCCTGTGCGTGCTCGGCTTCGGCCTGCTCGTCGCACTCGCACCCAGCTGGGCCCTCGCGGCGGACCGGCTCGAACAACTCATCCCCGTCTTCGCGGTCGGCTTCGCCGCCCAGATCCTGCTCGGCGCCCTGAGCTACCTGCTGCCCGTCGTGCTCGGCGGCGGCCCCCGGGTGGCGAAGGCCACCGCCCGCGAGCTCGATCGCGGTGGGCTGTTCCGGGTGATCGTGACGAACCTGGGGCTTGTCCTCTACCTGCTCCCGGTCACCAGCCTGGTCAAGGTCGCCCTCTCCCTCCTCGTCGTCGGCACCCTCGCCTCCTTCCTCGTGCTCATGACGCGGGCCATGCGGGTGAACCGGCGGCTGCGGGCGGATGCCGTTCCTCCGGCTTCCGCCCGACCTGCCCCGGCCGCGACGGTACCCCCGCGGCGCACGGGGGCAGTCCTCGCCGCGACCGGCGCCCTACTCCTCGCGGTCACGGGCGGGGTCGCCCTCGACCCCTCGGCCGTCGGTCTCGCGGGTGCCGCTGCAGCCATGCCGTCGACCGGCCAGACGACCACCGTTGACGTGGTGATGAAGAACACCCGGTTCACCCCCGACACCGTCAGGGTGCCGGTCGGCGACACCCTCGTGCTCAACCTGAGCAACGCGGACGACATGGTGCACAACCTCGTCTTCGAGAACGGTGTCGTTTCGGGCTCGGTCGCACCCGGAGCCGCCACGACGATCGATGTCGGCGTCGTCGGCGCCGACATCAACGGGTGGTGTTCGATCGCCGGGCACAAGCTCCTCGGCATGGTGCTGGACGTCGTGGCGGTCGGTGCAGCCCCCACAGTCCGCACAGCCCCGACAGCAGATTCCCCCGATGCTTCCGGGTCACCGATGGACCACTCGATCGGCTCACCGTCCGCGGCCGACGACCTCGACCTGATGAAGGCGCCGCCCGCCTCGTTCTCCGCGCGGGACGCCGCCCTGCCGCCCGCGCCGGCCGGCACCGTGCACACCCTCACCCTGACGGTGACGAACACGCAGACCGAGGTATCGCCGGGGGTTCGCCAGACACTGTGGACCTACAACGGCACCAGTCCAGGGCCGATCCTGCACGGGCGGGTCGGTGATGTGTTCGACATCACCTTCGTCAACGAGGGCACGATGAACCACTCGATCGACTTCCACGCGGGCGCGCTCGCCCCCGACAAACCGATGCGCAGCATCCGGCCGGGGGAGAGCCTGGCCTATCGCTTCACCGCCACCCGCTCGGGCATCTGGCTCTACCACTGCTCCACCATGCCCATGTCGGTGCATATCGCCAACGGAATGTTCGGTGCCGTGGTCATCGACCCGCCCGGCCTTTCCGCGGTCGACGAGGAATACGTGCTGGTACAGTCCGAGCTCTACCTCGGCGCGCAGGGCGGGGAGGCCGACGCCGACAGGGTGGCTACCCAGAAACCAGACCTGGTCGTCTTCAACGGTTACGCCAACCAGTACGCCGCCCGGCCCCTGGCGGCCCGCGTCGGTGAAAGGGTGCGCATCTGGGTGCTGGATGCCGGCCCCAACGTCGGCAGCTCGTTCCACGTTGTCGGCGGCCAGTTCGACACCGTCTACACGGAGGGCGACTACCGGCTCAGGGACGGCGGCAGCACCGGCACCGGCGGCTCCCAGGTGCTCGACCTGGGCGTCGCGCAGGGCGGATTCGTCGAGCTCAGCTTTCCCGGCGCCGGGCACTACCCCTTCGTCAGCCACATCATGTCCGACGCCGAGAAGGGCGCACGCGGCGTCTTCTCCGTGCGGCCGTGACCTTGCCTGGAATTCGCTGAGAGAACCGCAGCATAGGCGTGTCGCACCTGTCGGTGAAATGGTCGGGCGGCGGCCCGGGTAATCGATGCTCAACCTGGAATATGGCGCTCGCCAGGTTTTTCATGCGTGCATGGCTGGCCTGAGTGGCTCTCACTCCAATTTAAGATGACGATCATAATTTCTAAACTGTGGTAGCTTTCAACCACCCGCGTGACCCATCCGGGGGAGGAAACCTGCGTCTGTTCGGCAGCCAGGGTGACCTTGAACCACGCAACATGGAAAGGGGCCCACAGTGGTCCGATTGAAATCCAGTGCACGGAATCTGCGTTCGGAGTTGATGGTTTCCAAGGGGTGGTTACAGGGCGTCGCCCTCGTGATGATCTTCGGATTTGCCGTGATGGGCTTCCTGGCGGCGATGACCTACACCGACTCGATGCCCCAGCCGAAGCAGGTCCTCGACGAGCAGGGAGCCGTCGTCTTCAGCGGCGCCGAGATCACCGCCGGCCAGCAGACCTTCGTGGCACGCGGCCTGCAGGAATACGGCTCCATTGTCGGGCATGGCGGCTACCTCGGGCCCGACTACACCGCCGACTACCTTCGACGCTCCGCGACCTTCGTGCTGGACGCCCTCACCGAGTCCGGCGTCCAGGACCCGCACGGCGCCCTCGTTGAGATGATGCGCACGAACCGGTACGACCCGGCGACGGGGGACCTGGTCTTCACCGACCTGCAGGTCAAGGCGTTCGACTCGGTGCAACAGCACTACGCGGACTTCTTCGGCACCCCGACCACGAAGAACGGCCTGCTGCCGAGCGTTATCACCGACCCCGCCGACATCCACAACCTGACCGCGTTCATCGCGTGGACCTCCTGGGGTGCCTCCGCCGACCGGCCGGGACACGACTACTCGTACACCAACAACTGGCCGGCCGAGCCTCTCGTCGACAACGGCCCGACGGCCGACATCATCGTCTGGAGCGGGCTGTCCCTGATCTCCCTGATGGTCGCCCTCGGCGCCCTCTTCGCCCTCTACGGGCGCTGGAGCAAGCGGATGGGTTGGCAACACGGTGAGGAGACCCCGCCGCTGTCCTTCCGCCAGCCGGGGACGGTGAAGGTGACGCCGGCCCAGTCCGCTACCGCCTGGTTCTTCTTCGTGGTCGCGCTCATGTTCCTTGCGCAGGCCTTCCTCGGCGCCGCCGTCGAGCACTACCGGGTCGACCTGGAGGGTTTCTTCGGGCTGGACCTGGCGCAGCTGCTGCCGATCAACCTTGCCCGCACCTGGCACGTCCAGCTCTCACTGCTCTGGACCGCCGCCTCGTTCCTCGCCGCGGGCATCTTCCTGGCCCCGTACATCTCCGGCCACGAACCGAAGCGGCAGCACTGGCTCGCCTACGCCCTGCTCGGCGCGCTGGCCCTCGTCGTCGCCGGTTCGCTCACCGGTGAGGCCCTGAGCATCTTCGGATTCCAGGCCGGCAAGGACTCGCCGTTCTGGGGCATGCAGTGGGAATACATCGACCTGCCGAAGTTCTGGCAGGGTCTGCTCACCGTGGGACTCTTCCTCTGGATCGCGATCATCTACCGGGGCATCCGCGCCCGGCTGAAGAGCGAACACCGTTTCAATCTGCCGTGGCTGTTCTTCTACTCCGGCCTCGCCATCCCGGCCTTCTACGCCGTCGGCATGCTCGCCGGCACCGAGGTCACCTTGAGCGTCGCCGAGTTCTGGCGCTTCTGGGTCGTGCACCTCTGGGTGGAAGACTTCCTCGAACTGTTCACCACTGTGATGGTGGCCTACATCTTCGTCATGCTCGGAGTGGTGCACCGCAGGATTGCGATGCAGATCATCCTGCTTGACGTGATCCTCTACTCGGCCGGCGGCATCCTCGGCACTATGCACCACCTGTACTTCTCCGGCACCCCGGTCGAGCACATGGCCCTCGGCGCGTTCTTCTCGGCGCTCGAGGTCATCCCGCTGACCTTCCTGACCGTGGAGGCGTGGAGCTTCCTCCAGTTGGGGGCGAGGCAGCAGTCGCGCAGCTCGGCCCCGTTCCCGCACCGCTGGTCGGTCATGTTCCTGGTGGCCGTCGGCTTCTGGAACTTCCTCGGCGCCGGCGTCTTCGGGTTCCTGATCAACCTGCCGATCGTCTCCTACTACGAGATCGGCACGGCGCTCACGGCCAATCACGCCCACGCCTCAATGATGGGCGTCTACGGCATGATGGGCGTCGGCCTGTCGCTCTTCGCCCTGCGCTACCTTATCCCGGCCAACCGCTGGCCGGACCGCCTCGCGAAGATCTCGTTCTGGTCGCTCAACATCGGGTTGGCCTGGATGACCTTCGCCACCCTGTTACCGCTCGGTGTGCTGCAGCTGTGGCATTCCGTCAATGACGGTTACTTCGAGGCTCGAAGCATGAACTTCATCACGGGTACGGGCAACGCGGTGCTCGAGTGGCTACGGATGCCCGGTGACCTCGTCTTCATCTTCGGCGGCGTGGTTCCGTTCGTCTGGATCGCCTGGCTCGGCGTGCGCCACCGGATCAAGGGAACCACTCAGGACGTACCGATGGAGGCCCTCTTCGTGGAGGCGCAGCCGGTACCGGCCTTCGGTGCCGACGACACCGCACCTGATGACGGCTACGGGACGGGCTACCGATCCCGCGCCACCGAGGAGAACGGCGGGAACGGCAGGGTCGGGGGCGCATGATGGGCGCGATCGACCCGGAGGTCTGGTTCGCACTGGCGTACGGCGGCTTCCTGCTGCTCGTGGCCCACGTGCTCGACATCCTCGCCCGGCGCACGGCGACGAGCACCGCGAACGCGCGTTCGGGCGGGTTCAGCTATCACGAAGACCACGACGCGTGGAAATGCTCGGAGGACCAGTGGCTGTGGCCGATCTCCTTCGACCCCGACAACCGGGTGACCCGTTACCGCGCGTCGCCCACGGTCTGCAACCCCTGCCCGGTCAAACACAACTGCACCACCAGCCACTCCGGCCGGGAGGTCGTTCGGAACATCGATTCCTGGCCCAGCTCGGAGGCAGAGCGTTTCCACCGCGGGATCGCCTGCGCCGTCGTGGTGCTCGGCTTCGTGTGGCCCCTGGCCGTCATGCTCCAGGGTCGAAGCGCCCTGGAACTCGCGGTGCTCGGCGGGGCATCGGCGGCCATCGCCGCCGGAAGCTGGCCGCTCTGGTCCCACCTGCGCCGCGCCCCGGCGCGCTTCCCCGACCAGCTCAAGTCCGAGAGCCTCGACGAGAGCGTCGCGGCCCGCGCGATCACGGCGGCGAGTGAACTCGCCCGGCAGGGCGGCTACGGCAGCGTCCGGAAGACCGGACCCCGGCCGGTGCAGATCGAACCCTATGCGAGCTCCCGGCCGGCGCCGGAAGCCGATTCCGAACCAGGCACGACGAAAGGAAACACCGTGCGCGCCTCATTCTCGGCCCGATGGGCCGAACTCGAAAAGGAAGCCGACCCGGGTGGCACCTCACCCGCCGCCGGCTGGACCCGACGGGCGAACTCATGACGGCCTGGCTGATCGTGCTGGTCATCCTCGTGATCCTCGTGGCCGTCTGGCTGCTCGCATCCGTCAAGATCCTGCAGGAGTATGAACGCGGGGTCACCTTCCGATTAGGCCGGCTGCGGCCCGTGTTGGAACCCGGGGTGCAGATGATCTTCCCCGGCATCGACAAAATGGTGCGGGTCGACCTCCGGATCGTCACCCTGACGATCCCGCCGCAGGACGTCATCACCAAGGACAACGTGCCCGCCAGGGTCAACGCGGTGGTGCTGTTCCAGGTCACCGACCCGGTCCGGTCGGTGATGGCGGTCGAGAACCATGCCGTCGCCACCTCGCAGATGTCGCAGACCACGCTGCGCTCCGTGGTCGGCCGAGCCGACCTGGACACGCTCCTGGCCCACCGGGCCGACCTGAACGAGGACCTCGCCCGCAGCATCAACGCCCAGACCGAACCCTGGGGGGTGCAGGTGAAGGTCGTCGAAATCAAGGACGTCGAGATTCCCCAGGCCATGCAGCGTGCCATGGCGCGTGAGGCCGAGGCCGAACGTGAGCGTCGGGCCAAGATCATCAACGCTCACGGGGAGCTGCAGGCGTCGGAGGAACTCGGCCAGGCCGCGGAGATCCTCAGCCGCAATCCGGCCTCGCTCCAGCTCCGCTACCTGCAGACCCTGCTCGAGCTCGGTGCCGACCACAACTCCACCGTGGTCTTCCCGCTGCCGATGGACATCATCGGCCCGTTCCTGAACAAGGTCCCGCAATGGCTCGACCAACAGGGTGCCTCCCGGCCGGGAGCCGGGACGAGCGCCGGCAACCAGAGCGCCGGCAACCGGAACGCCACCGACCAGAGAACGGATGTGAACACCCATGACTGACCCCTCGGCACGGACCGGCCCGCACACGGAGACCGTGTCCGCTGCATCCGCCGACCGCGCCCGTTGCATCCGCTGGATGCTCATCGGAGCCTTCGTGGGCATCTTCGGCCCCATCGCCGGTTTCCTGGGCGGCACCATCGTCGACGCCGACCAACTCATCGGCGGCCTCGAACCGCTGTTCGTCTGGCTCTTCCTCGGCATGCTGGTCGGGGGAGTGGGCGTGTGCGTCGGCATCATCGGCGCCCTGCGCTGGGTGAAGGGCAACTACCACCTCGAGTGAGTCGCCCCGCCCGTCGAATTCGACGGAGATTTTCGCATTCTGTTGCCCCAGGGCACGGTTTCGGGCTGGAAACGGGAAAATGTCCGTCGAATTTGACTAGGTGGAGGGGGAAGCCGTCCGGTCCTGAAGCGTCGCGGGGATGAGGCCGGCAACGGGCTGGTAGTCGCAGCTGGGGTCCTCGGCCAGGGGATCCCCGGTGACCGCGTAGGCGTGCGACCGGGAGCCGCCGCAGACGGTGCGGAATTCGCAGTGACCGCACCGGCCGCCGAATAGATCGGGAGAACGCAGCTCCTGGAGTAGCTGCGCCTCCCGATAGATCTCCGGGAAGGGGCGATCGTGCACGGAGCCGACGGAGATGGGCAGGAACCCGCTCGGATAGACGAGCCCGACATGGTCGACGAAGGCGAACCCGCGACCGGAGTTGACGTCGATCGGGGGCCGGGGCATCCGTCGCCGGGGCTCATCGCCAGTGAGCAGACACGCCGTGGTCTCCCGCAGGGCGGCGCGCAGCGGACCGACCGGGAAAGCCGAGTCGAGGTTGTCCACGCCGGCACGCTGCAGAGCGATGCGCCGGTAGTGCGGTGCCTCGGTCGTCTTGATCGCGACCAGGTCGGAGACGTCATGTAGCCAATGCAGCACTTCCTCCTCGTCCTCCGCGGTCAGGGCGTTCAGGAGCTTGCCGCGGCCCGTGGGCACCAGGAAGAACACGCTCCACAGGGTGGTGCCCAGCTCGAGCACGGTCTTCAGGATGCCCGGCAACTCATGCACGGTGTCGCGGGTCACGGTCGTGTTGATCTGCAGCCGGTAGCCCACGTCCCGCACCATCCTGGCCGCGTCCATGGTGTCATCGAAGACGCCAGTGACGCCCCGGAACGCATCGTGGGTGGCAGCGGATGCGCCGTCGAGCGAGAGCGAGACCGCCTTGGCGCCGGCGTCGTGGAGTTCGACCAGCACCTCCCGGGTGAGGCGCGGAGTGACGGAGGGGGAGAGGGCCATGCTCAGGCCGAGGGACGCGCCGTGGGCGACCAGTTCGGGCAGGTCGGGCCGTTCGAACGGGTCGCCGCCGGTCAGCACGACCAGCGGCCGCGGAGTGCCGAACGAGGCCAGGTCGTCGAGCAGTTTGTATCCCTGTTCGGTACTCAATTCGAACGGGTTACGGCTGCGGATGGCGTCTGCCCGGCAATGCGTGCAGACGAGCTGGCAGGCACGGGTGACCTCCCAGATGACGATGAAGGGACGTTCGCCGGCGTCGTGGTGCATGAGCCGGATCGGGCGTTTTGCTGGTGACAAGGTCACGGATGTCCTCTGCTCTGGGCCGGCCACAACGGCCGACGGTGCTGCGTGCGGAGGAGAAATGGGTGGTTTCGAGCGACGTCGGGGTCTCCTGACAGGTCTGTGCCCGGGGCGGTTTACGGCCCTCATTTGTTTTTACCATATTTATAGGGAAAACTAATTCCATGCCCACCGACGCGATCGATCCCCGCAGTCACGCCGTGCTGTCCGGGATCAGCCGGGTCGCCGTGCTCGAGGTGCTGAGGGCGAGCAGCGAGCCGCTCACCGCTGATGCCATCGCCGCCCGGGTGGGGCTGCATCCGAACACGGTGCGTTCCCACCTCGACCGGCTGACCGCGGCCGGGTTCGCCACGGGAGCCGCGGAGGCGCTGGGCAAGCCTGGCCGGCCACGAGTTCTTTTCCGCGCCGCACCATCGCCGGAAGACGCCCCCGAGGACTCATACCGTGTGCTGGCGGGCATCCTCGCCGAGGGCATGGCCGTCGGTGCGACGGGTGCTCCGGTGTCGGGTGCTCAGGTGTCGGGTGCTCCGGTGTCGGGTGCTCAGGTGACGGGTGCTCGGTCGGCCGCACTGAGCGGTGCCGACGCGGCCGCGCTCGCCGGCAGTCGCTGGGGACGCCGGCTCGCCACCGCGCGCAACGAGGCCGACACGACGGCCCCCGCCGATGCGGCCGCCCCGTCCGCCGGTC
>NZ_SOFP01000067.1 GCF_004402785.1 Cryobacterium algoritolerans
CCCCGGCCCGGGCCGCCCGGGTCCGGCCCGCCCGGGCCCGGGCGGGCGAATCAGACCAGGCGTTTGACCATTCTGGTGTTGCCTAAGGTGTTCGGCTTCACCCGGGCGAGGTCGAGGAACTCGGCGACGCCCTCGTCGTGGGAGCGGACCAGCTCGGCGTAGACCAGCGGGTCAACCGTCTCCGAGCCCATGTCGCTGAAGCCGTGCCGGCTGAAGAACGGCACCTCGAACGTGAGGCAGAAGAGGCGGGTCAGGCCGAGCTCGCGGGCATCCGTTTCGAGCCGGTCCATCAGCGCGTGGCCGACGCCGCGGCCGAGCCGGTCGGCGGTGACGGCCAGGGTGCGCACCTCGCCGAGGTCCTCCCACATCACGTGCAGGGCGCCGCAGCCGATCAGGGTGCCGTCGGTGTCTTCGACCACCCGGAATTCCTGGACGGCCTCATAGAAGACCACGCTTTCCTTGCCGAGCAGGATGCGCTCCTGCACCAGCGGCGCCACCAGCGCCTGGATCCGCGGCACGTCGCTCGTGCGCGCCCGGCGCACCGAATACTCCTGCATCTGGCGCGTACCGGCCCTTTCTCGTGGCTTACTCAGGAAAACCGTTCCAGTCTACGGAAGTCGCCCCCGTCTTTCCGGGAGTGCGACGACGGCCCCGGCAGGATTTCCTGAGTTAGCCACCCTCAGCATTCGGGGAACGAGGAAGGGCCCGGCGGATGCTCCGCCGGGCCCTTCGAGGCGTTGCCGCCGGGCTTGGTGCTACTCGCTGGTCACGGCGAGGTCGGGCGTGCCCGGCCCGGTACCCAGTGCTGCCGTCGTGTTGACGCCGACCGAGACCGCGGACTTGCGTGCCGTGGTGGTGAAGACGTACGCTCCGGCCACGAAGTCCACGTGCACGTGGTCGCCGGCGTTCAGCTCGCCCTGCAGGATCTTCTCCGACAGGCGGTCCTCCACCTCGCGCTGGATCGCACGGCGCAGCGGCCGGGCACCCAGTGCGGGGTCGAAGCCGACCTCGATCAAGTGTTCCTTGGCCGGGACGGTCAGTTCGACGGTCATGTCGCGGTCGAGCAGGCGGTCGCTCAGTCGCTTGATGAACAGGTCCACGATCTGCAGCAGTTCCGGCTTGGTCAGCTGCGGGAAGACGATGACCTCGTCGACGCGGTTGAGGAACTCGGGCTTGAAGTGCTTCTTGAGCTCTTCCTTGACCTTGCCTGCCATCCGGTCGTAGCCGGTGGCCGTGTCGCCCTCGAGCTGGAACCCGACGGGCGCGCCGCTGATGTCCTTGGTGCCGAGGTTGGTGGTCATGATGATCACGGTGTTCTTGAAGTCGATCACGCGACCCTGGCCATCCGTCAGCCGACCCTCTTCCAGAATCTGGAGGAGGGAGTTGAAGATGTCGGGGTGCGCCTTCTCGATCTCGTCGAACAGCACCACGGAGAACGGCTTGCGGCGCACCTTCTCGGTCAGCTGGCCGCCCTCTTCGAAGCCGACGAAGCCCGGAGGGGCACCGAACAGCCGCGAGACGGTGTGCTTCTCGCCGTACTCACTCATGTCGAGGGAGATCATGGCGGCCTCGTCGTCGAACAGGAACTCGGCGAGCGCCTTGGCCAGCTCGGTCTTGCCGACGCCGGTGGGGCCGGCGAAGATGAACGAACCGGAGGGACGCTTCGGGTCCTTCAGACCAGCGCGGGTGCGGCGGATGGTCTTGGCGAGGGCCGAGATGGCCTCCTCCTGGCCGATGACGCGCTGGTGCAGAGCCTTCTCCATGAAGACGAGCCGCGAGGACTCCTCCTCGGTGAGCTTGAACACGGGGATGCCGGTCGCCTGGGCGAGCACCTCGGCGATCAGGCCCTCGTCGACGACGGCGGTGGTCTTGACGTCGCCGGACTTCCACTTCTTCTCCAGGCGCAGACGCTCGCCGAGGAGGTTCTTCTCCTCGTCGCGCAGGCCCGCGGCCTTCTCGAAGTCCTGCTCCTCGATCGCGGTCTCCTTGGCGGCGCGCACCACGGCGATCTTCTCGTCGAATTCGCGCAGCTCGGGCGGGCTGGACAGGATCGACAGGCGCAGGCGCGCGCCGGCCTCGTCGATCAGGTCGATGGCCTTGTCCGGCAGGAACCGGTCGGAGACGTAGCGGTCGGCGAGGTTCGCGGCGGCCACGAGGGCCCCGTCGGTGATCGAGACCTTGTGGTGCGCCTCGTAGCGGTCGCGCAGCCCCTTGAGGATGTTGATGGTGTGGGGCAGCGACGGCTCGGCCACCTGGATCGGCTGGAAGCGGCGCTCGAGCGCGGCATCCTTCTCGAAGTGCTTGCGGTACTCGTCGATCGTGGTCGCACCGATGGTCTGCAGCTCGCCGCGGGCGAGCAGCGGCTTGAGGATGGAGGCCGCGTCGATCGCGCCCTCGGCGGCACCGGCACCGACGAGGGTGTGGATCTCGTCGATGAAGATGATGATGTCGCCGCGGGTGCGGATCTCCTTGGTGACCTTCTTCAGGCGTTCCTCGAAGTCACCGCGGTAGCGGCTGCCGGCGATCAGGGAGCCGAGGTCGAGCGAGTAGAGCTGCTTGTCCTTCAGCGTCTCGGGCACGTCGCCCTTGACGATGGCCTGGGCGAGGCCCTCGACGACGGCGGTCTTGCCGACGCCGGGCTCGCCGATCAGTACGGGGTTGTTCTTGGATCGTCGGGACAGGATCTGCATGACCCGTTCGATCTCTTTCTCACGCCCGATCACCGGGTCGAGTTTGTTCTCGCGGGCAGCCTGGGTGAGGTTGCGGCCGAACTGGTCGAGAATCTGGCTGCCCGCCGGACCGCTCGCCGTCTCGTTGGCCCCAACCTGGACCTGCTCCTTGCCCTGGTAGCCGGACAGGAGCTGGATGACCTGCTGGCGCACCCGGTTGAGGTCGGCGCCGAGCTTGACGAGCACCTGGGCGGCAACGCCTTCACCCTCGCGGATGAGGCCGAGCAGGATGTGCTCGGTGCCGATGTAGTTGTGGCCGAGCTGCAGGGCCTCGCGCAGGCTCAGTTCGAGCACCTTCTTGGCGCGCGGCGTGAACGGGATGTGCCCGGTCGGCTGCTGCTGGCCCTGGCCGATGATGTCCTGCACCTGCTCGCGCACGGCGTCCAGGGAAATGCCCAGGCTCTCGAGGGCCTTGGCGGCCACACCCTCGCCTTCGTGGATCAGCCCGAGCAGAATGTGCTCGGTGCCGATGTAGTTGTGGTTGAGCATCTTGGCCTCTTCCTGGGCCAGGACAACGACGCGACGAGCTCGGTCGGTAAATCTCTCAAACATGTGATCGCTCCCTTGGCGCCAGGGCAGTTGTGGCACCGATACATCGAGAGTAACGAGCGAACCCGCAAAACCATGCCTCTGTTCGCCGCAGGCGTGACGGAAGACGCCCCGCGACCGGTTGCGGCGGGTCGCCCCGGCTATTGCACGGCGCTGGTGAGCCGGGCGAGGTTGTCGAGCACGGTGGAGCGCAGCGGCTGCTTCATCCACTCGTCGAGGGTGAGCCGGCGGCTGTCGGCCCGGTAGCCGTCTTCAACCTCCCGGAGTTCGCGCACGAACGACCGGCCGCGCACCATCAGCGACACCTCGAAGTTGAGGCTGAATGAGCGCATGTCCATGTTGCTGGACCCGATCACGGCGACCTCGTCGTCGATGGTGAAATGCTTGGCGTGCAGCACGTAGGGGGCCTTGTACAGGTAGATGATCACGCCGGCCCGCAACAGTTCCTCGTAGTAGGAGCGCTGGGCATGGTAGACCAACGCCTGGTCGCCGACCTCGGAGACGAACAGCTCCACGTGCAGCCCGCGCTGGGTGGCCGTGGTGATCGCGTACATGATCGACTCGTCCGGCACGAAGTACGGGCTCGTGATGATGATGCGTTCCTGGGCATAGTAGAGCAGCGCGAGGAACAGGCGCAGGTTGTTCTCGCCCTCGAATCCGGGGCCGCTGGGCACGACCTGGCAGTCCAGGGAGTGCGGCACGACCTCGGCGTCCGCCGGTTCGATATCGCGGGTGAGCAGGTCGCCCGTTTCGCCGTACCAGTCGGTGATGAAGATCGCGTTGAGCCCGGACACGATCGGGCCCTCGAGCCGGGTCATCAGGTCTTTCCATTTGAGCCCGCGACGGATGTTGCCGGGCATGTTGTAACTGCGGTCGATGATGTTCTGGGAGCCCATGTAGCCGACCCGGCCGTCGACGATGACGAGCTTGCGGTGGTTGCGCAGGTCCGGGCGTTGCCACTTGCCCTTGAGCGGCTGGAGCGGCAGGAGCAGCTCCCACTTCACGCCGGACTCCGTGAGCCGGCGCAGGGTCTTGCGATAGCCGGGCTTGCGCATCGACTGGATGTGGTCCATCAGCACCCGCACGGTCACCCCGCGCTTGACGGCGCGTTCGAGGGCGTCGAAGAACGGGGCGGTGGTCTTGTCGAGGGAGAGGATGTAGAACTCGACGTGCACGTACTTGCGGGCCGTGTCGATGTCGGCGACCATCTCGGCGAGGGTGCCCTCATAGTTGCCGAGCAGCCGGGCCTGGTTGCCGCCGACCAGGGGCATCGAGCCGAGGTTGCGGTTGAGTTCGACGACGGAATCCAGCCACGGCGGCCAGACGTGGTCCCTGCGCACCTGTTCGATGCCCTCGGTGCTGTCGAGGATGAACTGGTTGATCTCCTCCTGCATCTCCAGCCGTTTCTTCGGCAGGGTGCGGTAGCCGATCAGCAGGAAGAGCAGGGCGCCGAGATAAGGGATGAAGAAGATGGCCAGCAGCCAGGCCATACCGGACGTGGGCCGGCGGTTGCGCGGGACCACGATGACGGCGACCACGCGGATGGTGAAGTCAACGGCGAGGGCGACCACCAGGATGAAGGTCGAGATGTCGATGCCGAACATGCCGGGTCAGGCGACCGGTTTGTCGAGTCCGACTGGCTTGTCGAGGCCGACCGGTTTGTCGAGCCCGAGTTTGGCGCGTTCCTCCGCCTCGATTTTGGCGTAGACCTTCCGCTCGGTGCGGTCGGCCCGGATGATGGACCGCATCACCAGCCAAAAGATCAGCCCGACCAGCACGGTGGGCACGAGCGACCAGAATGCGCTAACCCAGAAGTTGTCCATATCCCTGACTACGATACGGGAAATCGGCGCCGGCAACAGCCCGGTTCACGGGTGTGCCGCCACTGGGACTGACGCGGCTGCGCGGCATCCGCTCGCCACCGCCGTCGCCCCGTCGAATTCGACGGACTTTTTTCCCTCAACGGCCCTAAATCACGGTTTATCACCGCAATTCGGCAAAATCTCCGTCGAATTCGTTAGGGCGAGGACGTGCCAAGGCCCGCGGCGGTGACCGCATCGAGCCACAGGCTGGCGAGCAGCTCGTGGCCCACGCTCGTCGGGTGCACCCCGTCGAGGGCGATCACGGTGCCGCCGACGGCCGCGGCGCTCCGCGCGAGCCCGGCGTCGGCGGCGACGAGCACGGCGTCGTAGGCGAGCGCCAGCCTGCGCACGACGTCGATTTTCGGGTCGAGGTCCTCGCGCCAGGCGTGCTGCTCCGGGGTGACCGGCAGGAGGAACGGTTCGACCAGCACGAGCCGGCTCCCGGACCTCACGATCGGTTCCAGCAGCCGGCGGTAGTCGTTCTCGAAGCTCTCCGCGGTGGTGGGCTCGTTGGCGTCGTAGCGCCGCCAGGTGTCGTTGACACCGATCAGCACCGACACGATGTCGGCGGCATGGGCCAGCACGTCCCGCTGCCGGCGGGCGGCGAGGTCGACCATGCGGTTGCCGGAGATCCCCGTATTCACGACCCGGCGGCCGGACGCCCAGCCGGAGCCCGCAATGTTGCGCACGTACCCGAACCCGAGGTGGCCGTCGTGGTCCTCACGGCGACGGCAATCGGTGACGCTGTCCCCGGTGAACAGCACGACGCCCGTCATTTGACGATGATGCCGTAGACCCCTGAACCGATCAGGTAGAGCGCGATCCCTCCGACGATGACCCAGAGGATGATCCGGTTGCGCGAGGGGCCGCTGTTCTCCGGCACGGGCGGGGTCTCGTCGCGGGCGGGTTCCTCCGGGGGCTGCAGGCTCATGGCCTCACTTTACCAATGGGAAGAGTATGGTCTCCCGGATGCCGAGGCCCGACAACGCCATCAGCAACCGGTCGATGCCCATGCCCATCCCGCCCGTCGGCGGCATGCCGTATTCGAGGGCGCGGAGGAATTCCTCGTCGAGGCGCATGGCCTCCGGGTCTCCCCCGGCCGCGAGCCTGGCCTGCTCGACGAAACGTTCACGCTGGATCACCGGGTCGACGAGCTCGGAGTATCCCGTGGCGAGTTCGAAACCGCGCACGTAGAGGTCCCACTTCTCGACCACGCCGGCGACGCTGCGGTGGCCGCGCACGAGCGGGCTGGTGTCGACCGGGAAGTCCATCACGAAGGTCGGCCGGGTGAGGCCGCCCTTGACGAAGTGCTCCCACAGCTCTTCGACGTACTTGCCGTGGATCGGGTGCTCGACCTCGATCCCCTCCCGCTCGGCGAGGGCCTGCAGCTCGGCCAGCGGGGTCTCGGGCGAGACCAGGTAGCCGAGGGCCACGGAGAGGCTCTCATACATGCCGATCCGGTCCCACTCTCCGCTGAGATCGAACTCCGTTCCATCCGCCCAGGTCACCACATGCGAGCCGGAGACCGCGAGCGCGGCATCCTGGATCAGGGTCTGGGTGAGGTCGGCGATCGAGTTGTAGTCGCCGTACGCCTCGTAGGCCTCGAGCATGGCGAACTCGGGCGAGTGGGTGGAGTCGGCACCCTCGTTGCGGAAGTTGCGGTTGATCTCGTAGACCCGGTCGATGCCGCCGACGACGGCGCGCTTGAGGAACAGCTCGGGGGCGATCCGCAGGTAGAGGTCGGTGTCGAAGGCGTTGCTGTGGGTCGTGAACGGGCGGGCGGATGCCCCGCCGTGCATGACCTGCAGCATCGGCGTCTCGATCTCGAGGAAGTTCCGGTCGGTGAAGGTCTTGCGCAGGCTGGCGACGGTCTGGGACCGCGCGACGACGCTGGCCCGGGCCTGCTCGCGGGCGATCAGGTCGAGGTAGCGGCTGCGCACCCGGGTCTCCTCGCTGAGCTCGGTGTGCAGGTTCGGCAGCGGCAACAGGGCCTTGGCGGCGATCTGCCACTCTGCGACCATGATCGACAGCTCGCCGCGACGAGAGGAGATGACCTCGCCGGAGACGAAGAGGTGGTCGCCGAGGTCGACCAGGTCCTTCCACGCGGCCAGCGACTCCGCGCCCACCTCACCGAGGGAGACCATGGCCTGGATGCGACTGCCGTCGCCGGCCTGCAGGCTGGCAAAGCAGAGTTTGCCGGTGTTGCGCAGGTGCACGACCCGGCCGGCGAGGCCGGCCGTGACGCCCGTGACGGCATCGGGTTCGAGGTCGCCGAACCGGGCCCGCACGGCGGGGATGGTGTCGGTCACCGGAACGGACACCGGGTACGCGCCGCCGCCGGGGGTCGTCGCCGCGCCGATCAGGCGGTCGCGCTTGGCCAGCCGCACGGCTTTCTGCTCGGTGATCTCCGCCAGCGCGGCCTCGGCCTCGGCGAGTTCGGCCGTGCTCGGGGTGCCGGTCGCGTCCGCGATCGTGGCGGACTCAGGGGTGTTGTGCGGGCTCATGCGGTTCTCCGTCGGCGGCTGGCAGGCAGGCGGTGCCCCGGCTGCTCCGCGGGTTGATCTGGTGGATGAAGATGGTCAGTTCAGGTCGAGGGCTGCGTTGTCGATCAGGCGGGTGCTGCCCACCAGCGCGGCGACCAGCATCCGGGCGGGCCCGTGATGGTCGGTTGCGACCGGAAGGAAGGTCTGCGGGTCCACGACGACGAGATAGTCCAGTTTAACCAGTGGCTGGGCGTCGATGAGTGCATGGGCTGCCTGCTGGGCGGCGGCCACGCCCCGGCCGGCCACGGATGCCGCGGCCGCCAGCCCCGCGGACAGCGCCCCGGCGGCGGCGTGCTGCTCCTCGACGAGGTTGCGGTTGCGGCTGGAGAGCGCGAGCCCACCCTCCTCCCGCACGATCGGGACCACCTCGATCACGGGCCGGAAGTCGAGGTCGGCGAGCATCGTCTCGACCAGGAATACCTGCTGCGCGTCCTTCTGGCCGAAGACGATAACGTCAGGGTCGACGATGTTGATCAGTTTGCCGACGACGGTGAGCATGCCGTCGAAATGCCCGGGCCGGGCGGCTCCCTCGTAGAGCGTGCCGACGTTCCCGGCGGTGACCCGGGTGGAACTGGGGCCGTGCGGGTACATGATCCGGCTGGTCGGGGCGAAGACGACGTCGACGCCGACCGTGGCGAGGGCGACGACGTCCGCGCCCAGGGTGCGCGGGTAGCTGGCGAGGTCTTCACCGGCACCGAACTGCAACGGGTTGACGAAGATCGACACCACCACGGTGTCGCCGAGTTCCCGTGCCCGGCGCACCAGGGCCAGGTGGCCGGCGTGCAGGGCGCCCATGGTCGGAACGAGCACGACGCACGGACTGCCGCCTGCATGTCGCTCCCCTGCTTCGGCCAGGCGCGCGCGCAGGCCGCCGATGGTGTCGATGACCTCTGGTGTGGTGAGCACGTTCACTCGTCCTCCGTGTGTTGCAGGTGTGCTGCGGCGTGTGCTGCGGTGTGTGTTGCGGTTGGTGTTGCGGTTGGTGTTGCGGTTGGTGTTGCGGTTGGTGTTGCGGTTGGTTCAGTCATCGGTGTCGTCCGCGTCGTCGCGGGCGTCCGCCAGGGGCAGGTCGCCGATGAGGGACAGGTCGAGCCGGTCCGGGCTGGTGCGGGCGAGGGCGTTCTCCATCGCGGAGCGCACCAGCGGCGCGATCACGGCCCCCGGCCGGTCGATCCCGATCCCCGCGAGCAGGCCGGTTGCCTGCTCGACGATCGAGGTCGCGAACATGGTGGCCGTGTCCACGGCCTCGGCGTAGCGGGAACGGTCCGCCTCCGCGACGATGACCGGTTCCCCGCCCATCTCCACGACGAGCGCCTGCGCGATCGGCAGCACCGGGGCCGGCGCCGTCACCGCGAACCAGCTGTCGGCCAGCCGGGCGATGTCGATGCTCGTCCCGGTGAAGCTCATCGCGGGATGGATCGCCAGCGGGATCGCCCCGCCGGCCTGGGCCGGGGCGAGCACGTTCGTGCCGAACCGAGCGGAGGTGTGCAGCACGAGCTGCCCGGCCTGCCAGGTGCCGGTGGAGGCCAGCCCGGCGATCAGGCTTTCCAGCTGGCTGTCCGGCACGGCGATGATCACGAGTTCGCTGCGCTCGACGATCTCGGGCACGGTGAGGATGGGCACGAACGGCAGGATGGCTTCGGCCCGGTCGCGGCTGGCCTGGGAGATCGCGGAGATGCCGACGATTGCGTGGCCGGCGCCGGCCAGGGCCGCACCGAGGATGGGGCCGACGTGGCCGGCGCCGATGATGCCGATCCCAAGCCGGCCGGGTCGCTGGGTCATGCGGGCGCTCCGTTCGGGAGGTTCCCGTTCGGGAGGCTCCCGTTCGGGAGGTTCCCGTTCGGGAGGTTCCAGTGGTGGCTGGTGTCCAGGTGGGCGGACTCGATCGCGCCGGCCGCGACGCGCTCGAACAGGGTCACGGCCTCGCCGGCGTCGACCACGCTGAGCGTGGCGGCGACCGGCCCGGCGACGGTGTGCAGGCCGGCGGAGGCGAGGCGGAGCATCCGCAGCACCGGGCCCTGGCTGACGCCGACGCTCTGCAGCCGGGCCAGCGGCACGAGGATCAGTTCCCGGCTGACGGTGCCGCGGCGCAGCAGCGCGATCCCGTCGGAGATCGCGTAACCGGTGCGGCGCCAGGAGAACGGGCGGAGCCAGGCCGCACGCCGGGGCGCGTTGGTGAAACCGTCGTCACCGCCCTTTGATCGGAGGCCGCGGGAGATCAGCGCGAGGTGCTCGGCCGAATTGAAGCCGGGCAGGATCAGTTCGAGCACGCGGGCGACGTCGTCCTCGGTGCCGACCGGGAGGGTCGTGGTGTTCGCCTCGCCCGCCGCCCCCTTGTTCGTGGAGTGCCCGGCCGTGTTGATCCGCACCTGCCACCAGCCGAACGGACGCCAGAGCAGGGGCTGCGACACCCGGATGGCATGGATGCGGCCGGGCGGGAGGGTCTCGTTGCTCGTGGACAACAGGCCGAAACCCACCCGCACGCCGTCGGGGGTGCCGGCGATGCTGTAGCGCAGGGACTTGGTGAAACGGGAGAAATAGTAGCTGACGCTACCGAGCATGCCGGGGAGGATGACCACGAGCAGCCAGCCGCTGCCGCCGACCGCGACGCTGACGACGAGGGCGATCCCGGCCAGCACGAGGAACACGGTGAAGCCGCTGAAGAAGACGGATCCGATCAGCCGCCCGGGGGGGATCCGCACGACCGACTCCGGCGGGGCCGCGTCGGGATCGAGCTCCGGGGCGAAGAACTCGTTCGCCCGGTCGACGGCGAATCCGCCGATCCCGCCGGCGATCCCTACCGCCGCCGCGCCGAACCCGGATGCGCCGGAGCCGAACGCCCGCGCGGACGGGTCGGGCTGCGCGGCGTCCGGCGGGGTCGTGTCCTGGCCGCCCGCGCCGGTTCCAGGGTCGACGACGGCGGTGCCGTGCGCGGCG
>NZ_SOFP01000003.1 GCF_004402785.1 Cryobacterium algoritolerans
CGGCCCGGGCAGGGTGACGGCCAGGGCGGCCGCCGCGTTGGCCCGCACGGCCGCCTGACGCGGCGTCAGCCCGCGGGCCAGTGCGGCGGCGAGGACCCCGCAGTGGGTGTCGCCGGCGCCGGTCGTGTCGACGGCGGGCACCGCGAAACCGGGCACGTGTACAGGGACCGGTCCGAGGTCGTCGCCGGCGAGCCAGCATCCGTTCGGGCCGTCTCGCACCACGACGAAGCCGCCGGGGCGGATGCGGCGGACCAGGTGCGCGGCCGCGACGCCGGGCTGGTCCTCCCCGCTCGCGAGCCGGGCCTCCGGCGCGTTGGCACTGAACACGTCGGTGTGCGCCATCACGTCGACGAGGGTGGCCGGGTCGAGGGTTCCGATGAGCGGCGAGGGGTCGGTGATCACCCGGGCACCGGGCGGCAGGTCGCGCAGCCAGCCGGGGATCGCGGCGGCGTTGCGCAGATGCGCGAGGCTGTACCCCGAGACGTACACGATGTCCCCGGAGCGCACCGCGGTGAGGTCCAAGTCCGCCCGGCCCAGCCGCCCCTCGGCGCCGACCCAGGTCACGAAGGTGCGCTCGGCGGACCCGTCGACGAGAACGACGCAATACCCGCTGTCCAAGTCGGAAATCGCCGGCTGAGCGGCCTCGATGCCCTCCGCACGCAGTGCGGCGTGAACGATATCGCCGAACGGCCCCTGTCCGTGCCGGCCGAGGAACGTCACCGGCATCCCGTCGCGCCGGGCCGCCGCCATGGTGTTGAGGCCGCCGCCGGCCGTCAGCCGGGACGAGGATGCGAGGGTGTCGCCGCCGGCGCCGGGCAGTCGGTCGATGGTCAGCACCACGTCAACGAGGACGTTGCCCGTGAAGACCAGGCGGGGACGCTCAGCCATGGTGCGCCCGGCGCAGCTCGAGGAGACCGTCGACGAGCACCGGCAGGTCGAGGTCGTTGACGGTGCGGAGCGTGTCCAGCTCGGCCGCCGGCCAGGCCTGCAGGCCGTGCACAGATCCGAGCACCGCCCCGCAGATTGCGGCGATGGTGTCCGTGTCCCCGCCGAGGCCCGCCACAAGGCAGAGGGTCTCCCAGGGGTTGCGGGAGACCGCGGCCAACGCGAGTGCGGTGACCACCGACTCCTGCGCCGCGACGGAGGTGCCGATCAGGGCGCACACGGCATCCGCCTGGTCATCCGGGTGCAGCCCGGCGAGGTGGCCGACGGCCCAGCGGATGCGCGCTGCGATCGACGACCCTGCCACCCAGTGCCCGCGTTGTTCGCCCTCCGCGGCGGCCATGATGGCGTTCTCGATGGCGTTCTCGAGGGTTGACCCGGCGACCCCGGCGCTCACCGCCGCGGCGACCGCGGCCGCGCTGCCGATGCCCAGGCTGGTGTTGTGGGTGACCAGGCTCGCCTCGGCGACCGCGTCGACGAATACGCCCGTTGGTGCGAGGCCGAACGCGATGCCGACCGGGGTGATCCGCATTGCGGCGCCGTTCGTGCTGCCGAACCGGCCGCTCGTCAGCGCTGATTCGCCGTCGGTGAGCCGTCGCAACGCGGCCGTCGTCGACGGGCCGAGCAGGTCGAGCGAGCCGCGGGCCTTCATCCCGTGTTCCCACTCGCGCAGGCGGGCTGCGAAGACCCCCGGGTCGACGTGGCCGCGGCCGTCAATGAGGAGCCCGGCCAGCATCACGGCCTGTTCGGTGTCGTCCGTGATCGTGCCGGCCCGCATTCCGACGGCGATCCGCTGGCGCGGGCCCGCGTCGCGGAAACCCGTGATGCGGCCGTAGTCTGCCAGAATGTCGGACCTGGACATCGACTGGGTCGGCATTCCGAGCGCGTCGCCGAGAGCCAGGCCGTGGAATGCACCCAGGGCGCGATCCCGTTCCGCCGATTCCGTGCCCATGCCCGTGCCCGTGCCCATGCCCGTGCCCGTGCCCATGCCCATGCCCATGCCTGTGCCTGCCGTCCGACTGTCCACGAGGCCGACTTTACCGGGGGTGGGCGGCCGCGGCGAAACGCCGGGTTCGACCCCGGTGGTTGGCCGACCGGGTGGGCGAGGTCGCGCATCCGCTCGCCGGGTAGGACAGAATGAAGTCATGAGCGTGCGAACCCCTGACCCCGATCCGGACTGGACGCCTGGCCCCGACGGTGTTCCGCCGCCGAACGTGAACCCGGGCTGGCTCACCGACATCGAACTGGCGGAGATCCGGCGCAGGCTGCCGATCCTCTACATCGAGGCCGTTCCCGTGCGCGTCGACGGACTCGGCCAGGTCGTCTCGGTCGGAGTGCTGCTGCGGGCCAGGCCGACCGGCGAGATGACCCGCACGCTCGTATCCGGCCGTGTTCTTTACGGCGAGACCCTGCGCGATGCGCTGTTCCGACACCTCGAGAAGGACCTCGGCCCGATGGCATTTCCGCAGTTGCCGACCAGCCCGGTGCCGGTCACGGTGGCCGAATACTTCCCGATGCCCGGCATCACCGCGTTCACGGATGACCGTCAGCACGCGGTCTCGATGGTCTACGTCGTGCCGGTGACCGGCACCTGCGACCCGCGCCAGGACGCCCTCGAACTCACCTGGATGACGCCGGCCGAGGCCTCCTCCGAGGCCGTCTCCGCGGAGATGGAGGGTGGCCGTGGCGCCCTCCTGCGGATGGCGCTGGCCTCGGTCGGGCAGCTCCGCTAGCGCGGCCGCAGCGCTCCGCTCTCGTTCAGGGTGGAGAAACCCGCGCCACGCCGGGTTCGCCGGCGACGGATGCGGCGGGTCGCGAAAAACTCCATCCCGACCGTCCGCGCGCCGCTGGCGCGCCAGCGGCGCGCGGGGCGTTACCCGGCGGTGGCGAGCGACAGGCGCCGGGCAAGTGACCTGGGTCGCACCAGGCGAACCTCGTGCAGTTCCTCGCCGAGGACTTCCTGGTCCTGCTCGTGTCCGTCCGGGGCGTAGCCGTTGCGCTTGTAGAACGAGTGTGCTCTGGCGTTCTCGGCGGCAACCCAGAGGAACGACGGCCCATCCTCGATGACCGCGTCGAAGAGCTGCTGGCCGATGCCGGTGCCGTGGTAGGCGTCCAAGAGGTAGATGAAGTAGAGCTCCGCCGGTGCGGGCTTGTCGGCGTCGCGTGCCGGGCCGCTGCCGGCGAAACCGACGATTTCCCCGTCGAGGAGCGCGGCCACCTGGCGGTACTGCGGGCCCTGAGAGCTGAATCGTCGCCACATCGCGGCCAGTCGCGCGGGCTGGAGCTGCTCGAGCGCAGCCGTGCTGAGCTGGTTGTCGTATGTCTCGTGCCAGCAGGTGGCGTGGACGCGGCCGAGGCTCTCGGCATCCGATTCGACGACGGGACGGATGAGCGCTGTGGTGACCATGACCCGAGACTAGCTCAGACCCGCGACGCCGATTGACGCGGCTGCTCCCGGGTTCCCTCGGTCTAGCGTGGAGCGGCCGCACGGGGTACCGTCCGTCACATCGAACGGACCGAGTTCAAAGGAGAGCCCCGGATGAATCAGAACAGCGGACCGCGTCATCCCCGGGTCGGGGCCATCCGAAAGCGGGTCCTCGTCGTTCTGGCGTGCGCTGTTGCCGTGGCGGGGGTCCCGGCCACCGCTGCCGTTGCCGGCACCCTGGGGGCGAGTCCGCTCGTTCGGGCGAGTTCGATCGGCAGCCCGTTCGCCGGGGCCGACGCTGATGGTCCTCCCTGCAACGGCGTCCCAGGTTCCGCTCAGGTCGGAACCAACTTCCCCGGCACCGAGCTCGAACCGTCTGTTGCGGTCAACCCCGCGAATGAAGACAATCTCGTCGGCGGCTGGCAGCAGGACCGGTGGTCTGACGGTGGTTCCAACGCGACGTACTACGGGTATTCCACCAACGGCGGCGACACCTGGCAACCGTCAAGAACTCAGCCGACGTTTTCGCGGTGCACAGGAGGCACAGTGGCCAATGGTGGCGATTACGAGCGCTCAACCGACCCCTGGGTCAGCGTTTCACCGGACGGTTCCGCCTATGCCTTCTCGCTCAGCTTCAACCAGACGCTGAGCGGTGAGAACGCGCTTCTGGTCAGCAAGTCGACCGACGGCGGCGCGACCTGGGGTCCGAATGCCGTGCTCAAGCGCGACACGGACCTCAACGTCTTCAACGACAAGAACTCAATCACCGCCGACCCAACCTCCTCCCGCTACGTTTACGCCGTGTGGGACCGGCTCGAGTTCCCCGTTGAACGGGCCTCTCGGGTGGCAGGCGAGCACGCCATCGGCTATCACGGGCCGACGTGGTTCTCACGAACCACGGATGGTGGCGCAACCTGGGAAGCCGCCCGCAAGATCTTCGATCCCGGAACCATCAACCAGACCATCGGCAGCGAGATTGTGGTCACCGGCACCGGAAACCTGATGAACGGATTTGACCTTATCTACAACTTCAAGAACGCGAAGCAAGTGCGGGGCGACAACGTCGCCATCCAGCGCTCCGCCGACAGGGGGTTGACCTGGTCGACCGCGACGATCGTCGACAAGTTGAACAGCGTCGGGGTCACTGACCCAACGTTCGGCAGCCCGGTCCGCACGGGCGACATCATCCCGTCCTGGGCGAGTGATCCGCGTCCGGGACACCAGGAGGTCTACGCGGCCTGGCAGGACGCCCGCTCCACCGGGAACGCGAGAGACCAGATTGCCTTTGCCAAGTCCACCGACGGCGGCGCAAGCTGGGGCACCGTGTCCTACGCCATCAACACGGTCCACTCCTCGCCGGCATTCACGCCGCGCGTGCACGTCCTGCCCGACGGCAGCATCGGCGTGCTCTACTACGATTTCCGCAATGACGATGCGGGGATTCCGCTGGTCACGAGCACATGGTTGCTGCACTCCCACGACGGTGGCGCCACCTGGCAGGAGACACGGGTGGGTGCCGACTTCGACATGTCGAGCGGAGCCAGGGCCCGCGGTTACTTCGTGGGGGACTACGAAGGCCTGACCCACTCGAAGGGTGACTTCCTGGCGTTCTTCACCCGGATGAACGGTGTCGGGGCCAACCCGCCCGGCAGCATCTCACCCCGCCCGGCCAGCGATATCTTCGCCTCGCGTGTGGGGTAGGTCGCGGCCCGGATGCACGGAGCCACTGCGGCACGCGCAGCATCCCTGACACCCGGGCTCACCTACGGCAATATTGAGCGCGTACACACCGGCATCGGAACAACCCTGATCTGCCGGCTGTCACCCGCCTCGTGACTCAGCGCGGTTAGCCCTGGGCGCGGCGGGGAGCCGAGCGGCGAGCGCCACCGGTGGAGCCGGCACCGCGCACGAGGCCGCCGACCTGCAGTCCGCCGGAGCGCCCAGAACCCTGGCCGGTGCGAGCCGCTCCGCCGTTCCCCTGCAGGGAGCGGCTGCGACCCGATGCCGCGGGCCGTCCAGCACGGTCCTGGCGGGCAGCGCCGCCGGCTGCCACGGAGTCGCCGCCACGGCCACCGCGTGCACCGCCCTGGCCGCCCCGACCGCCGCTGTCGCGTTCGTCGCGCTTGCGCTGGGCGTTGGCGCCCTGTGAGCGTCCGGCGCCCTGTGAGCGTCCGCCCTGCGACTGGCGCTGCGGCTGCTCGGTGCGGGGAAGTGGCTTGACGTACTCGGCGACGTCACCGACGATCGCGGCGACGGCGGGGGAGTCCGCGTTCACGCGCTGCGGGGTCACCTTGATGGCGGCCTTGCGCAGCAGCGCGTCAGTGTCGCGGCGCTGTTCGGGAAGGACCAGCGTCACGACGTCCCCGGCACTGCCGGCGCGGGCGGTGCGGCCGGAGCGGTGCAGATATGCCTTGTGCTCGGCCGGCGGGTCTACGTGGATGACGAGTTCGATGTCGTCGACATGCACGCCGCGGGCCGCGACATCCGTGGCGACGAGAACGCTGACGTCGCCGGCGCTGAACGCGGCGAGGTTGCGGTCACGGGCCACCTGCGACAGGTTACCGTGCAGGTCGACGGCGGGAATGCCGGCCTCGGTCAGTGCCTTGGCCAGCTTCTTGGCGTGGTGCTTGGTGCGCATGAAGAGGATGCGGCGGCCGCTGCCGGACGCGAGCTTCTCGATCAGGGCCTTCTTGGATTCGACGTTGTCGACCTCGAAGACGTGGTGGGTCATCGCGGAGACGTGGCTGGTGGCCTCGTCGACGGAGTGCAGAACCTCGTTGTGCAGGAAGCGGCGCACGATCTTGTCCACGCCGTTGTCGAGCGTGGCGGAGAAGAGCAGGCGCTGCCCGCTGTTCGGCGTCTTGTCGAGGATGCGTGTCACGACCGGCAGGAAGCCCAGGTCGGCCATGTGGTCGGCCTCGTCGAGCACGGTGATCTCGACGGCGTCGAGGCTGACGAAGCCCTGCTTCATGAGGTCTTCGAGGCGGCCGGGGCAGGCCACGACGATGTCGACGCCGGCCTTGAGGGCGGAGACCTGGCGGCCCTGCGACACGCCACCGAAGATGGTCGTCGTGTTGAGCCCGTAGGCCTCGGCGAGCGGGGTGAGCGCGTTGGTGATCTGGGTGGCGAGCTCGCGGGTCGGCGCGAGGATCAGTCCGAGCGGACGGCCCGGGCGGCGCTTGCCGCCGGACAGTTTGCCGCCGAGTCGGGCGACCATCGGCAGGGCGAAGGCGAGGGTCTTGCCCGAGCCGGTCTTGCCGCGGCCGAGCACGTCGCGGCCGTTCAGGGTGTCGGGCAGGGTGTCAACCTGGATCGGGAAGGGGCTGTCGATTCCCTGCGCCGTGAGAACGGCGACGAGGGGAGCCGGCACGCCAAGCGTGCCAAAGGAAGTTTCAGACAAAATGGTGCCTTTCGGGCATCAGATTCCTCGCGTGGACCGGCTTTGCGCAGTGGCGGTGGCCGGAACCAGGAGGATTCACATGGCGAAGGTGCCGATGGGCACATCCGTTCGCCGTAAGAAGGTTTCATTCGCAAAATCCGGCCGGCCCACGGGTGGGCTGCCGAAGAAAGAAAGAAGAGGGCGTTCTACGACGCAGCGAATGCAGCTACGCATTCGCAAGCCCCCACTCTAGCGGATGCTGTCAAGTGGCAGCCGAGAAGAGGTCCCTCAGCCGGCGTCGACGTCGGTGTACAGCTCCCCGACGGGCACCTCGACGGCCACGACGTTACCGGCCTGCGGCAGTGGGCAGGCCCACATCGGGTCGTAGGCGCAGGACGGGTTGTAGGCGAAGTTGAAGTCGAGTACGACGCTGTCGTCGTCGGTGCCCGAACCGAGGTCGGCGCCCTTGACGGTGTCGAGCAGGTAGCGGCCGCCGCCGTACGTTCCGCCGGGTTTGCCGGCGAGGCCGTCCTTGACGGGCAGGAAGAGCCCGCCGCCGTAGCTGGCCAGGCGCCACAGGTCGATCGCGCCGAGGTAGGGCAGGCGCACCGTGCCGACCAGGTCGAACGGCACCGTGCCATCCGTGCCCGTGTCGACCTGGATCCGATGCGGCTGCTCGGCCCGGTGAACCTCCACCTCGAACCGCCAGTCAGGGTCGTAGGCCGCGACGGGCAGGCCGGTGAACGCGGCCCGGTCGTCGGGCATCAACGGCGACGACGGATGCCCCGCGAACAGGTCGTCGCGCCCGCTGCGCCACAGTTCGTGGCCCGCCGCGGGGTCGTACGCGCTGAGCTGGCGCACACCGGCGTAGAGGCCGAATACCCGTCGCCGCCAGTCGGCGACCTGGAGGGCGCCGAGCGTGGTGGTCATTCCGTCACCCGCGAGTCGGCATCGGCGGCGGCCGAGGCGTCGCCGGGGCCGGCCGCGGCATCCGCCGGCAGGTCGACCCCGAGGTCGAGCCGCCAGGTCGGGGCCAGGCGCTTGAGCTGGCGCAGCCGCCACTGCCAGAGCGCCCAGAATACGGGCCAACTGGCGAGGGTGAGCGCACCGGTTCGGAAGATCAGCTGGTCGCGGAAGAGTGTTTTTCCGGTGCCCGCCGGGTCGGGGGCGACGGCCATCCGGTGGTCCCAGAGGGTGACGCTGGCGAGTGCGCCGGAGACGCCGCGGCCGGTGTCACGAAGGATGCGCACCCCGTCCTTCCTGGTGGTCTCCATGGTGAGCCGGATCACCTGTTCGCCCATCGGCACGAGACCGAGCGCGTTCAGGGCCACCGGGTGTTCGCCGGGCTCCCAAACGGTGGGGAATCCGTCTGCCTCGAGCGATTCGACGCTCACCACGGGCGAACTCACCTCCCGAAAGACGGCGGGGCTGCGCAGGGCGCGCCAGGCGGCATCCGGGGGGCAGTCGAGGATCTCTTTCAAAAGAACACGCATGCCCCTAGTCTGTGGCGCATTCGGATGCAGTACAACTGAGAGGGTGGCAATTCGATACTGGCTGGGTGTCGCGCCGCGGGAGCAGGTGCTCCGCGGAGTCTCGATGGGACTCGCGCAGGCCAGCCACGGGTCGCGGGCCGCGCTCGAAGACATGCGCGAATCCGACGGTGTCGTCTACTACTCGCCGAGGACCGGCACCGACGGTGAGACCCTGCGCGAGTTCACCGCGATCGGGTGGATCGCCCCGGTTCCCCTCGACCGCACGGGCCAGGCCGGGCAGGCGAGGTCAGGTTCCTACCGGCCGTGGCGGCACCAGGTCGACTACGACACGGATGCCGTCGCCGCGTCGATCAGGCCGCTGCTCACCGTGCTCGAATTCACCCGCGACGATCCCAACTGGGGCTACCAGCTCCGGCGCGGCCTGATCGAGATATCCCGCCACGACTATGACCTGATCCGCCGCCAGATGCGGCGCGGTTAGACGGTCATCCGGTGCCGCGTCCGGCGTCCACCGCGGTCCAGGAATGAGCTCAGGATCGGCGGTTTCGCTGCGAAGACAGGGTCACGGCGTTGGCTAGACTCGCCGGTATGACTGGCGAACTGTGGTGGGTGCCCTCGGCCATCGTCCTCGGGGTGGTGTGCGTCGTCGTGGCGCTGCTGGTCGGGCTTGCCCGGCGCCGGACCAGTGCCCGCGAACGTGCACTGGCGGAGGCGACCGCCGAACGATCCCGCGTCGCGTCGATCGCCCTGGTCCGTGCCGATGACCTGGTCGAGGCCAACGCCGACGAGCTTGCCTTCGCCGTCGCCCAGTTCGGCGAGGGTGCCACCCGTGACTTCGCGGCCGCGCTCGCCCTGTCCACCCGCCAGCTCAAGGAAGCCTTCGCTCTTCAGCAGAAGCTCGACGACGGCATCCCCGACAGCGAAACCGAGCGCCGACGCTGGACCGAGCAGATCGCCCAGCTCGCCGACGAAGCAACCACCCGGCTCCAGGCCCAGACCCGCGACTTCTCCTCGCGGCGGGGCCTCGAACGGGATGCGCCGCTCCTGCTCGAGAAGCTGCAACGCCGCCTCGACCGGGTCGCCGACCGCGTCGCCGCCGGGGCGGCCAGCCTCGCCCGGTTATCCCGCACGTACTCGGCGTCCGCGCTGGCCTCGATCGGTGACAACGCGGGCCGAGCCCAGGCCGCCCTGGGCGAGGCACACGCCGCCACGGACGCCGCCGCGGCCCAGCTCGCGGCCGACACAGCCCGCCCGGTCGGCGATCAGCTCCAGGCGGCCGAGCACGGCCTCTTCCGGGCCGGCAAACTGCTCGATGCGATCGAGACCGGGGAAGACCGGCTGCACCTCGGCTTCGCCGCCCTGGCCCGCGCCCTCGACGCGGCCGACGTCGAACTGGCCGAGGCGCGCACGCTCCGGGACGCGCACGAGGAGCCCGACGCCCGCGTGGACCTCAACCGGGTCATCGCCGAGGCGGACGCGGCGCTGGGCGAACTGCGCCGTTCGGCGCGCCTCAGCGATCCGGCCGCCGACCTCGCCGGGCTCCGGGAGACCATGGACGGGCTGGACGTCATCCGCTCCGACGCCCGCAACCGGCAGCTGCGCCTCGACAACGCCCGCGGCGCCCTCTCCGGCGCGCTGCTGGCCGTGCGGAGCCAGCTCACCGTCACCCGCGACTTCATCACCGGGCAACCCGGACAGGTCGGCGCCGACGCGCGCACGCGCCTGGCCGAGTCCGAGCGCCAGCTCACCCTCGCGCTGGCCGAAACCGACCCGGTCGCCGCCCTCGACGGCGCCCGCCGGGCGATGACCCTGGCGACGGATGCCGACGCGCTGGCCCGGTTCGACGTCCGTTAGTTTTCGCGCCCGCGCGGTTCCCGCCGGCGGGGCCGCTCCCGATATTCTGATCAGGTGATCCCCGTCGACCCCCAGCACAAGTACCAGGTCCGTTTCGATGTCGGCCTCGTCGGCTTCCAGGCCCTCGCCGGGCAGGCGGACGTCGTCATCCTCGCCGATGCGCTGCCGCCCACCGGCTACGCACCGGGGATACCCACCCCGCTGACCGCGCACCGGGTCATCGCGGCCGACCTCGGCACGGCCGCTCGCATCGCCGCCTGGGCGCTCGCCCGGCAGGCGGAGAAGGGCGACCGGTTCCTCGTTGCCGTCATCGCCGTGGGTGAGCGCCGCAACGACGGCACCGCCCGGTTCGCGGTCGAGGACTTCCTCGTCGCCGGCGCGGTCATCGATGCCCTCGCGGGACTCGGGATCGACCATGTCTCGCCCGAGGCGGCGGCCGCCGCCGCGAGCTTCACGGGTCTCAGGCAGGCGCTCCGGCACCTGGTCAGCGCCTCCGAGACCGCGCTCGCCCTCGTTGCCGATGGGCGGCAGGCTGAGGTGACCGCCGCGGTGCAGACACCGGCCATACTCGGCGCGGCACACGCCGGCGCCGCACCCGCCGGCGCCG
>NZ_SOFP01000026.1 GCF_004402785.1 Cryobacterium algoritolerans
GCGGTCCACGCTGGCACGCACGCCGCGCCGGCCGCCGCGACGCCGCCCCCACTGCCGATCCCCGCACCCGCCCTCCGGCGGTTCCGGGCGCGCGCCGCCGCACCGGCTCCACTGGAGACCGAGACCCGCGCAGCCCAGACCCCGGTCGGCATCTCGTCCGCCGCTGTTCCCGCACCGATCGCCGAGTCCGCGGCGACCATCGCAATGGCGTCCCAGCCGGACTCGACCCAGGCCGACGGGACGGCTCCCGGAGCAACCCAGCCCGGAGAAACCCCGCCCGAGACCCGCCAGACCCGCAGGCTGGCCAACACGGCCGGGACTGACCGGCCGCTGCCGTCGCCGATGCCGGCCCCGAGCCCGGCACCCACCGTGGCCATCCCGTCGGGACCCGCGCCGGCATCCGCCGGTCACGCCGGTCCAGGCGGCCCCGGTCTCCGCCGCGGCCAAGGCGGCCGGTCGCCATCCCGGCCTGGTGTGTTCGGCGGGATGCCTCCCCGACTGCTCTGGGGCGCCGGCGCACTGCTCGCCGCGATCGTACTGGTCGGCCTTTTCTTTTTGGGCCGGCAATTTGTTGGCGGCACCACCCCGGCCGCTGTGGCCACGTCCAGCGTCGCTGCGACCCCGACCCCCACGGCCGCCCCGGAGCCTACCGGCCCGCAGCCGGTCGGCGTCCACAAGTGGAACACCCTCTTCGGCGGCGAGTGCCTGCAGCCCTACGTGTCACCCTGGGAGGAAGACTTCACCGTCGCCGACTGCGCCGCCCCGCACGCCGCCCAGCTGGTCTACCGTGGGACCTTCCCGGGGGATGCCGCCGCCGCGTTCCCCGGCGAGGTCGCCCTGGCTTCGCAGATCAACCCGATCTGCAGCGCGATCGGCGTGATCGACCTGGCCGCGGCCGCGGAGTTCCCCAACGTCCAGGTGCAGGGGAGCTACCCCATCACCACGGAACAGTGGGCGAAGGGCCCGCACTACTATTACTGCTTCGTCAACCGGTCGTCGGGCGAGCCGCTCTCCAAGAGCGTCGCCGGACCCGGACCGGCCCCCGCCGGCTGACGATGGCCGCGCCGGCCGGCCGGCCGGCGCTCACCTGCCAGGCCTGACGCCGCGGCCCCGCCGAGCCTAGACCTCGTCCGACAACAGGGGTTCGCGCGCGACGAGCTCGTGCACGCCCGAGATGATCTCGTCGGGGCGGAACGGATACCGGCGAACCTCGGCCTCGTCGCTGATGCCGGTCATCACCAGGATCGTGTGCAGTCCGGCCTCGATCCCGGCGACGATGTCGGTGTCCATCCGGTCGCCGATCATGGCCGTGTTCTCCGAGTGCGCGCCGATCTTGTTCATCGCCGAACGGAACATCATCGGGTTGGGTTTGCCGACGACGTACGGTTCCATACCGGTTGCCTTCGAGATGAGGGCGGCGATCGCGCCCGTCGCGGGCATCGGGCCGTCGGCACTGGGGCCGGTCGCATCCGGGTTCGTCGCAATGAACCGGGCGCCGGCCAGGAGCAGGCGGATGGCCTTGGTGATCGCCTCGAAGGAGTAGTTGCGGGTCTCCCCGACGACGACATAGTCGGGGTTCGTCTCGGTCATGATGAAGCCGGCCTCGTGCAACGCGGTCGTGAGCCCGACCTCGCCGATCACGAACGCGGTGCCGCCCGGCGCCTGCGACTTGAGGAAGTCGGCGGTGGCCAGGGCGGAGGTCCAGATCCGCTCCTCCGGCACGATCAGGCCGGACGCGCGGAGGCGGGCGCTCAGGTCCCGCGGGGTGAAGATGGAGTTGTTGGTGAGCACGAGGAACGGCGTTCCGGCATCGGTCCAGTTCTGGATCAATTCGGCCGCACCGGGCAGCGGGCTGTTCTCGTGCACGAGCACACCGTCCATGTCGGTGAGCCAGCATTCGATCTCGTCGCGGCGTGTCATTGGGCGCTCCTCGGGGTCGACCCAAGCCTAGCCGGGACAGGTTTCCGGCCGGTTACTTCGTCAACCAGATAGACGCGGCGGCGTCCGGGCCCAGGGGCCGGATGCGCCCGCCCGGCAGGCGCACCGCGCACGACTCGAGCACCGTCAGAGCGCTACCCGGCCCGATCGCATCGGCGGCGAGATCGCGCAGGACGGCCGGGTCGCGGTCGCTGATTCGCAGCACCGTCCCCGCGTGGCCGGGCACGGCATCCGCCAGCAGGATAGCGGGGACGCGCACCAGGCTGCCGTCCCTGGCCGGAATCAGGTCGCCGTGCGGGTCGGCGCCCGGGCGGCCGAGCCGCACGTCGATCGCCTCGAGCAGTCGGTCGGAGAGCGCGTGCTCGAGCACCTCGGCCTCGTCGTGCACCTGGTCCCAGTCGTAGCCCATCTCGCGCACGAGCCAGGTTTCGACCAGGCGGTGCCGGCGCACCACAGCGCTCGCGCCGAGGAAGCCCGTCGGGGTGAGCCGGAGCGGCCCGTACGGCACGTGTGTGATCAGCCCTGCCGCGGCGAGTTTCTTCACCATCTCGGTGACGGAGGACGGCGCGACCCCCAGGCGCGCGGCGAGCACCGATGGGGTGATCGGCACCGGCTGCCATTCGGTATGGGCGTAGATGGTCTTGAGGTAGTCCTCCACGGCGGGGGTGGTCAAGATCGTGTGCCGCCTGGTCATCCGGATTCCGACGCCCGGCCTTAGGCGCCGGTGAAGATCAGCACGAGCAGCACCACGTTCAGGGCGACCAGCAGCACGGCGGCGACGATGCCGGCCACCGTGGTGAACCACCGGTTCGTGTGGTCGCCCAGCAGGTCCCTGCGGGAGGTCAGCCAGATCAGAGGGATCAGCGCGAACGGAATGCCGAAGGAGAGCACTACCTGGCTGAGCACGAGGGCGAGGGTCGGGTCGAAGCCCAGCCCGAGGATGAGTAGTGCCGGGATGAGAGTGACCAGGCGGCGCAGCAGCAGGGGAACACGGACGTGAAGCAGGCCGTGCATGATCTCCGCACCGGCATAGGCGCCGACCGAGGTCGACGCGAGCCCCGATGCGAGCAGCCCCACCGCGAAGAGGGTCGCGACGATGGGGCCGAGATTGGTCTGCAGGGCGGCGTAGGCACCGGGCAGGCTGTCGGTTCCAGGGGCGCCCTGCAACGCCGACGCGGCGAGCAGCAGCAGGGCCAGGTTCACGGTGCCGGCGATCGCCATGGCGATCGAGACGTCCCACCTGGTCGCCCAGAGCAGGCGGCGGGTCGCCGTGGGCCCGACGACGTCGGGGAAACGGTCCCTGGCCAGGGCCGAGTGGGCGTAGATCGCGTGTGGCATAATCGTGGCACCCAGGATCGACGCGGCGAGGAGCACGGAGTTGGCGCCCTCGAAGCGGGGCACCAGCCCGCCGGCAATCCCCGCGGCATCCGGCGGGGCGAAGAAGACGCCGGCGGTGAAACCGACCGCGATGATCAGAAGCAGCGCCAGGATCACCCGTTCGAAGCTGCGCGGCCCGCGCCGGGTCTGCACCGCGAGCACGAGCATCGAGATGACGCCGGTGATGATCCCGCCCGCCAGCAGGGGCAGGCCGAACAGGAGGTAGAGGGCGACGGCGCCGCCGATGATCTCGGCCAGGTCTGTGGCCATTGCCACCAGTTCGGCCTGGAGCCAGTAGAGCCGCCGCCCGTGCCGGCTCCGGAGCCGTGCCCCGAGGATCTCCGGCAGGCTCGTGCCGGTGACGATGCCGAGCTTCGCCGAGAGGTACTGGATCAGCCAGGCCATCAGGTTGCCCGCGATGACCACCCAGACCAGCAGGTAGCCGAAGCGCGCACCGGCCGTCATATTGCTCGCGACGTTGCCGGGATCGAGGTAGGCCACGCCGGCCACGAGGGCCGGCCCGAGCAGCCAGAGCAGGCGAGTGGATGCCACGGTGCCGGGTCGCGCGTCGGTCGGCGCCGGCGCCGTCCCAGATTTAGGCATACCGAAATCATAGCCTCGGTGTGGGCCGAACGGAATCGCCGGCGCCGGGCACCAGCCGCCAGGGTCACCCTGCGTTGACATCGTCCTCGCCTCCGCCGGGCAAGCCCCGAGATCGGCCTTTTCGGTCGGGACCTACCCGCACCTGGGTCGGTCCCGACCGCACAGGTCACGGTCGACGAAGGTCGGGGTCGGTCGACCCGGGATACGGTTACAGGGTGACTGAACCTTTCAACCCGACGCCCGAGCTCTCGACCCACGGCGTCGGCCCCTGGCAGGGTGACCTCCCCGAAGACTCGTTCTACGACCCGGAGCTGCTCGAACACGGCGACACCCGCAACGTGATCGACCGGTACCGGTACTGGTCGATGGCGGCGATCGTTGCCGATCTGGACGAGACACGGCATCCGTTCCACGTCGCAATCGAGAACTGGCAGCACGACATGAACATCGGGTCGATCGTGCGCAGCGCCAACGCTTTCGCCGCCGACACCGTGCACATCATCGGCCGGAAGCGCTGGAACAAGCGCGGCGCCATGGTCACCGACCGGTACCAGCACGTTCTGCATCACCCGGATGTCGCGGCCTTCGTCGCGTGGGCCGCCGGCGAGGAGCTGCCGATCATTGCCATCGACAATGTGCCGGGCAGCGTCATCATCGAGACCTTCCGGTTCCCGGAGCGCTGCGTGCTCCTGTTCGGGCAGGAGGGCCCCGGGCTCTCCGACGAGGCGATCGCCTCTTCCGAGGCCGTGGTGGAGATCAGCCAGTTCGGCTCGACCCGGTCGATCAACGCGTCGGCCGCGGCCGCGGTGACCATGCACGACTGGGTGCTGCAGCACCGGTTCTGAGCCTCACCGTGGCCATCCCGAGAAATGGGGACGCACAGTGCTGTTCCCACCCTGATTCTGATGATCCTCCTCAGCGCTGTGCTGCTCCTGGCAGCACGAAAGAGGCGAGGCATCCGCCGCGGATAGGGGCTAGCGTGGGGTCATGACTGCGATCACTGACGATCTGCCCGCCCGCCTGCTCCACGAGGAGCAAGAGGGCTGGCAGGCGATCCTCGCCGGCCGAGGCGGAGAGTATTACCGCCGCACGATGACCCGGGATGCGCTCCTGATCCTGCCGGGCCGGGTCGTCACCCGGGACCAGGTGATCGCCGCGTTCGCGGCCGCCGCCCCGATCGACAGCTACCAGCTGCGCGAGCCGGCCGTGATCCGGATCAATGAGCACGCCGGCATCCTCGTCTACCGGCTGGTGGCTCGCCGCGGCGAGACCACGACCGAGGTGAACGCGGCGACGACCTATGTCTTCGCCGACGGCGGCTGGTGCGTCGCGGCCCACCAGCAGACCGCGATCTGACGACTCCCACCGGGGCGTGGACAGGGCCCTCCGGCAGGGTTGTGGACCCTTTCACCGCGGGCTAGCGTGGCGACCAGGTACACATCGCGAGAAGGGACTCCGACCATGACTGACTTCGGAAATGAGGGGCTCGCGGAGTTGTATCGCCGCCCCGGTTCTGTCTCGACGGTCTACGCGGATGTCACCCAGGCCGGGGAGGATCCGCGCCGCACGTCGGCTCTCCGGCACCGCACGCTGCGGGAGTCACTCGAGGCAGCCGGCGCCCCGTCCGGTGACGCGGACACGATCGTCGAACTGATTGAGGAGCCGCCGGGGGTGCCTGGAAAGGTCAGCCGGCTCATGGTCGTGCGGGGCGGCAAGGTCGAGTTCAACGAGCTGCTGCCTGGGGAGCCCCTGGGTGAGCTGATCGCCTCCTTCGGCCCCGTGCCCGGCCTGATCCCGCTGTTCACCCAGCGCCCGAGGGACCTGAGCTATGTGGTGGCCGAGGTGGGCCGTGACGGCGGCGAGATTCGACTGTTCCGGCTGAGCCAGGCCGACCCGGTGGCGGAGGAAGACGTGCAGGGCGACACCGAGTACATCACCAAGGTGCAGGTCGGCTTCCTCTCCAACTCGCGCTACCAGCGCGACACCGAGGAAATTTGGAAGCGCAACGAGGGCCAGGTGGCTGACGCCATCGACGAAATCGTGCGGGACAGCGGCGCCGAGCTCCTGGTCGTGACCGGGGACGTGCGCGCCCGCCAGCTCCTCGTCGCCCAGCTTGCCCGCGCGACCAGGGACATCCTCACCGTCGTGCCGACGAACACCCGGCCGGGCGGCGCGACCACCCATGATCTGGAGGAAGACCTCGACCGACACCTCGCGTCGATCCTCGCCCAGGACGAATACGACGCCCTCGAACGGCTGGAGTCCGGCCGTGGCGAGGGTCTGGCCGAGATCGACTTCGCCGCCGTGGTGCGCCTGCTGCAACAGGGCCAGGTGGAGGTCCTCATCCTCGACCCTGCCGGTCTCGCCGGGACCACCCTGATCGCCCTCGACCGGGAACCATGGGTCGCGGCCACGTCGGCGGATGCCCTCGGGGCCGGCGAGCTCGGAGAGGTCGCCGCCGCGGATGCCCTGGCCAGGGCCGCCACCCTTACCGACGCGCGAGTGGTGGTCGTGTCTCACGGCGAGCTTCCCGGCGACTCCACCGCCGGGGCGCTGCTGCGCTGGTCGACACTGCCGGCCACCCCCGAAGCGTCGGCCACCTCCGAAGCGTCGGCCACCTCCGAAGCGGAGTGACGGGAGCCGACTTCACCGGAGTTCGCGGCGCCAGACGATCCCCAGGCCCGACCAGTCTTCGTCCAGCGCCGCGACCTTCACGTGGACGAGCCCGCTCTTCAGGGCGACGTCCCGGATGAGGTTCTCGGTCATCTCGCTCCGGTGACCGGCCGCCCCCGCGCGGCCAGGCGATCCAGGCCATGCCGGACGGATGCGTCCGGTCGGCATGGCAGCTCGGCGACGAAGGCCGCGGGGTGGGTGTGGAACGCCACGATGACTGCGGCCGGGGCATCCGTCTCGCCGGTCAGCCAGTCGATCCCGGCGGGCGCGTCCGGAACGATCCACCTCGGCGGTGCGTGCAGCAACCGAGCCGGGTGACCCGCCGTCAGGCCGAGCTCCTTCCGCAGCGGGGTGCCAGAATAACCTGCCATGCGCACAGGCTACCCGGCTCAACCCGAGTCCCGCGAGAGTGCACTTTTCGCCCTCTCTCCGTGCGCGGTGGGGCCAAAAGTGCACTCTCGCGGGCGGACGGGCGGACGGACGGACGGACGGGCGGGCGGGCGGGCGGGTGTAAGGGCGGCTGGAGCGCTAGCCGATCAGGCTCGGCTTTAGGTCACGCAGGGTGCGGAAGTGGGTCATCCGGGTGACCCCGATGGCCGCGAGCGTCAGGGCGCCGGCCAGCCAGAGCAGCAGCACCCCCGCATCGGTCCAGGCCGTGGCCGGGTTGCCGCCGTACATCAGCTGGCGGATGCCGTCGACGGCATAACTCATCGGCACGACATGGTGCAGCCAGGCGAGCGGCGCCGGCAGGGTCTGCCACGGGAAGGTGCCGCCGGCGGTGACGAGCTGGATCACCATCAACACGAGCCCGATGAACTGGCCGACGCTGCCCAACCACACGTTCAGGGCGAGGATGATCGCCGCGAACGCCAGCGCGGCGAGCCCCATCATCGAGTAGGTTCCGACCGGATTGTGCACCTCGAACTTCAGCACGCCGGCAAGGATGGCGAACAGCGCCGCCATCTGCACCATCCCGAGCAGCCCCGGGGTGAGCCAGCCGGCGAGGGTGATTTTCAACGGCGAGTGCAGCGCGGTGATGGCGCGGCGCGAGACGGGCTTCACGATCAGGAACAGCGCGTAGATGCCAATCCAGCCGGCCAGGCTCGCGAAGAACGGGGCCAGTCCGGCACCGTAGGTCCCTGCCGAGGTGACCGCGGCGGTCTCGAGCGCGACCGGGTCGGCGATGGTCGAGCCCTGCAGTGTGCGGGCCTCGGGCGTCGAGTCCGGGATGCTGGTGACCCCGTTGGCGAGCCCGTCGCGCAGGGTGCCGGCGCCGGTCTGCAACACCCCGAGCCCGTCGCGCAGGGTGGCGGCCCCTGAGGACAGGCTCGATGCCCCGGCCGAGGCCGCGTTGGCGCCGGCGGAGGCGCTGCTCGCACCGTCCCGTACATCGGCGGCGCCGGTGGCGAGGCCTGCTGCGCCGTTCGCGGCGGAACGCGCACCGGTGGCGGACTGGGCGGCGCCGGCGGAGGTTTTGTCCGCCCCGGCCGCGAGGAGCGCGGTCTTGTCCCGCACCGTGGTGGCGCCGGTCGCGGCGGCGGACGCGCCGGCCGCGGTCTGTGCGGCCCCCGCGCTGAGGGCCGCGCTGCTGTCGACCAGCAGCCCGACCTGGCCGTCGATTCCGGTGACGATGGCACCGCCGGTGCCGAGCCCGGTCGTGACGGGGTCAAGTTCGGCGAGCACGGCCTGGATCTGCTCCGGGCTGAGGCCTGCCGTTTCGAGCCGGGTCCGGATGGCCGAACGCGCGGCGGTGAGCGAGGCGCCGGTGTTCGCGAGCGCCGTTCCCGCCTGGCCGGTCGCGGCCTTGAGCGCAGGGGCGCCGTCGGCGAGGGACTGAGTGCCTGCTGCCACCTGTGCGGCCCCGTCGGCGACCTGGCCGGTCCCGGTGGCGAGATCCACGGTGCCGGCGGAGAGCGCGGTCGTGCCTCCTGCGACCTGTGCGGCGCCATCGGCGACCTGGCCGGTTCCGGTGGCGAGGGCGCCCGTCCCGACGGATAGGGCGGCGGCGGCGTCGGCGACCTGGCCGGTTCCGGAGGCCAGCCGGCCGAGGCCCGTTGCGAGCACGCCGGCGCCGTCGGCGAGTCGGCCCGCGCCGTCGGCGAGGCTGACACTTCCGTTGCCGGCGGATGCCGCGCCGTCGGTGACCCTGCCTGCCCCGGCGGCGGCGGTGACCAGGTTCGCCCGTACATCGGACAGCCCGATCAGGAGCCGATCGGCCGCCTGCTTGTTGACCTTGGCGACGATGGCTTCGCGCAGCGTCTTGGCGGCCTGGTTGCCGATCGTCGAGGCCAGGTAGCTGTTCGTGTCGTTGGTGGTGAGCGTGATGGTGGCCTGACGAGGGTTGGAGCCGGCCGAGGAGGCGATGGCCGTGGAGAAGTCGGCGGGAATTGTCACGCTGAAGTCGTAGCGCGCGTCGGCGACGCCGGCCCTCGCGGTGGCCGCGGAGACCCGGTGCCACTGGAAGGTGCCGTCGTCGACGAGCTGGGTGGCCACCTCGTCGCCGTAGTTGTGGGCGGTGTCGGCGCTGGAGGTGCCGGTGACGGGGGCGCCTGTGTCGGCGACGACGAGGGCGACCGGCACCCGGTTGAGGCCGGCGTAGGGGTCCTGGTTGGCCCAGAGGTAGAGCCCGCCGTAGAGCACGGGCACGAGCAGCAACGCCATCAGGGCGATCCGGCTCATCACGGTGGCGGTCAGGCGGGCGAGTTCAGCCCGCACCATGGCGAAGATCTTCACAGGGCGGGTGCTCCGTCGGGTTCGGTGGAACTGGTACTGGTACTGGTACTGGTAGTGGCGCCGGGATCGGTCGGCCCTGCCACGATTGAGACTGATTCGGTGGCCGTGGTGACCAGCAGCTCGGGGGACAGGGCTGCGATCGCGTGGGCTGAGGCGTCCCCGGCGATCGTGAGAACGGCGTAGCCGCGCTCGGCCAGGTTCCCCGCAATCGTCCACCAGCCCAGCGGGTCCCCGCCGTGCCGGTCGGGGGAGCAGAGCACGAGGCCCTCGACGTCGTCCCGCAGCACCGCCAGCTCGGTGAGCAGACGGATGCGCGCGTCCGGTTCGAGGTCCGCCATGTTGCAGCGCGTATCCCCGGTCATTTCGAGGCCGGCGAGCACCCGCGCCACGGCCCGGCGGTGGCCGACGCGCCCGGCGAACATGAGCTCCTCGGCCACCACCTCGGCCACGGTCACGTCGGCGGCAGGCTCGCAGACGCCGGGGGCGTCGACGAGGGCGACCCGGGTGCGGATCGCGCCGTAGTCGGTGGCCCCGTCGATGGTGACGGTGCCCGAATCCGGGCGCATCCGGCCGGAGGCGATCAGGCCCAGCACGGTCGGTCGGCGCTCGGTCTCTGCCCGGGCGAGGGTGAGCGAGCCGCTGTGGAAGTCGAGTGAGGTGCGCGGGAGAGAGGAATCCCGGGGGCCCTTGGTGACGTCGGTGAGGGTGATGCGCATGCGGAAGCCTTCGTGTCTGGTGGGCAGGCGCCCCGTCCGCGGGGCGTCACTGTCATTCGGGTCCGGCGACGCTGGCGGGCTGGCGCCCGGGTGGGCCGCTGGACGGGCCGGTCCGGCCGGCTGGATCTCCGACACGCCGCTGGGATCGCGACGCGGGAGGTCATCCAACAACGTACTGACTAGTCAGTACAAGTACAAGGCTTCACAGCGGACTGACGGCTTTGCGCATCGGCCATAGCAGGATCTATACTGACTGGTCAGTACAAAAAGGGAAATGAGGATCGACGTGCAGTCGACAGTGTGGGCGGACGACCTCGCCCTGGAATTCAACCGAGGAGCGGTCTACGGCCCGCTGAGTTTCGCGGTCGGCGACGGTCTCACCGTGCTCTGCGGGCCCTCCGGCAGCGGGCGCACCAGCCTCATGCTCACCCTGGCGGGTCGAATGAAACCGACCAGCGGAAGCCTGTCCGTGCTCGGCGAGGAACTGCCGCGCCGCGCCCGCCGCGTGCAGAAGCGCACGGGCATCTCCGGCTTCCACGACATCGACAACCTCGAAGACTCGGTCACGGTCGGCGCGGCGATCCGCGAACGCGAGGCCTGGGTGTCGCCCTGGTGGTCGTTCATCCGCTCGGTCGACGACACCGAGGTGCGCCGGGTCTGCGCCGCCGTGTTCGGAGACGTGCCGATCCCGCCCGCGGACGCGGTGATCTGGGACCTCGACGAGGTGCAGACCGTGCTGCTGCGGGCTGCCCTCGCCATGATGAACGAACCGAGCATCCTCTTCTTCGACCAGGTCGAGCAGGTGCACTCGGCCGAATCCCGCCGCATCCTCTGGCAGCGCCTCGCCGCCCTCGTGGCGGGCGGAACCTGCGTGATCGCCTCCGCCACCGCACCGGACACCGAACTGTGGTCCGAACTCGGCATCGAGCCGACCGTCATACTCATGAACAAGGAAAACCGCTGAATGTTCGCCTTTCTCTCCTCCGGCACCGAGCTGCACCGCTTCGGCAAGGGCAAGATGCCCAAGATCGCCCTCGTCGTGCTCATGTTCATCCCCCTCATCTACGGCGCGCTCTACCTCTGGGCCTTCTGGGCCCCCAATGACGCCATGGACAACCTGCCCGTCGCCCTCGTGAACGTCGACGCCGGGGCCAGCCGCGACGGCAAACCGGTCACCGCGGGGAAGGACCTCGTCGACCAACTCGTCGACGGCCACGACCTCGGCTGGACGGTGACCAGCGCGACGGATGCCGCGGCCGGCGTGCAGGACGGCCACTACTACTTCTCCGTCACCATCCCGCGTGACTTCTCCGCCAGCGCGGTGTCCGCTGGCACGGACACGCCGGCGCCCGCCGTTGTCCAGGTCGATTACAACGACAGCAACAGTTTCCTCGCCACCACCATGGGCAAGCAGGCGATGGTGCAGCTGCGCGACGCGGTGGCCGCGAAGATCGGCGACCAGACCGTGAACGCTTTGCTCGTGGGCGTGAACGACGCCGGCAGCGGCATCCGCTCGGCCGCAACCGGGGCGAAGACCCTCGCCGACGGCCTCTCGACGGCGCAGGCCGGAACCGGAACGCTCGCCACCGGGCTCGTCTCCCTCGCCGACGGCGCAACCAGTCTCGACGGCGGCGCCGCGCGCCTCTCCGACGGCGCGGCCGCTCTCTCCTCCGGGCTGGACAAGCTCTCCCAGGGTGCTGCGACACTCTCCGGGTCCACCGGGAAGCTCGCGGACGGCACCGGCCAGGTCTCGGCGGGCGTTCAGGCCGCCGCCACCGGGGCCGCCACTCTCGCCGGCAAGGCGCAGCAACTCGCGGGCGGCGCCACCGCCATCGCCGACGGCACCGGCACGCTCGCCGGCGGCACGGCATCCGTGGCCCAGGGTCTCAACGAACTGGAAGCGGCGATGGATGCTGCCCCGCTCGCCCCGGCGACCGCGTTTCGGCCGGCTCTGGAGAAGCTCAGGGCCGGCGCCGCAGACGTCGACGCCGGCGCGCAGGGCGCGGTCACCCAGACCAGGGCCTATGCGGGTCTGAGCGGCCAATTCTCCGCGGGGGTCGGCGAACTCTCCGGCAAACTCGCCGCCGGCGCGCCGGGCGCGGCCCAGGTGGCCACCGGCGCCGGGCAGCTGTCCGCCGGCGCCGCCAC
>NZ_SOFP01000033.1 GCF_004402785.1 Cryobacterium algoritolerans
CCGGGGCAGGCGCGCCGGGGTCTGGGCCTGCCCCGGCTCCCGCACCGGCGGCGCCCGCTCCCGCGGCGCCGGTCGCTCCGGGCAGCGCCTCCTTTACCAATTGCACCGCGGTGCGTGCGGCGGGCGCCGCGCCCATCCGGGTCGGCGACCCGGGCTACTCCCGCAAACTCGACCGGGACGGCGACGGGGTCGGCTGCGAATAGCCCGCGCAACCCAGCAGCGCAACCCAGCTCGGCTCGGCGGCGCGCCCGTTCCCGACGCTCTGGAACGGGGCATCGGCCATCGGATCGCTGGTGATCGGGTAGTCGGCGATCGGGCCGGTTTACGATCGGGTCGGCGGCGCACCCGTTCCCGGCGCTCGTAGGGGTTGGCTGCCTTATGCTACGGTAGTGCCCCCTTTCCTGACCTACCTCACCACCTGGCACCTGGACCCCGTCGCCCTGGTCGTGCTTGCGCTGGTTGCCGTGCTCTATGCACGAGGGCTGGTGGCGCTCCGCCGCCGCGGCATCCGTTGGCCGGTTTGGCGCATCGCCGGGTTCTACGTGCTCGGCCTCGGGTCATACGCCTGGATCTCGTTCGGCTTCCTCGGCGCCTACAGCGCCGAGCTGCGCTGGGCGTTCACGACCCGGATCGCGCTGCTGCTGGTAGCCGTTCCGGGGTTCATCGGCCTGGGCAAACCGGTGGCGCTGGCCCGGCTCGCGCTCGGTGAGGCGGCCGTCGCCCGGCTGGATCGGTTCCTCGACTCGTGGCTCATCCGGCTCACCGGCAACGCCGTCTTCGAGCCGATCTTCACCTTCGCCCTGTTCATGATGTTCCTCACCCCGCTCTCCGGGGTGGTGCGCGGCAGCCTGGCCGGGCAGTGGGGCGTCAGCATCCTGATCCCGGTGATCGGGCTGCTGACTGTGATCCCGATCATCGAGAACACCACCCGGCACACGAGCTTCTTCGTCTCGGTGGAGTTCGTGCTCGCGTTCGCGGCGTTCGTCTTCGACGCGATCCCGGGCATCCTGCTGCGGATCAACGAGGCCGTGCTCGACGGGGTCGGGGCCGTGCCCGGGGTCGTTCCCGGCTGGTTCCCGAACCCGCTGCGCGACCAGCAGCTCTCCGGCGACATTCTCTGGCTCCTGGCCGAGGTTCTCGATGTGCCGGTGCTGATCATTCTGCTCATCCGCTGGAACAAAGTGGAGCGACGGGAGTCCAAGTCCATCGACGACCTGAGCGACGAGGAGGTCGAGGCCCTCACCCGCGCGCACCTGCGGGGCAGCGGCCTAACCCACCGCGACTGATGCGGGTTGAGTCACGGAAAATGCACCTTCGTCCTCGCTGCGAAGGTACATTTTCCGCAACTCACCACGCGGCATCCATAACGCCCACACTGTCGCGGCGGGGCGGCGAAAGGGCCACGGCCTGCACGGCCAGTCGTATGCGATCGATACGACGAGCGGGTTGGACACGATTGGCGTCGAGGTCGTCGGCTTCCTTGAGTTCGCGGCGGAGCATCCGGGACTGCGGTTTCTCGTCACCGAGATCGGCTGCGGTATCGCGGGATTCACCCGGGCGCAGAGAGCTCCGCTGTTCCTTGGGGCGACGGCGAACGTGGTGCTGCCGGAGCGGTTCCACTAGAAACCAACCGACCGAGTGACCGCTCATTTCGTGGCGTGCTCCAGCTCCTTTGCGATGCCCGCACCCACCGCCCCGGCCCCCTCCGCGGGCGATGGGCAGATTCTTCGTCAGTTGATCGAGGCTCGGCAAGTGTCGTCAATCGCCGCCTAAGCCTCGGCTCGTTCGGCTTGAGTTCCGGAATAAACACCTTTGCTTTCGCAACGAAGGTGTTTTCCCCGTGACTCACACGCTTGTTGGGTCGGCGAGTGGCGAGTGGCTACTCGAACTCGACCGTGTCGCTGTAGACAATCCGCCAGGTGAAGCGACCGCGGGCGTTCTCGGCGAAGACCGTCTGCGGGGCGTCCCCGACGTGCTTCTCGTACTCGGTCAGGCGCACCCGCCAACGCTCACCGGCGGGCCGCTCGGCGGGCAGCGGCAGGGCACCCGCCCACTCGACGTCGTCATAACGGGTGCGCCGGAGCTGCGCGAGCGTCACGGTCACCGGCAGGGTCACGCTCGCCCCGACCCGTTCCCACGACAGGTCTGACGCCGCGCCGCTGGGCAGCTTCTCCAGCCAGGCCTGCACCAGCCGTGACGCGCTCACCCGGCTCGCCACGTTCGGCAGCGACCGGGCGTGCAGGGGCACACCCACGGGGCCGGCCAGCGTGACCACCACGGCCGTGGCATCCGGGGTGGCCACGAACGTCGCTTCGCGCCGCGGGAGCAGCTGAATGAAGTCCGCCTTGACCACCTTCGACAGGTGTTCCCCGGCGACCGCGTGCGGCTGATAGCGCGAAAACGCAAGCTGCACCATCGGGGTGTACGAGTCGCCGGCGTCGATCTGCACGTCGCAGAACCAGAGCCTGCGCTCCAGATCGAACTCGGGCCGGTGCCCGATCACGGCGACCTGCTCCCCCGCCACCTCGGCCAGCGACACCGCGTCACCGACCGCGGTGCGCAGGGGAAACTGGTGAATGAATGGCCCGGATGCCACCGGTGCCGATTCGTACACCGGGTCGGACCCCCAGACGCTGGTGAACTTCAGGCCGTCCGGGCCGGTCCGGCGGTACAGGGACAGGTAGGGGCCCAGCGCGTCGACGCCGATCTCCCGGATGGCGAGACCGAGCTCCTTCCTGCGCGCTTTCACGACGGCGGACAGTGCCAGGGCGAGGAAACGGGCTTCAGACGTGCGCGCCCGCACCCGCCGCACCGGGGCCGTCGGGGTGGCGGCCAGCCGGTCGGCTGCCGCGACAGCCGCGGCGACCTGCTGCGCCGCGAGGAGGGTGACCACCTGGTTGGTGAGCGGTGTGCGCGCCGACACCGGCGCCTCCGCGTGTTCGAGCACGGCCGTCGCCCAGGTGTCGGCCAGTGCCTGAGCCTCTAGGCTGCCGGTGACCCCGGCCCGCGTGTCGCCGACCCAGGTGAGCCAGGGCTGCAGGCCGACGACCACGCCGAGGAGCTCATCGGGACCGCTGGAGAACCAGGGCCGGCCCAGGTAGACGCGCAGGCCCCCTCCGGTACGAACCCGGCGCACGGCGAGGCGGCCGTCGACGGGCAGCCGTTCGGTCTTCCACTCCCAGGTCGGTACGATGTAGCGCACGTCGGGCGAGGCGGGACGGGCGCTGGAGGGGACGTCGACGGTGACCGAATCGCCCGTGCTCGTGACCAGCGCGGGGACGTTCGTGATTTCCGGCGGGAAGTACTCGCGGAACCGGGTCGTTGCGGTCGGCGTGTAGCGCACGTACCGGTGCCGGGTATCCCCGAACTCGTGCCGCACCTGGTGCCGGGGGCCCACCGGGCCGCCGGCCGGCCCCGCGGTGCGGTCGATCAGGGCGTCGGTCTCGGATGCCTCCAGCTGGAAGTCGGCGACGTGCGCGCTCTTCCGCTCCTCACCGGGCGCCGCGCTCAGCACGTCGTCGACAGGATCCGCCCAGGCCGCGTCGATGTCGATCCGGCCGGTGCTCGCGGCGTGGGTGTGCACGGCGCCGGCCAGCCAGGCAAAGGTCTCCGCTGCTGTGCGGCCGATGCCGACAGGTCCGAGCACGATCGCCGGCTTCTCGAGCGGTTTCTCCACGGCGTGCACGAGGGTCAGCTCCGAGAACGGGGTGATCATCCAGTGCAGGCCCTGGCGCACGGCGTCGAGCTGGGCGGCGGAGGCCGGGGCCTGGTCCTGGTCGATCAGGTTCCAGACCCGCAGCAGCCAAGGGTCGCTCTCGTCGAGGAACGAGCTGAGCTGCACGGTCACGAGGGTCGCCTTCGGCAGCGACACGACCAGGGTCCGGGTCGCCTCGTCGAAGGCGGGCGCGGCGTCGCCCTCCTCGATCCGCAGCAGCACCGGCCGGCGATCGTGCCAGGTCGACGGATCCCCCGGCCAGCGCACCAGCCGGGTCGCCGGGCCGCCCGGCGCCGCGAGGTCGCCCGGCAGCGCCCGGAACGAGAGGCCGCGAGCGAGCGGATCGGGCAGGTACGGCAACGGCAGGTCGTGTCGGTTGTGCACGATGTACTCGCCGTCGGTGAGGGTCTGCGACTTTAACCCGGTGAGGGCCGGCGCCGCTCCGGGGTCGGCGTGCTTGACGACCCGCCCGCCGGGCAGGGTCAGGTAGCTGCCGGCCTCCTTCGAGGCCACGGCGAACTGTTCGGCAATTCGGGCCGGGTCGCCGGAAAGTGCCGCGTCGAGCATGCCGTGGATCTCCGCCAGTTGCAGGCTCGAGATCGGGGCGGCCAGGTTGCGCTCGTTTCGCTCGCGGTAGACGATGCCGAGGTCGCCGGCAGGTTCATGGCCGCGGAGCGCCGTCACCCGGTTCAGCGCGACGTAGTCCGGCGCGCTCACGGCAGCCGTGGAGCGGATCACCAGCCGCATCAGCGATTCCCCCTCGGTAAACTCGGTCAGCGGCACCACGGCTGGCGAGGGAACGGGTTCCCATCGCTGGTAGGTTCCCTCGACATCCCGTTCGTGGGTCTCGTCGAGCTGGTCGGCGGGAATCGAACCGCCGGCGAGGTCGACGGCCCGCACCCGCACCCGGTACTTACGCCCGTAGCGCAGGCGCGGCAGCGAGCCGCGCACCGGGCGGAAGCTCACCGCGAGCGGGAACCCGGTCTTCGCAACCTCCGGCACCTCATCGCCGGGCACCGACTCCGAGTCTCCCTGGTACCGGCCCGGCCGTGGGGTGGCGAGCGACCAGCCATCCCAGCCGGCGACCGTCTCGTGCAGGTACTGGTCGGCCGTCGCCACCGGCTCGTTGCTGGAAGTGCTCGCCGCCTTGAGGTAGGCCTCGTCGGGCCCGGGTTGCACCGGCAGCGACGCGTACTCGCCGTTCCCGGTGACGGTCTCGTAGACGCCCTCACGCCGGTGCAGCGAGAACCACTCGCGCGACCCGATCGAGAGGTCCTGGATGTCGACGCGATAACCCCGGGTCAGGTCCATGACCTCGAGGAGGATGTCGCCGTTCCCGGCATGGTTCTGCTCGTGGTCGGCGGCCCGGTCGAACTGGCCGACGAGTCCGGCGGCCCGGTTGCGGCGACTGAGGAGGATTCCGGCGGATTTCAGGGCCGGGAGGGACGAGGCATCCGGTGTCATGGACGGCGCGTTGTTGTTCGCGTTCGCGCTCGCGGTGAGGTCGGCGACCGTGCGGCGCAGGGTGCCGAGCAGGTTCGCCAGTTTCAACGCGGAGCCGTCGGGGTCGAGCTGCTGGATCGAGAACGCGGCGGTGCGGTCGATCACGAGGCTACCGTCCCGCACGTCGGGGTCTTCCCGCCGGCTCGCGGGCGCCCAGACCCGTTCGGTGTGCCGGGCGATCGTGGCCGGCCGAGCCTCCCCGGGGGCGAGCAGGCCGCGCAACACGCCCCCGGCCGGGTCGACGCGCACGCGGATGGTCGTTGATTCCGGGATGCCGGGGTCGTCCTTGACGAAGACGTCGAACGCGAGTCCGAGCCGGCGCAGCAGCTCGGGGTAGTCGGCGCAGCGGGCGACGAAGCTGTGGAACTCCGGCGGCACCGGCTCGGGCGCGTGTGCGGTGGTCGCGGCGAGGCCCAGCGGGTCGGCGTGCCGGTCATAGAAAGCGGTCGCCGCGGCGAAGGCCACCCTCTCGCGGTCGGCCGGCGGCACCGTGTCGATGTCGAGAAAGCGGGCCAGGGACACCCCGTTCGCATCCGTCCTGCCGTCGGACTGGACACGCAGGTTGGTCAGGTAGTTCGCGACGACCTCCCGACGCGAGCCCTCCCGGAAGAGCTGCGCGGGCAGCTGGAGCTCGTCCTGGGCCTGCAGCAGCGGACCGCGGGTGACCGGCGGGAACCGGGTCGGGCTGGTGACCGCGACGCTCTGGTAGAGCCGGGTGAGCGCGCCGGCGACCTCGTCGACCGGATAGGAGTGCACGACCGCCTGCTCGAAGTGCTGGAAGCCGGCCTCGCCCACGAGGGTACGACCGAAAAGGAGCTCCCAAAGATCCTTGTCGGGCAGGACGGCGTTGTCGAGGGGGAAGCCCTCCACGGCGCCGTAGCCCTCGATGTCGAAGGTGAAGGCCGCTCCGTCGACGGTTCGCGGCCAGTTGGAGAAGGCCTCAAACGCGGCCAGCGGCACGAACTCGCCGAGGTTGCCGAGCCCGGTCACGTCGAGCCGCGGGGTGACGAAGACGGTCACCTTGAGCTCTCCGTTCTCGGGTAGCCGCCCGGCCGGGATCACGGTGAAGATGGCCTGTTCGCCCATGGTGGCTCCTACCCGGTTTCGGTTGCTACTCAGTTACTCGGTTACTCGGTTACTCGGTTACTCGGTTACTCGGTTACTCGGCTGCGAAGGCCTGGCAGTAGTCCTGCCACGGGTCGAGCCGACGGTTCCGGCTGTCGGTGTACGGACCCATCATGTCGAGGAAGGTCGGGTCACCGGTCGACCCGGCGAACTTCTTCTCGCAGGACACCGACACCGAGAACGACAGGAAGCACACCGACACCTCGATGCTGATCGAGGCCTTGCCGATGGCCTTCGCGTTCTCGCCCTCCTGGATGTAGCTCAGCTCCAGGTACAGCTCAATGCAGGCGGAGATCAGGCCGAGCACATCCACTTCACCGCGCGCCCGAAAGTACCCGGTCAACTGAACCTTCTGCGTCGTCCCGGTGATTTCGAGCCGGAAGTAGATGCCGGCCATCACCGAGAGACTGCCGGATGCGACCACGAAACTCATCGCGACGGCCGCGCCGAACTCGAAGGCGGCCTCGATCACCTTGAGTCCGTTCGGAGAGATGGTGATCGCGAAGAATCCGCCGCCGGCGAAGATCGCCACCTGCAGCCGGAATGGGTTCTCCCGGGTGGCGAAGAAGAACCGGAACTCCAGCGACTCCCCGATGAACGGCACGATCAGCTCGGCGCCCAGGTGGATGTTCGTCAGCGCGAAGATGCCCATCGGCAGGTCGGGGATTGCCAGGTCGAAGCCCGCCCGGATGCCGCTGGTGCTGATGTCGAGGAACGGCGGGTCGCTGAACCCGTCGAACGGGATGATGCTCTTGAGCGTTTCCACGAAGCCGAGCGGCCCAGCGAACTCTATTCCCCTGCCGTCGCCTTCGAGCCTCACGTTCACGTCGGGCTTGTGGCCCGGTTTCACCGAGAACTCCATCACCGCGACTCGAATGGTGATGAAGTGCGTGCTGCCCATCAGCCGCAGGTCGAACGGCGGCAGCGAGCAGGAGACCAGCGCGGTGGGGTCGCTGCCGTAAAGCGGCGCCTGCACCTCGCTCGACAGGCGCAGCAGCTTGTCGCCGCCGGGAACGAAGATCTTGGTGCCCGGCGCCGGCGGCCAGTCGATCAGGGGCGTCTGCCAGTCGAGGCGGGCATTGACCACCTCCGGCACGGCGAGCCCCCGATAGAAACCGGTGATCAGGGTGGCGACGTCGGCGGCGGCATCCGCCGCCTGGCTGAGGCGGCTGAGGAGCGCCTCGGTCTGCTCGGCGACCGGCCGGGGCAGGGGGAGGGCCGGGCTCCGGTCGGTCAGGGCCTTCCGCACCGACACGGCGGCGGTGCCGAGGTCTCCGAGGATGCCGGCGAAGTCCGCCTCCGGGTGCGGGGGCTGGGCCAGCGCGGTGACGGCGTCGAGGAACGTCCCCGCGTGCGTGGCCAGGTCGGTGACCGCCTGCTGCACGGCGGCCGACTCGGCGGCGAAGGCCTGGGCCTGGCCGGTCGCGAAGTCCTTCGCCTGGCCGACCGCCTGCTGCAGGGCGGTGACCGTGCTCACCACCTGGGTGACGAATTTCGGCAGCACGCCGGCACTGCCCGTGGGGAGCAGCTCGGCCAGCGGAAGGATGCCGAACAGTTTCGCGGCGTCGAGCCCGAACATGCCGCCCACGTTGAAGTTGGCCCTGTTGGTGGCCAGTTGGCCGAGGTCGCCGCCGACCGGGCCGACCCGGCGGGCCAGCGCCGTGACGTCGACGCTCGGGCTGACGAAACCGCCGGAGCGATCGGCCTGGGAGTTGAACTCCATTGTGACCGCCGCCGCCGGGGCTCCGGTCGGAAGGGCCAACTGCAGGAAGACCTCGCCGCCGTTTTTGGCCGGGTCCGTGAACGCGGTCTGCAGGTAGGGATCCGGGTAGGACAGCAGGAGCGGGGCGCTCTGCCCGGTGAACGCGCTCATCGCCGGCACAGCCGCGGTCGCGACCCGGAGCACCGGGAGGATATAGTTCTGGCCTGTCCGGCCGGCCGGTGTGGCGTCGAGGTCGGCGTCGAAGACCATCGACTCGGTGACGAGGGTGGTGTCGTCGGGGTCGCCGGGCGGAGCGTAGGCGATCCGCTGGCCGCGCATCGGGAAGGCCAGGCCTCCCCCGGCCGCCGTGTTCGCCGCGTTCACGGCCGCGGCGACCACTGGGCCGCCGAACACGGACTCCTCGATGAAGACCAGGGGACCCTCGAATTCGACCAGGTGGTTGTCGACATCGCTGGCGAGCATCCGGAACCGGAACGGCGTGACGCCGGCGGGCGAGACCCCGCCCGCGATGGCCTCGCGGGTGGCGATCTCCGGTACGAATATCTCGCCGCCGGCCCCGGGGTAGAGGGTCTTCGGGAGGGCGAGCGGGGGCGTCGATTCGGTGAGGATGCGCACCCAGCGGAACGGCATCCGGTTGTCGTGCACCGCAGTGCCTGAGGCGCGGAAGCTTCTCTCGAGCTGCCGCACGACCACGAAGATCCGCTGGTAGAGGGTGGCGTGCGTGTCACCCTCTGCGACCCGGCGCTCGGTGATCTTCACAAGCGAGGCCCGGTGCCCGAACGGGTGTAGCACCCCGCTGTAGACGACCTTGACGTAGTGGTCGCGACCCAGGGTGACGCGGTGTTTCCACTCCTGGAGGGTGAGGAAGGGGTTCGTGCGGGGAAAGCTGACCTCGCTGTCGAGCCAGCCGCCGAGTGCGGTCAACATGAGGTTGTTGACCGTGACCGGCGTGGGGGTCCAGGTCACCGGCATGCCGGGGGCCCGGGCATCGGAGGTGAGGTGCACGATCTGGATGCGGTCGCGGCGGGACAGGGAGGCCCGGAATGGCGGCAGCGTGGAGAGGTCGCCGACGCTCTCGGTGGGCAGGGTGACCTTGCCTGACTCGAACGGCGTCGCCGGGTTATCGAACTCGCGGGTCCAGACCGCGCGCACTGTTTTGGTGGCCGGGTCGGTTTCGTTGACCGACGGATGCGCGTCGCCGGGTTCCGCCGGCGCCCCGGGCTGCGCCGGCACGCTCTCCACCCGGGTGCCCAGCCGGGTGTGCCACAACTCGACCCGGCCGGCGTGCTCGACCTCAGTGGCGCTGTGGGCAAAGGCGCCCCCCGAGTGCGGGCTCAGCTGCAGCCGCCAGGGGAGTTCGATGGCCGTTTCGGTGCCGGCCGGCTCGCGCGGAACCGGGGGCCGCCGCCTCGGCCTGCGCCCCGGCCGAAAGACCGGGGTGACCTGGGTGATGTCTCCGACCTCCCCGATCCGGTCCGTGACCGCGGCCACCGCGCTGTACGCGCCGAACCGCGCCTCGACCTGCCGCGCCATGCGCTGCAGCCCGGCATAGGTCGCGAGGTTGGTCAGAGCGGCACCGGGGAGGTTCTCCGCCCACGGCTGCGGGGCGAGGACCACCCTCCCCCGCCCGCGAAAGGCGCCGAACTCCTGGGCCACGTCCTCCCAGGTCAGCAGCGAAGAGTAGGTCTCGGCGTGCGGAACGACGCTCAGTGACAGTCGTCCGAGCGCGCTGATCAAGCCGTTCTCGGTGTAGGGGATGCGTTCGTCCTGGACCCGGAACACCAGCCGGCTCGGCCCGGACAGGATCGCCTTCACCGGGTACGCCGGGGCCTCCGAGCTCGGCAGGACGTCGGGCGGGGAGCTGCTCGTGTCGGTGAACGCCGGTCCGGCCGAGTCGAAGAACGCCTGCTCGAGCAGATGCTGCGGGCCGAAAACCACGATCAGGAACGCCGGGGACTGCGGGTTTGCGCGAGCGAGGTGCGGGGCGGCATCCGCCGACACCTCCAGGTTCACGAACCGGAACGTGAGGTTCACCAGGTCGACCGAGCGGAGCACGGTTACCGGCGGCAGCGATTCGACCGGCGGCCGGTCAGGCCGCGGGAGGATACCGACGAAATCTTCGAGGGGGCGCGCAACGACCGATTCGGCCGGACGGTAGAGGCGGTTGAAGGCCGCAACGAAACGAGGTTCAAGTTGAGGCATGATGCTCCCCGAGGCAGAAACCGCGCCACGTTCACCCTACGGACGGAGGCGGCAATTCAGAGACAACCGACGGTGATGGTGCACGGCCGGAGTGCATCCGCCGGCGCAGACGGCCTCAATCTAGTGCGCGCCGGCGGCAGTGTCAATGTTCAGTCGTCGCGCCAGGGACCATGGCACCGGCAGATCAGCCCACCCGGCGACCCAGGTGTGACAAGTCCGCCCGGCAACATCCTCTGGCTCCTCGCCAAGTTGCTCGATGCGCAGGCGCTGCGGGTTGATTCACGCAAAAAGCACCTTCGTCTTCGCCGCGAAGGTGCTTTCCCCGCAACTCACCACTCCGCCGCGCCGAGTTGCGGACAAAACATCGTGAATTCACCTGGCACACGGGTGTGTTCTGTCCGCAACGGGGAGCGCGGCCCTGGTGTGGGTCAGTGCGTGAAGTGCGACTCCTGGAGCTCGAACACCGGGGTGTCGAGTCCCTCCATCCGGGCCTTGATCTGCAGCGCCAGATAGTTGGAGTAGTGCCGGCTCTGGTGCAGGTTGCCGCCGTGGATCCACAGCCGCTCCACGTTGGTCGGCTTCCACATGTTGCGCAGCTCACCCTCCCACGGCCCCGGGTCCTTCGGCGTGTCCGAACCGTAGCCCCAGCACCGGCCGACCTGGTCGGCGACCTCGGGCGAGACCAGGTCGGCCAGCCATCCGTTCATCGAGCCGTACCCGGTGGCGTAGACGATCAGGTCGGCCGCCAGGGCCGTTCCGTCAGCCAGGACCACCCCGTCGCTTTCGATTCGGTCGATCTGACCGGACTTGACCTTGACCCTGCCGTCGATCAGTAGCTGGGACGCACCCACATCGATGTAGTAGCCGGAGCCGCGGCGCAGGTACTTCAGGAACAGGCCGGAGCCGTCGGTGCCGAAGTCAAGGTCGAAGCCGACGTCGGTGAGCTTCGCGTAGAAGTCGGCGTCACGCCGGGCCATCTCCTCGTAGACGGGGATCTGCGCGGCCGGCAGGATCCGGTACGGCAGCGAGGCGAACAGCAGGTCGGCCTTCTCGGTGGTCACCCCGTTGGCCAGGGCCCGCTCCGAGTAGAGGTCGCCCAGCGCCAGGTCCATCAGCGCGCTGCTGCGAGCGATGTGGGTGGAGGAGCGCTGCACCATCGTCACCTCCGCCCCGGTCTCCCAGAGGTCGGCGCAGATGTCGTGGGCGGAGTTGTTGGAGCCGATCACGACGGCCTTCTTGCCGGTCCAGTCCCCACCGCCCTCGTGCTTGGACGAGTGGTGCTGCTGCCCGGCGAACGTCTCGGCCCCCTCGAAGACCGGGGTGTTCGGATACCCGGACACGCCCAGGGCGAAGACCAGCTGCTTGGGCCGCAGGGTCACCTTCCGGCCCTCGCGCACCACCTCCACCACCCATTCCTGGGCGGCCTCGTCGAACGCTGCTTTGGTGCATTCCGTGCTCGACCAGTAGTTGAGCTCCATGATGCGGGTGTAGTGCTCCAGCCAGTCCCCGATCTTGTCCTTGGAAGCGAAGACCGGCCAGTCCTCCGGGAACTTCAGGTACGGCAGGTGGTCGTACCAGACCGGGTCGTGCAGGTGCAGGGACTTGTAGCGGTTGCGCCACGAGTCACCGGGGCGGGCATTCTTCTCGATCACGATCGTGGGAACGCCGAGCCGGCGCATCCGAGCGGCCAGACCGATACCGCCCTGACCGCCGCCGACGATGACGCAGTACGGCTGCTCGTCGTAGCCCAGAGAGTCCTCCCGCGCGATCTTCTTCTCCAGCCAGGACAGGCGGCCCTTTTCGATCTTGTGGGCCACACCCTGCTCACGGTTGGCGCCCTTCTTCTCCTCGAAGCCCTTGAGCTCCTGCATGGTGGTGAGCAGGGTCCAGCATCTACCGTTCCGAAGCCGGAGGTGCGCGTAGCCGCGGGCCTGCCCGGTCTCGAAATTGACCCAGGCCTCGGCGGCCGCGGCGTCACCGGTGGCATCCTCGGCGCGCACCCAGCCGGCGGGCTGAACGTGCTCCAACTGGGCGTCCAGCATCCGGCGGATGTCATCCTTACCCTCGAGGGTCTTGAGGTTCCAGGTGAAGGCGACGAAGTCGCGCCAGTAGCTGTCCTCCTCGAAGAGGGCCAGGGCGGCATGGATGTCCCGGGCTTGCAGGGCCGCGTCCAGGCCCGCGAGCCAGCGGTCGACGACCTCATTCGGTGATTCGGGTTTCGGGGATCCGGGTTGCGATGATTCAGGCATATTCACTCCTTTGTGTGCGCTGAGTGAGATCAGCCGGATGCGCGTACTAGGGTTTCCCCAAACGATTCGGCGTGATCTCACGCTCAAGTAGAAACCCGCGGGGGTTACAAGGGCGTTACACCCACTGCGGCTGACATTGTTCGGGTCAACCCAGGGAGTGCGCAGATGCCTCACGGAGTTCAGGGAAGCGACAGCGGCCTTGCCCTCGCGGCGCCCTCCGACCTGCGGTTCTCCTCACCCGGAGAATATGCGGTCCTGCTGCGACGGGCCCACGACCTGGCGCTGTCCGGTGCAGCCCAGCCGAACGTCAGCCCGAGCATCTGGGCGTCCTGGCAGCGCGCCCTGGCCGGTGGGATCGACCCGGACAGACATCTGCCCCGGCACCTGCACGAGGTGTCCGACGTGGTCTCACTGCGCGGCGGGCATCCCCTCGCGGCGGTGATGCCCGCGCTCACCGAGCTGCTCGCAGATGAGACCGCCTCCGGGCGGCACCTGCTGGTGCTGACCAACGCGCAGGGCGAGATCCTGTGGCGGGTGGGCAGCCGGGCCATACTGCGGCAGGCCGACGGGCTGGAGTTCGTGGAGGGCGCGGACTGGTCCGAGCACGGGATCGGCACCAACGCAATCAGCGAGGTCCTGGTCAGCGGGCGGGCCGCGCAACTCTTTTCGGCCGAACACCTGGTGCGCACCCATCACGCCTGGGCCTGCACGGCCTCCCCCATCCGCGACCAGCGCACGGGTGAGCTCCTGGGGGTACTGAACGTGTCCGGGCCACTCGACACGGTCACGGTCGACAGCATGCGCATGGTCAAAACCGGCGTGCGGCTGGCCGAGGAACTGATGAAAGCCCGCCCGGGCAGCGCGACCGGTCCGGCCGGTCCGGCGGGCGTGACCGGCTCGGCCGGCTCGGCGGGCGCGACCGGTCCGGCC
>NZ_SOFP01000017.1 GCF_004402785.1 Cryobacterium algoritolerans
CCGATGCAGCGCTCGCCGCCGGCGCCGACGCTGCCGCCGGCGCCGACGCTGCCGCCGCCGACGACGCGGCCCCTACTTCGTTGCGACGATGTCGGGCGCCTCGAGCCGCACGCGGTCGGCGGACTCGTCGTCGGGCTCCAGCTGTGACGCCCTCTCGGCGGCGACCCGCTTGAGGTAGTAGGCGACCTCGCGCTCTTCCCGGTCGGTGTCCCAGCCCAGTACGTCGGCCATCAGCCGCGCGGCGACCGGCGCAGCGGACACGCCACGGTCCCACGCCTCGATCGAGATCCGGGTGCGCCGGGCGAGCACGTCTTCGAGGTGCAGGGCACCCAGGTGGCTCGCGGCGTAGACGACCTCTGCCTTGATGTAGTCGTCGGCGCCGGGCAACGGCTCACCGAGCTCCGGCGTTTCCCTGATCAGGTCGAGGAGTTCGTCGGTCAGGGTGCCGTACCGGTTGAGCAGGTGCTCGATCCGCACGGTGTGCAGCCCGAACGCCTTGGCGATCCGGCCGCGCTTGTTCCACGCGGCGCGGTACCCCTCCGCCCCGAGCAGCGGGATCTCGTCGGTGGTCGACGCGGGGATCCGCCCGTCGAGCGCGTCGACGGCCGCGTCGATCGCATCCTTCGCCATGACGCGGTACGTGGTCCACTTGCCGCCGGCTATCACGACCAGCCCTGGCACAGAGTGACCGACCAGGTGCTCCCGGGAGAGCTTCGACGTGCTCTCGGATTCCCCGGCCAGGAGGGGGCGGAGGCCGGCGTAGACGCCCTCGACGTCCTCCCGGGTGAGCGGAACCCGCACGACCGCGTTGACGTGTTCGAGCAGGTAGTCAATGTCGGCGGCGGTCGCTGCCGGGTGCGCCTTGTCCAGGTGCCAGTCGGTGTCGGTGGTGCCGATCAGCCAGTGCCGGCCCCACGGAATCACGAAGAGCACGCTCTTCTCAGTGCGCAGTAGCAGCCCCATCGCCGACTGGAACCGGTCGCGCGGCACGACGAGGTGGATCCCCTTCGACGCGCGCACCTTGAACGTGCCGCGTTCGCCGACCATGCGCTGGGTGTCGTCGGTCCAGACCCCGGTGGCGTTGACGACCTGCTTGGCGCGCACCTCAAAGCGCTCACCGGTCTGCAGGTCGTGGGCGTGCACGCCGACGACCCGTTCGCCGACCTTGATGAATCCTTCGACCCGCACCCGGCTGGCCGCGTGCGCGCCGTAGAAAGAAGCCGTGCGCACGAGCGAGGCCACGTAGAGGGCGTCGTCAACCTGAGCGTCATAGTACGTGATGCCGCCGACAATGGCATCGGTGTTCAGGCTGGGCAGGAGCCCCTTCACCTGGCGCTTCGACAGGTGGCGGTGGTGCGGCACGCCGGGCGGACGCCCGCCGGTGTAGGAGAAGATGTCGTAGAGCAACATGCCGGCACCCACGTAGAACCGCTCGGTGACGCGCTTCTTGAGCGGATAGAGGAATCGCACCGGCTTGACCAGGTGCGGCGCGATGCGCTGCAGCAGGAGCCCCCGCTCGGTGAGTGCCTCGCGCACCAGCCGGAAGTCGAGTTGTTCCAGGTAGCGGATGCCGCCGTGCACCAGTTTGGACGACCGGCTCGACGTGCCGGAAGCCCAGTCCCGCGCCTCGAGGATGCCGACGCTGAGGCCACGGGTGACCGCGTCCAGGGCGCAGCCCGCCCCGACGATTCCCCCGCCGACCACGAGGATGTCGAGCTCCTTGCCCTTCAGCCTCGCGAGTGCGGCCGCGCGTTCGTCAGGACCCAGTTTCGTGGACCGTGACACCGATTTACCTGTGGCCATGTGCTCACTCCATCCTGATGGTGTGGTACTTACCTTGACGCTAGTTCGTTCGGTACGGCGCGACAACCACTTCGACCCGCTGAAATTCCTTGAGATCCGAATACCCGGTGGTTGCCATCGACCGGCGCAGCGCGCCGACGAGGTTGGCGGTGCCGTCGGCGATCGGTGTCGGCCCGTACAGGATGGTCTCGAGCGGGGCCAGGGCACCCACCTCGACGCGCTTGCCACGGGGAAGCTTCGAGTGGTGCACCTCGGGGCCCCAGTGGAAGCCGCCGCCGGGGGCATCCGTCGCCCGGGCCAGCGCCGTGCCGAGCATGACGGCGTCGGCGCCACAGGCGATGGCCTTGACGATGTCGCCCGAGGTGTTCAGGCCGCCGTCGGCGATGACGTGCACGTAACGGCCGCCGGACTCGTCCATGTAGTCGCGGCGTGCGCCAGCGACGTCGGCCACGGCGGTGGCCATGGGAGCGTGGATGCCCAGCGAGGCCCTGGTCGTGGAAGCGGCGCCGCCGCCGAAGCCGACCAGCACTCCGGCCGCGCCGGTGCGCATGAGGTGGAGGGCCGCGGTGTACGTGGCGGCGCCGCCGACGATGACAGGCACGTCGAGTTCGTAGATGAACTTCTTGAGATTGAGCGGCTCCTGGTTCTGGGAGACGTGCTCGGCGGACACCGTCGTGCCGCGGATGACGAACAGGTCCACGCCGGCGGCGACGACAGTCTCGTACAGTTCCTGGGTGCGCTGCGGCGACAGTGCGCCGGCCACCGTGACGCCGGCGGCGCGGATCTGGGCCAGGCGCTCGGTGACCAGGCGCGGCTTGATCGGCTCGGCGTACATCTCCTGCATCCGGGCTGTCGCCCGATTGGCGGGCAGTTCGCGGATCTCCGCAAGGAGCGGTTCAGGGTCGTCGTAACGGGTCCACAGTCCCTCGAGGTCCAACACGCCGACCCCGCCGAGCTGGCCCATCATGATGGCCGTCGTCGGCGACACCACGGAGTCCATCGGCGCGGCGAGGAACGGGATGGAGAACTGGTAGGCGTCGATCGTCCAGTTGACCGAAACGTCCTCCGGGTCGCGAGTGCGCCGACTGGGCACAATCGCGATGTCGTCGAAGGCATACACGCGGCGTGCGCGCTTGGAACGGCCGATCTCGATTTCCATGCTCCCAGTTTAGGTGCCGCCCGCCGACACCACCCACCCGGCACCGGGAACGACGGCGGTCTCCGCGGCAGGCACCCTCGACGGCGCCGACCGGAAGGTGCATCCTGAGGGGATGGAAGTCACCGCCGAACCATTGGGCCTGCTGCGCGGACGCACGAGCATGAAATGGCGGAGCTACCCGAGCGACGTCCTCCCGCTGTTCATCGCTGAGATGGACTACCCGCTGGCCGAGCCGGTCGCGGAGGCACTGCACGACGCCGTGCGCCGCAACGACACCGGATACGCCGCCCCGGCCAACGACCTCGGCGAGGCGTTCGCCGAATTCGCCGGAACCCGGTGGGGCTGGCGGGTCGATCCGGACCACGTGGCCAGCACCACGGATGTCAGCGTCGCCATCGTCGAGACGCTCCGCGGCCTGATCCTCCCTGGCGACCGGGTCGTGATCACTCCCCCGGTCTACCCGCCGTTCTTCGACCTCGTCGCCGAGGCCGGTGGCCGGGTCGAGGCGGTGCCGTTGTTGCACGGCCAGACGGGTTGGACGCTCGACCTCGAGGCACTCGAGCGGGCCTTTCTCACCGGGACCCGCTTCATCCTGCTCTGCAACCCGCACAACCCGATCGGGCATCCGCACGGCATCGAGGACCTCACCGCCCTCGCCGAGCTGGCCGCCCGCCACGGCGTGACCGTGATCAGTGACGAGGTGCACGCGCCGCTCACCCAAGCCGGAGCCGCCTTCACGCCCTACCTGAGCGTTTCACCGGAGGCCGCGGAGCACGGCGTCTGCGTCACCTCCGCGAGCAAGGCCTGGAACCTCGCCGGGCTCAAGTGCGCCCTCATCGTCACCGCGTCAGAGCGGATGCGCCGGGTTGTCACCGCCCTGCCGCAGGAGGTGTCGTGGCGCACGGGCCAGTTCGGCCTGATCGCCGGGGTCGCGGCCTACCGGCACGGGCAACCGTGGCTCGAGGGGGTGCTCACCGCGCTGGACTCCAACCGTCGCCTGCTCGCCGCCCTGCTCGACGCGCAGCTGCCCGGCGTGGGGTACAGCCCGCCCGAGGCGAGCTTCCTCGCCTGGCTCGACCTGCGCAGCCTCGGCTGGGGGGACGACCCGTCTGTCGCCGCCCTGGAGCGTGCGAGGGTGGCACTCAGCCCTGGCCCGATGTTCGGTGCGCCCGGCGCCGGCTTCGCCCGCCTCAACTTCGCCTGCTCACCCGAGGTGCTCGCCGAGGCCGTCTCTCGTCTCGCCGCCGCAGTCTGAGGTCAGCCGGCGGTCGGCCCCAGGTCCGTCGGCCCCGAGGGTCGAGCCCGTCGAGCCTCGGACCTCGACTCACCAGTGGTCGAGCCCGTCAGTGATCCGGGATCTCGACACGCTCGATCACCGCACACGCTCGATCAGCGCCGGTAGTTGGGTGCCTCGACCACGATCTGCACGTCGTGCGGGTGGGACTCTTTCAGCCCCGCGGCGGTGATCCGCACGAACTTGCCCTTCTGCTTGAGCTCGTCGATCGTGCGGGCGCCCACGTAGAACATCGACTGGCGCAGCCCACCGATCAGCTGGTAGGCCACGGCGGACACCGGTCCGCGATAGGGAACCTGGCCCTCGATGCCTTCCGGAATGAGCTTGTCGTCGGACGGGACATCAGACTGGAAGTACCGGTCCTTCGAGTACGACGTCTTCGTGCCGCGGCTCTGCAGCGCGCCAAGCGAACCCATGCCGCGGTAAGTCTTGAACTGCTTCCCGTTGACGAAGACAAGCTCTCCGGGGCTTTCATCGCAGCCGGCGAGTAAGGAGCCGAGCATGACGGTGTCCGCCCCGGCCACGAGGGCCTTGGCGATGTCGCCCGAGTACTGCAAGCCGCCGTCGGCGATCACGGGGATGCCGGCCTCCCTGGCCGCGAGGGAGGCCTGGTATACGGCCGTGATCTGCGGTACGCCGACGCCGGCAACGATGCGGGTGGTGCAGATCGAGCCGGGGCCCACGCCCACCTTGATCGCGTCCGCGCCGGCGTCGATCAGGGCCTGGGCGCCGGAACGGGTCGCCACGTTGCCGCCGATGACGTCGACGCCGGCGAAGGCCGGGTCGGTCTTCAGACGACGGATGATGTCCAGCACCCCGGCGCTGTCACCGTTGGCCGTGTCGACCACGAGCACGTCGACGCCGGCTTCGAGCAGCGCGGTGGCGCGCTGCCAGGCGTCACCGAAGAAGCCGATCGCCGCGCCGACGCGCAGGCGCCCGGCGTTGTCCTTGGTCGCGGAGGGGTATTCCTCGCTCTTGTCGAAGTCCTTGACGGTGATCAGGCCGGTGAGGCGGCCCGCGTCGTCGACCAGAGGCAGTTTCTCGATCTTGTGGGTGGCGAAGATCGCGACGGCGTCCATCGGGGCCATCCCGACCTTGCCGGTGATCAGCGGGGCGGTCGTCATGACCTCGCGCACGCGAGTGGTGTGCTTCTTGGTGCCGGAGACGAAGCGCATGTCGCGGTTGGTGATGATTCCGACGAGCACGCCGTCCGAGTCGATCACCGGGAGACCGCTGATCCGATACTGGCCGCAGAGCGCGTCGACCTCGGCGACCGTGGCGTCGGGCGAAGTTGTTACCGGATTGGTAATCATGCCGGATTCGCTGCGTTTGACCAGGTCGACCTGCTCCGCCTGGTCGGAGATAGAGAGGTTGCGGTGCAGCACCCCGAGTCCGCCTTCGCGGGCCATCGCGATGGCCATTCGGGTCTCGGTGACGGTATCCATGGCACTGGAAAGCAGCGGCGTGGCCACGCTGATCCGGCGCGTCAACCGAGACATGGTCTCGGCTTCACTGGGAATGACGTCGGTGTGCCCCGGGAGGAGAAGCACGTCGTCGTAGGTGAGCCCGGTGAAACCGAACGGATCTGGCTGATCCATGAAACCCCTTTTGCGTGAGCTGAAAAATGGAAGAAGTCCGGGAATCCCAAGGATGCGACCGGTTCCTCAATGTTAAGCGAGATTGCCTCTCGCGCATTCCGGTGGCATTAAACAGCGCGACCGGCCCCGCCCGACGAACGAATTCGTCGTCGGGAGGAACATTGCCGAAACATATGAGACATAATCGGCACGTACTGTCGACAATGATGTTGACAGGTGAGACCCGGGGCAGGCTCGGTGACAGACCCAGCATGCCGCCATGGAGGTGCAGTGAATTCCCCTGAAGCTGTTCGCAGATACTCACCCAGAATGCTGGCGATCTTCCTCGGTCTGCTTTTCGCAGCCCTGACGATAGCCACGTTCTCCACGCTGTCGGCAGGCCCGGCGCACGCGGACGAAATCGGCACCGACCAGTACGACTACGTCCTGGCCGGGAACGTCCAGTTCAACCAGAAGCCGCTCGACGGCGTTCTGATCACGGTCAAGGGCTCCGGCTATGACGCCCAGGTCAAGACCGGTGTCGACGGCAAATGGAAGGTCGGCGTTCCGGAGAAGGCCACGTACACCGTGACCCTCGACGAGACGACCCTGCCCAAGGGCGTCATCGTCGCCAAGGGCGGAAGCGTCATCAAGGCCGAGTTCGGCCTCACCAAGGTCAAGTCGGTCAACTTCTTCCTCGGAGAGGGCACCCGCACGACGGTCAGCTTCTTGGACCAGTTCGTCAATCGTTTCGTCAACGGCCTCAACTTCGGCCTGCTCCTGGCCCTCGCGGCGATCGGGCTGTCCCTCATCTTCGGAACGACGGGGCTGAGCAACTTCGCCCACGCCGAGATGATCACCTTCGGCGCCCTGATGACCCTCGCCTTCTCGGTCTACCTCGGCCTGCCGGTCTGGCTCGCGATCATCATCGCGATCGTGTTGAGCGCCGGCCTCGGCTGGACCCTCGACGCCGTGATTTGGAAACCGCTGCGCCGCAAGGGCGTCGGTTTGATCCCGCTGATGATCGTGAGCATCGGTCTCTCCCTCGCCCTGCGCTACCTGTTCCAGTACTTCGTGGGCGGTGACACGAAGCAGCTGCCGGGCGCCGGCCTCGCCAAGCTGAACTTCGGTCCCATCCAGCTCTCGCCGATCGACCTCGCGAGCATGGGTATCAGCATCGTCGTGCTGCTCGCCGTGTCATACTTCCTGCTGCGCACCCGCATCGGCAAGGCGACGCGCGCAGTGTCAGACAACCCCAGCCTCGCCTCGGCGAGCGGAATCGACGTCGACGGCGTCATTCGTATCGTCTGGGTCGTCGGTGGCGGTCTCGCCGGCCTGAGCGGCATCCTGTGGGCGTACTTCCGGCCGGGGGTCAGCTGGGACATGGGCTTCCAGATCCTCCTGCTCGTCTTCGCTGCGACGACCCTCGGCGGACTGGGCACGGCCTTCGGCGCGCTGCTCGGGTCGATCATCGTCGGCCTCTTCGTCGAATTGTCGACGCTCTGGCTTCCCTCCGACCTGAAATACGTCGGTGCACTTGTTGTCTTGATCCTGGTGCTGCTGCTTCGGCCGCAAGGCATCCTGGGTCGCAAAGAAAGAATTGGCTAGAAGGGCATCCGATGATCGACTGGGGAGCAATCTTTAGCAACGCAGCCGTCGAGCTGATCAGCCCGACCACCGCCGCCTATGCCCTCGCGGCTCTCGGGCTTGCGGTTCACTTCGGCTACACCGGCCTGCTCAACTTCGGCCAGGCCGGCTTCATGGCCCTCGGCGCCTACGGGTACGCGATCTCGATCCTGAGCTTCGGCTTCCCGGTCTGGGCGGCCGTGGTCGTCGGTATCGCGGCATCCGTGATCTTCGCACTCATCCTCGGAATCCCGACCCTGCGGCTGCGCGCGGACTACCTGGCGATCGTCACGATCGCGGCCGCCGAGATCGTGCGCCTGCTGTTCACGACGAACACATTCCAGCCGCTCACCGGCTCGGCGAACGGGCTCAGCGGGTACAAGGGAGGGTTCGCAGCGCTCAACCCGATCCCCGAGGGAAGCTACGGGTTCGGGCCGTTCCAGTACAACGCCTACGACTGGTGGCTGCGCCTCGTTGCCTGGACGATCGTCGTGCTTGCCTGCCTGTTCACCTGGCAGATCATGCGCAGCCCGTGGGGCCGGGTAATCAAGGGCATCAGGGAAGACGAGGATGCCGTTCGCGCGCTGGGTAAGAACGTTTACTTCTACAAGATGCAGTCCCTCGTCCTCGGCGGCGTGTACGGCACGATCGCCGGCATGATCTTCGTGCTCCCGAGGGCCGTGGTGCCGTCGAACTACCAGACCTCGCTCACCTTCTTCATCTACGCGATCCTGCTCCTGGGTGGCGCGGCGACCATTCTCGGCCCCGTCATCGGCTCGATGATCTTCTGGGTGCTGCTCTCGTTCTTCTCCGGCTTCATCGCCCGCGCCGTCGAGGCGGGATGGCTGCCGTTCATGAGCAGCATCCAGGCCGGACAGCTGCGCTTCATCCTCGTCGGGGTGGCGATCATGCTGATCGTCATCTTCCGTCCGCAGGGCATCTTCGGCAACAAGAAGGAGTTGGCCTTTGTCAAGTGACACCGCCCCCAGCAACAAACCGGTCAAGACGACCGACCTGCACATCGGCGCCGCGGAACCCGGCTGCAAGAAACGTGACCCGATCCTCGTCGCCGACGGGGTGACCCGCACCTTCGGCGGCCTCAAGGCCGTCGACGTTGAGCATGTCGAGATCCCCCGCGGCGCTATCACGGCGCTGATCGGGCCCAACGGCGCCGGCAAGACGACCCTGTTCAATCTGCTCACCGGTTTCGACAAGCCGGACTCCGGGTCGTGGACCTTCGAGGGTCGTTCCCTGTCGGGGATGCCGGCGTTCCAGGTGGCCAGGATGGGGCAGGTGCGCACGTTCCAGCTCACCAAGGCACTCGGGCTGCTGACGGTCATGGACAACATGCTCCTCGGCGCAAAGGGCCAGACCGGGGAGAACCTGTTCCGGGCGGTCCTGCCGTTCCTCTGGCGCAAGGAGGAGTCCGCGAACGAAGCCAGGGCCATCGACATCCTGACCAGGTTCAAGCTCGACACCAAGAAGGACGACTATGCGGCTAGCCTCTCCGGCGGCCAACGCAAGCTGCTTGAGATGGCCCGTGCGCTCATGAGCGAACCGACCCTCGTAATGCTCGACGAGCCGATGGCCGGCGTCAACCCGGCGCTGACCCAGTCGCTCCTCGACCACATCCTCAACCTCAAGACCCAGGGGATGACCGTTCTGTTCGTCGAACATGACATGCACATGGTGCGGCACATCGCCGACTGGGTCATCGTCATGGCCGAGGGCCGGATCGTGGCGGAGGGGGACCCGCACGAGGTCATGCGCAACCCCGCTGTGATCGACGCCTACCTCGGCCAGCATCACGATGAGGATCTCGGCGCAGACCCGACCGCAGAGGCCGAAAATGTCGTAGCGATCAAGGAGCTCCTCGAATGACGAATCCAAGCCCGGCCGCCTATGACGTCGCCACCACGACCCGGCCGGCCGTCGTCGAGGTGAAGACCGTCACCGCCGGCTACCTGCCCGGCGTGAACATCCTCAACGCGTGCTCGCTGACCGCCTACGACGGCGAGCTCATCGGGATCATCGGCCCCAACGGGGCAGGCAAGTCGACGCTTCTCAAGTCGATCTTCGGGCAGGTCAAGGTGCGTGAGGGCGAGATCCTGCTGCGCGGCGAGAACATCACGAATCTCAAGGCGAACAAGCTCGTCTCGAAGGGTGTCGGTTTCGTGCCGCAGACGAACAACGTCTTCCCTACCCTGACCATCCAGGAAAATCTGGAAATGGGGATGTTCCAGAAGCCGAAGGGCCTCGCTGATCGCCTCGAGTTCGTCACCGAGATCTTCCCTGAGCTGAGGAAGCGGCTCCAGCAGCGGGCCGGGTCGTTGTCGGGCGGCGAACGCCAGATGGTCGCCATGTCCCGGGCGCTGATGATGGGCCCGCACGTGCTGCTGCTCGACGAGCCGAGCGCCGGGCTCTCCCCCGTGCGCCAGGACGAGGCGTTCCTCCGGGTCAAGGAGATCAACAAGGCCGGGGTGACCACGATCATGGTCGAGCAGAATGCGCGCCGCTGCCTGCAGATCTGCGATCGCGGCTATGTGCTCGACCAGGGCAGGGACGCGTACACGGGAACCGGCCGTGAGCTGCTGAACGACCCCAAGGTGATCGGCCTGTACCTGGGCACCCTCGGCCAGGACGACTAGCCACACCCCGGCCCGGCCGCCCGGGCACGGAAGCGGCGCCCGAGGACATCCTCGGGCGCCGCTTCCGTGTGTGCCCGGTGCCCGCGTGCCCCTCGTCTCCCGGCCCCGCGACGACCCCCTCCCCCTCCCGAGAGTGCGGTTTTCGCCCCTTCGGTGTTGCGGAAAGGGCAAAAACTGCACTTTCGCGGTTGGGTGAGGGGGCGGGAAAGGGGCGGTTGGGCCCGACCGGAGCGTCCGGGAACGACAGCGGGGCCCCGACCGAAGTCGGGGCCCCGCTGTCGTGCGTTGTGGTGACTAGTTGATGCGCTTGTAGGTGTTGTCTGCCTTGTACTCGTAGACGCCGATGGTCGCCTCAGTCGGGTCGCCGTTCTCATCGAACGTGACCGGGCCGGAGAAGCCGTCATAGTCGATCTGCTTGCCCTTGGCGATGCCGGCCGCACCGGACTTGAAGTCCTTAACCTTGGTGCCCTTGCCGGTGCCGCCCGAGACCTGGCGGAGGTAGTCGGCGATCGACTGCCCCTTCACGTCGTTGGCTGCGTACGCGGCGAGCGCGATGAGCACGACGGCGTCGTAGGACTCCGCCGCATAGCTGTAGTCGGTCAGGGTCGGGTTGATTGACTTGAGGCGGGTCGTGAAGTCACCGAGCGTTCCCACGTCGAGACCGGGCAGGGTGCCTTTCGCGCCGGTGATGAGGCCGGGAGCGAAGTCCTTGCTGTAGTCCGACAGGTTGCCGTCAACGAAGTAGAGCTTCTTGCCCGGGTAGCCAGTGCCGACGAGCGCGGGCGTGATGACCTTGGCCTGGTCAAAGGTGATCAGGGCGATCGCGTCCGGCTTGGCTGCGGTCACTTCGGCGATCTGAGCGGCGAAGTTGGAGTCACCCTCGTTGAACAGGGACTTGGCGACGACCTTGCCACCGGCGGCTTCGAACGCCTTCGTGGTGGAGTCGGCCAGGCCGGTGCCGTACGAGTCGTTGAGCACGATCAGCCCCAGGGTGCTGTTCCCATCCTCGGCGATCTTGTTGCCGAGAACCTCGCCCTGGAGCAGGTCGGACGGCGCGGTGCGCCAGTACAGGCCCTTGTCGGGGTACTTCGTGAAGTCCGCAGACGTGTTGGCAGGGGAAAACTGCACGACGCCCGCACCGGTGATCTGGTCAATCACGGTCTTGGAGACCCCGGAGGATGCCGCACCGATGATTGCCGTAACCTTCTGCGAGAGCAGGTCGGTCACGGAGACGGTTGCGGTGTCCGTCGTCGTGTCACCGGAGTCGCGGTAGACGGGTTCGATCGTGAGCCCGAGCTTCGCGTCGTTGATGTCCTTGACGGCGAGTGCGACACCGGCCTCCTCAGGCGGGCCGAGGAACGCGAGGGCGCCACTCTGGGGAAGGATCGTGCCGACCTTGAGGGTGAGCTTGCGGTCGCCGGCCTTGATGGCCTTCGCGTCTCCGCTCGCAGCGGGCTTGTCCGATGCAGTCGGGGCAGCGGAATTGCTGCTGCATCCGGTGAGCAGAAGTGCGCTGACGCCGACCATGGCGACACCAGTGATGACTGCCCGGACTGAGCGGGAGACCGAGGCCTTCGCGAATACGCTCATGTTGCTCCTTGGGAATAGGAAGTGAAAGGTTACAGCGATCGATTGACCGCCTTTCTGTCACATTATTGACAGGAATCGCGCGAAACAAGACAACCGGGTTACATCCGTGTAACGCGACCCAAATCGTTACGATCGGCGGCCGGTGACACCCTCATAGGCGATCTGTTGCGTCTTGGCCAGCGCAGCCGCACATTCTCCCCAGGAGCCGCAGACCATCGGGCCCGAACTCACCCGGTCGAGGGCCGGCTCGATCGACCGGCCTCCGTCGTCGCCGGCTTCCACCGCGGCCAGCGCAGCAAGAATCACCCCGTCGTAGGCCTCGCCGCCGCCGGCAGTCCCCGCCATCCCGGGGTCCATCGTGCGCAGGCGTGCCGCGAACTCCTCCCCGGCAGCGAGCGGGGTGCCCCCGTTCGCGAATTCGGCGAGCGGGACCAGCGCGACCCGAGCCGAGGCCAGAGCGGATGCAACCTCCGGCGGAACCGGATTGGTCGCATCCCAGAGCACGGCGTCCACGCCCCGGGTCAGAAGATCGGCCACGGCTGCCGTCACGTCACGGACTGAGTCCCTGTGCACGATGACGACCGGGTGGCCGAGCACGAGGCCCTGTTCGGAGAGCTCCCTGGCTGCCAGCTCGGAGCCGGCGACCTGGGCCGCCCCGGCTGCGGAGGCATCCCCCGTCATCGGGAACAGCGAGCCCAAGAGCAGCGTGCCGTCACCGGATGCCGCCACCCGCTGGGCGACGCTGGGCGCGGCTTTGGCCGGAGCCGCCTCGGTGGTCGGCGCACAGCCCGCGACGCCGACCAGGAGCAGCCCTGCTAACGCGAGCGAGGCGGCGGCGGTGCGTCGGGGCATCCGGAGTCCTTTCACGGTGCCCCGAGCGTAACCCGGGTCAGGCCGGTTCGAGGGACGCTCGCCGCGGCGCCCGCCCGCTGACGACCATGTCCGTGGTCAGGATCACCAGCGCCACCCAGACCAGGCCGAAACCGACCCAGCGTTCGGGCGGCATCGGTTCGTGCAGGATGAACACGCCGACCAGGAATTGCAGGATGGGCGCGATGAACTGAATCAGCCCCAGGTAGGTGAGCGGGAGACGCCGGGCCGCGGCGGCGAAGAAGAGCAGCGGCACGGCCGTGACGACCCCGGTGGTCAGGAGACCGACCGTGTGCCAGGGCGAGATGGTGCCGAAGGTGAGCCCCGTGACGGCTCCGACGACGATCAACTGCACGATCGCGATCGGGGCGAGCCAGATGGTTTCCAGGGTGAGTCCGGCCAGGGCGTCCACGCTGTGTCCGACGCGTTTCTTGATCAGCCCGTAGAAGCCGAACGAGAAGGCGAGCACAAGGGAGATCCAGGGCAGCGAGCCGTAGCCGATGGTGAGCACGACCACGGCGGCCAGGCTGATGCCCATGGCTACCCATTGGAGCGCCCGGAGCCGTTCGTGTAGCACCAGGACGCCGAGCAACACGGTCACGATCGGGTTGATGAAGTAGCCGAGCGCTGCCTCGACCACGTGGCCCGACAGCGTGCCGAATACGTAGGTCTGCCAGTTGACGAAGATGAGGATGCCGGCCAGGCCCATCGTCCAGACGATCCGCGGGCGGCGAAGCACCGCGAGGAGCTGACCCCACTGCTTCGTGACCGTGATCAGCAGCGTGCAGAAGACCAGGGAGAAGAGCACCCGCCACGCGACGACCTCGAACGCCCCGGTCGGGCTGAGCAGAAGGAAGTAGAGCGGCAGCATCCCCCAGAGCCCGTAGGCGAGGACCGCGTAGATGAGCCCGGTGCTGTGCGCGCTCCGCTGCGGGCGGCGTGCTTCGATGTCGGTGACCATGGTCTGCCTATCCTCAGGGACGGCCCCCGGAAACGACAAATCCCGGATGGCCATGGCCATCCGGGATTCGCTGCGTGGTGCGTCTGACTAGCGGACGACGACCGCGAGCACGTCACGGGCCGACAGCACGAGGAGATCGTCGCCACCGAACTTGACCTCGGTTCCGCCGTACTTGGAGTAGATCACCTTGTCGCCGACGGCGACGTCGATCGGGATGCGGTTGCCGTTGTCGTCGATGCGGCCGGGGCCGACGGCGACGACTTCGCCCTCCTGGGGCTTTTCCTTGGCGGTGTCAGGAATGACCAGACCTGATGCGGTGGTCTGCTCTGCGTCGACCTGCTTGATGACGATGCGATCCTCGAGCGGCTTGATGGAGACCGACACGGTTGACCTCTTTCTTAGCTAAGACTTGGTTGGCAGACTCACAGCGAGAGTGCTAAGTCGAGTTTAGGGCGCATCTGGCACTCACGCAATGTGAGTGCCAGATGCGCGCACGGTTGGTAGGTTTGCGGGATGGATCGCTCCGAGCTCGTCGAGCTGTTATCGCCGGACGGCTTGCGCCTTCTGGACTCCCTTCCGCCCTATGACCCGACGGCCGACGTCGTGCGGATGGTGAGCGACCTGCGCAAGGCCGGCCACGCCCCCGGGCTGGTCACAGCCGTACTGAACCAATCCCGGCTACGGGCACGGGCCGTGCCCAAATTCGGCGAGTTCGCCGGGCGGATGCTCTTCACCGAGGCAGGTTTGGAGCAGGCCACCCGGTTGCGCGTAGCCGCACTGCACGCCGGCCGATTCGTCGGCGCCTCACTCACCCGGGTCGTCGACCTCGGCTGCGGGATCGGCGGCGACGCCATGGCCATGTCGGCGATGGACCTCGCGGTGACGGCGGTGGACACCGATGAAGTGACCGCGACCGTCGCCAGTTTCAACCTCGCCCCGTTCGGGAATGCGGAGGTGGCGCAGGGGGACGCCGAGACGTTCGACCTCTCCGGCTTCGACGCGGCCTGGCTCGACCCGGCCCGGCGCACCGCGGGCCACAACAACACCTCTCGCCTGACCCGCCCGGGGGACTATTCCCCCAACCTCGATTTCGTATTCGGCCTGAGCGAGCGGATGCCGATCGGCGTCAAGCTCGGCCCGGGGCACGACCGCGGCCTCATCCCGGTCGGCGCGGAGGCGCAGTGGGTGTCCGTCGACGGAAAACTCGTCGAGATGGGACTGTGGTTCGGCGCCCTGGCCCGCGACGGCATCCGCCGGTCGGCCCTGCTCCTGGACCTGGCCGGGACCCACGAGCTGAGCGCGGCCGCCGACAGCGCGGATGTGGAGGTGGGGCTGCTCGGCGACTATCTCTACGAGCCCGACGGCGCGGTCATCCGCGCCCGCCTGATCGGCGACCTGGCCCGCTCGCTGAGCGCCCTCATGTTGAGCGAGGGAATCGCCTACCTCACCTCCGCCGACCTGCGCCCGACCCCGTTCGCCACGGCCTTCCGAGTGCTGGAGGTACTCCCTTTTGACGAGAAGAAGCTGCGCCTGGCACTGCAGGAACGCCGGATCGGCACGTTGGAGATCAAGAAACGCGGTGTGGACATCGACCCCGCCACGCTGCGCACCCGGCTGCGCTTGAAGGGACCCGAGTCCAGCACTCTCGTACTCACGCGGGCCGCGGGCCAGCGGGTTGCGCTGCTCGTGGAGCGTGTGCGTACGCTGGCCTGAGGCGACTCGGCCGGCCGGCGCGGATCGATTCCCCCGAGTCAGTACACGATCCTGGCCAGGGCCTGGCTGATGATCACGCACCAGGCGATCACGATCGCCAGGCCGGCGAAACCGGAGACCAGCCCCCAGGCCCACAGCGCGCCACCGAGGCGTTCGGACCGGCGCGCCAGGATCGCCAGCAGCACGGCGGCCAGCGAGAGCGGCGCCCCCCAGACGCCGAACAGGGCGACGAGCAGCCCGGCCAGTCCGAACGTGAGCGCCGCGACCGACAGTCCGCGCCCGCCCTCACGCGACTGCAGTTCGGTGTCGGTGTAGACGTACGGGACCCACTCTGTGGGCGCCGTGACCGTCGACTCGTAGTCCAGTTCACCGTCGACCGTACCTCGTGGCCGCGTGAGGTCCAGCCGGAAATTACCGCGTCCGGCGGGCGGGGCGGGTTCGTCCCCGTCCGGGCGTTCGGCCTCCATGGAGCGGTTCAGTAGCTGTATCCGGTGCTGGGAATGTTCGCGAAGACGACGGCCCAGAGAACGATGCTCAGCAGCGCCAGGAGGACACCGACTGCCCCGGTGATGATTCCGGTCAGCCAGAAAGCCTTCGCGCGCGATTCCTTGGTGCGCCCGAGGAAACCAAGCACGACGGCCCCGGCGGGAATGAACAGCCCGAAAATGCCGCCGACGATGGGGATGAACACCACCGGTGAGCCGAGGATCCCGATGATCCCGGCGACGAGCGCCAGGATGCTGAAGATCGGCTGCTTGGCGGCGGGGGCACTCGGATAGGGAGCCGGATAGGGCGCACCGGCTGCCGGCGGGGGCGGCGGCGTGCCGCCGTGGGGCGGCGGCGTGCCGCCGTGGGGCGGC
>NZ_SOFP01000019.1 GCF_004402785.1 Cryobacterium algoritolerans
CGCACCCAGTTCGCCTTGCAGAAGAACGTTGCGGCCGATGAGGAAGCGCTGAGCCAGACCTAGTCGCTGAACTCGGTGCCCCCGCCCCGAGCGCCTCGGAAAGTCGTCTTGCTTCATTTGAACCAGTGACCGATTGTAAGACTGTAGCCTCAATCTGATTTTCACCGAATGTCTTGGAAAACTCGCGGATTCCCATGTGTTTACTGGGAACCAAGCGGTTCACTGCCCCTTCGCGGTCGAGCGCCCTGCGAGGGTGCTCGTCGTCTACCTTGCGGGTCTGACCGTGGGCCTCTTGTCGTCGCGGTCCGAGTGCGAACGATTCCTGCTCGCAACGGCGACGCCAAGCGCAACCGTGATGAGTATTGCTGCGACCGCAAACGCCCAACGGGTGCCGGTAGCGATGTCCTCCGAAGCCGCCGTCGTGATGGCGGTTGCCCCTGATGCAAAGGCGAAGACCGCGCCCATCACAGATGCACCGGTGAGGAGCCCGAGATTGCGCGACAGGTTGAGCATGCCAGAGATTACGCCGCGCTGGTCAGCGCGGATGCCGGTCATGACGGTGGTGTTGTTGGCCGTCTGAAACAGCGCATAGCTGGCGGTGATGACGACGAGTAAAGTAACGTACCCGGCGATACCGAAGGATACCGGTACCAAAGACATCGAAATCGACCCAACCACCATGCCGATCAGCCCGACAAAGACCACCCGATGGGCCCCAGTCGATCGACCATTCGCCCAGCCGGGACGCCAGTCAGCGCGGCAACGACGGGTCCGGCCGACATCACGAGTCCGATCAGGGCAGGCTGGATCCCGAGCGCACGAGAGAGATGGAATGGGCCAAGCACAAGTGTTGTCATCATCACGGTCGAGACGAGCGCGCTCATCGCAAGACCGGCGCTGAGCACGGGGTTACGGAAGTTCGTCAAGCGGATCAACGGTGACGTCGCTCGCCTCTCGGCGAGCACAAACAAGCCCAATCCCACCGCGGCAGCCAGCAGCAGAGCGAGGCTCAACGTTCCGAAAACGCCGTGCTTAAGGGTCACGGCGAGCAAATAGGCCCCGAGGGTGAGGGCGAGGAGCAACGTCCCCACATAATCGAAGCCGCGCCGGCCGAGCTTCCGTGTTGGGACGTCAGCCGGCAGGTAGCGTCGCGCGAGGACGAAGGTCAGGAGCCCCAGCGGTGCAGTGACGAAGAAGATCGCCCTCCAGCCGAAGCCCGCGATCAAGACGCCGCCGAGCGACGGCCCGAGGGCGGTGCCGACCGCCGACATCGTCCCAAGCAACCCCATGGCCCTCCCGATGCGTGGCTGCGGGACCGTCTCAGCTACGAACGCCATGCTGAGCGCCATCATGCTGGCCGCGCCGAGGCCCTGAGCTGCGCGGGCAGCGATGAGGAGCCACAGGGTCGGCGCCAAAAGACGACGCGTCGAATGTGTTCACCACGGAATATTTCTCCCCGGTGCTGGGTGTCGTCGAAGTGCCGGGCACGGGGCAGGCCTTCCTCGACGCCGCCGTCACGCTCGCCAATGACGAGCTCGTCGGCACCCTCGGTGCCAATCTCATTGCCGAGCCGAAGGTCATCCGGCAGCTCGGAACCGGGTTCCTCGAGTCCATTGCATGCCTGCGCTACGGCACGATCGCCATCAATGCGTGGACCGGCCTCGGATTCCTCACCGCAACCGCATCGTGGGGCGCTTTCCCCGGTGCCACCATCGACAACGTGCAGAGTGGCATTGGAACCGTACACAACGCCTTGCTCATCGATCGGCCCGAGCGCACGATCGTTCGCGGCCCGTTCCGGCCGTTTCCGCGATCGTTCTCACACGGAGAATTCACCCTTTTCCCGAAGCCGCCGTGGTTCGTGCAGGCGCGTTCCGCCACGATGACCGGACGTCGTCTCGCCGGTTTCGCGGCCAAGCCGTCATGGCTGAAGATGCCCGCAATCTTCCTGGCGGCATTCCGGGCCTGACCTTCTGGAGGGGTACGTGACGGTCGTTGACCGGCTCAAGGAACTCATCAAATACAAGGGCTATCAGGTCTCGCTCGCCGATCGGGTAGCCCCGCATAAGAAGGTTCGACAGGTGGAAATGATCGACTTCATCCCGGAGTCGGCGTCAGGCAAGATCCTGCGCAAGGATCTGCGGTCAAAAGGAGCGCTCGTATGAGTACCAACACTGAAGAATTCGACTACATTATCGTCGGTGCCGGATCGGCCGGAGCAGCTGTCGCAGCTCGACTCACCGAAGAGGCGAGCATCTCCGTTCTGCTGCTCGAAGCCGGTGGTGTCGACGATAAGCAGGAAATCGTCATCCCGGCCGCTTTCCCGAAGCTGTTCAAGTCCGATGCCGACTGGAACTACCAGACCGAGCCGCAGGCCGAACTGAAGGGGCGGTCGATCTACTGGCCACGTGGCAAGGTGCTCGGCGGCTCATCCTCCCTGAACGCCATGATGTGGGTGCGCGGATTCGCTGCCGACTATGACAACTGGGCGAGGCTCGCCGGTGCCGACTGGTCGTACGAGGCGCTCTTTCCGTATTTCCGCAGGGCGGAGGCAGTGGAGGGCAACAGCGATCCCGACCAGGGCACGGACGGCGCGAATTCGATCTCGCACCAACGCAGTCCTCGATCGCATACCGCAACCTTTCTTGAGGCTGCCGCCGAGGTCGGAATGCCACTCGTCGCGCCGAACTCGGCAAACCCGGAAGGGGTCAGCCAGACGATGGTGAGCCAGCATGGCGGCATGCGGCACAACACGTCGGCCGCCTACCTTGCGCCGGCAGCCGAGCGCTCCAACCTGGTCGTTCGCACCGGGGCACACGCCACTCGCGTGCTGTTCGACGGAACCCGCGCTGTCGGTGTCGAGTACCTCAGCGAGGGCACCCCGACCTCGGTCTTCGCGCGCCGCGAGATCGTGCTGAGCGGCGGCATGCTCACCTCCAACATTGCGGAGGCGTATGGTTTCGTCAAGACCGACTCATCGCTCGCCTTCCCCGACATCGAGGTTCTCTTCGCCGCCGTGCCGTATATCGGTGAGGGGCTCGTGGCCGCGCCGCGGCACGGCGTCAGTGTCGGCGCTATTCTGCTGCAGCCCAAGAGCCTCGGAACCGTGCGACTCGCCTCAGCCGATCCGCTCGCGAAACCGCTGATCGACCCGAATTACCTGGGAGATCCGAACGGAGAAGATCGTGACACCTTCCTCGCGGGCCTCGGCGTGTGCGAGCGTATTCTTGCCGCCACGGCGTTCGCGTCGGCGCGACGTGACGGCAAGTTCATCCAACCCGCCGGGTCGGATGCGCAGACAGTGGCCGAGCGTGATGCCACGGTGATCGATGAGTTCTCGCAGACCCTGTACCACCCGACGAGCACCGTTCGCATGGGATCGGATGCTGGATCGGTGGTCGACCCGGAGTTGCGTGTGCGAGGCGTTCAGGGACTTCGCATCGCCGACGCGTCGATCATGCCGGAGATCATCCGGGGCACACGAATGCTCCGTCCAACATCATCGGCGAGAAGGCGGCTAATCTTCTGCGCGCATCGGTGCCGACCAGAGTGGAAGCGGCTACGGTTCACTGAGGTGAGTCCGGCGGCGAGGATCGCGCGGCAGCGCGCATCCACCCGGCGCAGGATCACGGTAGCGGCGAGAGTCTCCCTCGCGACCGGCAGCGGCGTGAATGCTCCTGCACGTACGTCCTGCTGGTTCGAGGTTCTTCCGTTAAAGACGACACGGTCGTTGCAACTCCCAAAAGTTCTGGGTGTTGCAACGACCGCTAGAATCCAAGAGCCGGATGTGCCCTTAGCGTCCCCTTGGAGGGGTTCAGAGGGGCTGTTTTAGTCGATGAGCACCGGCTGCTTGGCATCGTCCAACGCTTCGATGCGGCGGCCAGCCTTGCCGGAACGGTGGTGGAGCCAGTTGGCCACCGCCAGGAGCGCCACGAGCGCGAAGGTGCTCAGGAGCTGGGGGCGGGAGTCCTCGCCGATGAAGCCCACCGTGAAGATCGCCGCGAGGATGAGCAGGCCAAAGCACGTGAGCCACGGGAAACCGGCCATCCGCAGGGGAAGCTCCGTTCCTTCGCGGTCGGCACGGCGGCGCAGCACGAGCTGGGACAGAAGCGCAGAGGTCCACACCAGCAGGGAGGTCGAACCCACGATGTTGAGTAGGAGCGGAAGAACCATCTCGGGGAAAGTCAGCTCGAGCACGGCCGTGACGACGCCGAAGGAAACGCTGGCCAGGACTGCGACGACCGGGACCCGGGCCTTGGACAGGAAAGCAAGGCGGCGAGGAGCTTCACCACGCTCGGCGAGGGAGAACGCCATCCGGGAGGCACCGTAGAGATTGGCGTTGAGGGCGGAGAGCAGTGCTGCGACGGCCACCAGGGTGATGGCGGTGGCGGCGCCGGGCATGCCGGCGGCATCCAACACCGCGGCGAACGGGCTCTTCAGCCCCGGCGAACCCACCGGGACCACTGCTGCGATAACAAAGATCGCACCGATGTAGAAGACCAGGATGCGCCACAGCACCGTCCGGACTGCTTTCCGCACGCTGCGGGCCGGCTCGGCGGTCTCCGCTGCCGCTACGGACACGATCTCGGTGCCGCCGAAGGCGAAAGCCACCACGAACAGGGCCGTGGCGATGCCCGCGAAACCGTGTGGCATGAAACCGTCCCCGGTGAAGTTGGACAGGCCCGGCGACTTGACGCCCGGCAGCCAGCCGAAGAGCAGCGCAACGCCCACCAGGAGGAAGCCGACGATCGCACCCACCTTGAGGAAGGCGAACCAGAACTCGAACTCACCAAAGTTCTTCACGCTGGTGAGGTTCACAGCGGTGAGCGCCACGATGAACACGAAAGCCATCAGCCACACCGGCAGGGCCGGGAAGATCGTGGAAAGCAGGCCTGCCGCACCCAGGGCTTCCGCCGCGATGACAACCACCAGCTGCAGCCACCAGAGCCAGCCCACAGTGGCCCCGGCCACGAGCCCGAAGGCCTTGGCGGTGTAGACGGAGAAGGCGCCGCTGTCCGGATTGGCGGCGGCCATCTCGCCGAGGGCCCACATCACCAGGATGATGAGGGTTCCGGCAACGAGGTAGGAGATCAGCACCGCCGGGCCGGCAGCCTGGATGCCGGCGCCGGAGCCGATGAAGAGGCCCGCGCCGATGGCGCTTCCCAGGCCCATCATGGTGAGCTGGCGGGGTTTGAGTGCGGCGCCGAGGGAGCGGCCAGACGTCACTGTCTGTTGTTCCATTGAGGAGTCCTCTTAGTTGTCGGTCGAACGGATTGGGTTGTAGGTCGGTGGTTTTCGGGCAGCGTGCGCTGCGAGGAGCCGGAGCACACGGTCATTGGAGGCGGGGTCGGCCACGGTGATCCGCACGCCGTCCCCCTGGTAGGCCCGGACCAGGATGTCCGCGCGGTCAAACGCGTCCACCAGCTTGGCCCGGAGATCGTCGTCCGCACGGATCCACAGGAAATTGCCCTGGCTCGCCGGCAGCTTCCAGCCCTGGGCTTCCAGCTGCGCTGCCATCCGTGCGCGCTCTCGCTTAACGGCGTCCACCCGCGCTTCCATCTGCTCCCCCGCGTCCAGCGAAGCGATGGCCGCCTTCTGGGCCAGCCCGCTCACCGAGAAGGGCAGGGCGGTCCGGCGCAGTCCCTCAGCGATGGCCGGCGCCGCTACGGCGTATCCCACGCGCAGGCCGGCGAGTCCGTAAGCCTTCGAGAAGGTGCGCAGGATGCAGACGTTCGGGTACCGGCGGTAAAGGGCCAGGGAATCTGGGCCGCTGCCCGCTTCGGCGTATTCCACGTAGGCCTCGTCGATCACCACGAGGATGTCGGAGCGGACGGATTGCACGAATGCCTCGACGCGTTCGTGGCTGATCGGCACGCCGGTCGGATTGTTGGGGGTGCAGAGCAGGATGACCTTGGTGCGCTCGGTGACGGCCGCGGCCATGGCATCGAGGTCGTGGCCTTCGGCGTCGTCCAGCGGGATGCGTACCGGCCTCGCCCCGGCCACCTCGATCAGGATGGGGTACGCCTCGAAGGAACGCCACGCGAAGATCACTTCATCCCCGGCGTCGCACAGTCCGGTGACGATCTGCTGGAGGACGCCCACGCTGCCCGGTCCCACCGCGAGTTCCCCGGCGGTGACCCCGAGGTGGCTGGCGATCCGTTCGCGGAGTTCGACGGCGGCCATGTCCGGGTAGCGGTTCATCCTTCCGGCAGCTTCTGCCACTGCCGAGACGACAGCGGGCAGCGGATCGTAGTGGCTTTCGTTGCTGGCGAGGGCTGCGACGTCCCTGCCGGCGCTGCGCCGGCCCGGAATATAGGACGGAAGGCCGGCGACGGCGCCACGCAGGGTGGGGACCGCGGTCTCCGGAGCGGTCAGGAGCTGATCACGGGTCATGAGGACCGATCATGGACGTGATCCGGGCCACATTGCAAGGTACACTGCATCAGTTGGGACTTTTGCGCAACTTCTATTGTGTCTGGTGAAAATATGACCATCGCGAACTCTCGCATCCTGGATTCCCTCGACGGCAGGATCATCATGGCCCTCGACAAGGACTCGGAAGCCAGCGCCCTGGCGCTCTCCCGGACGCTCGGCGTCGCACGGAACACGGTCCACGCCCGGCTGGCACGTCTCGAGCGCAGCGGCGCCCTCCGTTCCTTCAGCCGCAGGCTGGATCCCGCCGCGCTTGGTTACGAGCTGATGGCCTTCCTCTCACTGGCCATCAGCCAGACGCGGACAGGCGGGGTGGAAGACGGCCTCGCCGCGATTCCGGAAGTCATCGAGGTGCACGCCACCACCGGGGATGCAGACCTCATGGCCAAGGTGGTGGCACGCGGCACGGCCGATCTCTACCGCATCACCAACCTGATCCTGGAAATCGAGGGAATCCAACGAACCAGCACGGCCATTTCCGTGCTGGAACTCATGCCGCCCCGTTACGACGGCCTCCTCAGCCGACTGTCAGAGAAGGAGTCCCGCCCTCCGGCGTAGACAGAAGCGAGGCAGGCGTAACTGGTCGGATTTTCATATTTCTCACCGAGTACTGCCAGAACTCTTAGCTTGATTCAGTCCTCTTGCCTATTTGGAAGCATCCTCGGAAGATTCCTGCATGACATCACTTACCGTCTCGGGCCGCGTGGCGCAGGTTCTCAGCAGCTATCTCAGCGATGTCTTCGGCGTGATGGGCAACGGAAACGTCCACTTCCTTGACGCTGCCGAGAAGCTGGGCCTGCGTTTCTCCTCGGTCCGGCATGAAGGCGCCGCCGTCGGCGCGGCCGACGCGTACTACCGGACGTCGGGACGTCTCGCAGCGGGCACCACCACCTATGGCCCCGGCTACACAAACGCACTCACCGCCCTCGCAGAGGCGGTCCAGGCGCAAATCCCCGTCGTGCTGGTCACCGGGGACGCTCCGAGCAGCGGGCCCCGGCCCTGGGACGTGGACCAGACGGCAATCGCCGCGGCCCTCGGCGCGGCGACCTTCACCGTCACCCGCGAAGCCGCGGGCTCCATTACGCAGCAGGCGGTGGAGTACGCACTCACCAAACGGACCGGCGTCGTCATTGCCATTCCCTACGACCTCGCAGCGCTTGAGGCTGCGGACGAGGAACTTCCCGAGCGGGCCGCACCTGCGGTAATGGACGACGTCGACGGCGGCCTCGGGCAGGTGGCCCGCCTGCTCGCCGGGGCCAGGCGGCCGCTGATCCTCGCCGGCCGCGGTGCGCACCTCGCCGGCGCCGGCGCGGAACTCCGGGAGCTCGCTGACCGCCTGGGCTCCCTGACCGCCGGAACCGCCCTGGCACTGAACCTCCTCGAAGGCGAGGGGTATCTCGGCGTCGCCGGCGGCTTCGGCACGGATACCGCGGCCGGGCTCATGGGTGAGGCCGATGTGGTCCTGGTGGCGGGGGCGAGCCTGAGTCCCTTCACCATGCGCTTCGGGCACCTGCTCGGCCCGGACAGCACCATCATCCAGATCGACTCCGTGCTGCAGCCGACGCACCCCCGGGTAGATATTTTCGTCAGCGCGGACGTGAAGTCTGCTGCGGGACGCATCCTCCGGATGCTGGATGGCCCGGCCTCGCCGAACGCCAGCCGCAAGGAAGCCTGGCGAGCGGAAGCCCGCAAGCGCCTGTCCGAAGGACCGGCCCACCATGCAGGCTCCGCGGGCACCCCGGACGGCCGGCTGGACCCGCGCTCCCTTGCCACGGCCCTGGATGCCGTGCTTCCGGAGCGCCGCACGGTGGTCCAGGACGGCGGGCACTTCGTCGGCTGGGCACCCATGTACTGGCACATCCCCAGGCCCCAGGATCTGGTCATGGTGGGGACCGCCTACCAGACCATCGGGCTGGGCCTGGCCAGCGCCGTCGGGGCAGCCCGCGCCATGGAGGAGGACCGCACCTTGGTGCTGGCCTCCGGCGACGGTGGTTTCCTGATGGGCCTGTCCGACCTCGAATCGCTCATCGGTGTGGCACGCAGCGCCATCGTGGTGATCTACAACGATGCCGCCTACGGAGCCGAAATCCACCAGTACGGATCCCAGGGCCTGTCCGAAAAGCCGATGCTGATCCCCGAAGTGGACTTCAGCGGCATCGCCAGCGCGCTCGGTGCCGAGTCCGCGATCATCCGCTCATTGGCGGACCTGGCCGCGCTTCAGGAATGGATCGACGCCGGGGCCAGGGGAACCTTCGTGGCCGACTGCCGGATCACCGCCAGCGTCCGGGCCCCGTGGCTGACCGAGTGGATGGACGCAACCCGGGCGGCGAAGGCGGTGGTGGCGGTGGTGGCGGTGGCAGGCTAGCCTCTGAGTCGGCGGGGAACCTGGCCGCGTTGTTGACCTGTGCCGACTCGCAAGGGCCGATATCGATGAGCCTGATGATCACACCATGGGCCGCTCCCGCGGCGGACTGACCACCAAGATCCATGCCCTCGTCGACGACAACGTGCGACCCCTGGAATTGCATGTCAAGGAAGCGTTTTGCCGGCGCACTTCGACACGTGCAAGGGGCCGTTATCGAGGGCATCAGAAGACGAAACGACAGCGACGACAGAAAGCACAGAGGAATACCGTCCGCGGTCGCACGCCTCGCCTTCGACCTGTCCGATCCGCAAGCGACTGTGCCCGAGCCGCTCCCGAGCCGCCATATGACGAAGGACGACGCCGTCGTCCTGTTGACGATCCTCGCGGCAGAGAACGTAATCCGACCCTTCGAGATCACGATCTCGAAAGACAAGTGGCAGGATGCCATGAAGGAACTCACCGCCGAGATGGGGCTGGGAAGCCCGTACGGATCCGACGTATTTGCCTCCGCCAAACGCGCGCAGGAGGCATTGAGCGGCCGCGGAGTGAACTGGATGAAGTGGGGTGCGCTCGGTGTCGGGGCTGCCCTGATCGTCCTGGTGACCGGCGGCCTGGCGCTCGCCGCTGGCGCCGGTCTAGCCGGAGCCGCAGTGATCACAAGCGCGCTGGCGGCCTTCGGGCCGGGCGGGATGATGGGGGGCCTCCTAACTGCTGGCACCCTCCTCACTGCGGGTGGCAGCGGCCTCGCTCTTGGCCTGGCCAGCCCCGGAACCACCGCAGCAACCCTCGAAGCGGTTGTTGAACGCCAGCTGGCCGCGGCAATTCTGCGGCAATGTCAAGAACTCGAACAGGATCCGGCTGCCTGGAGAATCCTGGCCGAGACCGAGATCGAGGTTCGGCGCGAATATGAGCGGCTCGACGAGTTCTCGGACGAATCGTCACCGGCACTCAAAGAACTGAAGCAGAAGATCCAGACCATCGAGCGTGCGCTGAAGTATCTGAAAGACAACGGCCTCAAGCCAGGCATTGCCTCCAGCATTCCCGACCACAAGGGTTGACACGCCGAGTTGCAGGCGCAGTTCAGCTGACTGACGCACGCGGGGCGGCCGGCTATCTCGCGGAACACCGAGGAGCCAGCCGATCGCCCGCATCGACGGCTCAACCGATGAGTACGGCGGGGGTTTTCAAAGCCGATAGATGCCGTTATGACAGTAGGCCGAAATCCGCCACTCTTCCGCCGCCACCCTCTTCTGGGGCTGTCCACGCTTGAACGTGTCGCGTAGCTTCGAGGACGGGGGTTGATGATCGACAATCATGCTGACGTGGCCGCGCAACCGACGCTGCGCTCGCGCGCTCCCGCCTACTCCGTGATGCAAGAGTGCCTGCGGATCCAGGCCACCGCCCCGCCCCAAAGCGCGGCCGCAAGACTCTTCGGCCAGAATCCGTTACACCCTGAAGCGCGGAGCTGGTATCGGGGAGCTCTTGGTGAAATCGAAGTTGCGGAGGTGCTCTCGAAGCTCGGCTCCGACTGGACCGTGCTTCACGCCGTACCTGTCGGCTCTGGTTCCTCAGACATCGACCATGTCGTGATCGGGCCGGCGGGGGTCTTCACGATCAACACGAAAAACCACACCGGTAAAATCTTTGTCGCCGGTGGCACCCTGTCGGTGAACGGGCACAAAACAGATCACATCCGCAATTCCCTGCATGAGGCCGGACGCGCCTCGCGATTGCTCTCGATCTCAGCGGGCACGCCGGTCCGGGTGACGCCGTTGATAGTGCTCGTGTCCACCGAGCCGATCAAGAAAGGGAGGACGAAGCCGAAGGTCACCGTGCTCCCGTCCAACTGGCTGTCCCGGTGGCTCAAACGGCGCCCCCGCATTCTCTCCGAACAGTCCATAGAGCGTTATGCGAAGCTCGCTGAGCAGCGCGGAACTTGGCATGCGCAGCCTGTTGTCTTCGATGACACGCTTCGACACGTCCAGCGATTCCAGCGTCTTCAACATGAGATTGCCCTTGCTCGTCAACGAAATCGGACATGGATCGCCATGGCAACGCTTCTACCGATCGCTATGGCCATCGTGCTCATCGCCGTCTTGCCGGGCGTAATCATGGCCGGCCTCAACCACTAGAAGCTCATCAGAGCGACAGGCACCTGGCCGCCAAGAAGATGGTCGTGTTTGGCAACGACACGCGTCTACACGTTGAGACCTCGTGGCGGATTCATAGAGTGGGGGACTCAGAACTCGCGAACAGAAACGGGCGGGCGAGGTCCGAAAACACGAGATCGCTCCTGACTCCTCTGAGGACCGAGTCTATTTCTAGATGAACGGGAAACGCATCAGTTCAGCGAGCATCCAAACGCGCTTGAGAGGCAGTCGAGATCGGATTTCCTCGGGAAGGCCTGCGTACACACGCATAACCGCATCGACCACATCCTCAGCGACCCAAAGACCGACCTCGAGACTTACAGCCGTCTTCCTCCTTTAGCTTCTTTGTGAGCCTCAGTAAGGAGTCGGTGACACGGCGATCGAGTACGACGATGACCGGCGCGATCACGCTCTCCTGAACGTAATTGAGCAAGCGGTAGCCGAGACTCATCGAATCTGCTTTTTGGGCTTCATCGTGTTCTTGATCGCTTGCATGCTCGAGCCGCCGCGCAGCAGCCGGACGAGTCTCTCAGCATCCTGTTTGTGTCCGACCAACGCGGCTTCATAGCGATCCCAAAGCGCTGGGCTCTCGTCAAGCATGTATGTGAGTTGAAGATCTCCGAGATCTGCCTTCCATTCCCCGCTTGTCGGCTCCGTGCTGTCGATGGGTAGAGCGAGACTATCCGGCGCAGTTACTCCGTACGCGCGCAGCTGGCCGCGGTTTGCGTCGAACAACGTTGTTAGCACCCGCGTCAAGGTGGGGGCAGTGCCGCCCCTGCTCGGATACACCCGAGCGACAGCCTCGGCTTCAGGAAAAGCTCAACAAGTAACGAAAGCCACTGTTGCCGGATGCGGGGCTTCGCCGTTCAATGCCCATGCGAAGGCCGCCGCGATGCCAGCGATATCGCAGTCCGACAGAATCGGCGTGCGGTAGTCATAGAGGTAGTTCCCCGTCAGAGGGTCAACCGTCACGTTCGCCCACCCGTAGGCCATGATGTCCGTAGAGGTATTGAGCGGCGACGCGTGTCCGAGTCCAAGGGCGTGTCCGAGTTCGTGCAACCCCATCCGATAGATCCGAAGGTTATCGAAGTTGGGGTACGGCCCGCCGGGCGGCTCCTCCGATTTGATGATCACATTCGAGCAGTGCTGGGAACCGCAGATCGCGTACCCGCCCCACGCGACTCCACCAGCGTTCGGAACGTAGTGCACGACGATGTCAGCGGCTCGCGAGCGACTGGTACCGGTGACGTCAACCAGCGAAACCATCGGGAGTCGACGTGCAAGCACGCCACTCCACGTCGCCACCGCATCGCGCAGGGCACGCACTCCATCAGGGCTCGCCTCGGGTGCTGCCGTCACCGCGACTGTCAGATTGGTGTGATTCCACCAGAACTGCGTGCCAGGTCCACCTGACTTGTTGTTGACGCCACTCAAAACAGCAACAAGATCAGCGTCGGATGGACCAGTGATGAAGGGCGCGTCGTCCGCCGCTGATGCGGTCGCCGGAACTCCGAGGGACCCGCCAAGGACGAGGGCAGACAGGGCGACTGTCGCTAAGGCGGTGCGCCCGAGGCGGCGCTGGCGGATAGCGCCCTCCGAGCCGGTACGGCGGATGGCGGACCACATGACTTGACCTCTTTCTCTGCGAGCACGACTGGCACCCTGCGGCGCATTATAGCCAAACCTCATGGCCGGCACCAGGAACGATTCCCACTCTCGGCTTGCCATCAGGACTCGTCACGGATCTCAAACACGCGGCGTCGCTGACGAACCCCGAGTTCTATCGCAGACAGGCGCAGCGATTCAGTACGTTCGGCACACCGCGGTTCGTGTATTGCTTTGAACACGACGAATCGACACTTCGCCTCCCCCGTGGTCTTCTGGATTCCGTCACACAGCTGATGTCGGCAGCCGGGATCACGATCGACGTCGTTTGGGACATCCCGACCTCTGAGTCCATCGACCTTACTTTTCGAGGCGAGTTGACGGCCGCCCAACGCGAAGCCGTGGATGTTCTGCACCGGTACGACACCAGTGTCCTGATTGCACCCCCAGGCTCGGGGAAGACGGTCATCGCCTGCGCTCTCATCGCCGAACGCGGCCTGCCGACAGCGGTCATCGTCAACCGTGCCGAACTTGTCGAACAGTGGCGCGAGCGTCTCGGCCAGTTCCTTGACGTCGAACCGCGCCAGATCGGGCAGCTGGGCAACGGTCGGCGCAAACGCACCCACGTCATCGATATCGTGATGCTGCAGAGCATTGCGCACCGCGCGGCGGATCCGACAATCCTGAATCGCTACGGGTTGATCATCGTCGATGAATGCCATTCCCTGGGCGCGGCGGCGACTGAGGCCGCCGTGCGACAGGTCGCGGTGAGGCACTGGGTCGGCCTGACCGCGACGCCGTACCGTGCCGACCAAATGGACGACATCATCACAATGCAGTGCGGGCCGATTCGTCACACGATCGAAGACACCGCGCACTTCGAACAAGAATTGTTCGTGCATAGGACAACGTTCAGGTCCAGCGCAGCGGACGCGACCAGCACCGAAATTCAGGACGTCTACACCGAACTCGCTGACGATGTCGAGCGCAACCAGCGCATAGCGGCAGACGTGCTCACCGCGTATCGAGCGGGGCGGAACTGCCTCGTTCTCTCGACCCGAGTTGAACATGTCGCTCGGCTCGCGGAGCTCTTGGAATCGGAAGCCGATACGGTCTTCGTCCTGCACGGGAAGCTGGCCCCCAAGGAGCGGCGCCGGATCCGGACGGAAATGTCCGACCGCAACCCTTCCGATCCGTTTATTCTCGTGGCGATCGACAAGATCGCCGGCGAAGGCTTTGACCTGCCCAGCCTCGACACTCTCTTCCTCGCCGTTCCGATGGCGTTCAAAGGCCGGATCGTGCAACAAATCGGTCGCATCTCCCGCGCCTCCCGCCCTGTGACAACAGAGCCCGGCACTGCCACATCACAGGTGCACGACTACTGGGACGCCGAGGTACCGGTGTTTGATCGAATGTTCCGCAAACGCCAGCGTGTCATGGCGAAGCTCGGCTTCACCGCGTCGGGCGAGTTCCGACGTTAGGCCTCTGGCATCGGCCTCGCGACGAGTGCCCTGATGAGCGCAGCCAGTCTGTCCGCAGGGACGCCCGCGTTGGCCACGACAAGACTCTGGCGCGCCGAGTCCGCCAGGGCATGCAGGATTCGAGCGGCGTCGAGCCTCGTTCCGGAAACGGGAATGGTGCCAATCTTCCAGCCACCGATCTCATCGACTGGATACTCGAACGCGATCGACAGGAGATTGTAGAGGTCTGTGATGTCTTTGGGCGCGTGGCGAGACTGGGCGGCATAGGCCTTGAAGATGAGTGCGAGCTCGACAGGAGGCACGCGGACCACGAAATCAAGCGGGGTTCCGTCCGTCAACAAGACGCCCACATCGAGGACGATCGGATCCACAGAGAATGCAAGCCTGAGGCCTGGCGCGGCATCGAATCCGCGGCCGCCGACGGTAGCCGTCTCGAACCGTGCACCATCGGAAGGCACCAGAATGTCAATCTCGAGATCGCCCTTCACATAGTGATTGCCGGACGTGTCCGTGTAACCCGCCTCAACCAGGGCACGGTGGATTCGGCCGGAGGCCGCGACGGATGTCGACACAGCCGCATCCGCGTCGGCCGTTCTGCGCAACACGGCCCCACGCACAGGGAAGGCGGTAAGCAGCAAACTCGCCATGTGGCCGCCGACGATGCGGACATCGTCGATCTGTTTTGTGATCTCGGCAACGTCGGCTAGAGCGCGGTAGGCCGCGTCGTCCGCGTTCGACGTCGCCACGGTCTCGATCCGAGGCCGGATCATGGGAGCCAACGGGCCAGAACCGTTCGCCGGATTCTCTCGACCGCGTCGGCCGCGTCGGGACCCCCCGTCCGCTGAACGTCCCACGCCACGAGAACCGGGTCGGCCGTCAAGCCGGACACCATTGACGTCCACGCCCGGGCGGTCGACCAGATCGTGGGGTCAGCCGGAACCACGTATTCGAGCGTGGCGTTCTCCCGCGTGGTTTCGGAGAAGCCGAGTCGGGCCAGGTCCAGTCCTGTCCGTGCGTAGACAACCGCGCGGCGGGCCACCCGCCACGGAGCGAGCAGGTCAGCGGCCGGGTCCCCCGACACGATGACGTCCAGCTCGGCTGCACCGTCCCGAACCGTCTGCGCCTGACGCACGATGGCGTCCAGACTCAACCAGTAACTGGAAATGCCCTGCGGCCCCGGATACTCCGCCAGGAATCGGACCCACAGGGTCTCCGGCCGCGCTGCCCGCCAGCCGCCCTCGTCGCGAACCACAGCAGTGTCGAGCGCGCGGAGACCGTTGGAAACGGTCACCTGGGACACGCCGCACTCTGCGGCGAAGTCCATCTGAGTTCTCGGTTGTGACGTGCGGAGGAGCACCCGGAGCAGGGCAAATCGACCCCACGCGACACGCCCACGTCCTGCCCCAGGTCCGCGGTCGGAGGAGAGCGCCCCTCGCAGCGTGTCCTCTACCCTCTTGCCCACAAGAATGACGACCCCATCCTCCAGCGACACGACCGCAATCCCTGAGTCGGCTAGGGCTGCCTCGACCAGTCCTACACTCGCTTTCGGGACCACGTAGAGCAGGATGTCGGGGGCAGGGTCCCGTGAACGACCGGATTCCACATCGCGTTGGATGTCCCAGCGAGAGGGGGGTGAACGGCGCACGTGCACGCGGGCAATGATGCGGCTGCCGGACAGAGTGAGGGTCACGGTGTCCGCGTCCCGGACCAGGACGTTCACGCCCAGCGCGGTGAGGAGATTGAGGCCCTCCGAGGCAGTCACTGGTCTCATGGCTCTGGTCGACTTCCTATAAGGTGAAGTTCAAAACACCACTATAACTTATAGCCCATGGAATCACTACAGGTTATAGAGTCGAACACATCGGATGCTCGGCTGATCAGACCAGACATGACTAGACAGCAGAAACCCGCCAGTCGACCTCCCCGGACAAGGACGTCGACTCTCAGCTCCCCCACAAAGCAGAAATCGCTCAGTACCTCTCCCTGCTCACCGCATTGCACGGCATGCATTGGGTCAGTCTCGGGCCGCTCCCGGCTGGAACACCACCACGTCCACCGACCACGACGAGAACCGTCTTGGCTCCTACCTCGGAGCCGGCGCACAGTCGTGGAATGACCGAGGACCCGACGCTGTCCTGA
>NZ_SOFP01000085.1 GCF_004402785.1 Cryobacterium algoritolerans
CGGTTTCGGCAGTCCGCGGCCGCGGGCGCGGGCGCGACCCGCGGAACCGGGCGCGGCGTCGGAGTGCGGAGCCGGACCGGCGGGTCATCGCACCCGCGGCACGCCGATTCGGGCGAGGAATCGGCCGAAGGCGGTCGGGTCCATGACGAGGGGCCAATCCCATCGGCTGACCAGGGGACCACATGCCCGCACCCGATCCTCCCGCCGTTTTTCGTCCATGACGACCTGAGCTGTGGTGCGACCGTGGGTGTACTCCTCCTTGAGGTACTTCCCGAGGCCGTCGAATTCGCCGACCCGGTTGATCCGGCGCCAGAAGAAGTCAACGAAGGCGATGAATCCTTCAGCGTCGTCAAACCGCACCTGTTGCTCGGGTAGGAGGAATCCGAGCAGGTATATGAATGCGCGACTGACTGATTCGCCCGGGGAGCCGGATTCGGTGGTGGCGAGGTCTGCGGCGCGGAACGCAGCGTTTCTGCCGTTCACACGTTTCCGCGCCGGAATCGCGGCGAGGGCGATCTCAAGGTCGTCCCGGTCGGCCAGGGCGGCCCCCACCCGAGGGCAGTGGATGGCCTTGTCCATCATCGCGACCGCCCCCGGAAAGGGCAGGATTCGCGCCATCGCGACAGCCGTGTCGGCGGCCGACGTGACAAGCAGTCCGTCCCGCTCCACGATCGACAGCGACCCATCCTGGAAATGGCGCGTGACGCTATGACGAGAACGCCCACCCGGGGCAGGATCGATCAGGACGTCGATGCCGCTCGGCCAGGGCCCGATGAGGGGGAGACCCCAGATGGCGGCGGCGGAGTGGTGGGAAAACACGAGCGGCTCCTCGCTGACTGCAGCGAAGGCATGAACGCGGCGCAGGTAACGAGCATCCGGTGTCAGAAGACTCCACTCGGTCGCCAGCACGTAGGCGCCCGCGCGCAGGCGGACCAACCGTCCGCGTTCGAACTCGGTCCGCAGCTCGCGCTCGAGACCGACGGTCGTCGCATCGCGGCTCAGGATAACGCCGTTCCGGCGTGCGATCGCGGCGAGCAGGTTCAGGGGTGTCAGGGAAATCGTTGACATGCCCCGACGATCCGCCGCGGTGGGGCCTGATCCGCACGGATGCGCAGTCCTGGTGGACAAGCTCGTGCTGCCTCGGGGCGGGTGGAACAGCTGGTGCGTCGCCGGTGAGTGTCAGACGGGCCGACATATACTCGTCGCCGCGCCGGTTTCGGCAGGCCGCAGCGGCGGCCGCGGGCGCGGCCCGCGGAAACCGGCGCGGGAGGGTGGGCAGGGAGGGCGGGCAGTCGGCCCGGACGGGATCGGAGGGCGGAAACCGGCGCGGGAGGGTGCGCAGGGAGGGCGGGCAGTCGGCCCGGACGGGATCGGAGGGCGGAAACCGGCGCGGCGAGAGCCGGGCGGAGGTGGGGCAGGCCCACCGTGAGCGACGGAGGCCGGCATCCGTGGGGCGCCCAATTTGGCTCCGGTAGACTGGGTTGACAGCCCACAAGCCTCAGGAGCCCTCACCATGGTTGACGTTCGTCGGGTCAAACTCCCAGGAGTCGGTGTGCTGCACACCTTCATCACGGATGACGGTGGCAAGGTCGGTGTCATCGCCCACCGGTCGGGCCACAGCGACCTGATCACCTTCGCCGATGACGAGGGCGGGCCTGACGCGGCCAAGGTGTCCCTGCGGCTCAATGAGGACGAGGCGCACACCCTCGCGGAGCTTCTCGGCGGCACCCAGATCACCGAGTCGCTCACCGCGCTCGATCAGATCCCCGGGCTCAGCATCGACTGGTTCACGGTCGACTACGAGGATCACATCGCCGGCCAGACCCTCGGCAACCCGGCCGATCGCGGCATCGCCGGCCTCACGGTTGTCGCCGTCGTGCGCGGGGAGTCCGCCAACCCGGCACCGGCCCACGACTTCCGGGTCTTCCCCGGGGACACCCTCGTCGTTGCGGGCTCCCCCGAAAAGGTCGCGAAGGCATTCGCTTTCTTCCGTACCGGCGAAGTGAAGTACAAAACCGTCGACGCACCGCCCGGGGGCTAGCCCATGAACCTCGGCGAAGACCTCATCACTCTTGGCATCCTGCTCGTTGTCGCCTACATTCTGGGGCGCGCCGGAAAACTGATCGGGCTCCCATCGATCCCGATTTACATGATCGTCGGCCTGCTCGCCAGTCCGAACAGCGGCTGGTTCCCGCTTAATTTCCAGTCGGCGGACATTGAGCTGATCGCCATCTTCGGGCTGATCCTGCTCCTGTTCAGCCTCGGCCTCGAATTCGACCAGGAGGCGTTCTTCGGCGACGCCGGAAAGCTGCTCATCTCCGGTGGCTCCTATGTGCTGATCAACATGGGACTCGGTTTCGGATTCGGCCTGATGGTCGGCTGGGGCACCAGGGAGGCCCTCGTCATCGCCGGCATGACCGGCACCTCGTCGAGTGCGATCATCACCAAGCTCCTGATCGAACTGCGTCGCCTGGCGAACAAGGAAACTCCGATGATCCTCGGCGTGACCGTGGTCGGGGACATCTTCATCGCGGTCTACCTCGCGATCGTCTCCGTCGTGCTCAGCGGCAAGACCGAGATCTGGCCGATCGTGCTGCAGCTGAGCATCGCGTTCCTCTTCCTGGTGGTCATGTTCTCCGTCGCCCGGTGGGGCGGCCGGGTCGTCTCCCGGCTGATGCGCACCAAGGACGACGAACTCTTCACCATCCTCTTCTTCGGCCTGGCCGTGCTTTTCGCCGGAGTGGGCGAAATCATCGGTGTGACGGATGCGATCGGTGCGTTCCTGATCGGGGTCGTGCTCGGCGCGAGCACCTATCGCGGCCGGATCGAGCGTGTCGCGGTGCCCCTCCGCGATGTGTTCGGCGCCTTCTTCTTCCTCAACTTCGGCCTTGCCCTCAACGTCGCTGAATTCGGCTCGGTGATCACGATCGTGCTGTTGGCCGTGGTCATGACATTCGTGCTCAGCCTGGTCTCAGGCATGCTGATGGCCAGGCTGCACGGCATGGGCCCCAGGGAGGGACTGAACACCGCGGCCATCTTCGTCAATCGCGGCGAGTTCACCCTGATCCTGGCGACCCTGTCGGTGAGCGCAGGACTCGACCAGCGGCTGCAGCCGTTCGCCGGTCTCTACGTGCTCACGATGGCGATCCTCGGCCCGCTGTTCGCCGCGAACTCGGAGAAGATCGCGGCGGCCGTCGGCCGGAGACTGCGCCGGACGAAACCGGCCTCCCGGCCCGCCCGCAACCCGATGCTTGACGAGGAGATCGCGCTGGTCGAGGCGGTCACGAGAGACAACGGCAACCGCGCAGACGACGCCGCCGAGCATGCCGTCCAGCGGATCACAAAACGCGCCGGCACTGACACGCCGTCCGGCGCCGACTCGATGGCCGACTTCGTGACCGAGCGTTTCAACACCGAGACCGGTCCCGGCCCGAAGCCGCCCCGCGACACCGGTACAGGAGATTACTCGTGATCAGAATGATGCTCAAGCCGCGCTGGATCCTTGCCCTGCTGCTCGCCCTCGCGGTGGCCGCGGCTTTCGCCCTGCTCGGCCGGTGGCAGCTGGAGCGCGCCGTGGCTTCCGGTCAGGTCATCGAACGCAGTACCGAGACGGTGCAGCCTCTACCCGAGGTTGTTCAGCCGGACGGTCCGCCCCGCGAGGCGGCGACCGGGCAAAGGGTGACCACCGACGGTTCCTTCGTGCCCGGCGACGAACAGCTGATCAGCGACCGGCTCAACGCCGGCGCCGGCGGCTTCTGGGTGGTCAGCCGGTTCGTCACGACGGATGCGGCGAACATCGCGGTTGCTCGCGGCTGGGCCGCCGATCGGGCCGCGGCCGAGAAAGTGATCGAGGCGCTCGCCGGTCTTCCGGCCGGGCAGCCGCTCACCCTCACCGGACGTTTCGTCCCGTCAGAGGCTCCCGTGGTGCCGGCCGGCGGACGCGACCCGCAGACCCAGACCACGGTGTCTACCGCGGCGCTGATCAACCTGTGGACGGGCTTCACCGACCAGTCCGTCTACGCGGGCTACATCGTGGATGGGACCAGCCCAACCGGTCTGCTCGTGATCGATTCACCCGAGCCGGTATCCGACGCGTCGCTGAACTGGCTCAACATCTTCTACGCCCTCGAATGGGCGGTCTTCGCCGGCTTCGCCGTGTTCCTCTGGTACCGCCTCGTGCGGGATGCCTGGGAGCGCGAGGAGGAGCAGGCAGCCGTCGACACCGCGGAGGCCCGGTAGAATTACCCCATGCCACTTGAACCCAAGCCTGCCGACATCCCCAGCATCCCCGGTGCGCTCCGGCTCTACCAGGTCTCGTCGATCATCACCGGTGTCTTCCTGCTGCTGCTCTGCGTCGAGGTCATCCTGAAATTCGTCTTCCAGCACGAGCTCGAACTGGCCGGCCCGAACGGGTTCCTCGCCCTGGTCCCCCGCGAGACCGTGACCGCGTTCAACTTGAGCACCGCGATCCTGATCGTGCACGGCTGGTTCTACGTGCTCTACCTGTTCGCCGACTTCCGGCTGTGGAGCCTGATGCGCTGGTCGTTCCCGCGCTTCCTGCTGATCGCCCTCGGCGGCATCATCCCCACCCTGTCGTTCTTCCTCGAGGTGCGCGTTGCGCGGGAGGTGAAGGCGTTCCTCGCCGGCCGTGCCGCCGACGTGTCCGCCGCGACCGCCGAGGCGCGTCCATGAGCGCCGCGCCCGCCCCGACCGGCGCCCGCCCCGTTCTCGTCGTCGACTTCGGCGCGCAGTACGCGCAGTTGATCGCCCGTCGGGTGCGCGAGGCATCCGTCTACTCTGAGATCGTGGCGCACACGATCACCGCGGCCGAGGTCACGGCGAAGAACCCGCTGGGCATCGTGCTCAGCGGCGGACCCGCCAGCGTCTACGCCGATGGAGCCCCCACCTTCGACCCGGCCATCTTCGACCTCGGTATACCCGTGCTCGGCATCTGCTACGGCTTCCAGGTGATGGCAACCGCCCTGGGCGGCACCGTCGCCCACACCGGTGCCCGCGAATACGGCGCCACCCCGGTCACCGTCTCGGACAGCGGCAACGCGCTTCTCGCCGATCAGCCCACCGCCCAGACCGTTTGGATGAGCCACGGCGACTCGGTGTCCGAGGCCCCGGCCGGCTTCCGCGTGCTCGCCTCAACCGCCTCGACGCCGGTCGCCGCGTTCGCGAACGACGAGCGTCGACTCTACGGAGTGCAGTGGCACCCCGAGGTCAAGCACACCGAATTCGGCCAGAACGTGCTCGAGAACTTCCTGCACCGCGCCGCCGGAATCCCTGCCGACTGGAACAGCGGCAACGTCATCGCCGAACAGGTGGCCCGTATCCGGGCTCAGGTGGGCACCGGCAAGGTGATCTGCGGGCTTTCCGGCGGAGTGGACTCCGCCGTGGCCGCAGCCCTCGTGCACAAGGCGATCGGAGACCAGCTCGTCTGCGTCTTCGTCGACCACGGCCTGCTTCGGCAGGACGAGCGCCGCCAGGTCGAGGAAGACTTCGTCGTGGCCACCGGCGTGCGCCTCGTGACCGTCGACGTGCGGGAGCAATTCCTGACCGCGCTCGAGGGCGTGAGCGACCCGGAGACCAAGCGCAAGATCATCGGCCGCGAATTCATCCGCAGCTTCGAGCAGGCCCAGGCCGAACTGATCAAGGAAGCCGCAGCCATCGACGGCGACCCGATCCGCTTCCTCGTTCAGGGCACCCTGTACCCTGACGTCGTCGAGTCCGGCGGCGGAAGCGGCACCGCCAACATCAAGAGCCACCACAATGTGGGCGGCCTGCCCGACGACCTCCAGTTCGAACTGATTGAACCGCTCCGCACCCTCTTCAAGGACGAAGTGCGGGCGATCGGCGCCGAACTGGGACTTCCGGCCGAGATCGTGCAGCGCCAGCCGTTCCCCGGACCCGGCCTCGGCATCCGGATCGTCGGTTCCATCACGCAGGACCGGCTCGACCTGCTCCGACACGCGGATGCGATCGTGCGCGCCGAACTGACGGCGGCCGGCCTCGACCGCGAGATCTGGCAGTGCCCGGTCGTGTTGCTCGCCGACGTGCGCTCGGTGGGCGTGCAGGGCGACGGACGCACCTACGGCCACCCGATCGTGCTGCGTCCGGTGTCGTCTGAGGATGCGATGACCGCCGACTGGACCCGCCTGCCCTACGACCTGCTGGCGAAGATCTCCAACCGGATCACGAACGAGGTCGACGGGGTCAACCGGGTCGTGCTCGACGTCACGTCGAAGCCGCCGGGGACCATCGAGTGGGAGTAGGGCACAGGGGTAGGGGGTCAGACGGCGTCCAGAGGGACTGACCCGTCGGCCAGGCGGCCCGGATCGACCGGGGTACCGCGGCGGACGAGGGCCTGCACGGCCTCGTTCACGTCCCACACGTTCACGTTCATTCCGGCGACCACGGTTCCGGCGGCCAGCCAGAACGCGATGAACTCCCGGTCGCCGCGGTTGCCGCGGAAGACGAGGTCGGCCCCGCGGGTGAGCGGCCCGAAGCCCGAGTACTCCATCCCCAGGTTGAACTGGTCGGTGTAGAAGTAGGGGATGGCGTCGAACGAGACGGCCTGCCCGAGCATGGCGCGCGCCGCCGCGGACCCGCCGTGCAGGGCGTTCGCCCAGTGTTCGCTGCGCAGCCGCATCCGTGCCACCGGGTGGTATGCATTGGCGACGTCGCCGGCCGCGTAGATGTCGGGGTGGCTGGTCTGCAGGCTCTCGTTCACCACGATCCCGTTGTCGACCTCAAGCCCGGCGGCCTCGGCGAGGCCGACGTTTGGGATGGCGCCGACCCCGACCAGGACCAGGTCAGCCGGCACCACCTCACCGCCCGCCAACACCACCCCGGTCAGCCGGCCCTCGGTGCCCGCGATGCTCTCGACGTCGACGGAGGTGCGCAGGACCACCCCGTGTTCGCGGTGCAGATCGGCGAACATCTGCCCGAGCTCGTCGCCGAGGGCGTTGGCGAGCGGGATCGGGTCGCGTTCGAGGATGACGACGTCATTGCCGAGTGTGTGCGCGCAGGCCGCGACTTCCATTCCGATCCAGCCGGAGCCGATCAGGACGAGCCGCTTTCCGCCGCCGTTCAGCAGCCCGCGGAGGGCCTCGGAGTCGTCGAGGGTGCGCAGATAGTGCACGCCGCCCAGATCGGCACCGGGAATCCCGAGCCGGCGCGGGGACGAGCCGGTGGCCAGCAGCAGCCGGTCCCAGGCGAGCGTCTCGCCGCCTTCGAGGGTGAGACGGTGTTCGTGGGGGTCGAGTCCGACCACCCGGGTGGACGGCCGGAATCCGACCTGGTTCGTGACGTACCAGTCCTCCGCCTCGACGAAGACCGTGCTGCGTTCGGCAGTGCCGGCCAGGAACTCCTTGGACAGCGGGGGACGGATGTACGGATGGTGGGCTTCGGCCCCGAGCAGTCGGATGCGGCCGGCAAAGCCCTCTTCACGGAGGGCCCTGGCGGCCGATGCCCCGGCGAGCGCTGCGCCCACGATGACGAAATCCTGTTCCTTCGACACGGTGGTGCCTCCTCGTTCGTTGGGTGCTCTCAACGAGGAGTCTGCTCCCGATCTGCGCGTTGGTCGAGCCCAACCGAGACCGGTCGGACGCGCCAAGGAGAGGGTCCGCCCGCGTGCCCGCGCTCAGGAGGTCGCTGCTGAGCCTGGGCTGGCCACCAGCCTGGCGCGTTCGTCGAGCGGATCTGGACATTACGGCCCCATTGGCCTCGTTCGTCGAGAACGAGGCCCTCGAGGGCACCGGCATCCGAGCGGACACCTTCTGGACGGGGTTCAGCGCGCTGATCCGCGATCTCACACCAAGAAACCGCGATCTTCTGCGTCGGAGGGATGAGTTGCAGGCCCAGCTCGATGCTTTCCACCTGGCCCACCCCGGTCAGCCGGATCCCGCCCTGTATCGGGCTTTCCTGACGGACATCGGGTACCTTGTCGATGAACCGTGCGACTTCAGCATCACCACGTCGAACGTCGATGTGGAAATCGCCTCACAGGCAGGTCCGCAACTTGTCGTGCCACTTCTCAACGCGCGGTTCGCGGTCAACGCCGCCAACGCGCGGTGGGGCTCGCTCTACGACGCGCTCTACGGGACGGACGCGATCGCCGAAGACGGCGACACCGCCCGCGGGAGTTCCTACAACCCCGCTCGCGGCGAACAGGTAATCGCTCGTGGGCGCGCACTGCTCGACCAGGCCGTCCCGCTCCGAGCGGGCTCACACCGCGACGCCGTGGAGTACCGCATCGGCGACGGTGCCCTGGTCGTCACGTTGGCGGACGGCTCGTTCGCTGCTCTCGCGGATCCGGCAGTATTGATCTGTTACACCGGGGATTCTTCCGCGCCGGCGTCGGTCCTGTTCCGTCACCACGGCCTGCATCTCGACGTGATCATCGACCGGGACGGGTCGATCGGCAGCACCGATCTCGCAGGGATCCAGGACATCGTGCTCGAGTCCGCAGTGACGACAATCATGGATCTTGAAGACTCGGTCGCCGCAGTCGACGCCGACGACAAGGTATCTCGGATACCGCAACTGGCGAGAGCTTATGCGTGGCACGCTCAGCGAGACCGTCAGCAAGGGCGGCGGTACAATCCTGCGAACCATGAACGGCGACCGCGTCTACACTGCTCCGGATGGTGGCGCCGTGACGTTGCCCGGGCGGGCCCTTCTGCTGGTCCGCAACGTGGGCCATCTGATGACCACCGACACGGTGCGCGATGCATCCGGCGACGAGGTGTTCGAAGGCATCCTCGATGCGGTGCTGACCGCACTCGGCTCGCTCTCCGCTCTTGCCGGAGAAGCACGCGGCGGAAACTCACGTGCCGGCTCGATGTACATCGTCAAACCGAAGATGCACGGTCCCGATGAAGTGGCGTTCACCGTCGATCTCTTCGGGCGTGTCGAGCAGCTCCTCGGCCTGCCATCGCGCACGCTGAAGGTGGGCATCATGGACGAAGAGCGGCGAACCACGGTGAATCTGAGTGCCTGCATCGCCGCAGCTTCGGATCGCATCGCCTTCATCAACACCGGATTCCTCGATCGCACCGGCGACGAGATCCACACCTCGATGTACGCGGGCGCCGTGGTCGCCAAGGGTGCGATGCGCTCGCAGCCCTTCATGGCTGCCTACGAGAACGCGAACGTGGACGCGGGACTATCGGCGGGATTCCCCGGCCGGGCTCAGATCGGCAAGGGCATGTGGGCCATGCCCGATCTCATGCACGACATGCTCGAGCAGAAGATCGTGCATCCGCGGTCCGGCGCGACCACGGCCTGGGTGCCGTCTCCGACGGCCGCCACGCTTCACGCGATCCACTATCACGAGGTCGACGTGGCCGAACGTCAGCGGGAGGTCGGCGCGCGGGCTCGCCAGGCGCTCGACCCGATCCTCGTCATCCCGCTCGCCGAACAGCGACCCGGCGACGAACGCCTGATCGAGCTGGACAACAACGTCCAGTCGATCCTCGGTTACGTTGTGCGTTGGGTCGACCAGGGAGTCGGGTGCTCAAAGGTCCCGGACATTCACGGTGTCGGGCTCATGGAGGACCGAGCGACCCTCCGCATCTCCAGCCAACTCCTCGCGAATTGGCTTGCCCACGACATCATCGCCGAATCGGAAGTAGACGCGAGCCTTGTGCGGCTCGCGGCCATCGTCGATACGCAAAACGCAGACGACCCCTACTACGAGACCCTGATCGGCCCGGCCGGGCCGGGCCTCGCCTTCCAGGCGGCCAGGCAGCTCATCATCGATGGCGCCTCGTCGCCCAGCGGCTACACGGAGCCCATCCTCCACCGGATCCGGCGGGCCAAGAAGGCTCGGCACGCCGCACTCGTGGCGGCGAGCAGGGACGGCGACTGATGAATCGGGACGAGGGGCTCAGTCGCCCGGGGTCGAGTAGGCTCGCGTGCGCGAACCCGGGCCCCGCGATGTGGGGAGCCTGGCGTCCTCGTCCGGCGTGAGAACGGACACCCGCAGGCAACTGCCGTGGTCTCATGACCTTGCCACGGTGACAGCCAGGTCGTCACCTGAGCAGAAGGGCCGCCCCGAGGGGCGGCCCTTCTGGATGCGCTCGTGCCGGTCGTACTAGTTGCGGGCGATCGCGAACAGTCGCAGCAGTTCCACGTAGAGCCAGACGACGGTCACCATGATGCCGAAGGCACCCGACCAGCCGAACTTGCGGGGAGCCCGGTTGTTGACGCCGCGCTGGATGAAGTCGAAGTCGAGAACGAGCGAGTAAGCGGCCATCAGCACGGCGAGGACGCCGATGACGAGGCCAAGCTTGATGCCGAAGATCGTCACGCTGCTGCTGAGGCCGAACGGGCTGTCGATCGCACCGAACGCGACCAGGCCGACATTGACCAGGGAGAAGACGAAGTAGCCGACCATGGCGACCAGGAAGACCTTCGTGGCCCTCTTCGAGGCGCGAACCTTACCGTTGGCGAACAGCGCGAGCGTCACTCCGACCACGACGAGCGTGGCCAGTACGGCCTGCACGACGACGCCGGGATAGATCTGCTCGAAGATTTGCGAGATCCCACCGACGAAGAGGCCCTCGGCCGCAGCGTAGGTGAGGATCAGGGCCGGCGACGGCTGCTTCTTGAAGGTGTTCACCAGGCCGAGCACGAGGCCGACGATCATGCCGAGGAACGGCAGGAACGGCATCGACGGTGTCAACAGCCAGGCGGCGCCGGCCGCCGTGAGCAGGAGGGCGAAGCTGAGGACGGTCTTGAAGATGGTGTCCTCGTAGCTCATCCGGTCGGTGTCCTGCGCTCCGGCGGACGGGGCGTTGAACATGCCCTGCAGGTCGCTGTCAGAGAGCACCTTGCCCGCTGCAACGGCGCCAGGAGCGCCGAAGGCGGCGTTTCGGGAGAATGCGGGGTTGGAGGATGCCATGGTTTTCGTAGCTCACAATCGACTTGGGTTGCGGCCAGCTCCGAACGGTGCTGGTTAGGTGGGGAAAGTCTATTCAGATCTGCTGGGTATCTGCCGAGATGTTTCTATGACCTGACCAGCCTCGACGGCCCGAATCATGGCGGGGCCCGGACCTGCGCCGGCGCCCGGCCCCGGCCGGCGGCCGACCCGCCAGCCGGCGAGCCACCAGGCCAGCCATGCGGATGCGATCACGGTGACCGTTCCGACGAGGTCGCCGACCCAATTCTGAGCGTAGCCGTGCAGGAACGCCTTGATCAGGAAGCTCGCGCCGATCGGTAGCAGCAGAACGGGGTAGGCCAGCAGCGGCCGGTTCCGCACGAGCAGCCAGCCGGCCAGGAGTACGGCGAAGGCGCCTGCGAAGTCGGGGCCGCCGAGCAGGGTGAGGCCGGCCAGGAGGCAGGGCAGCAGCACGACGAGGCGGCGCCAGAGCGCTCCCGGCATCAGCAGCCAGCCAAGCAGATGAAGCAAAGGCCCGATCAGCAGGAAGTACATGCTGTAGGTGCTGGTGAAGACCGTCGCGGCGACGCCGAGCATGATCAGGCCCAGGCCGGTGAGGTAGCGGGCGCGCGGGCGCCCCCACGCGGTCGGCCGCGCGACAGGTGCGATCCAGGGTGTCATCGCCTCGAGTCTGGCAGTTGCACGCGTACTCTGGGCACATGCACCCCATTGTGATCGGCCACCGCGGGGCGAGCGGGTACCGGCCCGAACACACCCGTGCCGCCTACGAGCTGGCGGTAGCCCTCGGGGCCGATGCCGTGGAACCGGACATCGTGGCCACCCGGGACGGTGTGCTCATCGTGCGCCACGAGAACGAAATCTCCGGCACCACCGACATCGCGGATCACCCGGAGTTCGCGGGACGCCGCACGACCAGGGTGATCGACGGCATCCGGCTCACCGGCTGGTTCACCGAGGACTTCACCTGGGCGGAGCTGCGCACCCTGCGCGCCAGGGAGCGCCTACCGCAGTTGCGTAAGTCCAGCGCCACCTTCGACGACAGGTTCCCCCTGCTGCGGCTGCGGGACGTCTTCAAACTCATCGACCGGGTCGCGGGTCGGGCCAGGCGCTCGATCGGCGTCGTCGCCGAGATCAAGCACGCCTCCTACTTCGAGTCGATCGGCCTGCCCATCGACGAGCTGTTCGCGGCGGAGGTCAATACCGCGGGCTGGAACGCCGGGGACGGCCGGCTCACCATCGAAAGCTTCGAACAGAGCCTGCTCGACAAGGTGTACGCCCGCGGCGTCTACGGCAAGCGGATCTTCCTGCTCGAGGCGCGGGGCAAGCCCTTCGACGAGGTCGCACTCCTCGGCGCGAGGGCCCCGCATTACGCCGATTTCCTCACCGAGCAGGGCCTCTATGCGCTGAGCGGCAAGGTCGACGGCATCAGCGTTCCCAAATCGCTGATCCTCGAAACGGACGCCGACGGCCACGTCTCCGGGGCGTCCGACCTGGTGGACGCCGCGCACGCCGCCGACCTGGAGATCTACTGCTGGACCCTCCGCCCCGAGAACGGCTTCCTCGCCAAGACGTTCCGGCGCGGCCGGTTCAGGGCCGACTTCGGCGACTGGCAGTCGGAGTTCCGCACGATCATGGGCACCGGCATCGACGGGGTCTTCACCGACCACCCCGACCTCGCGGTCACCGTGCGGGACGAGCTGGCCGCAGAGGCCTGACCTGGCCCGGCGCCCGGACCGGCCGGGTGTCAGGCCTAGCGCCTAGGATTGTCAGCGAGATGATGACGCCTTTCGACCCGGACAACACGCCCACCCGCCAGGCCCCGGCAGGGGTGCCGATCATCGTCGACGGCGGAGGACCAGGCGGCTATGCCGGCGGTTACCAGAGCCCACTGCTCGAGGGGCTGAACCCCCAACAGCGCGAGGCCGTCGAGTACCGCGGGCCTGCCCTGCTCATCATCGCCGGGGCAGGCTCCGGCAAGACGAGCGTGCTCACCAGGCGCATCGCGAGCCTGCTCGAGACCCGCGAGGCCTGGCCGAGCCAGATCCTCGCGATCACGTTCACCAACAAGGCCGCCGCCGAGATGCGCGACCGGGTCAAGGCCATCCTCGGCCAGGGCGCAGACGGAATGTGGATCTCCACTTTCCACTCCTCCTGCGTGCGGATCCTGCGCCGCGAAGCGGAGAATGCCGGACTCTCCGCCAGCTTCAGCATCTACGACTCCGCCGACACCAAGGTCACCCTCAAACGCATCATCAAGTCGCTCGACGCCGACACCCTCGGCTTCACCCCCGGCAACGCGTCCGCCAAGATCTCCAAGCTCAAGAACGAGCTCGCCGATGTGGACTCGTACGCCCGCAACGCGAACATGAGCGACCCGCAGGAGGTCATGTTCGTCGAGATCTTCCGGCAGTACACCCAGCGGCTCCGCGCAGCCAACGCCCTCGACTTCGACGACCTGATCGGCGAGACGGTCTACCTGTTCCGGGCCTTCCCGGCGGTGGCCGCCCTCTACCGGCGCCGGTTCCGGCACATCCTGGTCGACGAATACCAGGACACGAACCACGCGCAGTACTCGCTCGTGCGGGAACTCACCCGGCCGGTCGAACCCGAACTCGCCGACGAGATGGAAACCACCGGCGTTCACGTGCGTAACCTGCGCGACGCCACCGGTGGCATCCCCGGAGCATCGCTCACCGTGGTGGGTGACTCGGACCAATCGATCTACGCCTTCCGCGGCGCCGACACGCGCAACATCACCGAGTTCGAGCGGGACTTCCCCGGAACCAAGGTGATCCTGCTCGAGCAGAACTACCGGTCCACCCAGAACATCCTCTCCGCCGCCAATGCGGTGATCGGTCACAACTTCGACCGTAAGGACAAGAAGCTGTGGAGCGCCGGTGGTGACGGCGAGAAGATCGTCGGGTTCACGGCCTACTCCGGCCATGACGAGGCCCAGTTCGTGGCCGACGAGATCGAGGTCCTGCACTCGGCCGGAATGGCCTACCGCGACATGGCCGTGTTCTACCGCACCAACGCGCAGACCCGAGCGCTGGAAGAAATCCTCGTGCGCTCCGCGGTTCCCTACCGGGTGGTCGGCGGAACGAAGTTCTACGAGCGGGCCGAGATCAAGGATGCGCTCGCATACCTCATCTCCGTAGCCAACCCGAACGATGAGCTGGCCCTGCGCCGCATCCTGAACACCCCGAAGCGCGGGATCGGACCGGCCACCGAGACGGGACTCGCCAGTTTCGCCGAGGCCAACCAGATCAGCTTCCGCCAGGCCATGCGCGATTCGGCGGGCCTGGGCCTCGGCCCGAAGGTGACCGGGGCGATCCTGAATCTCGCCACCCTGCTCGACGAGGCGGCGCTGAAGATCGACCCCACCAACCCGGCCGGCCAGGCCAACGTCTCCGAGTTGCTGACCTTCCTGCTCGAGCGCAGTGGCCTGCTCACCCTGCTGCGGAACAGCCGCGACCCGCAGGACGAGGCACGCGCCGAGAACATCGAGGAGCTCGTCGCCCAGACGAAGGACTTCAACAAGGAGAATCCCGACTCGGGGCTCGTCGACTTCCTCACCCAGGTGTCGCTCGTCGCCGCGGCCGACGACCTCGACGACGCATCAGGCACGGTGTCGCTGATGACCCTGCACACGGCCAAGGGACTCGAATACGAGGCGGTGTTCCTCACCGGCGTCGAGGAAGGGCTGCTACCGCACCAGATGTCGGCCAATGAGCCCGGCGGCCCGGCCGAGGAACGACGGCTGTTCTACGTGGGGATCACCCGGGCCCGCCAGCGACTCTACCTGTCCCTGGCTATGACCCGCGCGCAGTTCGGCGACATCAACGTGGCCATGCCCAGCCGCTACCTGCAGGAGATCCCCGTCGACCTGATCGATTGGAAGCAGTCGCCCGGCATGGCGAACTCCCGCGGCGGCACCCAGCCGCGCGCGCTCAACGCACGCAGGGACGGATTCGGCGGCGGGTTCGCCAAGCGCGGCGCACCGGAGGCGCTGCCCCCCGCGCCCAAGCCGAAAACCGAGTGGTCGAACCGGGTGTCGCAGGTGCGGGACAACGGTGACCTCACCCTGGCGGCCGGGGACCGCATCCGTCACATCGACTTCGGCGACGGCCGGGTCAACCAGGTCACCGGCGACGGCACCAAACGGATCGCGCACGTGCAGTTCGACACCACGGGCGCGAAGAAGCTCCTGATCAAGATCGCACCGATCGAAAAGCTCTAATGGCCGGACCCGGGAAACCGGGGACCCTGCTCCAACGCGTGCGCTCCGCGGGCACTCGATCTCCGCGGGCCCCCGACCTCGAGGTCGCGTCCCGGGCCAGCGCGGCGGTCGTGATCCCGCTGGTCGTGCTGGTCGCGGGCGTGCGCTGGTCGACCGGGTTATCGAGACGGCCCTCGGGGGCGATCGCCATCCTGATCGTGCTCCTCGCACGAACCCGCATGCGTTCCTGAGAGCCCCCGCAGGACGCATTGGAAGCGCACAGGTTGTTCTCAGCTTGTCGATAGCGATTCAATTGTTTCGCCCGGAATGCTCCACGTATGAGTCTCGACACGGGTCCCACCCAGCGCCACACCTTGGTGCCGCGCATTCACCCGAATTACCGCCGCCGGATGCGCCTGGCCGACGGCCTGCAGATCATTGCGGTGGTCTCGGTCGCCCTCGTGATCGCGATCTTCCTGGCCGACGGTGGGGCTGCCCGCATCGGCACGCCGGCCGACGCCATCACCTCCCTCGGCGTGGTGACCGGACTCGTCGGCACCGACCTGCTCCTCCTGATGATGCTGCTGGCCGCGAGGCTCCCTTCGATCGACCGTGCCTTCGGCCACGACAGTGCGATGGCGCTGCACCAGTCGCTTGGTAAGCCCGCGCTCTACCTCATCCTCGGCCACGGCGTGCTCTTGACCATCGGGTACGCCATGGTGCAGCCGGTGTCGGTCTTCGCCGAGGTGTGGATCATGCTCACGACCCTCCCCGACATGCCGCTCGCGTTCGTCGGTCTCGGGTTGCTCGTGACGGTGGTGGTGACCTCCCTCGTCGTGGTGCGGCGTCGCTTCCGGTATGAGGCGTGGCACCTGGTGCATCTGCTCTCCTACCTGGCCGTGCTCGTGTCGATCCCGCACCAGCTGAGCGTCGGCACCCTGTTCCGGGAAGGCTCGGTGCAGCGCTACTACTGGCTGGCCCTCTACATCGGTGTGGCCGGATCGATCGTGCTCTTCCGCTTCATCGTGCCGATCGTGCGCTCCCTGCGCTCCCGGCTCTCGGTTACGGGTGTCGACCCCGTCGCCCGCGGCGTCGTCTCGATCCGGTTGTCCGGCCGCCAGCTGAGCCGCCTCAAGGCCCGTTCCGGCCAGTTCTTCATCTGGAGGTTCTGGACGCCGAAGCTGTGGTGGCAGGCACATCCGTTCTCGCTGTCGGCCGCACCGACCGGGAACGCGCTGCGGATCACCGTGCGCGGCCTCGGCGACGCCTCCACGGCCCTGTCGGCGCTGCCCAAGGGCACCAGGGTCAGCTTCGAAGGACCATACGGGCTCTTCACCGACTTCGCCCGCACGTCTCCGCGGATCGTGCTGATCGCCGCCGGCATCGGGGTGGCCCCGATCAGGTCGCTGCTCGAAACGGCGACCTTCACCCCGGGCCAGGCCACCGTGATCCTCCGCGCGGGCACGGTCGACGACACCTACCTCGTCGACGAACTGGCCGATCTGTGCCGGGCCAGGGGTGCCGAACTGCGCATCCTCGCCGGAAAGCGGTCACCGATCGGAAACAGCTGGCTGCCGGCGGACGCCGTGCGGGCCGGGATCACCCTCGGCACCCTGGTCCCGCGGCTTCGAGAGGCGGACGTCTACATCTGCGGTCCCCGGCGCTGGACGGACGAGGTCGTGCGCGACGCCCGGTCGGCCGGCCTGCCGACACGCCAGATCCATTTTGAAAGGTTCGACTGGTGAGATTCCGCGCGATAACCCTGGCCACGCTGGCCTCCGCCGCCGTGGTCGGCATCGGCGCCCAGCTCGGCGCCCAGCTCACCGCCTCCCAGCAGGCGCTGGCGACGATGGTGCCGGTGGCCGCCGCGAGCGCCGCCGCCACCGCGGCGGGCCCGACGCCGGCCA
>NZ_SOFP01000066.1 GCF_004402785.1 Cryobacterium algoritolerans
GCCGGACCCGGGCGGCCCGGGCCGGGGCGGGCCGGACCCGGGCGGGCCGGGCTTGCTGGGGGCGAGGCGGCGACGGTCGGCGCACATGTTACCCATTCGAGTGCCGCTCATGCGGGGGTAATTTCGTCCGATCCTGCTCATCCGCGCGACACGCCGGTGCCGCCCGAACCGTTCAGCTTCCGGTCTGCCATTTGTCGCCGGGGTTCCCTATCTTGGGCTTGACCGCTTCCGGTCGATGAGTGGGGAGAACAATGTCATCTGCACCTCGAAGTCGGCTGCGCCTGGTCGGCGCCGCACTGCTGGGCGTGAGCCTCGTCGCCGCTCCGCTCTTCGCACTCCCGGCGCTGGCCAGCACGGCCGGCACCGGAGTCGTCATCAACGAGGCCTACCTCAACGGTGGCAGCTCGGGTGGTGCGAGCTACCTGAACAAGTTCGTCGAGCTCTACAACCCCACGGATGCCCCGGTCACCCTCGACGGCACGTCGCTCCAGTACCGATCCGCCACCGGTGCCCAGAACCCGACCGGCGTGCTCGCGCTGACCGGCCAGATCCCGGCCAAGGGCTACTTCCTCGTGCAGGGCAGCTCGAACGCCGCCAACGGCGCCGCGCTGCCGACCCCGGATGCCTCCCTCGCCTTCTCCTTCGCCGCCGGCGGCGGAACGCTCTTTCTCGCCAACCAGGCCACCGCGCTGAGCGCTCCGGCCACCGGTTCCCTCGTAGGTACCCCTGGCATCATCGACCTGCTCGGCTACGGCAGCTCCAACACCTTCGAGACCGCGGCCGCCCCCGCCGCATCCGTCACCACCTCCCTCAGCCGCACCGGCCAGGTCGACACCGACGCCAACGCGGCGGACTTCACCGCCGCCGCGCCGACCCCGATGAACGCGGCGTCCACCCCGACGCCCACCCCGACACCCACGCCGACCCCGACCCCGACCCCGACCCCGACCCCGACCCCGACCCCGACCCCGACCCCGACGCCGAACCCGACGCCCACCCGGACCCCGACCGCACCCCTGCCGATCAGTGAGATCCAGGGCACGACCGACGTGAGCCCCCAGGCGGGAAAGACCGTGACCACCTCCGGTGTCGTCACCGCCGCCTACCCGGCCGGCGGCTTCAAGGGCTTCTACCTGCAGACGCCCGGCACCGGCGGCGCCCTCGACCCGGCCGCCCACCCGGCCTCCGACGGCATCTTCGTCTACACCGGCACCCTGGCCACCACGGTGGCCGTCGGCGACTTCCTCTCCGTCACCGGCGCCGTCAGCGAGTACTTCGGCCTGACCCAGCTGAGCGTCCCCGCCCTCACCGACCTCGCCCCGCTCGATCCGGCCGGTATCGTGCCGCCGCAGCCGGCCACCGTCGCCCTGCCGCGTGAGGCCGCCGCCCGCGAATCTCTCGAGGGCATGCTCCTTGCCCCGGCCGGCGACTTCACCGTCACCAACAACTACTCGACCAACCAGTACGGCGAGATCGGCCTCGCCGCCGGCACCACCGCGCTCGTCACGCCGACCGCCGTGGCCCGCCCCGGCACCGCCGAGTACACCGCCGCCGTCGCCGACAACAAGGCCAGGGCGGTGACCCTCGACGACGGTGCCACCACCAACTACCTGGCCGCCGCGAACAAGGCCAAGCCCGTCCCGTACCTGTCGACGGATGCCCCGGTGCGCGTCGGCGCGGCCGTCACCTTCACCAGGCCGGTCATCCTCGACTTCCGCAACAGCGCCTGGAAGTTCCAGCCGACCGCCGAGCTCGTGCCCGCCACAGCCGCCACCGTGCAGCCGGCCACCTTCGCGAACACCCGCACCGCCGCGCCGCGCGAGGTGGGCGGCGACATCCGCCTGGCCACCTTCAACGTGCTCAACTACTTCCCGACCACCGGAGACTCGCTCACCGGCTGCACCTACTACACCGACCGGGCCGGCACGCCGATCACCGTGAACAGCGGATGCGACGCCCGCGGCGCGGCCACCCAGGTCAGCTTCGAACGGCAGCAGGCCAAGATAGTCGCGGCGATCAACGCGCTCGGCGCCCAGGTCGTCTCGCTCGAGGAGATCGAGAACACGGCCCGGTTCGGCCAGAACCGCGACGCCGCCCTCTCCACCCTGGTCGACGCGCTCAACGCCGCCGCCGGCAGCCCGGTCTGGGCGTTCGTGCCCTCACCGGCCGCGCTCCCCGCCTCCGAAGACGTGATCCGCACCGCGTTCATCTACAAGAAGGACGCCGTCGAGACCGTCGGGGCCTCCAGCATCCTCGACGCCCCGGCCTTCGTCAACGCCCGCCAGCCGCTCGCCCAGGCGTTCCAGCTGGTCGGCGACACCGGCAGCTCGTTCCTCGCCATCGTCAACCACTTCAAGTCGAAGGGGTCCGGCACCGGCGTCGACGCCGACACCGGCGACGGCCAGGGTGCCTCGAACGCCTCCCGGGTCAACCAGGCGACCGCCCTCGTCGGCTTCGCCGACACGCTCAAGACCGACACCGGCATCAAGCGGGTCTTCCTCACCGGAGACTTCAACGCCTACGACAAGGAAGACCCGATCAAGGTCATCACCGACGCCGGCTACCTGAGCCAGGAGGCCAAGAGCGGCGAGTACACCTACGCGTTCGGCGGGGCCGTCGGCTCCCTCGACCACGTGTTCGCCTCGGTCGAAGCGGATGCCGCCGTCACCGACGTCGACGTCTGGAACATCAACTCGGTCGAGTCCGTCGCGCTGGAGTACAGCCGGTACAACAACAACGTCACCGACTTCTACCGCGCAGACCCGTACCGTTCCTCCGACCACGACCCCGCGGTCGTCGGCCTGAAGCTGGCCAGTCCCACCGATGTGAACATCAACCTGCTCAACATCAACGACTTCCACGGCCGGATCGACGCGAACACGGTCAAGTTCGCCGGAACCGTCGAGCAGCTCCGCGCCGAGTACAGTGACGCGGCCACCCTGTTCCTCTCCAGCGGCGACAACATCGGCGCCTCGCTCTTCGCGCCGGCGTCGCAGAAGGACAAGCCCACCATCGACGTGCTGAACGCCCTCGGGCTGAAGGCCTCCGCGGTCGGCAACCACGAGTTCGACCAGGGCTTCGCCGACCTCACCGGCCGGGTCACCGCCGCCGCCGACTTCGACTACCTCGGGGCCAACGTCTACCTCGCCGGCACCCAGACCCCGGCCCTGCCGGAGTATGCGATCGTCGACGTCTCCGGAGTCACGGTGGGCGTCATCGGCGCCGTGACCGAGGAGACCCCCTCGCTCGTCTCGCCGAGCGGCATCTCCACCCTCAGCTTCGGCGACCCGGTCGCCGCGGTGAACCGGGTGTCGGCGCAGTTGAGCGACGGCAACCCCGCCAACGGCGAGGCCGACGTGCTGATCGCCGAATACCACGAGGGCGCCGGGGCCGGCGCGCCCGAGGGTGCGACGCTCGAACAGGAACTCGCCGTCACCGACAGCGCCTTCGCGAAGATCGTCACCCAGACCGCCGCGAGCGTCGACGCGATCTTCACGGGCCACACCCACAAGCAGTACGCGTGGAACGCCCCAGTGCCCGGAGCCGCGGCGGGCGTCACCCGCCCGGTGCTGCAGACCGGCAGCTACGGCGAGAACATCGGCCAGGTCGTGCTCAACTTCGACAAGAGGTCCGGCGTCACCACCACCGTCAAGAACCAGAACGTGAAGCGGTCGACGACCGCCGACGCCACCCTGGTCGCCGCCTACCCCCGGGTCGCGACCGTGAAGACGATCACGGATGCCGCGCTCGCCCAGGCGGCCGTCATCGGCAACCAGCCGATCGGCTCGGTCACCGCTGACGTGACCCGCGCCTGCATCGGCGGCACCGCGCCCTGCGCCGAGAACCGTGCGGCCCCGTCGGCGCTGGGGACCCTCGTCGCCAACTCGTTGCGCGAGTCGCTCGCCGACCCGCTCAAGGGCGGCGCCGAGATCGGCGTCGTCAACCCGGGCGGGATGCGCGCCGACCTGGCCCAGGCGCCCGACGGCGTCGTCACCTACGCCGAGGCCAACGCGGTGCTGCCGTTCCTGAACAACCTGTGGACGACCAGCCTCACCGGGGCCCAGTTCAAGACGGTGCTCGAGCAGCAATGGCAGCGCGACGCGGCCGGCAACGTGCCGAGCCGGCCCTACCTGCAGCTCGGGCTGTCCGACAACGTGAACTACACCTTCGACGCCACCCGCGCCGAGGGTGACCGGATCACCGGCATCTGGATCAACGGCGCCGCCATCGACCCGGCGCGCTCCTACCGGGTCGGGTCGTTCAACTTCCTGCTCACCGGCGGGGACAACTTCCGCGGTTTCCTCGCCGGCACGGGAACGCGCGACTCCGGTCTCGTCGACCGGGACGCGTGGATCAGCTACCTCACCGCCCGCAGCCCGGTCACCCCGTCGTTCGCCGCCCGCCAGGCGAGCGTCACGGGTGCGCCGACCGCGCCCGTCAGCCGCGGCGACTCCGTCACCTTCAGGGTCGGCAACCTCAACCTGACCTCGCTCGGCGCGCCGAAGAATACCGAGCTGACCTTGCTCTGGCCGGGCAGCAACGCCGCCCTCGGCACGGTCGCGGTGGATGCCGCAGGCACCGCAGCGGTCACGCTCACCGTCCCAGCCGACGCCCCGGCAGCCGGCGTGCTCGAGCTGACGGCGAAGGAGTCCGGCACGATCGTGCGCGTCCCGGTCACGGTCAACGTGCCGGTGCCGCCCGCCGCCGCGCCGACCCCGGCGTCGTCCCGCGCCCGGACCAAGGCACTGAAGAACACGATCGCGACCGACCAGCGGGTCTATCAGGCAGGGGACACCGTGACCATCTCGGTCGGAGCCTCGCACGCGGCCGAGTTCGTCTCGGTCTGGGTGCGGTCCACGCCGGTCAACCTCGGCGGCTGGCTCACAGTGGACGCGCAGGGCAAGGTCACGGTGACCCTCCCGGCCGACCTCCGCCCCGGCAACCACGACATCGTCGTGCAGGATGCGTCGGGTGCCGTGATCGGCTGGTCCGAGATCAAGGTTGACAGGGTGAAGACCCCGAAGCCGCCGCACGGCCACGACGACGGTCACGACGGTCACAGCGGTCACGACGACTAAGACCAACCGTGCGGAGGTCGGAACCGGTGCCATCCAGGCCCGGTTCCGACCTTTGTTCGATGGGAACCCGGCAAAGCGCACCGACACGCTCGGCATTCCCGGCCGCCGGCGGGAACCTCGTTAGCCTTGATCCATGTCGACGATCAAACATCCGGTCGGCCCCCAGTCCAGCAAGGTGTACTGGCGCCGTCGCCTCGTAGTAGGCCTCGGCCTGCTCTTCGTGCTTATCATCATCCTCCTCATCATCGTGCGCCCCGGCTCCAGCAACGGCCAGCCCGACGGCAAGCCGAAGGCGCCGGCATCCACCGCGTCGACGGATGCCCCCGCCGCCGCGGCCACCGATCCGGCCGCCGTCCCCGCGAAGTGCGACCCGGCCCAGGTGCAGGTGGAGGCCACCACCGACGCCGATACCTATGAGCCCGGCAAAATGCCGCAACTCTCGCTCAGCATCACCAACACGGGCTCGGCGCCCTGCGTCATCAACGCCGGCACCGCGAAGCAGGTGTTCACGATCTCCAGCGGCAAGGATGTCTACTGGAAGTCCACGGACTGCCAGACCAACCCCAGCGACGCCGACGTCACCCTTGAGCCCAAGGTACCGGTGAGCTCGACCACTCCGGTCACCTGGGACCGGATCCGTTCCAGCCCCGACACCTGCGACTCAAACTCCCGGCCGGCGGCCTCGGCCGGCGGTGCGTCGTACCACCTGGCCGTGACCGTGGACGGCATCGACGCGAAGACCCCGAAGCAGTTCATCCTCGACTAACCGCCCCGTCGCGTAGGCCGCCCGACACCGGCTGGACTGCATCAGACTCGTCACCCCATCGAAGGCCCTGAACTCGCGTTCGGGGCCTTCCGCCTGAGGTCAGGTCCCGTTCACGGACTGCCTCTAGGCTGAATGGATGGAGAACATCGCATGAGAATTTCCGTGATCGGCTGCGGCTACCTGGGCGCCGTGCACGCGTCGGCGATGGCCGAACTCGGCCACGACGTCATCGGCATCGACATCGACATTCGCAAGATCGAGCAGCTCGCCTTGGGCAAGCCGCCGTTCTACGAGCCGGGGCTGCCGGAGATCCTCACCTCGGCCATGGCCTCCGGCCGGTTGAGATTCAGCACCGACATTGCGGATGCCGCGGGCGCCCAGGTGCACTTCATCGGCGTCGGCACCCCGCAGAAGGCCGGCAGCCACGCCGCCGACCTCAGCTACGTCGACGCCGCCGTGCAGTCGATTTTGCCGCATCTCGCCGCCGGCGACCTGGTCGTGGGCAAGAGCACGGTTCCCGTCGGAACGGCCGCCCGCCTCGCCGAGGTCATCGAGCGCTCCGGAACGGGCGCGACCCTGGCCTGGAACCCCGAGTTCCTGCGCGAGGGCTTCGCCGTGAAAGACACGATCAGCCCCGACCGGCTGGTCTACGGGGTTGCCGCCGGCGCGGCCGGCGAGCACGCCACCGTACTGCTCAACGAGGTCTACGCCGCGGCCATCGCCGCCGCGACTCCGCTGATCGTCACCGATTTCGCCACGGCCGAACTCGTCAAGGTCGCCGCCAACGCCTTCCTGGCCACCAAGATCAGCTTCATCAACGCCATGAGCGAGATCGCCGACGTGTCCGGCGCCGACGTCACCCAGCTCGCGGATGCGATCGGTTTCGACAACCGCATCGGCCGCCGGTTCCTGAACGCGGGCGTCGGCTTCGGCGGCGGTTGCCTGCCCAAGGACATCCGCGCATTCACCGCTCGCGCGGAGGAGCTCGGCCGGGGCGATTCGGTCGCCTTCTTGAAGGAGGTCGACACGATCAACATGCGCCAGCGCCAGCGCGTCGTCGCGATGACCCTGCAGGCGCTGGACAAGCCGGTCTACACCGCGAAGGTGGCGGTGCTCGGCCTGAGTTTCAAGCCGCACTCCGACGATGTGCGCGACTCGCCGGCGCTCGACGTGGCCGTGCAGCTGCGCGGTCTGGGCGCCGACGTGATGGCCACCGACCCGCAGGGGATCGAGAACTCGCGGCTGCGGCATCCACAGCTCACCTACTCGACCTCGGTCGAGGAGACCCTGCGCGGCGCCGACGCCGTGGTGCTCGTCACCGAGTGGGCCGAGTTCAAGCAGATCGACCCGGTCTGGGCCGCCACCCTCGTGCGGGTGCCCATCATCATCGACGGCCGCAACACCCTCGACGCCGCCGCCTGGCGCGCAGCCGGCTGGACCTACCAGGGCCTCGGCCGCCCGTAGCCCCGCCCGGTGGTCGAGCCTGCCCGGTGGTCGAGCTCGTCGAGACCCACTCACCCCAGGGCGCCGAGCACCGCCGGCACCACAACCAGCGCATTGAACGTGACATGCGCAATCACCGCCCCGCCGAGCCTCCCGGTCGCCGCGGCAACGGATCCGGCCGCGAGCCCGAACACGAACGTCGACAGCCCGGCCACGACGACCACGGTGGCCGACTCCGCGTCGAGCACGTGCAGCAGCGCGAACACGGCGGCGCTGACGACCACGGCGAGGCTGAGTGCCACGGGGCGCGCATCCGTGCTGCCGGCTACCCCGCGCAGCAGCAGGCCGCGGAAGAAGACCTCCTCAACGAACGGGGCGATGAGAACGGGCGCGAGCAGCGCGCCGAACAGCCACCAGCCGTCGTAGACCGGGGTGCCGAGCAGCACGGGTGAGCCGCCCATCTGCCCATAGCCGGCGATCTCGATCAGGCTCGCGGCGACCCGGGCGAGCAGACCGACTGCAAGACCCCAGAGCAGGTCGAGTGGCTGAAACCGCAGCCCGAGGCCGCGTACAAACGACCCGGCAAACGACCCGGCGCCAGGCCGGACGCCCAACTCAGCGCCCAGCCGCCGCCAAGCCCCGACCCCGACAACAACAACCGCCCCACCGAGCGGCACCCACACCGCCAAATAGCTGACCAACAACGCAACCCGCGAGTCACCGATCCACAGTCGTTCCGCCGCGACACCCACCAACACCACGAGCCCCACGGCCAGCAGCACCCCGATCGCGGCGACCCGAAGCGCCCACGGCTCGCCGAGCACACGTGCTTCCGCAGAGTTCGAGCTGACCGCCATGAACCCCAAACTATCGGGCCTGACCGACCCGCCGACCCATGTGACACCCCACCCTCCGATGTATGGCAACATGAGAGCGGGGCGGAATGATCGGCCTTGATCTGTTAATCAAGGAAAGGCCGCAGCGTGGAGCTTCGCGACTACATTCGGATCCTGCGCAAAAGCTGGGTGCTGATCGTCTTGCTCACCCTCGTGGCGGTGGGTGCGGCATCCACCTATTCCATCTTGCAGACGCCCAAGTTCAGTGCCACCTCGAAGGTGTTCGTCTCCACCCAGGCCAGCGGCACCACGAGTGACCTTGCCCAGGGCAGCAGCTTCACCGTGCAGCGGGTCAAGACCTACTCCGACCTCGTGAACACGCCGATCGTGCTGCTTCCGGTGATCGGCAGCCTCAGCCTCGGCGTCACCTCCGACGAGCTGGCCAAGAAGATCACAGCCTCGGCGCCCCTCGATACCTCGATCATCGAGATCACCGTCATCGACACCGACCCGGTGCGCGCTGCCGACATCGCCAACGCCACCTCGCAAAGCCTCACCGCGGTCGTGCAAGACATCGAGACGCCCGTCGGCGCCGACGCGGTCTCTCCGGTCAAGCTCACCCGCGCGCAGGAGGCCACCGTGTCCTCCATCCCGGTCAGCCCGAACGTTCCGCTCAACATCGCCCTCGGCGCCCTCGTGGGCCTGGCCCTCGGCGTGGGTCTGGCCGTGCTCCGCGAGACCCTCGACACCCGCATCCGCAACGAACGCGACGTCGAAACGGTCACCGACTCCGCCATCCTCGGCGGCATCGTCTTCGACCCCAAGGCCCAGGACCGCCCGCTGATTGTGCACGTCGACCCGCGCAGCCCCCGCGCCGAGTCGTTCCGCACCCTGCGCACCAACCTGCAGTTTCTCGACGTGGGCCGCACCGACCGCAGCTTCGTGATCACCTCTTCCATCGAGAGCGAGGGCAAGAGCACCACCGGCGCCAACCTCGCCATCGCCCTGGCCGACTCCGGCGCCACCGTGCTGCTCGTCGACGCCGACCTGCGCCGCCCCAAGATCGCCGACTACATGGGCATCGACGGCACCGTGGGCCTCACCGACCTGCTCGTCGGCCGCGCCGAGCTCAAGGACATCATCCAGCCCTGGGGCAAGGGCAAGCTCTACGTGCTGCCGGCCGGCCACGTGCCGCCGAACCCGAGCGAACTGCTCGGCTCCGCCCGCATGAGCCACTTCATCGCCGAGTTCAACAAGACCTTCGACGTGGTCATCTTCGACACCCCGCCGCTGCTGCCGGTCACGGATGCCGCCATCCTCGCCAAGAACGTCGGCGGCGCCATCATCGTGGTCGCCTCCGGCCGCACCCAGAAGGGCCAGCTCAAAGGCGCGATCGCCGCCCTCGACAACGTGGGCGCCACCGTCTCCGGCCTCGTGCTCACTATGCTGCCGACCAAGGGCCCGGATGCCTACGGCTACGGCCGCTACGGCTACGGCTATGGCTACGGCGCTGAGGAGATCCCCGAGCCCAGCCCCCGCAAGGCCCGCGCCCTGGCGAAGGCAAAGGCCTGACGGTGGTCGAAACTCCGTTCACCGTTCTGGTCGTCTGCACCGGCAACATCTGCCGTTCCCCACTCGCCGAGCAACTTCTCCAAACCCGGCTGAACGCCGCGGGCATCCCCGCCATAGTCACCAGCGCCGGCACCCGCGCTATGGTCGACTACCCGATGACCGACGAGGCCGCCGCTCTCTCCCGCCAATACGGCGCCACCTCTCAACTCCACGCCGCCCGCCAGCTCACCCCGGCCCTGATCGAGTCCGCCGACCTCATCCTCACCGCCACCCGTGAGCACCGCGGCGAGGTCGTCTCCCTCCACCCGCGGGCGGCCCGCTACGCCTACACGCTCAACCAGTTCGCCCGCCTTGTCTCCGACCCGTCAGTGGTCGAGCTTGCCGAGACCCCCACGATCACGAGCTTTCTCGCCGAGATCGCCGCCACGAAGGGACTGGCCCTTCCCCCGCACCACCCCGCCGACGACGACATTGAAGACCCCTACCGCCAGTCCACCGAGATCTACGCGCGGGTAGCCCACATCATCGACACCGCGGTCAGCACCATCACAACCGCCCTCGCCACCACGACTGGAAGCTGCTAACCATGGCGAAGCCTCCCCGCCACGTCCCGCGGGACACCTCGCGCCGTCGCGTCTGGGTCTACGTGGCCGTCGCCACCTTTGTCGCCGCGGACTTGATCCTCATCGTTCTCGCCCTCGGCTCCACCCGCGCGACCGACGCCGCCGAGGTATCCCGCCCCATCCCCACCTTCTCGGCCGCCAGCGCCGTAGACGCGGCCGCGGCGCCGACGCCAACGGCTACTCCCACCGCAACTCCAGCGGCCACGACCGTGCTGCCGCTCCCGCCCACCCGTCTCCTCGACGCGGTCGATGGTCAGACCGCATGGCGAGCCCAGACCGGCCCATGCCCCGCAACCCCCGCATCGCCGGAGCTCACTACCAATGGCGGCGCAACGTGGAAGAAGACCGACGCCACAGGCACGGCCAAGGTCACGGCGCTGCAAAGCCTCATGGTCACCAGCGAGAGCGTCGTCGAAATGGTCGGCCTAGCCAAGTCAGACTGCGCCCCCCAGTTCGTCAAAACCTTCGTCTCGGGCGACAACTACTCCTCCTACTCCGACAAGCTCGCCGGCACCTGGTTCGTCGATCCCGCCGATCGCGCCACCATTCACAGCCCGTCTGGATCCGCCAAGGCTCCCTGTGATGCCGTCGTCACGCTCGCCGTGCGCGATGACAAGTCCGCTGCCGCGCTTTGCGCGGACGGTCGACTCTTCTCCACCGTAGATGCCGCCGCCTGGTCCCCAGCATCTGCCCTCCCCGGCGTCGTGAGCATCACTGACACTGACACCGGCTATCTCGCTGCGGCGGTCGGCCGTTCCGAGTGTGCCGGTGTGCAACTCATCACTCTGGCGCCCGCGCGCGAATCCACCGAAGCGGGTTGCTTCAAAGCTGCCGTACAACCGAGTGGGCTCACGGGCAATATCGCCGTGTCGGGCGCCGTCGGCACAGTGTGGCTGTGGGCTGGCGACGCATTCGTTCGTTCCTCTGATGGGGGAGCGACCTGGAACTAAGTGGTTCGTCACGACGGTGAGGAATCGTTCACCAATCGAAGCAGTAGCGCGGTGCTCGAATCGCCGCATGGGGGAAAAATGAGCGAGAATCCAACATCAATCCCAATTTACGTTGACCGGAAGAACCGCGGACGCGATTGGCGTGGCGTCTACGCGGCCCGGCTCGTCATCACGGACCTACTCGTTCTGATCTGGGTGGTGTTCGGGGTACAAATACTCTGGTTTGGACTCGATACCGCAGATCTTGCCTTTCGAGGCAACGCACGTGATCTTGAGGTGAACTACACGAGTGTTTCGGTGATGCTGATCGTCGCCTGGATGGCCATGCTCGGCGCCTATGGCACCCGGGGTTACAGAGTCCTCGGCACGGGTGCGGACGAGTACAAGCTCATCGCGAATGCGTCGTTTCGCCTTTTCGGACTGTTGGCCATCAGCGCCTTTCTCTTACAGATCGACGTTGCCCGAGGATATATCTTGATTGCCCTCCCTCTTGGTGTGGTGATACTAATTTTCTCTCGATGGATGTGGCGCCAGTGGCTTGGCGTGCAGCGACAGCGCGGTTTGTTTTCCTCAACGGTGTTGTTGGTCGGCTCGGCAGCATCGGCAACGCATTTGGCTCGAGTGCTCCGATCGTCGACCGAGGCGGGATACCGAGTTGTTGGTGCCTGCGTGCCAAGCGGCCGGGTTTCCACTTTCCTCTCGACAACGGACGTCCCGGTGTTCGGTGACTTCGACGATCTCCAACCAGCGCTCGCGGCAACGGGCGCCGACACTGTGGTAGTCACCAGCAGCGACGACCTGCCTCCTGAACGTATTCGACAACTCAGCTGGGCCCTCGAACCAGGGCGAAAGCATCTCGTCGTGGCCCCGAGCCTTACTGGTATTGGCGGCCCGCGCATCCACGCTCGCCCTGTTGCGGGACTGCCGCTTATCCACGTTGAAATGCCGAGCTATGAAGGCCTGAAGCACTTCGCAAAGCGCGCCTTCGACATTGCTGGCTCCGGACTCCTCCTCCTGCTGTTCTCCCCAACACTTGTGGTCATCGCACTAGTCGTTAGGTTGACCAGCAGCGGACCTGTCTTGTACCGGCAGGAACGCATTGGGTTAAACGGCGAGCCGTTCAACATGCTGAAATTCAGATCCATGACCGTCGACGCTGACAGCCAGCTCGCGTCGTTGCTCGAAGCTCAGGGGACAGGCAATAAACCCCTCTTCAAGGTCTCCAACGACCCGAGGCTTACCAAGGTTGGTGGGTTCCTTCGCAGGTACTCGCTTGATGAGCTCCTTCAACTTCTCAATGTATTCAAAGGCGACATGAGTCTCGTCGGTCCTCGGCCGCAGCGAGATGGTGAGGTGGCGCTCTACGATTCCGCCGCCCACCGGCGGCTGTTTGTCAAACCTGGAATGAGTGGCCTCTGGCAAGTCAGCGGTCGGTCAAGCCTTTCATGGGAAGACAGTATTCGGCTGGATCTCTACTACGTCGAGAACTGGTCAATGGCCGGCGACCTAGTCATACTGTGGCGAACGTTGAGAGCAGTTCTCGTGCCTGGTCAGGATGCGAAATGAAAATCCCGCACATTAAGACAAACATTGGAGCATCTGAATGAAACTTCGAGTACTGGTTACGGGTGGCGCAGGATTCATCGGTTCGAACCTCACGAAGCGCCTCGTGGCAGAAGGGCATGAGGTTACCGTGTTCGATAGCCTACTCAGCCAGATTCATGGGAAACGTCCGGAGGTGACTTCATTTCTTTACCAAAGTGTCGTAGATATCGCTCACGTTGTTGTCGGAAGTGTGACTTCCCGCGCGGACATAGCCCGTGTCGTGCCTGGGCATGACGTCATTGTCCACCTCGCGGCTGAAACTGGGACGGGTCAATCGATGTACGAAATTGATCGCTACGTCGAAACAAACGTGGGGGGCACGGCGAAGATTCTTGATGTCCTGGCTAATTCGGATCATGACGTGAGGAAGATGGTCGTTGCGTCGTCGAGAGCTATATATGGCGAAGGGCAATATCAGAGCGAGAACTTGGGCACGGTATTCCCGCTGAGCAGGGCAGACCAAGACATGGCTGCCGGCGACTTTGAGGTGACGTATCCTGGCGCAGTGCTACCACTGACCTTGGTCGCGACGGATGAATCCTCTCGAATTCAACCTTCATCTGTTTATGGAATTACCAAACACACGCAAGAATCTATGGTGCTGACGGTAGCTCCAACATTGGGCATTGCTCCCGTGGCATTGCGCTACCAAAATGTCTATGGTCCAGGTCAATCTCTCACGAACCCATATACCGGGATTCTTTCCATCTTTTCGACGCTCATCCGTGAGGGCAAAGAGATCAACGTGTTCGAAGACGGCTTGGAGAGCCGCGACTTCGTTTTCATTGACGATGTTGTGGACGCGACATACCGGGCAATCGTTTCGAATGGCGCGGACGGCTTGGCTGTCAACGTGGGTAGCGGCATCGCGACAACAGTAACCGAGGTGATCGCAGGCCTCTTTCAGGCATTTGGGAAAGAAGTTCCGGTCCGCGTGTCAGGGAATTACCGTCTGGGAGATATTCGTCATAATTTCGCGGGGACAGCATTGGCGGTAGAAAAGCTAGATTTCCGCTCCCAGATCTCTTTCCGTGAAGGGGTGTCGAGGTTTGTGAATTGGGTTGATGCTCAGCCCGAGGTCGGTGGAGAGTACGAGTCGTCTCTCGCGGAAATGAGAGCGAGGAAACTCCTCAAATGATTCCTGAACGGGTCCTATTTCTCTCACCATCGTTCTTCGGCTATGAAGGCGACATTGAGAACGCCTTCGTGCGACAAGGATCAGAAGTGGACTATTTCGACGAGAGGCCATCGAATGCGTCGTGGGCCAAGGCGATCTTACGATTCGGTCGGCCTGTTCTCAACCGTAGTATTCGAGTCCATTTCGAAGGCATCCTTCGTACAATCGTCGGGCGCCGGTACAACTTGGTGCTTGTAGTGAAGGGCGAAGTCGTTCCAGATTGGTTCTTGGCCCAACTGCGCTCCGTTCAGCCTGGCGCGCGTTTCGTGTTTTACACCTTCGATGCGATAAAGAACAGCCCAAACTGCGTGCAGCTGTTTCCATATTTCGATCGCCTGTATAGCTTTGATTTCGAGGATGTCCGCAGGTATGAAGAGCTAGAGCTCAAGCACCTTTTCTATGCCCTCGATTTCACCCCAGGCCCCGTGCATGAGATTCGAAAGTTCGATGCTTCCTTTGTTGGAACGCTGCACTCGGACCGATTTGCGTTCGTAGGTCACGTGTTCGCGGGACTGCAGAACACATATCGATTCTTTTACGTGCAAGCGGCCTGGTTGTTCTACGTTAGACGAGTGTTCAGCAGCCGATTTCGCCAGGTGCAGAGAACGGATGTGAGTTTTGAAAAACTGAATCGCAGTGAAGTTGCCAGCATCTTCCGGCAATCACGTTCTGTCCTGGATATGCAGAGGGAGGGGCAGTCAGGACTTACTATGCGTACCTTCGAAGTGCTCGCTTCGGGGTCGACGCTCGTCACTTCCAATCCATTCGTTGCTGAAATGGATTTCTTCGATCCGGAGCGGGTAGTGGTTCTGCCTGCGAGCGGGCCGCAGGACGTTGAGCTGTTTCGGAGGCAGATTGCATCTTTAGCTGGTGACGGTCAAATGCCCCCGGGGTTTGAGATTCATTCGGTTAATGCCTGGGTGTCAGGCTTCAATGATCCTCGCCTTGTCGAGTCAACTGAGGAGATCGATGAAGATCGTAGTTGATCTCCTTGGCGCGCCGGCTAGATCTGGCGGTATGAGGTCGTATGCACAGGAACTGATTCATGCGTGGGTGGGGGAATACAGCGAAGATCGACTCATTCTCGTTGGGGGGAGCTGGATTGCCCAAGAGTTCGAATCCTACCCGTCGATCAAAACCGTCTGTGTTTCTGGCGAAACGACTCTGACGAGGGTTCTCAGCCAGTTCTTCAGGTCACCTTGGGTGTATTTCTCGAATAGAGCGGATGTGCTGCTCTCAGTAAGTCCCGTTGTGTCTCCACTCGTCCCGAGAAGCCGGCGCGCATGTGTTGTTCACGATTGGCGACATCTTAAGAACGCCAAGGAGTTCGGTAGGATTCAACGCCTGTATCGTAGAATTTGGCAAACCTCTGTCAACCGCGCTGGATTCGTTGTTGCGATATCCGGGAAGACGGCTCAGGAGACGCTTTCGTATGCTCCCGAGGCCAACGTGTTCGTTGTCGAGAATGGTCGAGATCATTCGCGACGTTGGCAAACAGTCCGACGTAACCAGGGACACGCCACGATATTGACGTTCGGTCACCATTCCAACAAACGCCCCGAACTTGTCATAGCCGCGCTTGGTCTCCTCCGGGACAAAGTGCTAGAACAGACTCAGCTGGTAGTACTCGGTGCAAATGCGGCCTACGCAGAGGCGCTGAGGGAGGTTGCTCGGTTGAATCATGTAGACGAGCAGTGTCGGTTTCCCGGATTTGTAAGCGACATTGAATATCAGCGTCTTATTCAATCGTCAAGTGTCGTTGTATTAGCATCGTCGGATGAAGGTTTCGGCTTGCCTGTTGCGGAAGCGCAGTACTTTGGAATTCCGGTTGTGGGAACCGCTGACAGCGGCCTTTCTATCATTCATGGACTTGGTCTCATCGTCGCGGATCCAAGTGCAGAGTCCCTCGCGGGAAAGATCTTCGAAGGACTCGATCTAGGTATCAACCGATCAGGAGGACGAGAACCGATGAATACCTGGGCGGACACTGCCAGAGGCATCAGAGCCCTGGCCCGGGCAGCAACTCAGCGTGTGGTGCCAGGCGCGTTGAAGTCGGGAGCGACCAAATGACGTCCGTACCTAGTCTGCTCCTCGGGCTTCTGCCCGCCTCTCGAGTCAAGAACTGGATGCTGAACCGAGCTGGCCATTCGATTCATAAGAGCGCAATGATAGGTCCAATTCTGGTCGTCGGTGCGACCCGCCTCGACATCTCTGAGGGGGCTCGCATCGGTCCATTCAACGTCTTTCGCAACGTGAACGAATTGCGGCTCGGTCCTTTTTCCGAAATTGGACAGTGGAATTGGGTCTCGGCTGCTCCATTCCTCGTTGAGGCGCAACAGGTTGAGACAGCAGGGGTGCTCCGGGTCGGTGGGCATTCAGCGATCACAAGCAGGCATTATTTTGATGTGTCCGGGGGTGTCATCGTCGGCGCATTCTCAACGATTGCGGGAGTTCGATCGGTCTTCATGACCCATGGCATAGATGTCGTAGATGGAGTGCTGGACACTAAGTCGATCGAGATCGGTGAATACGCGATGGTGGGGGGATCGTGCAGTCTCGTATTGGGGGCACGAGTCCCACCGTATTCAGTCGTCGCAATGGGTTCGGTGGTCATCGCCGGTTTGACCGAGAGCCATGCGCTGTATGCCGGAGCTCCCGCAAAGTTCAAGAAACGGTTGGATGCTGGAGTCTACGCGAATCGAGAACGCGGCCCAGTTCAACCGCGACGGCCAAAATTATGAGTAATGGGAGCCGCATCCTCCGTCTGTGCCCGATTTGGCTAACGTGCCTTGTTCGGCCGAATGTGCTCGCCAATCGTTCTACTTTGGGTTATCTCGATGAGCTCTTTGGTCCAGAAACCAAGATGATTGCCGATGTGTTCGACTTCATGACCTACCCCGCGACTTACCTAGGAGCGTGGGTCGGTAAGGCCTATTTGGGCTTGATGCCGCGAAATACGGGTCCAGGTCTCGGCGTGGGTTGGGCGTTGATGGCCCGGTAGCCAACGGGGGAATTGTGGTTGTGCTGATCGAAAAGAGGGCCACGGTCGCGTTGACGGCGCCGTCGCTGTTGTTGCCGCCGCCGCCCGGTAGGGCGGTTCCGCCTTGCTCTTTAGGTTGCCGGCGGAGCTATCAGCGCGGCCGGTGCGTTCAGAAGCGCCTTGGTTTGCATGGTGTGCAGCTTCATCAGGTTGTGGCAGGCCGCGTGACGGCACTCAGCGAAATTCCCCAGTCCTGCTCATCGAAGCTCCCCAGGTCGCGAGGTTAGATTAGCGGAAGTTTGTGCCCGTTGTCACGCGGCGGAGCTCGTTGGATTGGGCAGTGTGGTTGCGGAGCCGGTAGGAGCCGCCGTCGAGGGTGACGACGACGGATCGGTGCAGGAGCCTGTCAAGCATCGCGGCGGCGACGGTGGTGTCGCCGAGGATCTCGCCCCAGGCGCCGACGGGCCGGTTCGTGGTGATCACGATCGACGTTTTCAGGTAGCGCTGGTTGATGACTTGGAACAGCGCTGACGCGGCCTCGGCGGGCAGCGGCAGGTAGCCGAGCTCGTCGATTTATGCAGACATCTGCATAAATCGACTAGTGCGTATCCGCTTAGCTCAGCTAGTGTGAAGTGTGTCCAAACCTGATTTTCCACGGTCGATTCTGGCCTTCCAGGAGTGGTTCGTGGATGAGCAGGCGTGC
>NZ_SOFP01000055.1 GCF_004402785.1 Cryobacterium algoritolerans
CCGCGTCCGTCGCCGGGCCCGCCGGTGCCCGCGCCGGTGCCCGCGCCGGCGGCCGCGCTGGCCGTGCCTGCGGTCAGGGTCGGGGCGATGAGGTTGATCACGAGGATGCCGAGCAGGCCGATGGCGATGCCCGCTGCGCCGCCGATCAGGCCCTGCACGAGCGATTCACCGGCAACCTGCCGCACGATCCTGCCGTTGGACCAGCCGATCGCCTTCAGCGTTCCGAACTCCCGTGTGCGCCGGGTGACACCGGAGATAGTGAAAAGCACGGCGATCAGGAACGCCGCCGCGAGCACGATCAGAGACAGCCACAGACCCAGGTTCTTGACCAGGTCGGAGGCGCTGGACAGGGAACCGGAGACACCTGAGGCGAGGTCGGCCTGGGTCTTCACGGTCGCGGCCGGGAGTGCTTTCTCGATTTCGGCCTTCACCTGGGCGATGTCAGTGGACGACGACGCCTGCACGTAGATGTTGGAGACCTGACCGGTCAGTCCGGAGAGTGTCTGCGCCACGTCGATTGGGATGTAGACGTTTGCGGCCGTGGCGGCGTTGGCGGATTCCGCGGTCACGAGCCCGACGATGGTGAAGTCGGTCCCGGCGAGGGAGACGGTCCCGCCGGTGGCGAGCGACGACGAAGTCGCGTAGCTCGAGTCGAGCACGGCGACGTTGGCGCCGGCATCCGCCTTGGTGAGGGAGCGGCCGTCGGTGAGGCTTACCGCCGAGAGGGGCCCGACGGCCTCATCGGCCGGGTCGAGGCCGAGCACGGAGAAGGAGTCCACGTTGAACGAGCTGCCGCCGGCGCCATCCGACCCGCCCTCCGGCGGGGTGGTGCCCGCGGCGGTCCCGGTGCCCTGGGTGCGCGTGGGCAGCGCCCCGTTGAAGGTCGTGTTCTCCAGCGCGAGGGTGGCGGCCGCCCCGCTCACGTTGTCGACCGAGCCGACCGTGGCCAGGGCCGTCGACTCAAACGTCGACGTGCCGCGGGTTGCGGTCAGCCGGGACCGGCTGACCGTGGTGGTTTCGCCGCTCGCGTTGCCGTCGGCGGCGCCGAAATCGAACTTCTGCGGGCCGCCGCTGCTGTCCCCGGCGGTCGGCGCCGCCGGCATCTGGCTCACGGTGATATCGGTTCCGACGCCGTAGACGGATTCGAGCACGCTGGCCTGGGCGAGCTGCACCCCGCTGGATACGGCATTGACGATAATGACCAGGGCGATGGCCAGGGCCATGCCGGTCGCGACGATCGCGGTCTGCTTTCGACGGCCGGCGAGTTCCCGCCGTAGGTAAGTGATAAACATGGCTCTCCAGTTCCGGCGATGGGGCCACCGCCGAGACTGAAGCTACGAACGGGGCCTATGGCGGCGCTATCGGCACGCTATGAATCGGCCATAGAGGCGGGAATGGGCGTCTTCACAGGCAAGGCAGGGGATTCGCATAGCCGTTTCATAGTTGACTGAAGATACTGGAGAACATGAGTACTCGTGAGACCGACCATGCGGCCCGCGGCCCGCGACTGCACAAGGCGGACGGCAGCCCGATCCGGGTGCTGGTGGTGGACGATGAGCCGACCCTCACCGACCTGCTCTCAATGGCCCTGCGCTACGAGGGCTGGGAGGTGCGCACCGCCGGCGAAGGTCGGCAGGCGCTCACGATCGCGCGTGAGTTTCGGCCGGATGCGATCGTGCTCGACATCATGTTGCCCGACATCGACGGCCTACAGGTTCTGCAGCGGGTGCGTGCCGACGGCTACGAAACCCCGGTGCTCTTCCTCACGGCCAAGGACTCCCTCGACGACCGGATCGCCGGCCTGACCGCGGGCGGTGACGACTATGTCACCAAACCGTTCAGCCTCGAAGAGGTCGTCGCACGGCTGCGCGGCCTCATCCGCCGGTCGACGCTCGCCGTGTCGGACTCCACCGACCCGCGGATCTCGGTTGGCGACCTCACCCTCGATGAGGACAGCTACGAGGTGTCCAGGGCCGGCGTGCCGATCGAGCTGACCGCCACCGAGTTCGAGCTGCTGCGCTTCCTCATGCGCAACCCCCGCCGGGTGCTGAGCAAGGCGCAGATCCTCGACCGGGTCTGGAGCTACGACTTCGGCGGCAAGTCCTCGGTGGTCGAGATCTACATCTCCTACCTGCGCAAGAAGGTCGACGCCGGGCGCGAGCCGATGATCCACACCGTGCGCGGCGCAGGCTACATGCTGAAGACCGCCTGATGAAGGCCAGGCGGCTCCGCCGTCCCCGCGCGCCCTGGACGCTCCGCCGGCGGCTCGTGCTCGCCGTCGTAGGCCTGCTCGCGCTGGTCAGCGTCTCGATCGGCCTGGTCAGCGTAGCGATCCTCCGGGCGTCCCTGCTCGACGTCCTCGACCAGCAACTCGGCGCGGCGGCCGACCGTTCCCGCGCCGTGCTCGAGGGGCACCGGGACCTCGACGAGGGCTCCCCTGCGCTAACCACCCCGACGGCGGAGATGATCCTGAACGGCCCGGCCCAGCCGCCGGGAACCCTCGCGCTGGTCTTCGACGGGTCGAGCATCTCCTCCGGCTATACGACGGTCAGCGGCGACATTGCGGCGCTGAGCACGCACCAGAAGGAGATCCTCGCCCGGCAGATGCAACCGTCGCGGGCCGTGAGTATCGACCTCGACGGCTCTGTCGGCGATTACCGGATCATGGCCAACGTGAATCGCACCGGCGTGCTCTACCTGGTCGGGCTCCCGCTCGCCGGGGTGAACGGTACTGCCGCCCAGCTCGCGATCATCATCGGGGTGGTCTCCCTGGCCGGCATCATCGTGGTGGCGGTCCTGGCGCTGTGGATCGTGAGCCTCGCCCTCCGTCCGCTGCAGCGGGTCACGGAGACCGCGGCCAGGGTGGCCGAGCTGCCGCTGGACCGCGGGGAGGTCTCCCTGGTCGACCGGGTTCCGGCCGCCGACACCGACCCGCGCACCGAGGTCGGCAGGGTGGGATCAGCGCTCAACCGGATGCTCGACCATGTTGATGTGGCCCTGGAAACCCGGCAGGCCAGCGAGCGCAAGGTGCGCCAGTTCGTCGCGGATGCCAGCCATGAGTTGCGCACCCCGCTCGCCTCGATCCGCGGCTACTCCGAGCTCACCCGCCGCACCGGCCAGGACCTCCCGCCCGACGCCCTGCACTCGCTCGGGCGGATCGAATCGGAGTCGATCCGGATGACGGGCCTGGTCGAGGACCTGCTTCTGCTGGCCAGGCTCGACGAGGGCCGGGAGCTCGAACGCAGGCCGGTCGACCTGACCAGCCTGCTCGTCGACGTCGTCAGCGACGCCCACGCGGCCGGCCGCCATCGGGTCCTGGGGCTCGATCTGCCCGACGAACCGGTCCGGGTGGTCGGCGACACCGCGCGGCTGCATCAGGTCTTCGCCAACCTGCTCGCCAACGCCCGCATCCACACGCCGCCGGAGACGACGGTCGACGTCGCGCTCTCGATCCTGGGCGACCGGGCCGTGGTGACCGTGACGGATGACGGACCGGGCATCCCGGAGAACCTCCAGTCGACCCTGTTCGAGCGTTTCGCCCGCGGAGACAGCTCCCGCTTCCGGGGTACGGGCAGCACCGGCCTCGGCCTGGCCATCGCCCGCGCCGTGGTGACCGCCCACCACGGCGAGGTGACCGTGGATAGCCACCCGGGCCGTACGCGCTTCCGGGTGTCGCTGCCTCTGCGCTGAGCCGGGATTCCCGCGGATTCTGAGAACCCGCCCAGATCCGAGGGGCGTATTCCCTGTCGGTGCCGGGCCGCGAACCCTACGATGTGCCAGTGACCTACTCGCTCCTGGGAGTCCTCGGGATTCTGACTCTCGTCGGCGCCGCTGTCGTCGGGCCGAGGCTCGGCGTGGCGGCGCCCCTCGTGCTCGTTCTCGCCGGCGTCGCCGGGAGCCTGATCCCCGGCGTTCCCGCTGTCGTGATCCCCCCGGAGTTCATTCTCACCGCTGTTCTCCCACCACTTCTCTACGCGGGTGCCGTCAATATCCCCGTCGTCGACTTCCGCCGCAACGCGAAGGCCATCACCGGCCTCTCCGTGCTGCTCGTCATGGCCAGTGCCTTCATCATCGGCCTCCTGTTCCACTGGTTGCTCCCCGCGCTGAGCCTTCCGGCCGCGGTCGCCCTCGGCGCCGTCGTGAGTCCACCGGATGCGGTCGCCGCAACATCGATCGGGCGCCGGCTCGGCCTTCCGCCCAGGCTGGTCACGCTGTTGCACGGCGAGAGTCTCGTCAACGATGCCTCCGCCCTGGTCCTCCTGCGCTCGGCCGTGGCGGCGACGGCAGGCTCAGTCGCGTTCATCAACGTCATCGGCGACTTCGCCTACGCGGTCATCGCCGCCATCCTCATCGGGCTGGTCGTGGGGCAGGTGACGGTGTGGCTGCGGTCACATCTGGGCGATGTGGTCCTGAATACGACCATTTCCTTCGCCGTCCCGTTCCTCGCATTCATCCCGGCCAACGAGATCAAGGCGTCCGGGGTCCTCGCTGTCGTTGTCGCCGGAGTGGTGACCGGCCACAAAAGCGCTCGGCTCTTCTCTGCGCAGGACCGCATCAATCAGCGGCTCAACTGGCGGACCGCCCAATTCGTCCTGGAGAACGGAGTCTTCCTCGTCATGGGCTTTGGGCTGAAGGGTCTGGTCGACCAGGTGAAGGACGACCATTTCAGCGTGAGCCAGGCCATCGGGTTGGGTCTGCTCGCCACGCTTGTCCTGGCCGCGGTTCGCATTGCATTCGTGATCCCGCTGCTCGCGCTGCTGAGGAGAGATGAGAGCCGGGCAAGGGAGAAGGGCCCGGCCGTTTCTCTCGCCCGGTGGTGGCACCGGCCGGCCACGGACGGGCGGGTGACGCGCAAGGACCACCTCACCGTGAGGCGGAAGCGGGCCGATTTCGCGTTCGTGACGACGGAGGGGCTCGACTGGCGCGGAGGCGCCGTGCTGGCCTGGTCGGGCATGCGCGGTGTGGTCACCGTCGCGGCGGCTCACTCGCTTCCGGCCGTCACCCCTTATCGAGCGCAACTGCTGCTCATCGCTTTCACCGTCGCGATCGCCTCCCTGCTCGTCCAGGGCGGGACCCTCCCTCTCCTGATCAGGACACTGGGAATCACCGGGCACGATCAGGCGGCGGACCGCGAGGAGTTGTCGACCCTCGTCGCGGAGATGACGGGCGTCGGGCTGGCGGTGCTGGACAATCCCGCGGTTGCTCAGGACGACGGCCGCCGGTTCGATCCCGAGGTGGTGGAGCGGGTGCGCTCGGCACGCTCCCTCCGTGCGGAATCGCTGTCGGAGTCTCCGGACGAGAACGCTGCCGGACCGCAGGAACAGTATCGGGCGTTGCGACTCCGGGTGTTGCAGGCGGAACGTGCCGCACTGCTGGAAGCGAGGTCGACCGGCTCGTACAGTTCCCGGGTGGTCGAGCGCGCCCAGCACCTGCTGGACAGCGAGGAGTTCCGGCTCAGCGGATCCGATTAGCGCACGGCACGGCCGCCCAGTTCGCGATCATCATCGGAGTGGCCTCCCTGGAGACCCGGCAGGCCAGTGAGCCTAACGTGCGCCAGTGGCGCCCGGACAACGGCGCCGGTCCCGCGCTTTGAGGCCGGCCGCCCGGCGTGCGGCTACGGGGTGTTGAGCTTGGCCAGTAGCCGGGCCAGTTCGCGCAGTTCGTCGGCCGGCCAACTGCCCAGGCGGCGATGCACTATCGCCGTGTCGCCGGCCCGCACCTCGGCGAGCTTGCGCTCCGCGGTCGGCGTGACGGCCAGGAACCGCGCCCGGCCGTCGGCCGGATCGACCTGGGTCTCCAGCAGGCCCAGGTCGCAGAGCAGCCTGGCCTGGCGGCTGATCACGCTCTTGTCCACGTAGAGCGCCGCGGCCACGGCACTGGCGTGGGTGGGCCCGCACCGGGCCAGGAGGCGCAGCATCTTCAGCCCGAACGGCTGCAACGCCGGGTCGATGCTGAGGGCGGCGTCGCGCATGCTCGCCCGGATGTGCCCGGCGAGCACGCTCATCTGCTCCTCGACCTCGGCGATCGCGGTGCCGGTGTCGCCTTGGCTGGTCTGCGTCATGGTCACAGACTACGCAGGCCGGCCGGCGTCGGCTCGCCGCCGCCGCCGCCGAGAATCGTTCCGCTCGGATCGTTCAGGCCGACCGGCGTGAGGTCCGCGGCCGCCGCCCCCGCGTCGATCAGGATGTCCTCGACCAGCGCAATCTCGCGTGCGGCGGCGCCGTCGGCCGCGTCGGCGTGCGCCCTGGCGATCGCGGTGCGGGTGCCGAGCGACGCGTTGGGCAGCAGGGCCACGGCGATGAGGGTGACCACGGCCAGGGGCGCGCCGAGAAGGAAGACCGTGCCGACCCCCGAACCGTAGGCAGACTCGACCAGCACCCGGATCGCGGCGGGCAGCGCGGCGATGTGCGGGATGGCGCCCGAGCCGAGGCTCGCCCCGGCGGCCGCCTGGTTGGCCGGGCTCAACTGCCCGATCCCGGCGGTGATCTGCTGGGACACGACCGTGCCGAGCACGGAGCCGAGCACCGAGACCCCGATCGTGCCGCCCAGGCTGCGGAAGAAGGTGACCGCGCTGGTGGCCACCCCGAGGTTCGCGACCTCGACCCCGTTCTGCACGACCAACACGAGGTTCTGCATCAGCATGCCGAGCCCGGAGCCGAGCACGAACATGAAGATCCCGACGAAGAGCAGGCTCGTGGTGCTGGTCAGGGAGCCGAGCAGCAGCAGCCCGACGATGACGAGCACGCTACCGGAGACCATGATCGACTTCCACTTGCCGGTGCGGCTGATCAGGGTACCGAATGTGGTCGAGGAGACCAGGAAGCCGCCCATCATCGGGATGGTGAGCAGGCCGGACTGGGTCGGCGTCGCTCCGCGGGCGAGCTGCATGTACTGGCTCAGAAACACCGAGGTGCCGAACATGGCCACACCCACGGAGACGCTGGCGATGGTGGCCAGGGTGAACGTGCGGTCGCGGAACAGGCCGAGCGGGATGATCGGCTCCGCCACCCTGGACTCGACCACGACGGCCAGCACCAGGAGCAGCACCGCGCCGCCGACCATGACGAACGACGACACGGATGCCCACTCGAACTCCCTCCCGGCCAGGGTCACCCAGATCAGCAGCAGCGACACGCCCCCGGTGATCAGCACGGCGCCGAGATAGTCGATCCGCACCGCGCGACGGATCCGCTGGGGTAGGTGCAGGGTGCGCTGCAGCAGCACGATGGCCGCGATCGCGACGGGAAGAGCGATGAAGAAGTTCCAGCGCCAACCGAACGCATCCGTCACCACCCCGCCGAGGAGCGGGCCGCCGACAGTGCCGACGGCCATCACGGCACCGAACAGGCCGGCGTACTTGCCGCGGTCACGCGGGCTGATGATGTCGGCCATGATGATCTGGCTGAGCGCGGCGAGCCCGCCGGCGCCGAGTCCCTGCAGCACCCGGAAACCGATCAGGGTGGCGGTGTCCTGGGAGAGCCCGGCCAGTGCCGAGCCGAGAACGAACACGGCCAGGGCGAGCTGGATCAGCAGCTTGCGGTTGAACAAGTCGGCGAACTTGCCCCAGATCGGTGTGCTGACTGTGGTGGCGAGCAGGGTGGCCGTGATCACCCAGGTGTAGGCGGACTGGTCACCGTGCAGGTCGGAGAGGATGATCGGGAGCGAGGTGCTGACCACCGTTCCGGCCAGGATCGAGACGAACATGCCCAGCAACAGGCCCGACAGGGCCTCGAGCACCTGGCGTTTGGACATGGAACCGTCCGCGGAAATGGTGCGCGCGGCAAGCGCCGTGCGTGTAACGGACGGGGTGGTGGTGCGCGAGGCGCGTGGCATGGGACTCCCGGATGTAATTGACAAAGATCAACTATATCGGGTTAGTAGACTCAAGTCAACTAATTTTTGGGCACGGACGCGGGGCCGTCGATTTGCGGGCGGGGCCCTCGTCGCTTAGGGTGTTCCATAGCCAAAGACCGCCGGTTGTCTTCACTTCCACACAGGAAGCGTTGATCGAAGGTTCATTCACGTGAACGGCCCGCGCAGGAATCGAAGTAAGAACGCACTCCCCTGTGGATTGCCTCCCAGCTCCGGCGCTTGCGCTGGGGCTTTTTTCATGTCTGCGCCCCGGGCTACCGGCACATGAAACCAAGAGGAGCGCCATGGCGAACAAGGAAGCAACGGTCGCCGAGCTGACGGAGAAATTCCAGAGCTCGACCGCCGTTCTGCTCACCGAGTACCGCGGTCTCACTGTTGCGCAGCTCAAGTCGTTGCGCGTATCCATCAGTGCGGACGCCACGTACGCCGTGGTAAAGAACACGCTGACCAAGATTGCGGCCAACAACGCCGGCATCACGTCGTTTGACGACGAGCTTGTCGGTCCGTCCGCGATCGCCTTCGTGCACGGAGACCCCGTCGCCGTCGCGAAGACCCTGCGTGCCTTTACCAAGGCAAACCCTCTCCTGGTGGTGAAGGGTGGTTACTTCGACGGTAACCCGCTCACCGCTGCAGAGGTAGGCAAGCTCGCCGACCTCGAGTCCCGTGAGGTGCTGCTGGCCAAGCTGGCCGGCGCCTTCAAGGCCTCGCTGTTCGGAGCCGCATATCTGTTCAACGCGCCACTGTCGAAGGCTGTTCGCACCATCGACGCGCTGCGTGAGAAGCAGGAGTCCGCGAACTAGGCATCTGCCTGGCATCGCGGTGAGTAACTAAGAAACTATAGGGAGAAAAATCATGGCAAAGCTTTCCACCGAGGAATTGCTCGAACAGTTCAAGGGCCTCACCCTCATCGAGCTCTCCGAGTTCGTCAAGGCGTTCGAGGAGACCTTCGAGGTCACCGCCGCTGCTCCGGTCGCCGTTGCCGGCGCTGCTGGTCCCGCTGCACCCGCTGAAGAGGTCGAGGAGCAGTCCGCTTTCGACGTCATCCTCGAGGCTGTCGGCGACAAGAAGATCCAGGTCATCAAGGTTGTGCGCGAGCTCACCAGCCTGGGCCTCGGCGAGGCCAAGGCCGTCGTCGATGGCGCGCCGAAGGCCGTCCTCGAAGGCGTCTCCAAGGAGGCCGCTGAAAAGGGCAAGGCTGCTCTCGAAGCTGCCGGCGCCACCGCAGTCCTGAAGTAACCGGGCCCCGCTGGGGGTTCAGTCAGGTCGGACGGCGTCAGCCGTCCAACACGCCGAAGGGCGTCGCACCCAGCGGGTGCGACGCCCTTCGGCCGTTGAATCGGCCGATGCGTCGGGTCGATTCATTTTATATAGCCCGGCTATGTATAGTGGACGGATGCCTACAGACCTACACACCATCCTCGGCGACCTCGTCTCGGTGAACCACCGGTTGACCAGGGTCGCCGCCCACGCCGCGAACAACCCGGAATCCCCGGCCGTCTGGCGCACACTCAGTGTGCTGCTGCAGTCGGGCTCGATCCGCCTCGGCGCGCTCGCCAGTCGCAGCAGGGTCTCCCAGCCCACAGCCACCAAGCTGGTCAGCCACCTCGAGCTGCGCGGCTGGGCCACCCGCCTGGCCGACCCGCTCGACGCCCGCGTCTCCCAGACCGCGATCACCCCGGCCGGCGAAGCCGCTCTGCTCGACTGGCGGAGCGAGCTCGCTGCGGCACTGCTGCCGATGTTCGCCGACCTCCCCGCCGATGATGTCGCCACGCTCGAGCGGGCGATCTCGATCCTCCGCGACCGGGTGGAACGGAGCGACCCGTCCGACCCGTCCGGACTGGTCGTACCCTTCGGAGCCGCATCGTGAGCGGGGTCGTGAGCCGCGCCCAGGGGCGGGACGCCGCCGAGCAGCAGGATCTCGTCTCTGTGCCTGTCGTCTCTGTGCCTGCTGCCTCGCCGGAGCCCGCCCGGAGCATCCTGCACCAGCCGAGGGCGGTCTGGGCGGTCGCCTTCGCCTGCGTGATTGCGTTCATGGGGATCGGCCTGGTCGACCCCATTCTTCCGGCCATCGCCCGGGACCTCGCGGCAACGCCGACCGAGACCGAGATGCTGTTCACCAGCTACCTCGTGATCACCGGTATCGCCATGTTCTTCACGAGCTGGCTCTCCAGCCGGATCGGCGCCAAGCGAACCCTGCTGATCGGCCTCGCGCTGATCATCGTCTTCGCTCTCGCGGCCGGCCTGTCGCAGAATGTGGAGTCGATCATCGACTTCCGGGCCGGCTGGGGTCTCGGCAATGCGCTCTTCATCTCTACCGCGCTGGCCACCATCGTCGGTGCTGCCTCCGGTGGAACGTCGTCAGCGATCATCCTCTACGAGGCTGCGCTGGGCCTGGGCATCGCGATCGGACCGCTGATCGGCGGGTTGCTCGGCAGCCTGAGCTGGCGTGGCCCGTTCTTCGGCAGTGCGACGCTGATGGCGGTCGGATTCATCGCCATCGTCGTGATGCTGAAGTCCGAGCCGACCCGGCCGGCGCCCGTCCGCATTTCGGCCCCGTTCCGCGCGCTCGCCCGCCCCGGGCTCGGGGTGCTGGCCGCCGCTGCCTTCTTCTACAACATCGCCTTCTTCGTGCTGCTCGCGTACACCCCGTTCGCGCTCGTGCCGCTCGGCCTCGGCAGCGCCGTGACCCTCGGGCTGGTCTTCTTCGGCTGGGGGCTCTCGCTCGCGGTCACGTCGGTCTGGGTGGCGCCTCTGCTGACCCGTCGGATGCCGCGCACCCAGGTGCTCTGGATCGTGCTTCCGCTGCTCGCGCTCGATCTCGTGGCCGCTGCCGTGTCGATCGGGTCTGCTGTCGGCCTCGTCGCCTGCGTCGTCGTGGGCGGGCTACTGCTCGGCGTGCTCAACACGGTCCTCACCGAATGCGTGATGGAGGCCACCGACCTGCCGCGATCCGTCGCGAGCTCGGCGTACTCCGGGGTGCGCTTCCTCGGTGGGGCCATCGCGCCGCCGGCCGCGACACTGCTGGCGGCATCGGTCGGGCCGGCCTCTCCGTTCGTGGCCGCCGCGGCATCCGTGCTCGTCGCCGTGGCGATCCTCGTCGTCGGGCACCGGCACCTGGCCCGGGCCAACGGGCAGGTCGACCCGCTCGAGGAAGCCGAGGCGATCGGGGCCGGCGACAGCTGAGCGGGCGAACCCGCGGTCACCGGCCGGGTGTCTCCTGGTGTCAGGCGGCGCGGGGTCTCAGTCGGGTGAGCCGCCGAGCGGGCTCCGAGGTGCACTCGTGCTCGAGCGGAAGACCAGGTTGGTCGGCAGCACGGTCAGCTGGTCGGACTCTTCCCGGTGCGTGGGTGATTCGAGCTCGGCCAGGAGGGTGTCCACGGCGAGCCGCCCCTGGCGCCGCGGGTGCTGCTCCAGTGTGGTCAGGCGGAACATGTCGGCGTACGGATGCCCGTCGATGCCGATCACGGACAGGTCTGCCGGCACCTGGATGCCCAGTTCCCTGGCCGCGACGATGAGACCGATCGCGATCTCGTCGCTCGCGGCGAAAACGGCCGTCGGCCGGCTACGCGGGTCGCCGAAGACGGAGAGCCCAACCAGGTAGCCACTCGGCATCGTGAACTCGCAGGGGAAGAAGGCGCCCTCGGTGCGACAGCCGGCCTCGTGCATGGCCGCGTAGAACCCGGTCAGCCGCTGGCTGTGCACCTTGAAGTCCATCTCATCGGTCTGGTTGCCGCCGATGTGCAGGATGTCGTGGTGCCCGAGGCTGAGCAGATGCTCGGTGGCGAGCCGGGCGGCGGCGACGTCGTCGATCGCGATCGTCTGCACTCCCCGGATCGGCCCACCGATGCCGACGAGTGGGCGGCCGAGCCGGTGCAGGTGGTCCACCTCTCCCTCGCTGAGCGCGACTCCCACCGAGATCACGCCGTCGAACCGCTTGCGGGCGAGGAAGTACTCGAAGACGCTGTCCCGCTCGGGCGAGGAGGCGGGCAGGTTATAGAGGGTCATGTCGTAGCCCTCGGCGAGGAGCGCCTCTTCCATGCTCTCGAGCACCTCGGAGAAGAACCAGCGGCTGATGAACGGAATGATGACGCCGATGCTCTTGGTGCGGCCCGTGACCAGGCTGGCGGCATTGGGGGAGGCGACGTAGCCGATCGCTCTGGCTGCGGCGACAACCTTGAGCCTGGTCACCTCCGACACGTAGCCTCGGCCGCTCAGGGCACGGGAGGCGGTGGCTTTCGCCACACCGGCGAGGCGGGCGACATCCGCGATCGCGCTCATACCGGCCTCCGTCGTTGGTTGTGCTGACGACAGACTAGCGGAAATCTCCTCGTTCTGGAACCGGTTCCATGAATATCTTCCCCTTGGGCTGCCCGAGCCTGTCCTGCCGCCGCCGACAGCGCCCTCAGACGATCTTTTTCAATTTGTGACCACATCGGTCTTGCGGATCAAGGGGGTTGTGCCGTACCTTGTGGTGTGGAACCGGTTCCCTATATGACCGCTTGCAGGGCCTGAATTCCGCGAATCACGGCATCACATCACCGCATCGATTGCACCGCACCACCACCCGCATCACATTTCGGTGTCCGCGAACCGCGTTCGCCCGCACCCCAGCACCACTCAATGAGGAGGAAACGCATGAGCGTGAATCACTACCGCCGGCTGGCTGTCCCCGTGGCCACCGCCGCAGTCATCGGACTCGCCCTGACCGCCTGTACGGGAGACATCGCCGCACAGGACACGTCGAAGACGAATTGTGCGGACTATTCGAGTTACGGAACCTTCAAGAACAACCCGGAGGTCAAGATCGGCGGCACCATCCAGGACGTCGAGGCGGACCGCCTCGTGAGTTCTTGGAAGGACTTCGAAGCCTGCACGGGGATCAAGGTCTCCTACCAGGGCACGAAGGAATTCGAGGCCCAGATCGCGGTGCTCGCCGAGGGCGGCAATGCCCCCGACATCGGGATCATCCCGCAGCCCGGACTCTTCAACAAGCTTGCGGATGCCGGCTTCCTCAAGAAGGCGCCCAAGGCCGTCGAGGCCAACGTCGACAAGTGGTGGTCAAAGGACTGGAAGGGCTACGGCACGGCAGCCGACGGAGCCTTCTACGCCGCGCCCCTGATGGCAAGCGTCAAGGGTTACGTCTGGTACTCGCCCGCCGAATTCAAGGCCAAGGGCTACGAGACCCCCAAGACGCTCGACGAGCTCATGACCCTGACCAAGAAGATCGCGGCGGACGGTGACCACAAGCCGTGGTGCGCCGGTGTCGGCTCCGGTGACGCCACCGGCTGGGCGGGCACCGACTGGGTCGAGGACTACGTGCTGCGCCAGGCCGGCGCCGACACCTACGACAAGTGGATCAAGCACGAGATCCCGTTCAACGACCCGGCGATCGCCAAGGCGTTCGACTCGGTCGGCTCGATCCTCAAGAACCCGGACTACGTGAACGGTGGACTCGGCGACGTGTCATCGATCATCTCGACCGAGTTCGGCGACGCGGGCCTCCCGATCCTCGACGGCAAGTGCTCGTTGCACCACCAGGCCTCCTTCTACGAGGGCTTCTGGAAGAAGGCTGACGGCTCAAAGGTGACGGTTTCCCCCACCGGCGATGTCTATGCGTTCCTCCTGCCACCCGTCAAGGCCGGCGGCGAGCAGGCAGTCACCGGCGGCGGCGAGCTCGTCGGTGCGTTCAAGTCGAGTGACCAGATCACCGCGGTGCTCAGCTACCTCTCGAGCGACACCTGGGCGAACAACCGGGTCAAGGAGGGCGGCGTGATCAGCGCCAACACCGGCCTCGACCCGAAGAACGCCTCGAGCGACCTCCTGGCCCAGAGCATCAAGATTCTGCAGGACCCGAAGACGGTCTTCCGCTTCGACGGCTCCGACCTCATGCCGGGTGCCGTGGGCACGGACTCATTCTGGAAGGGCATCGTGTCCTGGCTGAGTGGCGATGGCACCTCCAAGGTGCTCGACACCATCGAGGCAAGCTGGCCGAAGAGCTAGTTGTCGCTCTGAGTACGTGGCGCGGGCACGCCGGACAACGGCGGGCCCGCCCCCTACCCTCATCCATTCGTGACACTGAAGGGACCGGCCGATGACGACCGCGGACTTACTCGGAAAAATAATTCAGGTGGTGGGCGCCCTCGCCGCCTTCTCCCTCGTGATCGGGCTCGTTCTCTTTCTGATCGACAGGGCGCCCAAACGCGGGCGCGACTACTGGCAGCTCGCCTTCTTCATCGCGCCGGCGCTCATCCTGCTCGGAGTGGGCCTCATCTACCCGGCGTTCCGTACCTCGCTCCTGGCGTTCACGAACAGCTCCGGGAAGTGGGTCGGCGGTGAGAACTTCGTCTGGATGTTCACCCAGCCGGCCGCCCTCATCACGCTCGGGAACACGCTCATCTGGGTGGTCCTCGTGCCGACCGTCGCCACCGCGATCGGCCTCGGCTACGCCGTGTTCATCGACAAGTCACGCGGTGAGAAGTACTTCAAGGCCCTCGTCTTCATGCCGATGGCCATTTCCTTCGTCGGCGCCGGCATCATCTGGCGTTTCATCTACGACTACCGGGTCGCGGGCAACGCGCAGATCGGCCTGCTCAACCAGATCGTGGTCTGGTTCGGCGGTCAGCCCGTGCAGTGGCTGCAGACCACGCCGATCAACACCTTCCTCTTGATCGTCGTGATGATCTGGATCCAGACCGGATTTGCAATGGTCATCCTTTCTGCGGCGATCAAGGGCATCCCGACCGAGCAGGTCGAGGCCGCCGAACTCGACGGCACGAACGCGTGGCAGCGGTTCACGAACGTGACGCTTCCCGGTATCCGTGGTTCGCTCGTCGTCGTGATCACGACAATCTCGATCGCGACCCTGAAGGTGTTCGACATCGTGCGCACGATGACCGCCGGTAACTTCAATACGAGCGTCATCGCGAACGAAATGTACACCCAGGCCTTCCGGGCCGGCGAGCAGGGCCGCGGCGCCGCGCTCGCGATCGTGCTGTTCCTGATGGTGCTGCCGATCGTCATCTACAACGTCAGAATCTTGCGCAAGCAGAGGGAGATCCGATGAGCGACAATGTGGTCGACCTGCCCATTGCGGGCACCAGGAAGAGTGCGACGGATGCCGTGGTGGTCGGCGCCAAGTCCACGCGCGTCAAGAAACGCCTGACCTCGCGCACCGCGACGATCGTGTCGCTCGTGATCGCCGTGCTCTGGACCCTGCCCACCTTCGGTCTCTTCGTCTCCTCCTTCCGTCCGGCCGGGCTGATCACCACGACGGGCTGGTGGACGATCCTGCAGAACCCGGGTTTCACGCTCGACAACTATAAAGAGGTGCTCCTCTCGACCTCGCAGTCGTCGCCGCAGCTGGGCGCCTACTTCGTGAACTCGCTCGCGATTGCCATCCCGGCGACAATCTTCCCCCTCGTGATCGCGTCGATGGCCGCGTACGCCTTCGCCTGGATCAAGTTCCGGGGCAGCGGGGCGCTCTTCGTGCTGATCTTCGCCCTCCAGATCGTGCCGCTGCAGCTCGCGCTCATCCCCCTGCTGCAGATGTTCACGGCGCTGCTCCGGCCGGGGCAGGAGGCGCTGCACCAGTTGATTCCGATGATCCCGGCGCAGAACTACCTGCCGGTGTGGATCGCCCACACGATCTTCGCGCTGCCGCTGGCGATCTTCCTGCTGCACAACTTCATCTCGGAGATCCCCGGTGAGGTGATCGAGGCCGCGCGCGTCGACGGTGCGAGCCACGGACAGGTGTTCTTCCGGATCGTGTTGCCGCTCGCGGTGCCCGCGCTCGCATCCTTCGCGATCTTCCAGTTCCTCTGGGTCTGGAACGACCTGCTCGTGGCGCTGATCTTCTCCGGCGGCACACAGGACGTCGCACCGCTCACCCAGCGGCTGGCCGAACTCACGGGTACCCGCGGTCAGGATTGGCAGCGACTCACGGCCGCTGCCTTCGTGTCGCTCGTGGTGCCGCTCATCGTGTTCTTCAGCCTCCAGCGCTACTTCGTGCGCGGCCTCCTCGCCGGCTCGACGAAGGGGTAGCCCGGCATCGCCGGAAATCGACCATTCCCGTCCCGCCCCGCTGGGCCGGCCCCGCCGTCCGCGGCGTGGGGGCGGGCGAAAATCGTCGTACCGGGCGGCGCGAGCGTTGACCGGCGCCCTGACGCTGACTCCCGGATCATTAAGCCGCCTAGGGAGCTTAGAGTGAATCCATGAGTGGAATGCACGGCGGAAGCAGCCCGCGCCAGGCCGGTCAGTACGGACGCCCCCGAGGCCGTGTCAGCGGCGGGGATGCCGTGGCCCAGCGGGCGGAGAACGCAGAGGCGCCGCGCATCCCGAACCTGCTGCGCCGCATCGGCTCACTCTTCGAACCCCACCGCCGGGACCTGTCGATCACCGTCGTGCTGGTCTTCATCAGCGCCGCGCTGTCGGTGGTGCCGCCGCTGCTGGTGCAGCGCGCCTTCGACGAAGGCCTCTTCCCGCCGGGCGGCAACCCGAACCTGCCGCGACTGGCCACCCTGGTCGGCCTGATGATCGGCATCTACCTGGGTTCTCAACTGCTCGGCGTGTGGCAGACCTGGCTCACCGCCACCGTGGGCAACTCGGTGATGGGTGCGCTCCGCGTGCGCCTGTTCACCCACCTGCAGGCGATGGAACTCAGCTTCTTCACCAAGACGAAGACCGGCATCATCCAGTCCCGGCTGCAGAACGACGTCGGCGGGGTGGCGAGCGTGCTCACCAACACCATCTCCAGCCTCCTCGGCAACGTGGTCACCGTGATCGCGGCCCTCGTCGCCATGCTGCTACTGAACTGGCAGCTCGCCATCGTGGCCGTGATCCTGATGCCCGTCCTCGTCATCGCGCAGCGCCGGGTCGGCCAGGTGCGCGCCCGGATCGCGTCGAAGACCCAGGAGTCGCTCTCCGACATGACGGCCATCACCCAGGAGACTTTGAGCGTGTCGGGCATCCTGCTCTCGAAGAGTTTCACCAGGCAGCAGGCGGAGATCCGCCGTTACTCCGACGAGAACGACAACCAGGTGCGGCTGCAGGTCAGCCAGCAGATGAGCGGCCAGTGGTTCTTCGCCATGGTGAGCATCTTCCTCTCCAGCATCCCCGCGATCGTCTATCTGGTTGCCGGCCTGCTGATGTTCAACGGCACCACGGATGTCACGCCTGGCACGATCGTCGCATTCACCACTGTGCAGTCCCGCCTGCTGTTCCCGCTGCTCGGGCTGATGCGGGTGGCGCTCGACCTGCAGACCTCCAGCGCCCTGTTCGCCCGCATCTTCCAGTACCTCGACCTCACACCCGCGATCAGCGACGCTCCGACCGCCGGGGACGTTCCGGCCGCCGGCGAGGCGACCGGCCGGGTCGAGTTCGACGCCGTCACGTTCGCCTACCCGGATGCCGCGGCCGATTCCCGGCCGACCCTCGACGCCGTCTCGTTCCGGATCGAACCGGGCGAATTCGCGGCCTTCGTCGGTCCATCCGGGGCCGGCAAGACCACGGTGTCCTACCTGATCCCGCGCTTCTACGAGGCCTCTGCCGGTCGGGTGCTGTTCTCCGGTGTGGACGTGCGGGACCTGCGGCAACAGTCACTCGTCGCCCACATCGGCATCGTCAGCCAGGAGACCTATCTTTTCCACGCCACGATCGCCGAGAACCTGCGCTATGCGAAACCGGATGCCACCGATGCCGAACTCGAGACTGCGGCGCGTTCCGCGAGCATCCATGACACCATCGCCTCGTTCCCCGAGGGCTACGCCACAGTCGTGGGCGAGCGAGGCTACCGGCTCTCCGGCGGCGAGAAGCAGCGGATCGCGATCGCGCGGGTGCTCCTGAAAGACCCCGAGGTGCTCATCCTCGACGAGGCGACGAGCGCCCTCGACTCCATCTCCGAGCGCATCGTGCAGACCGCGCTGGACACGGCATCCCGGGGGCGTACGACCATTGCCATCGCACACCGGCTGTCGACGATCGTCTCCGCCGATGTGATCTTCGTCGTGGACGGCGGCCGGGTGGTGGAAAGCGGCACCCACGCCGCGCTGCTCGTGGCGAACGGCGTCTATGCGCGGCTCTATGCCGAGCAGGTCACGGCGCCGGTACCGTCGCCGTCCCGGCTGCTCCCCGCGGAGTAGCTCGCGTCCTCCACCCTGCGCGGGCGGCTGCCTAGCCGACCTTGCCGGGGGCACCCCGGCCGCCCGAGCAGGATCGGCCGGACTCGGGCGCGGTCGGACCGTTCAGGTAGGCGGCGGTGAAGGCCGGGATGCGCGGGTCGGCAGCCGATTCCAGCCTGAGCTGCACATTCCACGCCGTCAGCACGATTGGTGAGCCCACGCCGGGGTAGGGCGAAACGACCACGTGTTCGCCGGGTAGTGCGGCGCGAAGCACCGCCACCTCTGACGGGGCGAGCGCCGGGTCGTAGGTCGCCCAGACCGCGCCGTGCTCGAGCGAGTGCACGGCATTCTCATTCGGCACGGCCCGGTCGTAGACGCCACAGTTCAGCCAGACGGGGCTGTGCGGTCCGCCCGCGGGCGGGGTCTGTGGGTAGGTCACCGCGGAAGGGACGTGACTGGGTACGTTGGCGAACGTCTCCAGCCCGAGGATCGGGGCCGGGCCGGTGGGGGCGGGGGCAGCCGGCGCGGATGGGCCGCCCGGGCTCGGCGTCGCGCCTGCTCCCGCGGTGCCGACCGATTCGCCCGGCGCGCTCGC
>NZ_SOFP01000044.1 GCF_004402785.1 Cryobacterium algoritolerans
CGGCCGCCGCGGCAGCCCAGGTGGCCGCTGAGGCCCAGGCCGCTGCAGCGGCCGCAGCCGCGGAGGCCGGCAACGTCGCGCCGGCGAAGTCGCCCGCCCCGTCCCGGCCCTCTGCGCCGACAGACCCGAGCGGTGCCCAGGCAATCGCCCGGGACCTGATGCTGGCGCAGCACGGCTGGGGCGCCGACCAATTCGGCTGCCTCGTCAGCCTCTGGGCGCGGGAGTCCGGCTGGAACGTCAACGCCTACAACTCGTCGAGCGGGGCCGCCGGCATTCCGCAGGCGCTGCCCGGAAGCAAGATGGCCTCGGCCGGCGCCGACTGGCAGACCAATCCGGCCACCCAGATCAGCTGGGGTCTCGGCTACATCGCGGGTCGCTACGGCACGCCGTGCGGCGCCTGGGACCATTCGCAGTCGGCCGGCTGGTATTGACCGGGACGCCCGGCGTAATGCGGGAAACGGGCGGCCCCGGCCCGGTTAAGCTGGGCCGATGACGCAACCTCGTGACCAGGCCGGCGAGCGGCAGCCTTCCTTCACGGTCGCCGTGCGGCCCGCACGGGCGCAGGCGCTGCTCGACGCCCTGAAGCAACGGGTCGTCATCGCCGACGGCGCCATGGGCACGATGCTGCAGGAGCACAACCCCACCCTCGACGACTACCAGCAGCTCGAGGGCTGTAACGAAATCCTCAATGTCAGCCGCCCCGACATGATCGAGGCGATCCACGGGGCCTATCTCGACACCGGCATCGACGCGGTGGAGAGCAACACGTTCGGCGCCAACTGGTCGAACCTCTCCGACTACAACATCGAGGACCGGATCGAGGAACTCGCCCGCGTCGGCGCGGGCATCGCCCGCAAGAGCGTCGACGACTATGAGGCGCGCGATGGCCGGATGCGCTGGGTGCTCGGCTCGATGGGCCCGGGCACCAAGCTGCCGAGCCTCGGCCACACCACCTATGCCCACCTCAAGGCGACGTTCGCCGAGCAGGCCATCGGCCTCATCCGCGGCGGTGCCGACGCCTTCCTGATCGAGACCTCCCAGGACCTGCTGCAAACCAAGTCCGCCGTGAACGGGTGCAAGCAGGCGATCGCCGAGTCCGGCATCCGGCTGCCGATCTTCGTCGAAGTGACGGTCGAGACCACCGGCACAATGCTGATGGGCAGTGAAATCGGGGCGGCCCTCACCGCTCTCGAACCGCTCGGCATCGACGCGATCGGCCTCAACTGCGCGACCGGGCCGACCGAGATGAGCGAGCACCTCCGACACCTCTCCAGGTACTCGCACGTGCCGGTCATGTGTATGCCCAACGCCGGACTGCCCGTGCTCACCGCCACCGGCGCGAGCTACCCGCTCACGCCGGAGCAGTTGGCCACCGCGCACGAGCAGTTCGTCAGGGAATTCGGGCTGGCCTTGGTCGGCGGATGTTGCGGCACCACTCCCGCACACATGAAGGCCGTCGTCGACCGGCTGCGCGGCACCCCCATCACGCCGAAGTCTGTCGAGGAAGACCCTGGCGTCGCCAGCCTCTACCAGCACGTGAGCTTCGACCAGGACAGCGCCTTCCTGGCGATCGGGGAGCGCACCAACGCCAACGGCTCACGGGCATTCCGGGACGCCATGCTCGAGGAACGGTGGGACGACTGCGTCGACATCGCCCGCGGCCAGGTGCGGGACGGCGCCCACCTGCTCGACGTGTGCATCGACTACGTCGGCCGCGACGGGGTGGCGGACATCCGCCAGGTCGTCTCCCGGCTCGCCAGCGCCTCCACCCTCCCGCTCGTGGTCGACTCGACCGAGCCCGCCGTGCTGCAGGCAGGGATGGAACTCATCGGTGGCCGCCCGGTCGTCAACTCCGTCAACTTCGAGGACGGCGAGGGCCCGACGAGCCGTTTCGGCCGGATCATGCCCCTGGTCCAGGAACACGGCGCCGCGGTGATCGCCCTGACCATCGACGAGGAAGGCCAGGCCCGCACCGCGGAGCACAAGGTGCGCATCGCGAGTCGGCTGGTTGACACCCTGGTTGGCGAGTGGGGCATGCGGGTCGAGGACATCATCGTCGATGCGCTGACCTTCCCGATCGCCACCGGCCAGGAGGAGACCCGCCGGGACGGGATCGAGACGATCGACGCGATCAGGCAGATCAAGGCCAGGTACCCCGGCATCCACACCACCCTCGGCGTCTCCAACGTCTCCTTCGGCCTGAATCCTGCGGCCAGGTCGGTGCTCAACTCGGTCTTCCTGCACGAGGCGACCGAGGCCGGGCTCGACTCCGCGATCGTCAACTCGGCCAAGATCGTGCCCCTGGCCTCGGTGCCGGCCGACCGGCGCAAGGTCGCGCTCGACCTCGTCTGGGATCATCGGGAGTACGACGCAGAGGGCAACCTCAGCTACGACCCGCTCGCCGCCCTGCTCGACCTCTTCGCGGGGGTCGACTCAGCCGCGCTGAAGGACGAGCGCGCCGCCGAACTTGCCGCCCTCCCGGTGGGCGAGCGACTCGAACGCCGCATCATCGACGGGGAGGCCAAGGGTCTCGAGGGTGACCTCGACCTCGCCCGCGCCGGCGGGATGAGCGCTCTCGACATCGTCAACGTGCACCTGCTCGCCGGCATGCAGGTGGTCGGCACCCGGTTCGGCAGCGGCGAGATGCAGCTGCCGTTCGTGCTGCAGTCTGCCGAGGTGATGAAGGCCGCTGTCGCCCTGCTGGAGCCGCACATGGAGAAGTCAACGGCAGCGGGCAAGGGCACCATGGTGCTGGCCACCGTGCGCGGCGACGTGCACGACATCGGCAAGAACCTCGTCGACATCATCCTCACCAACAACGGCTATGACGTGATCAACATCGGGATCAAGAAGACGATCAATGAGATCATCGCCGCGGCCGAGGAACACAACGCCGACGTCATCGGCATGAGCGGCCTGCTCGTGAAGTCGACGGTGGTGATGAAGGAGAACCTGCTCGAGCTGAACGCGCGCGGGCTGGCGAAGACGTGGCCGGTGATTCTCGGCGGGGCAGCCCTCACCCGGGCCTACGTGGAGGAGGACCTGGCCGGGCTCTTCGAAGGACAGGTCCGTTATGCGCGGGACGCGTTCGAGGGTCTGGCCCTGATGGAACCCCTGGTGGCCATCGCGCGCGGCGCCGACCCGGCATCCGTGGGCCTCCCGCCGCTGAAGAAGCGCATTCACAAACGCAACCTGCTCACGGTCACCGAGCCGGAGGCGATGCCGGCGCGCTCCGACGTGGCCGCCGACAACCCGGTTCCGATCCCACCGTTCTGGGGCACCCGGATCGTCAGGGGCATCGCCCTGGCCGAGTACTCCGCGTTCCTCGACGAGCGAGCGACCTTCATGGGGCAGTGGGGCCTCAAACCCAGCCGGGCCGAGGACGGCGCAAGCTACCAGGAGCTCGTCGACACCGAGGGGCGGCCGCGGCTGCGCTACTGGCTCGACCGCATCCTCGCCGAGGGAATCCTCGACGCCTCCGTCGCCTACGGCTACTTCCCTGCCTACAGCGAGGGAAATGACCTCGTCATCCTGCACCACGGCGATGACCGGTCCGGTGTGCTCGGCGAGCCGGGCCTGCTCGCGCCAGACGAAGGCTCCGGCGGAGCCGTCGGAACCGAGCGGCTTCGCTTCTCCTTCCCGCGGCAGCGCCGCGACCGGCACCTGTGCCTGGCCGACTTCGTGCGCCCGCGCGAATCGGGCCGGACGGATGTCGTCGCCCTGCAGCTCGTCACCGCCGGGGCGAACGTCGACACGGTCACGGCGAAGCTCTTCGCCGAAAACAAGTACCGCGACTACATGGAGCTCAACGGCCTGACCATGCAGCTCACCGAGGCCCTCGCCGAGTACTGGCACGCCAGGGTGCGGGACGAACTCGGCCTCAGCGCGGAGGATCCGACGGATGTGGCCGGCATGTTCAAGCTCGAATATCGGGGCGCCCGTTTCTCCCTCGGCTACCCGGCCTGCCCGGAGATGGCGGACCGCCGCAAGGTGGTCGAGTTGCTCAGGCCGGAGCGGATGGGCGTGGTCTTGTCGGAGGAGTTGCAGCTGCACCCTGAACAGTCGACGGATGCGTTCGTGTTCCACCACCCCCAGGCGAAGTACTTCTCCGTTTAGCGCCGCGCAGTCGGGCCCGGCCCAGCGCGGACAGCGCGGCCGGGCCCACCAGCACGATCCCCACGGCAGTGGTGACGGCGCGCACGGTGTCCCAGGTCAGGGTGGAGGTCACGAGCGTGTACAGGGTGAAGGAGGCGATGTTTCCGCCCAGCGGGGCATCCGCGACGTAGGAGATCCCGGTGCCGCCACCCACCGCGAACGGCCAGAACCAGAGGTTCATCACCAGGCCGAACAGGTAGGACGCGACAATGCCGTACCCGGCCAGCAAAGCGATTTCGAGGCGGGCCGCCAGCCGGCTCGCGGGGTTGGTCCTGGTGCCGGCGCGGCCGACGCGGGGAAGCAGGCCGGCGCCTGCCCCCACCCAGCCGCAGGCAAACATCTGGAACGGCGTCCAGGGGCCGAAGCCGCCCCAGAGCATCGAGGACACCGCGATGGTCAGCAGCCCGAGCAGGAACCCGAACCGCGCCCCATAGGCCCGGCCCGCCAGCACCAGCAGGATGAACACGGCCTCCACCCCACCCACCCCGGTGCCCGCGATGCGCACCGCGGCCCCGACCGCCGACAGCACGCCGAGGAGGGCGACGGTCTTCGCGGTGTACATCTCCCGGTCGAGGGTCAAGGCGAGTGCAACGACCAGCGCCGGAACGAGGGCGAACGCCACAATCGGAACGGCAGCCTGGGCGTCCCGGGGCACGGCGGCGGCGAAGAGGGGCCAGGCGAACCCCGCAGCGGCGAGGACGCTGCCGCCCACCAGTATCCCGGCAGTCCAGCGACCGCCCGCATGGATCATGGTGCCCCCACGAGCGGGCCGCTCACGATACGGGCGGCATTCATCGAGATCGTGCGCGTGGCAAGGTCGCGAGCGAAGTCCCGGTCGTGGGTGGCGAACACCACGGCCGAGGCGGTGCCGGAGGCACGCAGGAGGGCGGTGCCCACCAGCGCCCGTGCCTCCGGGTCAAGACCGCGGGTCGGTTCGTCGACCAGCAGCACGGAAGGCGCCGCCGAGAGCTGGATCGCGATCACCAGGCAGAGGCGCTCACCGGCCGATAAATCGCGCGGGTGACGAACGAGGAGATGCCGCGCCGAGGCGACATCCAGGCCGAGCAGGGCAGCGAACCGGGCCGCGGTGGGCTGCACGGCGACGGCGACCGGCGTGCGGTGCCGGGCCCGGTCGGTTCGGCGGCACTCCTCGGCGACGGTCGTCGCGAAGAGCAGGTCGTCGACGTGCTCCGGCACCAACGCCACCGCAGCCCGGCGTTCCGGGGGGCGGAGCGCCGCCACGTCCCGCCCGGAGACGAACACGCTCCCGCCCGCGGCGGGGAGGGCCAGCGCCTCGAGCAGGCTGGACTTGCCCGCGCCGTTGGGGCCCTCGAGGGCGATGATGTCGCCGGCCGCGATCTCGAGGGACACGTCGTCGACGACCACGGCGGTCCCGCGGCGAACGCTCAGGTGACGGATGCTCACGAGCGGTGCCACTGGCGCGGACGGCCGCGCCCTGGTCCCTGCGGCCGCCGGTGCGTCGTCGAGCGGCGATCCGGCTCGGCGCGGCCTGGCACGAGCGAAGCCGGGGCCTTCGCCGGCGCCGGTACCGAAGCCGGCACCGAGCAGGTGTGCCCTGTTCCCACGCAGTTCGAGCCAGGCATCCGCCGCGGCCGCCCACTCTCGGGTGTTGTGTTCGGCGACGACGACGCAGACCCCTGACTCGTGGGCGAGGCGTTCGAGCAGCCGGCAGACCCGGAGCCTCGCCGGGGCGTCCAGGTCGGCCAGCGGTTCGTCGACCAGGAGCAGGATCGGCCGGCAGACCAGGGCGGCGCCGATGGCAATCAGGCTCGCCTCACCCGCCGAGAGCGCCTGAACGCCCCGGTCGAGCAGGTGCTCGATCCCCAGTCGCCCGGCGATCTCCCGCACCCGCTGGTGCACGATGACGGCGGCCACGCCGCGGACGGCCAGGGCGAACCCGATCTCGTCCCGCACGGTTTCGGCCACGAAGGAGAGCCGTACGTTCTGACTGACCACCCCGACGAAACCGGCGGTGTCGCGCGGGGGAGTCGCGGCGCGGTCGACGCCGCCGACGATGATCCGGCCGGCCTGGCTGCCCTCGATGAAATGCTGGAACAGGCCGCTCAGGCTGTGCAGGAGGCTGGTCTTACCTGACCCTGTCGCCCCGATGATCACGGTGAGAGTGCCCGGGGCGAGTTCGAGGTTCAGATGGGCGAGGTGCCAGTCGGCCTGGCCGGCGGTCTGGCCGGCCTCCTGACCCTCATCGGGCCCGTCCACGGGCACGGTCTCCCGCGGGTCGCCGAAGCGGAGCGCGGCATCCGTCATCACGACGGGCCTCTCGCCGACACCGTCGACCACCTGCGCGGCGGCGAAACCCCGTGTCTCCATCGAGGCGGCGAGCGCGAGGGATCGCTCGATGGTCTGTTCGAAGACGGGAACAAGCAGGGCACGGATCGACCGCTCACCGCGCAGCCGTCCGGCCACCCGCACGCGCCTGACCGAGTCGAGCAGGGCCGGGAACGTTGCCCAGGCGATCACCAGGGCACGGGAGACCGTTCGCAGCGGACCGCGCCCGGCGCCGCGGGCGAAGAGCCGGCTCACGTCGACCACGGCATTGAGTACCCCGAAGACGAGGATCAGCGCCGCCACCGGCAGGGCGCTCAGGGCGGCATTCGCCAGGCCGCCGGCGGTGACCGGCCCGAGCAGGCCGACCTGGCTGAACGGCCCGGCCAGCGCAACCCTCGGCAGGTCCAGCAGCAGGAGCCCGGAACCGGATGCCCCGCCGAATAGAACCCGGTAGCCGACCCGCAGCACCACGAAGCCCACGGCGAGGATCACCGCAGCGCGCAGCGGAGCCAGCCGGAAACGGAACATCAGCTGCCGGGCGTGGGCGTTTCGGTGCCGGTCGTGAAGACGAGGCCGACGGACTGGCCCGGCTTCACCTCCAGGGAGCCGAGACCCTTCTGCGCGTATTGCCAGTCAGCACCGGCGGACGGCTTGACCCACAGCGCCCAGTACGCCGCGGCCGCGGGCATGCCCTGGCACGACTCGGTGAACGGCGCCGCTCCCTCGACCGTGATCGTCTCGTCGGCGGCCGGGCGACCGTTGACCCGGCAGACCACCTGGTCGCCGTATTGCACGGTCCCTTCGGTGGTCGCCCCGGCAGCGGCGACGAGCTTGCTCGCCGCGACGCTTGCCGCGTCGCCGGTGGCGGCGCAGTCGGTGATGGTCGCCTCGTCGAGCGGGCCGAAGTCCACGACGACGCTCACCCCGGCGCAGGTGTCTCCCTGTGCCGCGGCTGTCGAGCCCGTGCTGGAGGGGGTTGGGCTGGCCACCGGGGTGGTGGTGCCGGCGGCGCAGCCGGTCAGGGCCAGCGCCCCCAGCAGGGTGAGGGCGGCGAGCGCTGGCATCTTCATGCCCCCAGAATACCGATCGGGCGGGGCGGCCCGGCGACTGTGACGCCCCGTGTCCGATGCCCTGCAGGGGATGGGATAATCAATTGCAGGATGAGTGAAATTGCGGGTGAATTGGCGCGGGTGCGCGAAGCGTTCGACAAACCCACCCTTCGCCTGCTGGATCGCAAGTGGGCCCCGTTCGTGCTGGCCGTGTTCAAATCCTCCTTCAGCCGGGACCGCCGCAGCGTGCAGGCCGAGCGCCTGCACGCCCAGGTCGACGCTTACCTGGCCGACCTCCGCTCGGTCGGCAGTGAAGTTCCAGGCAAGAACGGCCGCGCACTCTGCGTGCAGTGGATGAACGACCAATGGCTTTACCGGGAGACGGGAGAGGGCGACGAGGAACAGTATTCACTGACCTCGCACGCCCTCGAGGCGCTGCTTTTGGTCGAGAGCCTCTCCCGTGACCGCGCCCTGATCAGCGAGTCCCGCCTGACCACCATCGTCGACACCGTGCGCCACCGCGCCACCCAGGCCAATCCCGACCGGGCGGAACGCATCCGTCGGCTGGACCAGGAGATCGCCGAAAAACACGGTGAACGCGACCGGCTCGCCGCCGGTGGCGAGATAGCCGCAGTGTCGAACGAGGCGATGCACGAGAGCTACGCCAACCTCATCGACCTGATCACGGCGTTGCCGAGCGACTTCAAACGCGTCGAGGAATCCGTTGCCGGAATGCACCGGCAGATCGTCAACGACTTCCGCAGCGAGGACCGCCCGATCGGCGAGGTGCTCGACGAGTACCTGTCGAAGACGGATGCCCTGATGTCGTCGACCCCGGAAGGTCGCGCCTTTGAGGGCGCCTTCACGCTCCTCCGCAATGATTCGCTTCTCGCCGACCTGAAGAACGACCTCGAGACCATCCTGTTGCACCCGTTTGCCCTCGAACTCAGTGCCACCGAGCGGCGCGCACTGATGGGAACCGTCGGTCTGATCCGCAAGGGCATCGACGACGTTCTGACCCAGCGGAACGGGCTCACCACCACCCTGCGGGAGCACATCGTCAACCACGACGTCGTGAAGGACCGCGAGCTGGAACGCCTGCTCCGCGAAATCAACAAGGAACTCGCGACCTGGATGCAGACCGCCGGGCCCCGCAGCACGGTCACCGCAGAGCTCATGCCGGGCACCCTCGAGGTCGAACATCTCCGGCAACGCTTCTACGACCCGGCCCGGCACCGTTCCCCGCCAGCTCTCGAGGACGTTTCCGATTACGCGCCGGAGCCGCCGAGCCTCGACGAGCTGCGCCAACAGGGTGGACCGCGCCTCGGCGAGATGCGCGACGCGCTGGTGAGCGCCTTCGTTCGCGGCGGTGCGGCATCCGTCGGCGACGCATTCAACGAGCTCGCGGCGAGCATGCGACGCCCGGTGGAGATCCTCGGGATGCTGCAGATCGCGACCCAGGTCGACGCCGTTCACCGGGCCGACCAGGTCGACGCTGCGCACCGGGCCGACACCGTCGAAATGTTCGAAACCGTGCGTCCCGACGGCTCCCGCCGCTTCTTCGAGGTGCCACGCATCATGTTGAACGATGACAAAACGGCGGCGTTGTCCGCCCTGAACTATGGACCCGATGATGACTGACGCCTGGACCGACGACCGCGCCGCAGAAGAGGAGCCGCGGGAGGAGGGCGACGCGCACAGTTTCTCCCTGTTCGAGGGCGACGAGGGCGGGCTCACCCTCGACCAGCGCAGGACCCTCGTCCTGCTGCTCAAACACCGGTACATCTCCGCGGCACTCCAACCGGCGGAGTGGCGCACCCTCCTGCGCTCGGAGGGCCTGCTGAAATCCCGCCTCAACGATGTCTTCCTCGACCTGCACGTCGACCGGCACTACGAGGTGGCCTTCAAAAGACAGGCCGTCGCCGAGGGCGGCGATCGGTTCCCGACCCTTCTGCACGACGTCTCCTACACCCGGGAGGAGACAATCCTGCTGGTGATGCTGCGGCAACGGTTCCGCAGCGAGCGGGCGAACGGCCACGAGATCGTGATCGTCGACCGCGACAACCTGATCGAGAACGTGGCTCATTTCCGTCCGGAGCACGCCACCGACCGTTCCGGTGACGCGCGCAGGGCCGCCGCCGCTGTGGAGAGCCTCGCCAAGGCGCGGGTGCTGCTGAAGACGAGTGATCCCGACCGGTTCCGCATCTCCGCGGTGATCGAGGTGCTCCTGCCCGTTGAACGGCTGGGCGAGCTGCTGGAGTGGCTGGTTGAGCAGAACGGCGACGAGCCGGGCGTACCGGACGACATCACCGAGCCCGACGAGCCGGGCCTTCTCGACGAGATCATCTTGCTCAGCCTGGAGGTCAGCTCATGAGCGATTCCCCCTTGTTCTACGTGGACGGACTCACCGAGGGCACCACCCAGTGGCGCGCCGAGTCCTTCCAGATGGTCAACTGGGGTGGCTTCCACGGCCACCACGAGGTGGCCTTCGCCCGAGAGGCCACCCTTGTCTCCGGTGCATCCGGCACCGGCAAGAGCAGCCTCCTCGACGCGTACCTGGCGTTGATGATGCCGTCGGACACTCCCTTCAACGGGGCCTCCAACGATGCCGGCTCCGGCCGGGCGCGCAGCGTCGACCAGCGCAACCTGATGACCTACCTCCGCGGCAAGACCGACTCCAATCGTGAGGCCGGTACCGGCCAACTGCAGGACCAGGTGCTGCGCGGCGCGGATGCGTCCACCTGGGGCGCGGTGGCGATGACCTTCATCGACGACAACCAGCGTCGGTTCACCGTGCTGCGCGCCTACTTCGTGCCTCGCGGGGGGAACAAGTTCGCCGACATCACCATGAAGATGGCCACCACCGACGGCGTGCTCGACCTGCGTGACCTGTCGGAGGTCACCGAGTCCCGGTTCGACAAACGGGCCATGAGGGCACGCTTCCCCGAGCTGGCCGTCTTCGACACCTATGCCGCGTTCGCCCAGACCCTGTACACCCGGCTCGGGATCGGCGCCAACGGCGAGGGCGGGAAGGCGCTCCGCCTGCTCGCCCGGATCCAGGCCGGCCAGCAGGTCAAGACCGTCGACGGTCTCTACAAGTCCATGGTGCTGGAGGAACCCGCGACCTTCACCGCGGCCGACAAGGCCGTCGACCACTTCGAGGACCTCGAACGTTCTTACGGGGCCATGGTCACCGAGGCGCAGAAGGCCCGCGTGCTCGAGCGCCTGCCCGATCTGCACCGGGTCTACGAGACGTCGACCGAGAAGGCCGACCTCGTCGACAGGTTCGGGGTGCAGCGCACCGGCGATACTCCCTTCGTGCTCTGGCAGTTGCAGACCGAACGGGGACTGCTCGAGATCGCCGCCGACGCCAACGGTGCAGAGAGACGCGACAACCAGGTGGCGCTGACCCAGGCGCGCGACGCCGAGACGGACCTCAAGGCCAGGATCGCCGGCATCCAGCACCAGCAGCGGGACAACGGCGGCGACGTCCTCACCAGCCTGCAGAACGAGCTCGGCCTGCTCCGCGACAAGCGCGATGACGTGGCAGCGGAGCGCGCGAGGTTCGACGAGCGCAGCCAGGCCCTGGCCACCCCGATCGACAGTCGGCACAACTTCAGCCGGGCGCAGGGTGCGGCCGAGCACTTCCTGGCCCGGTTCGACAAGGCGGAGAAGGAACTCGACACGGAGCGCCTGGCCCTCCAGCGCCGGTCCTATCCGGTCGAGGAACACATCCGTGCCGTGAAACAGGAACGTGACTTCCTGACCGGACGCCAGAGTCTGGTTCCCCAGCACCTGCACAACGCGCGGCTGATGATTGCGGAGGCCGCCGGTATCCCGGCCGCCGAGCTGCCCTTCGTGGCGGAACTCATCGACGTCGCTCCGAGCGAGGAGGCCTGGCGTCAGGCCACCGAGGTGACCCTGGCCTCGGTCGTGCGGGTCATGCTCGTCGATGAGACGCGACTCCGGGCGCTCGGCGAAGCCATCGACCCGCTCAGGATCCCGGTGAGGATCCATTTCGAGGGTGTGGCGCTCCGGGAGCACAGGGAGGTGGCCGGCGATCCACGATTCGTCTCCGGCAAGCTCGTCTACAAGGACTCGCCTTTCAGCGGCTGGGTACAGGATCGGGCGCGGGCGTCGAACCGCGACGCCCTGTGCGTCGCAAGCCCTGCCGACCTGGTCGGCGACGGGCCGCGGGTGACGATGAGCGGTCAGAATCGAAACGGCAACCGCGGAGCCCACGGGTGGAACTCCGACCAGAAGCCCATCATCGGTTTCTCCAGCCGGGCCCGGCTCGACGAGATCGCCGCAGAGCTCGCCCGGCTGACGGGGACAGTGGACGCGTTCGCCGCGGAGGCATCCGCCCTGGCCGGCCGCCTTGCCTCCCTCCAGGGCCTCCGCACCGCCCACCAGTTCGTGCTCGACACAGCCTGGCCGGCCATCGACGTCGCCGCCGCAGAATCCCGGATCCGGGACACGGAAGCCGAGTCGGAACGGATGCTGGCCGACAGCGACGTGCTCCGCGTCCTCGGCGACGAGGAGAAGCGCCTCGGTGCCGAGCTCGACGCCGCCCAGAAACAAAAGCACTCGTCCGACGCCCGGGCAGTTCTGCTCCGAGCCGAACAGACCGAGATCGTTGACCGGCAGGATGCCGTGAGTGACCGGCTGGACCGGATGGGGGCCGCGGCATCCCTCACCCTGTCGGTGGAGCATTCCGCGCACCTCGATGCCCAGTTCGCCGCCGTCGGAGACCAAGGCGACCTGGCCGCGTTCGAAAGCGGCGTGAAACGGCTGCGCGAACGACTCACCGAACAGTCTTTCCAGGACCGAGGCAGCGCCGCGAGCGCCCGGGACTCGCTGCTGCGAATCTTCGAGACCTTCCAGAGCCGCTGGCCGGACCCGAATATCGGCGTGTCCCTGGACTCCTACACGAGCTACCGGGACATCCTCGATGCCGTCTACACCCTCGGCCTGCACGAACGGCGCCAGGAATGGAAACGCCGGCTCTCCGCCTGGAGCGGCCAGGATCTCGTGCCGCTCATCGGCGCGTTCAACACCGCCATCGAGGAGATCGAGGACCGGCTGCAGCCGATCAACGAGATACTCACGACCCTCCCGTTCGGCGCGGGCCGGGACCGCCTGAGGATCTCGCTACGCCGCCTGCACCGCGACGATCAGGCGGTATTCCGCACGGAGCTCAAAAAACTCTCCTCCGGCTCCACCGAGGACTTCAGCGACGAGCAGACCGAGAGCCGGTTCGCCCGGCTGCAGGCGTTCATGAGCCGGATCCGCCGACCGGAGGGCGGCACCCGCGCAGAGTCGCAGCGTGACCTGCTTCTCGACGTGCGCAAGCATGTGGAGATCACCGCGGTGCGGATCGCCCCCGATGGGGCGGAGGTGAGCACCTACTCATCCCTCGGCGGCAAGAGCGGCGGCGAGTCCCAGGAACTGGTCGCGTTCGTGGTCGGCGCAGCCCTCCGGTTCCAGCTCGGCGACGAGAGCCGCACCCGGCCGCGCTTCGCGCCGGTCTTCCTCGACGAGGGGTTCGTCAAGTCCGACTCGGAGTTTGCCGGCCGGGCCGTGGCCGCCTGGAAGGGCCTCGGCTTCCAGCTCATCGTCGGCTCGCCGCTCGACAAGGTCACCGCCCTCGAGCCGCACATGGAACTCGTGCTGTCGATGACCAAGAACAACAGCACCGGGTACTCCTACATCACCGCGTTGTCATCCCCGGTCCCCGCCGACGGGTGAGCCGGGATGGCGTCGCCGGCCCAGTGGAGTGCCGGCGCCCCTCCCGGTAGGCTCGACTCCATCGGGTGAGGACGTGATGTGTCAAAGGTTGCCGCGATGGTCGACGAAGGCCTCTTCATCGCGCTGTCCGCTGTGCGGATGGCGGTGAAGAATGAGATCATCATCGGCGCTCTCCGGGAGCATGCCGACTACGACCGGGACACCTATGCCGACGCAGCCCGGAAGGAACTGGACGTGCTCATTAGGCAGAATGACTCCTACGCCCGACGGGTGCGCCGCCTCCGGAAGGCACTCACCCGGTCCCGGTGGACCACCGATCTCACCGAGGACCAGCACGGCGACATCAGCCAGCTTCGGCTTCGGCGTCGCGTGCACGAACGGCTCTCGATCGCCCTGCAGGCGGTGGCCGAGGACGATCGGCACGTGGCCCGCATCGTCGAGCGGGCCCAGCGGGCCGCCAGTGACGAGATCCGTGCCGCGGTCTCCGCGAAGCTGGTCCGGCTTGCGATCGACGATCGGGACCCGGACTACGAAGACCGGCGGGTTGCCCGCACCGAGGTGTTCGTGAGCATCGACCTGGCCGTGCTCAGGCTCAAGCATGCCGAGAAGTCCGGTTCGGAGGTCAGCGACTACTGAGCCCGGGCGCGGCGCTCTGCCGTCGTGCGTGCCGCGGGCGGCTCCGCGGACGGCTTGGCAGCCGGCTCAGCGGCCTGAGAACAGCCGGGCGAAGAACCCGCCCCTGGTCGATACCTCGTTCTCGTGCCCACGGCAGCGCTCTGCACCGGGCACCCCTCGCATCACCTGGTCGACGTGCTGTCCGCACCCGGCCCAGGTTGTCTTTCCGCACTTCTTACACTTCACTGCTCGGCACATCCGATGCTCCCTCTCGTTCAGTTGTCACCTCACGATACCCCATGGGGTATATGGATTCCTGACCTCCAGGCGAAAATGTCGATTTCAGTGTGTTTGTGACGTCCGGGAGCCGGGGAAGCCCCGCCAATCCCGCCGGTCCCGCCAGGCCCCGGTGGACCACAGGGCCCAGAGCACCAGGAGGGGCTGGAAGGCCAGCCGGATGCCCCGACTCAGGTCGGAGTTGAGCCCGAACGAGTCTGTGCCCGTGACGAACTGGGAAATGTTGCCGGGGAACACGGCCAGGAAGAACACGGCGACGACCCAGCCCACCGGCACGCGCCACCGCGGCAGGGCGAGCAGGGCCCCGCCCAGGGTGATCTCGACCAGGCCGGATGCGATGACGACGAGGTCGCCGTCGAGCGGCAGCCACTGCGGCACCTGGGCCAGGAACGCCTCCCGGTTCCAGCTCAGATGGCTGATCCCGGCCAGGAGCAGGAATGCGCCCAGCACCCAGCGCCCGATCGTTCGCGGGAGGGTGGTCGGGGTACGCCTGCCGTCGGCGGCCTGCCGGGTCGTCATTCAGGACCGCCCGGCGATAGCGGCGGCGACGTCGCCGTCGGTGCGGGCGTTGAACACGCCCCACATGATGTGGGTCGGGCCGCTGCCGTCGCTTCCCGGAGCGGCAGCGCGGCTCGTCCATCGGTTGTCGAGGGCCGCGGCGCCGAGCTCGGTCAGCGATGCGGCGATGACCGTCTTGCGCAGCTTGCCGGCGATGACGCTGCCGTCGGGCGCGAGTCGCCAGCCTCGGTCGCTGGCGAGCACCTGGCCGATCTCCTCCTCGGTGAGCCACCGCGAAAAGCTCCGTGCGGGCGGATTGATGTCGGTGAGCTTCATCGGGTCCCTTGTTTTCCGGTCTCGAGCGGGTGTGTCCAGTCCACCACACTCGCCGACGCCCAGATCGCGCCCCGGGTGTCACGGCAGATTCAAGGGAAACCCCGGGAATGAAATCTGGATACCCACGTTAAGTTGAGTCAAGGGCACTCAAGTTTCATTATTCAGGAGGTCACATGCCTACATTCCTTGGTCCCGCAGGGTCCGACGGCGGTTCGTTCGACGAATTCATTGCCCGCTACCTGCAGGGCCAGCGCGCCGCCCAGTCGGCCCGTCCCATCGACATCACCCGGCTTCTCAGCCGCCGCACCCACGAGGTGCTCGCCCAGGCCGCCCGGTACGCGATCGACCACGGTCACTCCGACGTCGACGTACTGCACATCCTCCGGGTCCTGGCGGTCCAGGAGCCCTCCGCCGGGGCGATCCGGCGCGCCGGATCGAATCCGGGCGCGATCGCGAAAGCCGCCGAGCAGCGCCTGCCGGAGAAGTCCGAGCTGCGCCCCGACACCGACCCCTCGCTCACTCCGTCCGCGCAGCGGGCGCTGCTCGATGCCTACCAGGTGGCTCGCGCCTTCGGCTCCACCTACATCGACCCCGAGCACCTCTTCTTCGCGTTCGTCGTGAACCAGGACTCCCCGGCCGGACAGGTGCTCGCGGCGGCCGGGGTCACCCAGGAGTCCCTGCAGTCCGGTGCCCGCGCGGCGGAGGACGGCCACGCGGCCGACACGCAGCCTGACGTGGCCACTGAGTCCGAGACCCCGATGCTGGAGCGCTACGGCACCGACCTCACCCAGCGCGCCCGCGACGGGAAGCTGGACCCGGTCATCGGCCGGGCCGATGAGATCGACCAGACCATCGAGATCCTGTCTCGTCGCACCAAGAACAACCCGGTGCTGATCGGTGAGGCCGGGGTCGGCAAGACCGCGATAGTCGAGGGGCTGGCGCAGGCCATCGTCGACGGAAGGGTCCCCGAACAGCTTCGGCAGAAGCGCGTGATCGCGCTCGACCTGCCCGGCATGCTCGCCGGCACCCGGTACCGCGGCGACTTCGAGGAACGCCTGACCAAGACAATGGATGAGATCAGTGCGCGCACCGACGAGCTGATCATCTTCATCGACGAGCTGCACACCGTGGTCGGCGCCGGAGGTGCCGGTGACGGAGCGATGGATGCCGGCAACATCCTCAAACCACGCCTGGCCCGCGGCGAACTGCACGTGGTGGGCGCGACGACCCTGAAGGAGTACCGCACGGTCGAGAAGGACCCGGCGCTCGAACGGCGTTTCCAACCTGTCCGCGTCGGGGAGCCGAGCATCGACGATGCGGTGCGGATCCTCACGGGGTTGCAGGGCCGGTACGAGGAGCACCACGGCGTGCGCTACACGGCCGAGGCGATCCGAAGCGCCGTCGAGATGTCGGCGCGCTACATCACCGACCGTTTCCTGCCAGACAAGGCCATCGACCTGATCGACCAGGCCGGTGCCCGGTTGCGCCTGAAGCTCGGCTCCCGGCCCGACCCTGCCCGGCTGCAGGAGCGCCGCGCCGCCCTCGAGTCCGAGAAAACCGAGGCCGTGGATGCCGAACAGTACGAGGAGGCGTCGAGGCTACGGGACGAGATCGACACCCTGCAGGAGCAGATCGACTCGACCGCCCCTGGCGGCCGGGCATCCGGGCCGGCCATCGCCGACGCCGTTGTCGGTGAGCCCGAGATCGCCGAGATCATCGCCCGGGCGACGGGCATCCCGGCCAGCCGGCTCACCGCCGGCGACCGCGAGCGCCTGGCCCGACTCGAAGACGATCTGCACCTGCGGGTCGTCGGGCAGGACGATGCCGTGACGGTGATCGCCAAGGCGGTGCGGCGCAACCGCACCGGCATGGGCGACGCGCGCCGGCCCGTCGGCAGCTTCCTGTTCCTCGGGCCTACCGGCGTCGGCAAGACCGAACTGGCCAAGGCCCTCGCGGAGTCGCTCTTCGGCGACCAGGACGCCATGCTGCGGTTCGACATGAGCGAGTTCAGCGAACGGCACACCGTGAGCAGGCTCGTCGGCGCCCCTCCCGGCTACGTCGGCTACGACGAGGCAGGGCAGTTGACCGAACGCGTGCGGCGGAACCCCTACTCGGTCGTGCTCCTCGACGAGATCGAGAAGGCGCACCCCGACGTATTCAACCTGCTGTTGCAGGTGCTCGACGACGGGCACCTCACCGATGGCCAGGGTCGCACGGTGGACTTCCGCAACACGGTTGTGATCATGACCTCGAACCTCGGTTCCGAGTTCTTGGCGAGCCGCAGCGGGGCCCTGGGCTTCACCACCGAAACGGATGGGGCCGGCAACGGCTTCGGCTCGGAGAAGGCGCTTCGCGACCGCGTGATGGGCAAGCTTCGTGAGGCCATGCGGCCGGAGTTCCTCAACCGGATCGACGAGATCGTGTTGTTCCGGAAGCTCGACCAGCCGCAGCTGCACCGGATCGTGCGGCTGCTGCTCGGCCAGACCGAGGCCCGCCTGCGCAGTCAGGGCATCGGCATCACCGTGACCGACGAGGCCGTGGACTGGATCGCCACCCACGGTTACCAGCCGGAGTACGGTGCGCGGCCGCTCCGGCGGGTCATCCAACGTGAGCTCGACGACCGCGTCGCCGATCTGCTGGTGGCCGACGAACTGGAGTCGGGGGGAAAAGTGACCGTCTCCGTCGATGGTGACGGCCTCCGGGTCGACCGGCGGCTGGCGCTCGTCGCGTAAGCGTCGGTGGCCGGGCCGTTGATCGGGCCGGCCACGGGCGTCCGGGCAGCCGTGCGCGGCTGCGGCGTCGAACTAGAATCAACAGAAGACTGCTCGACACACGGACCCGGGCGCTCGACACGAACCCGGGGGAGACGCGTGCGCACGAGACCGCGGATGCTCGGCGCGGCTGCCCTTGTGGCCCTCTTCGTCGCGTCCCTGTCGCTCCAGGCGCGGGCCGACGAGACCTATCCGAGCTGGGCTGATGTCGAGGCGGCGCGGAGCACCACGGCAACCACCCAGGCGGCGGTCGTGCGGATTACCGCCCTGTTGTCCGGACTGCACGCCACGGCTGCAGCCCTGGGCGATGCGGCCGTCGTCGCCAACGGCGCGGCCGCCACGGCCCAGGCCGACTCCGCTACGGCCGCAGCGCGTGCCGCCGTGCTCTCCGCTCGACTGAGCGTGGCCTCGGAGAAGACCCGGGCGGCGAACGTGCAGCTCGGGCGGATCGGGGCACAGCTCTACCGGGCCGGATCAGTCGGCGTCGTCACCCGGCTGCTCCTCTCCGCCGACGGCGGTCCCGACCTGCTCTACCGCCTGGGCGTGACGACGCGCCTCGGCGAGACGACCGCCGGCATCCAGCAGGAGGCCCTGGCGCAGGCCAACGTGGTTCAGAGCGCCTCGAAGGAGGCGGCCGCGGCGGCCGCCGAGCGTGATCGACTGGCCAGGACCGCCCAGAGCCGAGCGGCCGCGGCGGCGGCCGCCGAGCGCACCGCCGATGAGCAGCTGGCCGTGCAATCGGCAACCGCCGGGGTGCTCGTCGCCCAGCTCGCCAGCCTGAAGAACTCCACGGCGGAAACCGAACGGTCGTTTCTGGCCGGGGTCGCCGCGGACGAGGCCTACAAGACGCAACAGGCGGAAGCGGCGCGAGCCGCGGAAGCAGCCGCAGCGCAGGCCGCGGCCGGTCGGGGCGCCGCCGGCGGCGGCGGCGGAGGCTCAGGC
>NZ_SOFP01000086.1 GCF_004402785.1 Cryobacterium algoritolerans
CCGACCCGACCCGACCCGACCCGACCCGACCCGCGCACCGCCGCGCCCGTTTCCGCAGCCCGCGACCGCCACCGCCGTCGCGGCCCGCCGAAACGGGCGCGGGCAGGGTGCGCGGCGGCCGATATGCCTAGCCCGCTTCCGGTCGTGGCGCGGTCGCCTCGAGGATTTCGCGCAGCATCCGGGTGAGTGCAGGCTGGCCGGCGCCCAACGGGGTGAAGAATCGTCGGTCGACCGCCTCGACCGACGCATTGGCCCGGCTGGCGAGCGCCGCTCCGGCCGGGGTGATCCGCAGGGAGCGGGCCCTGGCATCCGTCGGATGCTCCGATCGCTGCACGAGGGTCTTGCGCTCAAGTGCGCGCACCACCTGCGAGGCCATCATCGGGTCGGTTCCGGCCTGGCTGGCCAGAGCCCGCTGGGTGATCGGGTCGTCGTTCTCCAGCCAGGCGAGTGAGGCGAGGAGGACGAACTGCACGTGGGTCAGGCCGAGTGGTTTGAGCGCTGCCCGCTGCGACGCCTGCCAAGCATTCGTGACTCGCCACAGCATGAGACCGGTACTGTCCTCGGCGTCGGTGAACTCACTCTCGAGCACGCGCGGGACCCGGTCTATCGACCGGCTGGTGCGCTGGCCGACGCTGACTCGGGCAGCGCCGCCCAGGACGAATCTGCGCCCGCCGCCGCCCGCACGGATGCCGCGGCGAGCTCGAACAGGCCGGCCATCGCCTCCGGGAAGTCGGCGCTGATCCCGGTACCGAGCTCCGGGCCCAACTCGTCGGCCGCTGGGCCGTCGATCTCGAGCTCGTGGGTGACCCTGGTGCCACCGTCGATCGCCGCGAAGGTGTGCCGGAAGGTCAGCACGACGTCGCCGAATACGGTCTCGTCGGCGTAGCGGTCGGCCGGGACGAGCTCAGTGATCCGTGCGCGGAAGGTCTGCTGGCCGACCGGGGTGACGCTCAGCTCCCTGCCGACGGCGAACGGGCCGTCCAATCGAAACGGTCCCCGCCCGGCTGGACCGCGACCCCGGTATGGATGTCTCGAAATGCCACCCAGACCTCGGTCGGCGCCATCTCGCTCTCTGCCGTGTACTCAGGTCTCCACATCGTGTGCTCCTGTCGTCATCATCCGATCGCCCGGCTTCCCCGAACATTTACTATGCGCACATACACTTTGCGATTTCGACTCCCACAAGGCCAGCCGCCGCGCCCGTTTCCGCAGCCCGCTCCCGCCACGGCGATCGCGCCCTGCGCGCACAGGCGCGCCGAGGGGAGCGCGCAGGACTCGCGGCACGAGGACAGGGTGATGATCCTGGGGCACGGGCTCTTCCTGTTGGAACCGCTAACGGTTGGCCTGACCCTGCTGATCCTGTCCTCCGGCGAAATCCACAGCCGGCTGATCTCAGGAACGGTGCGTCATCGTCTGCTGAGCGTGCCCTCGCCGATCGGGTTCGGTGACTCCGGGTTCGGTGACTCCGGTGCGCGCGACGCCGCCGGCTGTCCCTCGCGCACCGCCGGCACCTCATTTTCCTCGTGCCCGATCCGCTCCGCCCCGGCGTAGATAACCATGGAGTTGCCGCGGAGGAATCCGATGAGCGTCATGCCCACCTCGGCGGCGAACTCGGCCGCCAGCGACGACGGCGCCGACACGGCGGCGAGCACCGGGATGCCGGCCATCATCGCCTTCTGGGCCAGTTCGAAGCTGGCCCGGCTCGACACCATCAGCACCGTGCCGGTCAACGGCAGCAGGTTCTCCTTCAGCGCCCAGCCGATGACCTTGTCCACCGCGTTGTGCCGGCCGACGTCCTCGCGCAGCAGGAGCATCCGGCCGGTGGTCCCGTCGAACAGCGCGGCGGCGTGGAGCCCACCGGTCTTCTCGAACACGGCCTGGTTCGTTCGCAGCTGGTCGGGGAACGTGGCGAGCAGCGCCGCGTCGACCCGCACCGGGTCATCCGCTACCGGGAACGAGGACTTCGTGCGAACGGCGTCGATGCTCGCTTTGCCGCACAGCCCGCAGGAGCTGGTGGTGAGGAACGAGCGTTCAAGGCTCGGGTCGGGCGGTTTCACACCCGGCGCGAGCGACACGTCAAGCACGTTGTAGGTGTTCAGCCCCTCGTCCGTGGCGCCGGCGCAGTACCGCGCCGTGAAGAAATGCTCGCCCCGGGTGATCACGCCCTCCGAGACGAGGAAGCCGGCGGCCAGGTCGTAGTCGTTGCCCGGGGTGCGCATCGTGACGGCCAGGGAACGGCCGTTCACCCGGATCTCCAGTGGCTCCTCGACAGCAAGCACGTCCTCGCGGGTGGTCGGCTGGTGCCCAAGGGTCAGGCGAACAACCTTGCGCCGCGCGGTGATTCTGTTCATCAGTCCTTGCCCCTCGTCGTGCCGACGGTCGCTCCATTGTCACCGTCTCAGCCCCCGATGTACGACATCTCGATCTTCTTCTTGCCGGCCGCCCGCAGCTGGATCGTCTTCGCGCTGCGCAGCTGGGAGTACCGGTCGGTGCGTTCCCGCCAGATCTGCGCCATCACCGTGGCGAGCTGTTCGTCGGTGCAGCCGCCGCGCATCAGGGCGCGTAGGTCGTGGCCCTCGGTCGCGAACAGGCAGGTGAACAACTTGCCGTCGGTGGAAACCCTCGCTCGCGAACACGACTGGCAGAAAGACTGGGTGACGCTGGAGATCACGCCGATCTCGCCGCTCCCGTCGCGGTACCGCCAGCGCCTGGAGGTCTCGCCGTCGTAGTTGGGGGCCACCTCATCCAGTGGCAGCTCTGCGTTGATCAGCGCGATCACCTCGCGGGAGGGCACCACCGCGGCCATCTCCCAGCCATTGCTGGAGCCGACGTCCATGAACTCGATGAACCGGAGAATGTACGGCGTTCCCTGGAAGTGCCGGGCCATGGCGACGATGTCGTGCTCGTTCTGGCCGCGCTTGACCACCATGTTGATCTTGATCGGGCCAAGCCCTGCCTCGTGAGCGACATTGATCCCGTTCAGGATCTTCGCCACCGGGAAGTTCACGTCGTTCATCGTTCGGAAGGTCGCGTCGTCGAGCGAATCGAGCGACACCGTCACGCGGGTGAGCCCGGCATCCTTCAGCGCCTGCGCCTTCACGGCGAGCGCGGACCCATTCGTGGTCAGCGCGATGTCGATGGGCCGGCCGTCTGGGGTGCGGAGGGCGGCGAGCATGGCGACGAGTTCCTCGAGACCCTTGCGCAGCAGCGGCTCACCGCCGGTGAGACGGATCTTCTCGACCCCGTGGGCGACGCTGATCCTGGCCAGCCTGGTCATCTCCTCGAAGGAGAGCAACTCGTCCCGTTCCATGAAAGCGAAGTCCTTGCCGAAGACCTCCTTCGGCATGCAGTAGACGCAGCGGAAGTTGCAGCGGTCGGTGACGGAGATGCGCAGGTCGTGCAGCGGCCGGTTCATGGTGTCGGTGACCCGGCCGGTGGGCTGTTCGGTCACCACCGGAAGGTCCGCCAGGGAACGGTAGAACCTGGGGACGGGTTCCTGGACTTCAGCGCCGGTCATGTCTCCACACTAATCGCGGCGGCTGGGAAGGAAAGGCCGGGCCCGCCGGGATCCGAGGATCCCAGCGGGCCCGGCGGTTACGGCGCCGCTTACTTCACGTAACCGTTCGGGTTGAGGACGTACTTCGTGGCCGCGCCGGCGTCGAATTCGGCATACCCGCGTGGTGCATCCTCGAGGGTGATCGCCTGGGCGTTGACCGCCTTCGCGATCTGTACCTTGTCGTGCAGGATCGCCATCATCAGCTGCCGGTTGTACTTCATCACCGGGCACTGTCCCGTGGTGAACGACAGCGACTTGGCCCAGCCCAGACCCAGCCTGATCGACAGGGAGCCGACCTTCGCAGCCTCGTCGACCCCGCCCGGGTCACCGGTGACGTACAGCCCGGGGATGCCCATGGCTCCACCGGCGGCCGTGATCGTCATCAGCGAGTTCAGCACGGTTGCCGGCCGTTCCTCGCCAGCGCTCTGGCCGTGGCCGCGGGCCTCGAAGCCGACCGCGTCCACCCCGGCGTCGACCTCGGGGACCCCGAGGATCTGCTCGATCTGGTCCTGCGGGTCGCCCTTGCGGAGGTCGATCGTCTCGCAGCCGAAGCTGCGGGCCTGGGCCAGCCGCTCCTCGTTGAGGTCGCCGACGATGACGACGGCGGCACCGAGCAGGTGCGCGGATGCCGCGGCCGCAAGACCGACCGGGCCTGCCCCGGCGACATAGACCGTCGATCCCGTCCCGACGCCCGCGCTCACCGCTCCGTGGTAACCGGTGGGGAAGATGTCGGAGAGCATGGTCAGGTCCATGATCTTCTCCAGCGCCTGGTCGCGGTCGGGGAACTTCAGCAGGTTCCAGTCCGCGTAAGGCACGAGCACGTACTCGGCCTGCCCGCCGACCCAGCCGCCCATGTCGACGTAGCCGTAGGCGCTACCGGGGCGGTCGGGGTTGACGTTGAGGCAGATCCCGGTCTTGCGCTCCTTGCAGTTCCGGCATCGCCCGCAGGCGATGTTGAACGGCACCGAGACGATGTCGCCGACCTTGATGAACTCGACGTCGGTCCCGGCCTCGACCACCTCACCGGTGATCTCGTGCCCGAGGACGAGGTCCGTCGGTGCGGTCGTGCGGCCGCGCACCATGTGCTGGTCCGAGCCGCAGATGTTGGTGGTGACCGTGCGGAGGATGACGCCGTGCGGCACCTTCCTGCCGACGTTACCCGGATTCACGCCCGGCCCGTCCTTCAGTTCGAAGCTCGGATAGTCGATGTCGATGACCTCGACCTGGCCCGGGCTCTTGTAGGCAACTGCTCTGTTCCCCGTCATGAAAGTACCTTCCTAGTTCCTTGTCGAATTTCCTCGAAACGCGGCCTCTTCGGCCGCGCGAGACTGCATGGATTCTCTAGTTGGAGCCCTAATACTCGACTACAAAGACCCTGAGAAATCAAGGGGATTCTCGAATCCGGATCTCATCACTCGGATCTGCGCCTAGCGTTGGGGTATGGCCCTTTCCCCTCTCGTCGAGCCGGTTGCGCAGCTCAGCGCCGCCGAGTCCGCTCGCACTGCCCGCCAACGCCGTCTGCCCCAGTTGAACGAGCTCGGCCAGCGCCGCCTCGCGGGCGGCAGGGTGCTCGTGCTGGGCGCCGGGGGTCTCGGCTCCCCCGCCCTGATCTACCTGGCCGCCGCCGGGGTCGGCACCATCGGCATCGTCGACAGCGACGATGTGGAGCCCAGCAACCTGCAGCGGCAGATCGTGCACGGGACCCGGGACGTCGGCCGGCCCAAGGTGGCCAGCGCGGCGGAGTCGATCGCGGCGATCGCACCGGAGGCAACCGTGGTGCAGCACGCCGAACGGCTCACCGCGGACAACGCGGCGGCGATCATCGGCGGCTACGACGTGGTGATCGACGGCACGGATAACTTCCCGACCCGGTTCCTGGTCAACGATGTCTGCGCCGCGCTCGGGCTGCCGCTGGTCTGGGCATCCGTGTTGCGCTTCGATGCCCAGTTGTCGGTGTTCTGGGCCACGCCCCCGGCCGACAGCGGTCTCGTCGGGGTACACCTGCGCGATCTCTTCCCGAACCCGCCCGCGGACGGCGAGGTGCCCAACTGCGCCGAGGCCGGTGTGCTCGGCGCGCTCTGTGGCCAGGTCGGTTCGCTGATGGCCACCGAGGCGATCAAACTCATCGCCGGGATCGGCACTCCGCTGATCGGACGCATCCTGGTGATCGACGCCCTCTCGGGGCGCTTCAGCGAGGTTCCGCTGGTCGGCACCGGAGTTGCCGCCGCCGACCCCCGGCCGGCGCCGGCCGAGCTGGACCCGGTCCCGGACTGGCCGAGCCTCACCGCGACCGAGCTCGCCGGCCGGCTGGCCGAACGGGCCGCGGGCGGCGCGCCATTCCTCGTCGTCGACGTGCGGGAACCGGGCGAGCACGCCGAGAGCGCCGTGCCCGGCGCCGTGCTGCTGCCCCTGGGACGGCTGCTCACCGAGGAGGGCCGGGCGACCCTGCCGACCGACGTGCCGCTGGTGCTGCACTGCCACCAGGGCTCGCGCGCGCAGACGGCTGCGACCGCACTGCACCGGGCCGGTTTCACCGGGCTGACCCTGCTCGAGGGCGGGATCGTCGCCTGGGACGCCCTGGTTGCCGCCGGGGACGCCCCCGGCGCGGGCAGCAAGTGGGCCGCGGCCGACACCCGCGCGACCAGGGGCTGACCGGTGCACGAGAACGGGAGAGTGCACGAGAACGGGCACCACGCGGCGGATGCCTGCGCCGCCCCTGCCGACGCCGAGACCGTGGCCGAACACCTGGCCGCCGTGCTTGCGACAGCCACACCCCTGGCACCCGAGTTGGCCTCGCTCGACGCGGCGCGCGGGCTGGTGCTGGCCGAGGACATCCGCAGCGCCACCGCAACTCCTCCGTTCGACAATTCGGCCATGGATGGCTATGCCGTGCGCCGGGCCGACCTGCTGGACGCCTCGGCAGAGAACCCCGTCACCCTGCAGGTGATCGCCGACCTCGCCGCCGGCACGAGCGAGAATCCGGCCCTTGACCCCGGGCAGGCCGCCCGGATCATGACCGGCGCGCCTCTGCCCGACGAAGCGGATGCCGTGGTGCCGATCGAGGACACCAACCGCGGCGGCCTCTACTTCGCCACCGTGTTGCGCGCGCCGGAGCCGGCCGCGCACATCCGTCGCGCCGGGGAGGACGCCCAAGCCGGCGACACCGTACTCACAACCGGCTCGGTGCTCTGGCCGACCCGGATTGCCGCCGCGGCGAGCGCGGGCAGATCTTCGCTGCTCGTCCATCCGGCCCCGCGGGTCGCGGTGATCTCGACCGGCAGCGAACTGGTCACTCCCGGCGACGCGCCCCGGCGCGGTCAGATCCCCGACTCGAATTCCTACCTCCTCGCCGCCGCCGTGGCCGAGGCCGGGGCCGTGCCGATCCGGATCGGGGCGGTGCCCGACGACGAGAACACCCTCCGGGACCTTCTGGCCACCCTTGCCGGAACCGTCGACGTCATCGTGCTCTCCGGCGGGGTCAGCGTGGGAGCCTTCGACGTGGTCAAGGCCGTGCTCGCCCCGTTGCCCACCATGAGCTTCGGCCCGGTCAAGATGCAGCCGGGCAAACCCCAGGGATTCGGCCGCTGGCCGGCCGGAGACGACGGGGCTCCCGGACCGGTCATCTTCGCGCTCCCCGGCAACCCGGTCAGCGCCTACGTATCGTTCGAGGTGTTCGTGCGGCCGGCCCTCCGCCGGCTGGGCGGCCACGCCGAACTGCACCGCCCCACGGTCTCCGCATCCGCCGCAAAGAGCTGGAACTCTCCCCCGGGACGCGCGCAGTACATGCCGGTCATCATCGAACGCACGGGAGCGGACTCCCGGGTGCGACCTGCGGCGGCGGGTGGCTCCGGTTCGCACCTCGTGGCCGGTCTCGGCCAGGCCACCGGGCTCGCCCTCGTTCCGGAGGACGTCACCCGGATTGACGAGGGTGACCTCCTGACTGTCATGCTGTTGCTGTGCCCACACCTCCCGTGACCCCGCAGCCATTCACCCACCTCGATTCGGCCGGCCAGGCCCGGATGGTGGATGTCACCGACAAGCAGCCCACCGTGCGCAGCGCCACCGCGGCCGGGTTCGTGCGCTGCGGTCCGAAGGTGGTGGCCGCGCTCCTCGACGGGAGCACCCCGAAGGGTGACGTGCTCGCGGTGGCTCGGATCGCCGGCATCCAGGGCGCCAAGAAGTGCGCCGACCTGCTCCCCCTCGCCCACGTCATCGGCGTGCACGGCGCCGCCGTCGACCTCGTGATCGAGGACGGGGGTGTACGGGTGAGCGCCACCGTGCGCACCGCCGACCGCACGGGCGTGGAGATGGAGGCGCTGACCGCGGTCTCCATCGCCGCACTGGCCGTCGTCGACATGGTCAAGGGCCTGGACAAGTCTGTGCTGATCGAGAACGTGCGCCTGATCACCAAGACCGGCGGCAAGTCGGGCGACTGGCACCGCAGCGACGGCTGACCGTGCCGCTCCCCACCTCGCAGCCGAGACGAACCGCCCTGCCGACCGTTGACCTGATCGTGCTCGCCGGTGGCCGCGGCAGCCGTCTCGGCGGCAGGTTCAAGCCTGCCGTGGAGGTGGCCGGCCGCACCCTGCTCTCCCGGGTACTGGACGCCGGCGTGCTGGCCCACCGCGTCGTCGTCGTCGGGCCGGACGCTGCGCGGGACGCGGCGGGCCCGCAGTCCGGGCCACTCATCTGGGCTTTGGAGGATCCACCGTTCGGTGGACCGGTCGCCGGCATCGTCGCCGGGCTGGCCGCGCTGGACCTGGCCGCACCCGACCAGGCCGCACCGAACCTGGCCGCACCCAACCAGGCCGCCGGGGCGGAGCCTGACCCTGCCGGAAGCCCCTGGCTGCTCGTGCTCGCCTGCGACCTGCCCTGGGCGGCGGATGCCGCGCGGCTGTTGGTCGCGGCGGCCACCGGGCCGGCTCCCGGGCCGGCCCTGGTCGACGGGCCGGCCCAGGTCGACGGGTTTCACCTCGTCGACGCCGACGGCCGGGAGCAGTGGCTTGCCGGAATCTACCGGGCTGAGGCACTCCGTGCGGGTGTGCGGCGGCTCGGGAGCGAAGCGCGGGACGCGAGTGTGCGGCAGCTGCTCGCCGGGTTCACGCTACGCGGCATCCGTGACGGCGAACGGGCCGGGCGCGACGTGGACACGTGGCAGGATGTTCTGCAGAGCACCGCGCTCCTGAATCCGTCGCGGAGCAACCCACCGAGGAGTGACATCCGATGAGCACCCAGGCCCCCCTTCCGCCGGAGGCCCTCGACGACTGGCTGGCCGCCCTCGCCGCCGCCCTCGACATCGACCCGGCCGACATCCCGACCGCCCTGCTACTCGACGTCGCCCGGGACGTCGCCCACGGTGTGGCCAGGCCGGCCGCGCCGCTGAGCACCTTCCTGGTCGGGCTCGCCGCGGCCCGGAACGGCGGCACCGGCGCGGACATCGAACGCGCCGCCGCCCTGGCGACCGGGCTGGCCCTCACCTGGGCCGGCGACCACCCGCAGGCCGATCGCTGATGGCCACCGTGCGATTCTTCGCCGGGGCCGCCGAGGCCGCCGCCAGCGATGGCGCCGCGATCGACGCGGACACGATCGGTGAACTGCGCTCCGTACTCTCCACGCAATTCGGCGCCGAGTTCGACCGCATCCTCGGGCTCTGCTCGCTCCTCGTCAACGGCACACGGGCAACGGACGACGCGGTCACCCTCGCCCCAACCGACACCGTCGACGTGCTCCCGCCCTTCGCCGGCGGCTGAGCGTCCCTGCCGGCGATCCGGGCCGATCGGCGGTCGCTCGGCCCGCAGGGGGAAAGAGCCGATTTTTCACGGTGTTCCCGCGTTGTCGCGGCATGCGTGCACGGTCAGGGTGGTAGGTACGCGGGCCGTCGGCGCCCGACCATACACCCAGGCCAAGGAAGCTCATGTCAGCAGCCTCTTCCACACTCGTCGCCTCGAAGCTCAATCCGGACCTGTCCAACTGGGATCCGGAGCATGAAGAGACCTGGGATTCCCGGCTCGCCTGGCGCACCCTGTGGATCACCACCTACGTCCTGACGCTCAGTTTCGCCGCGTGGTACCTGGTCAGCGCGATCGCCCCTCGTCTCAATGACATCGGCTATTCCCTGGCCCCCGGCCAGCTGTACTGGCTCGTCGCCCTGCCCGGCCTGGCCGGCGGCCTGCTACGCCTGGTCTTCATGTTCCTCCCGCCGATCATGGGCACCCGCGCGCTCGTCGGCCTGTCATCGGCCCTGCTGGTGCTCCCCATGCTCGGCTGGACCCTCGCCGCCAGGGACACGTCAACGCCATACTGGGTGTTGCTCGCGCTCGCCTTCGCCGCCGGCATCGGCGGCGGCGCGTTCTCTGGGTTCATGGCCTCGACGAGCTATTTCTTCCCGAAGCGGCTGGCCGGCACGGCCCTCGGCCTGCAGGCCGGCCTCGGCAACTTCGGCATCGGCCTGATCCAGCTGCTGCTGCCCTGGGTGGTCGGCTTCGGGCTGCTCGGCACCGCCGCGCTCACCCCGCAGAGCAGCGCGAAGGGCGACCTGGTCTGGCTGCACAACGGCGGCCTCGTGCTGATCCCCTGGGCGCTGCTCGGCACCGTGCTGGCGATCATCTACCTGCGCCGGGTACCGGTCAAGGCGAACTTCCGCGAGCAGATGGACATCTTCCGGATCAAGCACACCTGGATCATGACCGCGATCTACCTGATGAGCTTCGGTGCGTACAGCGGCCTGGCCGCCCAGATGGGGCTGATCATCCTCAACGTCTACGGCGACTTCCCGGATGCACCGAATCCGCTCGCCTTCGCCTTCATCGGCCCGGTCGTCGGCGCGCTCGTTCGCGCGGCGAGCGGCCCGGGCTGCGACCGGTGGGGCGGCGCGATCTTCACCTTCATCGGCGGAGCCGGGATGGTGATCGGCACGGTCTTCACCGCGTTCTTCCTCAACCCCACCCGGGTGGAGGAGTTCTGGGGCTTCCTGGCCGGGATGATCGTGATCTTCTTCTTCTCCGGGATGGCCAATGCCGGCACCTTCAAACAGATGCCGATGATCTTCCCGAAGCGCCAGGCCGGCGGTGCGATCGCCTGGACCTCGGCCATCGCCGCTTTCGGCCCGTTCATCGTGGGCATCTCGCTCACCATGATCAGCCCCACGGCGTTCTTCATCGGCGTCGCCGTGTTCAGCGTCTTCTGCACCGGTCTCGCCTGGCACTACTACGCCCGCCCGGGAGCCCCCTTCCCCGGCTGACCACCCGCCAGGCGCCCGTCCCGGCCGCGAGAGTGAACTTCTCGCCCAACCGGCATGAAGGGGCGAAAAGTGCACTCTCGCGAGCGGACGGGGGTGGCGATCAGTTCTGGTTGCCTGACTGGCGGGCGACGCTGTCGGACCAGACGGCGGCGGCGCCGCTGTGGCCGATCCGGATGGCCTGGATCGTGGTTCCCGTCCCGGCGAGCAGCGCGGCCGCGATCAGGGTGATGGCGATCCAGCGGGGCGAACGGCTTTGCCTGCTTTCCCGGTGGTTCCACCAGAGCAGCCCGACGGCAACGACGACCAGTCCGATGACCCAGGGCAGCAGACCGTCGGCGAGATTGACGTGGGTCTGCACCAGCTGCGACTCCGCGACCCGCTCTTCCAGGCTCTGCCCCGACTCGATGGACAGCGGAACGAGAACCAGGGCCGCCAGCGCCAGGCCGAGCGGCACGAACCCGGCCCACCGGCGGAATCGCGGCCACAGCGCCGCGAGGACGACCACAACGGCCGCCGTGGGAACGATGACCTCGGTCGCGTGCACGATCAGGGGATGCATCGGCAGGCCGAAAAATGTGTCGAACATGGGTCTCCCAGTGTCACCGGGCGGATGCCGTCCGGCAGCCACCTCGTGACTCATGCTATGCAGCCTCCCGCCGGCGGTCCACGCAGGACAGCCTCAGCTAACCCGTATCGTGCCGGGCGGAAACGGCCGGGGTGGAGAATCTGGGTGACGTACTACCGGCGGGTGCCCTGGCGGTCCCTCGTGCTCCCGGGTAGCTCGCTCTTCTCCCAACCTCGGCGCGGTTTACGGGAGCCCGATCCACGGTGCTGGTCACGGGAGCGGTAGACGATGTAGGGCCGAACGAAGTACGCCAACGGAGCGGAGAACACGTGCACCAGCCGGGTGAAGGGCCAGAGCATGAACAGGAGGGTCGCGCTCAGCACGTGCAGTTGGAAGAAGAACGGCACATGGCTCATCAGTGAGGGGTCGGGCTGGGCCAGGAGCAGCCCGCGTACCCACGGCGAAATCGTGCCCCGGTAGTCGTAGCCGGGGCCCAGCACCTGGAAGAGCACGGTCGCGGTCGTCCCGAACAGTAGGGCGGCCCCGAGCAGCAGGTACATGATCTTGTCCATCACCGTGGTGGCCAACAGCACCCGGGAGTTCAGCCGGCGGCGGTAGATCAGGATGGCCAGGCCGGCCAGGGTCAGCGCCGCCGCCACACTGCCGAGCCAGGTGGCACCGAGGTGGTAGATCTGCTCGGTGACGCCGAAGAACTCCAGCCATTCCTTCGGCACGAGCAGGCCGACGATGTGTCCGCCGAGCACCATCAGGATGCCGTAGTGGAACATCGGTGATCCCCAGCGGAGCAGCCGGTTCTCGTAGGTCTGGCTCGACCGGGAGGTCCAGCCGAACTGGTCGTGCCGGTAGCGGAAGATGTGGCCGACGACGAAGACCGCCATGGCCGCATACGGGAACGCCACCCAGAGCAGGAAGTCGATCGGATTCATACCCTGAGTTCCTCACTGGAGGCGCCGGACGGCGAGAACGGTTTGAGATTGCCGAGGAAGGTCATACCGACCGTCTCGGTCGGCGGCCCCTCGTTGACGAGGGTGAGGTAGCGCCGGCGGGTCTCCTCGTCGATCAGTGGGAGCGATAGGGACACCGCCTCCACCACGTGTGCGTAGGGACTCCCGGTCGCCTCCAGCGCCGAGCGGAGCACCTCGATACCGTCGCGGTGCGCCGCGAGCAGTTCCTGCGCAATCGGTGAATCGCTCAGCGCGGAGAACTCCAGCACCATCGGCAGGTAGTCGGGCAGTTCATCCGCCGCGACCTCCCAGCCCGCCGCGCGGTAGGCCTCGATGAAGCGCACGAGGGCCATCCCCCGGCGCCGGGTGTCACCCGCGGCGTAGTAACTGAGGTACGGGCAGCACTTGCGCTTGAGGTCGAAGGTGGCCGTGAAGTGAATCTCCAGCTCCTGCTGGCCCATCGCATCCGCGGCGACCAGGAAAGCCTCGAAAGCGTTCCGGAGCGGGTCGGGAAGCAGCGTCACCGCCTCGGCGACCGCCCCGAAGCGCGAACGGCGTTCCACGGACGGGTAGTCGAGCAGGATCGACGCGGCCATATGGGCGATGGCGCCGTCCTCGGCGGACAGCCCGATCGCGGCCACCGTCCGTTTCGGCAGCTTCGGGAGTCTCATGCGGGGCTCCCTGCGTTCCCGACGGGCGGAACTCTGGGCGGGAACAAGCCGGGCGGCACACCGCCGCCGTTCCAGTTCAGCAGGTTGATCCGGCCGGGCGTGGTTGGCCTGGTCTTCTCCCCGCCCCTGCCAACCATCTCGTTGTAGTTATCGACGGTCGCGCTGAACGGCATGCCGGGGGTCTTCCCGTACGGTCCCGCGGCCGTGGCGGCGGTGGGGCCGCCCATGCCGGGGCCGCCGTCGGTGTCGAGCGAGCAGGCGAGTTCCTCGAGTTCCCTGGCCGTTTCGACGTGCGCCTTGGGGATGACGTAGCGGTCCTCGTATTTGGCGATGGCCAGCAGCCGGTACATCGCCTCGATCTCGGTGCCGGTCATGCCGACCGCCTCCGGGATCGACTCGTCCCGGTCGCGGCCGAGGTTGATGTCGCGCATGTAGGAGCGCATCGCGGCGAGCTTCCGCAGCGACGACTCGACCGGGATCGTGTCCCCGGCCGAGAAGAGCCCGGCGAGGTATTCGACCGGGATGCGGAGCTTGTCGATCGCGGCGAAAAGGGTGCGGGCGTCCTCGCCGTCGTTGTTCGTGGTGGAGATCACGTCGACGACCGGGGACAGCGGCGGGATGTACCAGACCATCGGCATGGTGCGGTACTCCGGGTGCAGCGGCAGCGCCACCTTGTATTCGGAGATGAGCTTGTAGATGGGGCTGTTCTGGGCTGCGAGGATCCAGTCGTCCTCCATCCCCTCGGCCTTCGCCGCGGCGATGACCTCCGGGTCGAACGGGTCGAGGAAGACCCCGCGCTGGGCGTCGAGCAGGTCCTCGTCGTTCTCAATGCTGGCGGCGGCGAGCACGGCGTCGGCGTCGTAGAGCATCAGGCCGAGGTAACGCAGCCGGCCGACGCAGGTTTCGGAGCAGATCGTGGGCTTGCCCTGCTCGATCAGCGGGTAGCAGAGCGTGCACTTCTCCGCCTTGCCGGTCTTGTGGTTGAAGTAGACCTTCTTGTACGGGCAGGCGGAGACGCACATCCGCCAGCCGCGGCAGCCGTCCTCGTCGACGAGCACGATGCCGTCCTCCTCGCGCTTGTACATGGCCCCGGAGGGACATGCAGCGACGCAGGCGGGGTTCAGGCAGTGCTCGCAGATGCGCGGCAGGTAGAACATGAAGGTGTTCTCGAACTCCATCTTCACGTGCTCGCTCATGGTGGCGAGGATGGGGTCATCGGCCGCGGTCTCCTGCGAACCACCCAGGTTGTCGTCCCAATTCCCCGACCACTTGATGTCCATGTTCTTGCCGGTGAGCAGCGACTTGGGGCGCGCCACGGGGCTCTGGGTGCTGAGCGGCGCCTTGGTGAGCATGTCGTAGTCGTAGGTCCACGGCTCGTAGTAGTCGTCGATCACGGGCAGGTCCGGGTTGTTGAAGATGGTGGCCAGGCGCTTCAACCGGCCGCCGGAGCGCAGCTTCAGCCGGCCGCGCTTGTTGCGGATCCAGCCGCCCTTCCACTTCTCCTGGTCCTCGTAGCGACGCGGGTAGCCGACGCCCGGCTTGGTCTCCACGTTGTTGAACCAGACGTATTCGACGCCGGTGCGGTTGGTCCAGACCTGCTTGCAGGTCACCGAGCAGGTGTGGCAGCCGATGCACTTGTCGAGATTCATGATCATCGACATTTGAGCCATTACGCGCATTTAGTACTCAACCTCCTGGCTGCGTCGACGGATCACGGTGACCTCGTCGCGTTGATTCCCGGTCGGGCCGAGGTAGTTGAAGGCGAAGGACAGCTGGGCGTAGCCGCCGATCAGGTGGCTCGGCTTGAGCAGGATCCGGGTGAGCGAGTTGTTCGTGCCGCCGCGCATCCCGCTCGTCTCCGCGATGGGAACGTTGATCGTGCGGTCCTTGGCGTGGTACATGTACACGGTGCCCTCCGGCATCCGGTGCGAGACGATCGCCCGGGCGACGACGACGCCGTTGCGGTTGTAGGACTCGATCCACTCGTTGTCGCGCACGCCGATCTTGTCGGCGTCGAGCGGAGACATCCAGATGGTCGGGCCGCCGCGGGAGAGCGAGAGCATCATCAGGTTGTCCTGGTACTCGGAGTGGATCGACCACTTCGAGTGCGGGGTGAGGTAGCGCACGGCGACCTCGGCGCGGCCCTTCGAGCCGGCGGCGCCCGTCGCGGCGGTAGAGCCGACGATCGAGTCCTCGAACAGGCGGTGCATGTCCAGCGGCGGCCGGAAGATCGGCAGCTGCTCGCCCAATTCGATCATCCAGTCGTGGTCGAGATAGAAGTGTTGCCGGCCGGTGAGGGTGTGCCAGGGCTTGAGGTGTTCCACGTTGATCGTGAACGCGCTGTAGCGGCGGCCACCGTGCTCGCTGCCCGACCACTCCGGAGAGGTGAGCACCGGGACCGGCGCGCCCTGCACATCCGGGTAGGAGAAGCGGCGGCCCTCGTTGTCGCTGGCCAGGTGGGCCAGCTTCATGCCGGTGCGCTCCTCCAGCCGGCGGAAGCCCTGGGTTCCGAGCCGGCCGTTGGTCGTGCCGGAGAGGGCGAGCACCATCTCGCAGGCCTGGATCGCGGTCTTCAGCTGGGGCCGCCCCACGGTCGGGCCGCCCTCGACGAGGCCGTTCTTCCGGCCCAGGTACTCCACCTCCACGTCGGGGTTGAACTTGACGCCCTTGGTGACCATGCCGAGCTTCTCGGTCAGCGGGCCGAGAGCGCCGAGCCGGTCGAAGAAGGCCGGGTAGTCGCGCTCGACCACGACGAGCTTGGGCATCGTGATGCCGGGGATGAGCGGCTGGTCGTATTCGACGGTGCCGTGCGGGGTGGCCATCGCGTCGGGGGTGTCGTGCAGCAGTGGCACCGCCACGATGTCCTTCCGCACCCCGAGGTGCTCGACCGAGTACTCGGAGATCTTCTGCGCGAGGATGTGGAAGATGTCGAAGTCGGTCTTCGCCTGCCACGGAGGCGTGATGGCGGGGTTGAAGGAGTGGATGAACGGATGCATGTCCGTCGTCGACAGGTCGTTCTTCTCGTACCAGGTGGCCGGCGGCAGCACGACGTCGCTGAAGATGGTGGTCGACGTCATCCGGAAGTCGCTGGTGACCATCAGGTCGAGTTTGCCCTCGGGCGCGGTCTCGTGCCATTTCATCGTCTTCGGCCGCTTCGCGGGCGGGGACTCCGGCGCCCGCACCGCACTGTCCGTGCCGAGCAGGTGCTTGAGGAAGTATTCGTTGCCCTTGCCGGAGGAGCCGATCACGTTGGCGCGCCACACCACGAGCACCCGCGGGAAGTTCTCCGGGGCGTCCGGGTCTTCGACCGAGTAGGCGAGGCTGCCGTCGCCGAGCGACTCGACCACGTACTGGGCCGGGTCGACGCCGGCCGTCTCCGCCTCGTCGACGAGGTCGAGCGAGTTACGGTTGAAGGTGGGATAGCCGGGCATCCAGCCGCGTTTGGTCGATTCGACCAGGCAGTCGGCCGTCGTGCGGCCGGCGAAGGTGCCCGCACCGAGCGGGCTGGCGAGGGTGTCGGCGGACAGACCGTCGTAGCGCCACTGGTCGGTGGCCAGGTAGAAGAAGCCGGTGCCGATCATCTGGCGGGGCGGCCGCACCCAGTCCAGGCCGAACGCGTACTGGCCGTAGCCGGTGAGCGGGCGCACCTTCTCCTGGCCGACGTAGTGAGCCCAGCCGCCGCCGTTCACACCCTGGCAGCCGGTCATCGTGGTCAGGGCGAGAAAGGCCCGGTAGATGGTGTCGGAGTGGAACCAGTGGTTCGTGCCCGCGCCCATCAGGATCATCGAGCGCCCGCCGGAGTCTTCGGCGTTCTGGGCGAATTCCCGGCCGATCCGTTCGGCGGCCTGCATCGGCACCGAGGTGATTCCCTCCTGCCAGGCCGGGGTGCCCGGCGAGGAGGCGTCGTCGTAACCGGTCGGCCATTCCCCCGGCAGGCCGGGCCGGCCGACGCCGTACTGGGCCAGGAGCAGGTCGAACACGGTGGTGACCAGCTGGCCGGCCACCATCCGCACCGGCACCCCGCGACGGATGACGCCCGCTCCTCCTGCGTGCTGCTCACCGACCTCGTCGGTGCCCGGCGCCAGATCGAACCGGGGCAGGTCGATGGCGACGGAGGCCTGGTCGTAGTCCGGCGCGTCGGCGATGGACAGGAGCGGGTCCACGCCCTCCAGGTCGAGGTTCCACTTGCCGACGTCGGTCTCGGAGAAACGGTGCCCGATCGACCCGTTCGGCACGACGACCTGGCCGGCCTGGTCGAGTAACACGGGTTTGAACGCGGCGCTGGCGACGCTTGATGCGGTGGCGGGAAGGGCATCCGCGGTCATGAACTTGCCGGGGACCCAGGCGTCACCGCGTTGGGTGAGGGTGATCAGGTAGGCGGAGTCGCTGTAGCGCTTCATGTAGTCGACGAAGCGGGGCGTGCGCCGGTCGACGAGGAACTCGGTGAGTACCACGTGGCCCATCGCGAGGGCGAGCGCGCCGTCGGTGCCGGGGTGCACCGCGAGCCATTCGTCGGCGAACTTGGAGTTGTCGGCGTAGTCGGGCGAGACGGTGATGACCTTCTGGCCGCGGTAACGGGCCTCGACCATGAAGTGGGCGTCCGGGGTGCGGGTGACCGGCACGTTGGAGCCCCACATGATCAGGTAGGACGAGTTCCACCAGTCGGCGGACTCCGGCACGTCGGTCTGGTCGCCGAACACCTGTGGGGAAGCGACGGGCAGGTCGGCGTACCAGTCGTAGAAGGAGAGCATGGTGCCGCCGAGCATGGAGATGAACCGGTTGCCCACCCCCTGGGAGACGATCGACATCGCCGGGATGGGCGAGAAACCGGCGATCCGATCGGGGCCGTACGTCTTGATGGTGTGCACGTGGGCGGCGGCGACGATCTCGGCCGCCTCCTCCCAGCTCGCCCGGACCAGGCCGCCCTTGCCGCGGGCGCTCTTGTAGGCGCGGGCGCTCTCCGGGTTCCCGGTGACCTCGGCCCAGGCGAGCACGGGGTCGCCGGTCTTCGCCTTGGCGGCCCGGTAGAGGTCGAGCAGCACACCGCGCACATAGGGGTACTTCACCCGGGTCGGCGAGTAGGTGTACCAGCTGAAGGCCGCGCCGCGCGGGCAGCCTCTCGGCTCATACTCCGGGGAGTCGGGGCCGACACTCGGGTAGTCGGTCTGCTGGGTCTCCCAGGTGATGACGCCGTCTTTGACGTACACCTTCCACGAGCACGAGCCGGTGCAGTTCACCCCGTGGGTGGACCGCACCTCCTTGTCGTGGGTCCAGCGGTCGCGGTAGAAGCTGTCGGCGTCGCGGCCGCCCTCCAGGAACAGGGAGCGCAGGTCGGGCGACGTCTCACCCCGGCGGAGGAACCGGCCGAGGTTCAGGATGGTGTCGGTGAGGGGCCCGTCGGTGCCGGGTTTGCTGGCCGGCTTGCCGCGGGCGGGCTTCGAGAAGGCGGAGGTCTGAGCTGGTTTCACGACGTACCCCTTGCTGTGCCGGGCGTCGCCGCAGTCAGCGACCACCCTCACATCCGAGTCTCACGGGCGCGATCGGGGGCTACAAGCCGAAAACACCGTGATAAATGTTTGCGGGTTCCCGTTCGGGTTCACGCTCGGATTCACGTTCGGGTTCGGCGGCCGGACCCGGCTCGGCGCGATGCAGGTCGAGTGTGCACAGGTTCGCTTCGACCAGCGGATGCAGCGCCTCGGCAGCCAGCGGACCCTCCGCCTGTTCGAGCAGACCCTTGATCAGGCCGAAGTGCACCCGGCACACCTCCGGGTGCGCCTTGACCATCTCGCTGTACGGGCAGTCGTGCAGGTGCACATGATCGCCGTCGGGGTCGAGGGTCGCGTCGAACCCGGTCTGGTCGAGGTGGTCGTCGAGGGCGTCGAGCTGCCGCTGCAGCGGCGAGTGCAGGATGGCCTGGAGGGGCAGCATCCGCCGCACCAGGTCGCCGCGGCGTTCGGCGGCCGCGGCCTTCGCCTCACGGATGCAGCCCGCCTGGTGGTCGGCGCCGCCGGCGGCGCTGTAGAGCATCCGCGGGCGGCCTTTCGTCTCGGTGATCTCCGGTTCGCAGGTGACGAAACCATCGCTGATCAGGCGTTGCAGGTGTTCCCGGGTGGTGTTGTGGTGCAGCCCTGTTGCCTCGGCGAGGTCACCCACGGTCATCGTGCCGCGCTGCTGGAGGAAGTGCAGCAGCTGGATCCTGCTGAACGAGGCGAGCGTGCGATAGCTCGACGGCGGCCGTGACGTCATTGGTCAATCATTCAACGTGGGCGGCCGAAAGGGAAGCGACCGGCGGTTCGGGCTCGAGGCGGGCCAGGCAGATGCCGGGGCGGGCGAACGGTTCGAGGGTGACCCGGCCGAACGGCGCGTCGAGGCGCTCGAGTGCGCCCTGGATCAGGCCGCGGTGCACCGAACAGACGATGTCGGCCTGGCTGCGCGCCACGTCGATGAAGGGACAACGGTGCAATTCGATGACGACGGGGGCGTCGTCTGCGAGTGATGCCGTCCCGGTGGGCGCGACGTGGTCCGGCCCGCCGAGCACCGGCGAGAAGCCGACCTCGTCCAGGATCGCGACCACGCGTGCGAGCGCGTCGGCCCGACCGGCGGACGGGGCGGCCGCATCGGCGGGGGCCGTCGTGTCGGCCTCGTTGCGCGCGGTGGCGAGCCGGCGTCCCCAGCGACTGCCGGCGAGCGCG
>NZ_SOFP01000053.1 GCF_004402785.1 Cryobacterium algoritolerans
AGCTCGGCGCCCGCGATGCCAGATCCCGGGCCGTGTCCGGATCGATCGGCCCGTACCCTTCGGGATAACCCGGAGCGTCACGGTGCCCGAGGAGCGTCACGGTGCCCGAAGAGCGTCAGCACGGGAACGGTGACCTGCACGGTCGCTCTCACCCCGATGCCCACACCGGTGGGGGTGACCCCTCGGGCGGGATCGACCAGGCCGGGCCGACCACGGTCTGCGCGTGCCGGTAACTGATCCGCCGCCCGCCGGAGCCGCCAGGGCCGGCAGGGCCGCCAGGGCCGGCAGGGCCGCCAGGGCCGCGGGCTGGTCGTTGGGAAGGGCCCGGCTCTCCTCGAGCAGGTTCACTGCGGTGCGCTCGGGGATCCGCAGCGTCGCGGCCAGTTCCCTGGAGAGCACGCGCGCGGCGATCTCCTCCCAGGTCCAGAAGGACCGCGCATCCAACAGACTGGACGCGGTGTGGGCCTCCCTGAACCGGCGGGTCCGGTCGATCCCCTCCGCCCGCACCGCGAAACACTGCCTGATCACCCGGTCGGCCACCCCGACAGCGTCAAAGAGCAGCCCGAGCTGCTGTTGGGTGCTACCCACCAGGGAGGCCATAACCGAACACTACGACCACCCACCGACATTCCCCGACACCAACCAAACCCTCACGACGGACTGTGGACAACCCGATCAAACCCACATTGTGAAGGGGACGGGCCGGGCCCGATTTCGACGGGCTCAATCACCGGGGGGAGATCCGCCCTGCATCGAAACGATCAGGACGCCCGGTGGCGACCGAGGGCGCGGCTCATACCCTGTGCCGCCACGCGCACGGCCTGCTCCTGCTCAGGACCCGCCCCTGGCGAGCTGTGGGTCACGATCGATACGGCCGCGACGACGTGGCCGGTACGGTCGCGGATCGGCGCCGCAAGCGAACTCGATCCTGCCGCCATTTACTCCGACATCCGCACGACCCCCTGGCTGCGGATGCCGGCGAGCCGACGCCGCAGCTCCTCCGGTGCCGTCATCGTCTGCGTAGTACAGGTCTTCGAGGTAGGGCAAGGCCATTGTGCGGAGGTTGCGCGCCATCGGCGTCTGCACGCCCACCTCCCAGAGCCGCATGCCGAGCGAATAGCTGCCGTCTTGCTGGCGGACGAGCCCACCCCAGGTCACCCGTTCGGCGACGAGCCGGTGCGCGGTCGAGAGCGGGACGCCCGACCGTCATGTGATCGCGGTCAAGGTGAGCGCCGTCGCCGGCGGGGAAGTGAAGGCATCCAGGATCGCGAAAAGCCGCGCAGCAATCGACCGGGCATCGAACGGGCATCGAACGGGGACACTGACGCGCCCTCGGTCGCCTTCGCCCGCGCGGCTTCCCTCACATCAGCACCACGCCACCCTCCCGCGGCCATTCCCCACCGTCGGATTCGGCCCGTTTCAGGAAGAGCGACCGGCCGTTATCCCCGTCCGCTACCCACGGGTGACACCCACCCAGCGGGAACCCTCAACGCACGGTTGATGGTTCCCGCTGGCGTCTGTCCGCGGTGTGACGTACACTCCAAGAATCGAACACGTGTTCGAACCAACGGAGGGCGACGGATGCCGCAGATTATCGATACCCAGGTCGACGTCGAGCTGTCGGCCGACGGCGACCCGCAGGCGTTCACCTGGAACCGGTTCGAACACACCATCATCGGCCAGCCGCAGGCGGTTTTCACCCGAACCCGCTGGTGGGAGAACGACGGCGTGCCACTGCGCATCGACACCGAACTGTGGCGGGTGGACGCGTCACGCGGGGATGAGGAACAGCACCGCTACGATCTGCGACGTGATGTCGACGGGTCATGGGTGCTCGCCCTCGACTGGGGATGAGCTTCCCGCACCTGCACGTCGCCAGCGCGTACTCCACTCACTACGGGGTCACGATGCCGGAGGCGCTGGCAGCGCAGACGAAGGCACAAGACGGCACCTTTCTCGCGGTGACCGACCGTGACGGCCTGTACGGCGCGGTCAAACACGTACGTGCCTGCGTCGATGCCGGCGTACGGCCGGGGCTCGGCGCCGACCTCGCCGTGCACGATGACGACCATCTCCCCCTCGGGCGGGTGGTCGTGCTCGCACACGGCAACACGAACGGGCGCGGGTACGCGGCGCTCTGCCGCGCCGTCAGCGCCGCCCACGGCAACACCGCCCACGGCAACACCGCCCACGGCAACACCGCCCACGGCAACGCCGGCACACCCAGCATCGCGCGCTCCCGGCTGGCCGAATTGGCCGGGCTCCGCTCGCTCACCGTGCTGCTCGGCCCGGCCTCCGATGTGGGCACCGCCACCGGGCACCGCGACAACGAGGATGCCCGCGCCCGCCTCACCGCCTGGCTGCGCGCGATGCCGGCCGACTCCGTGTCGCTCGAGGTCGTCTGCCATCTGTCGGAGCCGGGCACCCCGGGCAGCGTGACGCCGGCCACCCGGATGCTCGCCCTCGCCGAATATGCGGGCCTGCCGGCCGTGCTCACCAACGCCGTGCGCTATGGCACCCCCGAGGAGGCCATCACCGCCGACCTCGCCGACGCGGCCCGAACCCTCACCCCGCTCGCCGAGCTGGAGCAGCCGCAGACGAACGGGCAGGCGTGGCTGAAGCCGGCGCGGGCAATGCGCCAGGTGGCGCGGATGGTGGTCGACGCGGGCCTGCACGACGACGGCGCCCTCGAACTTCTCTTCCGCGACACCGAGCGGCTCGCCGAACGGTGCACCCTCGACCCTGAGGCCGACATCGGTCTCGGACGGCCGCGGATGCCGGAGGCGAGGATCATCGGCGTCAGCGGCGACCCGGTCGCCGAGCTCTGGAAACGGGCTCGCTCCGGCATCGACGATCTCTATCCGAGGCCGGAGGCCGGTGTGCGCCGGGGGGCCGCGTCGGCGGAGGACGCGCACGCCCGACTCGCGCACGAGATGAAGACGGTCGAGTACCTCGGCTTCGCCGGCTATTTCCTCACCGTGGCCCGGGTGGCGGACATCATCAGGGAGATGGGCATCCGCATCCAGGCGCGCGGTTCCGGGGTCGGCTCGGTGCTCAACTATGCGCTCCGCACCTCGTCGGTGGAGCCGCTCTCCAACGGCCTGCTCTGGGAACGCTTTCTCTCCCCCGAGCGGCAGACTCTGCCCGACATCGACATCGACGTCGAATCTGCGCGCCGCCACGACATTTACCGCAAGCTGTTCGACACCTTCGGTGGCGACCGAGTCTCGCTGATGTCGATGACGAACGCCTATCGCGGCCGCGGCGCAGTACGCGACGCCGGCCTGGCCCTCGGGATGAACCACGAGCAGGTCGCGTCGATCGCCAAACAGATGTGGCGCTTCAACGCCAGGGATTTCCGGCGCGCACTGGAAGAGAAACCCGAGCTCGAGCCGCTCGCCGCCGAGGTGCGCGAATCCCAGCAACTCGACCAACTGGTCGACCTGACCGCGAAGTTGGACCGACTCCCCCGGCACATCTCGGTGCACCCCTGCGGGGTGATCCTCTCCGACGCGACCCTGCTCGACCGCACCCCGGTGCAGGCGTCCGGCATGGGACTGCCGATGTCCCAGTTCGACAAGCACGACATGGATCCGATGGGGCTGATCAAGCTCGATATCCTCGGCGTGCGGATGCAGTCGGCCATGGCCCACGCCGTGGAGGAACACCACCGGTTGTCCGGCGAGAGCATCGACCTGGACCGGATCCCGCTCGACGACCCGGCCACCTTCGAACTGATCCGGTCGACCCGCACGCTCGGCATCTTCCAGATCGAATCGCCCGGCCAGATGGAACTGGTCGGTAAGCTGCAGCCCGAGGTCTTCAACGACCTGACGGTGGAGATCTCCCTGTTCCGGCCCGGCCCGATGCAGAACAACATGCCGTTGAAGTACCTCCAGGCCAGGCACGGAGAGGTCATGCCTGACTACCTCCATCCGCGACTGGAACCGATCCTGCGGGAGACGAAGGGCGTCGTCATCTTCCACGAGCAGGTGATGCGGCTCTTCGACGAACTCACCGGGTGCGGCCTCGGCCGGGCGGATGTCTTCCGCCGCCACCTCGGCAAGCCCGAGCAGCTTCCCCGGATCGAAGCGTACGTGCGGGAACGGGCACTGGAACGCGGGTTCCCGCCCGCGGTCATCGATCAGGTCTGGACAGTGCTGGCCGGCTTCGGCAGCTTCGGGTTCGCCAAGGCGCACGGCGCCGCGTTCGCACTGCCGACCTACCAGTCGGCCTGGCTGAAGACCCACCATCCCGCCGTGTTCCTGGCCGGCCTGCTCACCCACGCCCCCGGCATGTGGCCGAAGGACCTTATTGTGGCCGAGGCCAGACTGCTCGGCGTGCCGGTACTCGGTCTCGACGTGCAGCGAAGCACTCTCGACTACCGGGTCGAGGAGCTGGGCGACGAGCGCCGAGGCATCCGTCTGGCCCTCCCCGAACTCGCCGGAAGCACCGCGGCCGAACGTGCCCGCATCGTGCGCCATCAACCCTTCTCCTCCCTGCAGGATTTCCGCGACCGGGTGCGGCCGCGGCGAAAGGCGTTCGAGGCACTTGCCAGGGTCGGAGCGCTCGACAGTTTCATCGGGTACGACCGCGCCCGCCGGCACGAACTCCTCGCCCACGTGCAGTCCCTCCGCGGTACCGCCGTCACCATCAACGACGACCAGCTGGCGTTCGAGGTGGAATTGCCGGTGCAGGGCTTCGAGGGTGCGCGATTCGACGCGGTGACCTCCCTGGAGTTGCGCGGACGCAGCCAGACCGACCTGGAGTTGCGGGACCTCAACCTCGCGGTGTCCGGCCACCAGATGACGCGGTTCTACCCGCTCTTCGCAGAGCTGGGCGTCACCCCGGCCTCCGAGCTTGCCGACCTGCCCGGCGGAACCGAGGTGCTCATCGCCGGGGTGCGGCGCGCCACGAACACCCCACCGATGCGCAACGGCCGGCGAGTGGTGTTCGTCAGCCTCGACGATGGCACCGGGCCGGTGTCCAACGTCGTGTTCTTCCACGATGCGCAGGAACGGATCGGCGGCCCCGTCTTCCAGACCCGCCACATCCTCGTGCGGGGCCGCACTCGCAGGTCGGGGGCAAAAGGGGTGTCCATCACCGGGGAGAACCTGTGGGATCTCACCGACGTCGCCCGCAAGGTCGACCAGCGGCGGAAGGCAGAGGCCGCGGCACGGCACACGGACCGGGCCGCAGAACTCGCGGCCGAACTGGCCGCCATCCCGGTCGACAACGTGCACCACCTCTGGCCGCTCCGCGCATAGTCCCGCCGCGGATTCCGGCGGACGCCCTACACACCCCGTTGCCGGTCGCGCGGCCTACACTGGCGCCCATGACCGAACAACAGCCCTATCAGGTTCTGCGGGAATACGCCGACTTCGAGCTCCGCCACTACCCCGACTATGTGCTTGTGCAGGTGGAGGTCACCGGCGAGTTCACCGGCGCGGGCAACGCCGCTTTCGGACCCCTCTTCCGCTACATCAGCGGCAACAACCAGGCCTCCATTCGGATCGCGATGACTGCGCCGGTGCTCCAGGAGACCACGACCGACGCCGTGCACACCGTCAGTTTCGTGCTTCCCGAGGGGATGCCGGCCTCCGCCGTTCCCGTGCCGCAGGACGCCAGGGTGACCACCAGGGCGGTGCCGGCGCATGAGGCCGCGGCGCGCAGGTTCAGCGGCGGGTGGAACGAGGCCCGCTTCCGGGAGAACGGCGACACCCTCGTGGCGGCCATCCGACGGGCGGGCCTCCAGCCGGTCGGCAGCGTCTACTTCGCGCGATTCGACCCACCCTGGAAGCCGGGCTTCCTCAAACACAACGAGGCCCTTATCGCCGTGGCATAACAAAAGCCCCGGTCCTGGCCGTTGCCCTGCTAGCGCGGCCCGGTGCCCACCTTGATCACGGTGTTCGGTGCGGCCTCGTCGAACGCGTCGCCGCCGTACTTCGCGTTGGCGACCGACATGACGGCCGGCCACATTCGATGGCGTGCCGTGGCGGCTTGGCCGCTGTCGAAGTACACCAGCCGCTGGTTGGTCTCACCCGTGAGGCTGACCACGGCGACGACGGTGGCGACCTTGGTGCTGGCACCGCTCATCCAGGTGTCCTTGTTCCCGTCCGTCGTTCCGGTCTTGCCGATCATCGGCACCCGCGGCTCGGTGTCGCGGTAGGACTGCTGAGCCGTGCCGTTCGTCATCACCCGCCGCATCGCGTAGGCCATCCCAGCGGTCACCGCCGGATCGACCGCCTGCGTGCACTGTGAGACCGGAACGGGCACCTCGGCGCCGGTGGAGTCGAGGATCTTGTCGATCACGACCGGGGTGCAGGCCACGCCCTTGTTGGCGATTCCGGCGAACGCGACGGCCATGCTCAACGGGGCGATTTCGTTTGTTCCGATCACCGATGCCGCGTTCTGGAGCAGAGGATCACCGTCGGCGCGGCGCATTCCGAAGGCCTCGGCGGTCTGACGGATGCCGCACAGGTCGAGCTTCTTCGCCATCCCGATATAGCCGGTGTTGATCGAGCCGATCGTCGCCTCGAGTGCACTGTAGTGGGCACCGCTTTCATTCGCGTCGTTCTTGGGGTTCCATTTGTCGCGGTCGTAGTTCTGCGGGCCCAGGCAGCTGTCCTTGAAGGTGCCCCAGTTCGCCTTTCGCCGCGAGTCGACCCGTTCGTTGAGGGAATGCCCTTCCCTCAGCCATTCCGCGAGGGTGAACACCTTGTAGGTCGAGCCCGGCTGGAATCCGCTCGATCCGCCGTCGACGTAGTCGGTGTTGTAGTTGATCCCGGTGAAGTTGGCTCCCGTGGCCTGCACCAGCGGGTCCTGGCTGTAGTCCTTGTTCTGCGCCATCGCCAGCACCCGTCCAGTGCCGACCTGCACGCTGGAGATGACGCTGCCCACATCCCAGCCGGGGTACGACGTCGGCACGTTGGCCCGGATCGTGTTCTCGGCCGCGTTCTGCAGGTCCAGGTCGATGGTCGTGTAGACGTTGTAGCCGCCGCGCCGGAAATTGAGCAACCTGGTCGCCTCGTCGGCGCCGAAGGTCGGATCGTTGCGCAGCACGTGCGTGACGTAGTCGCAGAAGAAGGCGCTGCCCGCGGCCGTCTGGCAGCCGGTGCTCGGCTCGGCAATGGACGGCTCAACCGGAGTCCGGACCGCGGCGTCGAACTCGGCCCGGGTGATCTTCCGGTGGGTGAACATGTCCCGGAGGATATAGTCGCGGCGGGCCCGGTTGGTCTGGTAGCCGTTCGCCGCACCGTTGGTCTCGCTCTGTGGATCATCCAGCTGGAACTTCACGGGGTTGTTGATGGTGGCGACGAGGCTCGCCGCCTGCGGCAGGGTCAGGTTCGCCGCTGTGGTGTTGAAGTAGTAGTTCGCCGCGGCCTCGATGCCGTAGACCGTGCCGCCGAAGCCCGCGATGTTCAGGTATTGACGGAGGATGTCGTTCTTCGAGTACTTCCTCTCGATCCCGATGGCGAGACGCATCTCCTTGAGCTTGCGGTCGGCGCTGGTCTCGGTGGCCGCGAGGTAACACGTGTGTTGGGCCGCCACGTCGGAGAGGACCTCGCACTTCTGCACCAGGACATTCTTGACGTACTGCTGGGTGATCGACGATCCCCCCTGGATATCTCCACCGGCGAAGGTATTCACGGCCGCCCGGATGGTCCCCTGGAGATCGACGCCGCCGTGCTCGTAGAACCGAGGGTCCTCGCTGGCGATGGCGGCATCCTTGACATACGGACTGATCTCGTCCAGTCCGACCTCGATGCGGTTCTGGTCATAGAACGACGCAAGCAAGGCCGTCGTGCCATCGCTCCGTGTCGCGTAGATGTTGCTCTTCTGGGACAACCGGTCGATGGAGAGGAACTCGGGCAGGTTCTCGAAGACGTTAATGGTGTCGGTGGCTGCGATGCTCGACAACGCCATCACCGGGGTGACCGCGGCCGCCATCAGCAGCCCGGCCGCCGAACTCATCGCAAGGAGTCCGATCAGCCCGCCGAATACGCCGGAAATGGTCCGCCGCTCGGCGAACCCCGAGTTGCGCATCATGTCACCCCCGACCGGCCCCGCTCGATTCATTCACCATAAAACCCCATCCAGGGTTTCCTGAGGAGGGGCTTGCCATGGTGTCCCGAATATGGCAGGCCCCGGTCAGGCTACCGGGCCCGAATCAGGCTCGTGTGTTCCGGCCACCATCATCCCGCAACCGGGGGCGGTCCGCCAGAGCCGGGCAAGCAAAAAGAGGCCCGACAGCGGATGCTGTCGGGCCTTTTTTACCGCGTGACATCCGCGCTTTGCCACGCTCTTTCCGGGAAATGCCGTGGAACCGGTCTCAGAAGACCGTCAGCCCCCGCGCCCGGAACTGGTCCCGCACGCGTTCCTGCAGTTCGTTGTCCGGCGGGTGAACTCCGTGCAGTGGGTAGGGAAGGCTCAGCCTGTCCCACTTGTCCTCGCCCATCTGGTGGAACGGCAGCACCTCGACCCGTTCGACGTTCGGCCACCGCGCCACGATCTCGGCGACGGCGTCGACATTCTCGACGGCGTCCGTGAGTCCCGGCACGAGCACGAAACGCACCCACACCGGGATCTTCCGTTCCGCGAGACGGTCACCGAACTCGACCGTCGGAGCAAGCTCGCGGCCGGTCACCTCCTTGTACGTCTCGGGGATGCCCGACTTGACGTCGAGCAGCACCAGATCGAGGTTGTCCAGCAATGTTTCGGACGCGCTCTTGCCCAGGAAACCGGAGGTGTCCAGCGTGGTGTGCACGCCCAGCTTGTGGCATTCCTCGAAGATGCGCGCTACGAAGGCCGGCTGCATGAGCGGCTCACCACCGGAGATGGTCAGCCCTCCCCCGGTCGCGTCGAAGACGCCCTTGTAGCGCTTGACCCGGGTCACGAGGTCATCGAGCGTGGTCAGCAACCCGTCACGCATCTTCCAGGTGTCGGGGTTGTGGCAGTACTGGCAACGTAGCAGGCACCCGGAGAGGAAGAGCGTCATCCGCGTGCCTGGACCGTCGACGGCCGTGACCAGTTCCCACGAGTGGACACTGGCAACCGAGCCGTTGTGGATCGCTTCCATCTCGAGATGGTGGAGTTCGGCCAGTTCGGCCTGTTCACTGCTGACGGATGAACCGTCCACCAAAGCGATGGCGGCGCCGGCGCTGGGCAGGCCGAGGTTTACTGCTGGCATTGTCTCGTCCTACTCAGCGTCGCCGCGTGTTGTTATCGGTGAATGTTAGTGCGAGTGGAACGTGCGGCTGATGACATCCATCTGCTGCTCGCGGGTGAGGCGCACGAAGTTGACCGCGTAGCCGGAGACACGAATCGTCAGCTGCGGGTAGTTCTCCGGGTGCAGCATGGCGTCTTCGAGAGTGTCCTTGTTCAGCACGTTGACGTTGATGTGGTACCCGGTCGCCGACGTGAACGCGTCGATGAGGCCGACCAGACTGGTGATCTGCTCTTCCTTGGTGTGGCCGAGGCCACTGGGCACGACGGTGTTGGTCAGCGAGATACCGTCCTGCGCCTCGCTGTACGGTAGCTTGGCGACGCTGAGCGCGGACGCGAGCATCCCGTGGGTGTCTCGGCCGTTCATCGGGTTGGCACCCGGTGCGAACGGCTCGCCCTTGCGGCGGCCATCCGGCGTGTTGCCGGTCGCCTTGCCGTAGACCACGTTGGACGTGATCGTCAGGATCGACTGGGTGTGGATCGCGTCCCGGTAGGTGGGGTGCTTGCGGATCATGGTCATGAACCGCTCCATCACGTCAACGGCCATGGAGTCGACCCGGTCGTCGTCGTTACCGAACTGGGGGAATTCGCCCTCGATCGTATAGTCGACGACGAGACCGGTCTCGTCACGCACCGGGCGCACCGTGGCGTACTTGATGGCCGACAGGGAGTCGGCAACCACGCTCAGGCCGGCGATGCCGCAGGCCATCGTGCGGATGATCTCCTTGTCGTGCAGCGCCATTTCGAGGCGCTCGTAAGCGTACTTGTCGTGCATGTAGTGGATGCAGTTCAGCGCGGTGACGTATGTCTCCGCCAGCCATTCGAGGGTCTCGAGGTAGGCGGGGAAGACGGTGTCGTAGGAGAGGATCTCGTCGGTGTTCGGAGCCGTTGCCGGGGCAATCTGCTTTCCGGAGACCTCGTCCTTGCCGCCGTTGATCGAGTACAGGAGCGCCTTGACGGCGTTGACCCTGGCCCCGAAGAACTGCATCTGCTTGCCGACGCGCATGGGTGAAACGCAGCAGGCGATCGCGGCGTCGTCACCCATCTCGGCGCGGATGATCTCGTCCGACTCGAACTGGATCGCCGAGGTGTCGATCGACACTTGGGCGCAGAAGCGCTTGAAGCCCTCTGGAAGGGCATCGCTCCACAGCACGGTGAGGTTCGGCTCCGGTGCGGCGCCGATATTGTACAGCGTCTGGAGGAAGCGGAAGGTCGTCTTGGTGACCAGCGCGCGGCCGTCCTCGCCGATGCCGGCGAGCGACTCGGTGACCCAGGTCGGGTCCCCGGCGAAGATCTCGTCGTATTCGGGGGTACGCAGGAAGCGCACGATGCGGAGCTTGATGACGAGGTCGTCAATGAGTTCCTGGGCACCGGACTCGGTCAGGACACCGGCGGCGATGTCGCGCTCCATGTAGGTGTCGAGGAAGGCCGCGTTGCGGCCGAACGACATTGCTGCGCCGTTCTGTTCCTTGACCGCACCGAGGTAGGCGAAGTACAGCCACTGCACGGCCTCCTGGGCCGTGACGGCCGGCTTGGTGATGTCGGAGCCATAGCTGGCGGCCATCGCAACGAGTTCCTTGAGTGCCCGGATCTGCTCCGAGTTCTCCTCGCGGGCGCGGATGATGTCCTCGGTCGAGGGCTCCATGTCGAGCTCGGCACGGTCGTTCTTCTTGCCGGCGACGAGGGCGTCGACACCATAAAGAGCAACGCGACGGTAGTCACCGATGATCCGGCCGCGACCGTAAGCGTCGGGAAGACCCGTGATCAGGTGGCTGCTGCGCGCGCGGCGCACCCCGGGAGGGTAGACATCGAACACGGCGGTGTTGTGGGTCTTGCGGTAGTCAGTGAAGATCTTTTCGAGCTCGGGAGACACGGGGTAGCCGTAGGTCTCGAGCGATGTGGCAACCATGCGCCAGCCGCCGAACGGCATGATCGCTCGCTTGAGCGGAGCATCCGTCTGCAGGCCGACAATGACCTCGTTGGGCTGGTCGATATAACCGGGCTTGTGGGCCGTAATGGATGACGGAGTGGTCGCGTCAACGTCATAGACGCCCTTGCGTCGTTCCTCGGGGAACATGGCGGACAGCTTGGCCCACACCCCGGTCGTGCGAGCCGTCGGGCCCGCCAGGAAGGTTGCGTCGCCCAAGTAAGGCGTGTAATTGCGCTGGATGAAATCTCGAAGATCGATCGAATCCTGCCAGGGGCCGGACACGAAATCCGGACGCTCGGCCTGCGTCGCGTCTTTGTCGCTGCGAACACCTTCTGTGATGGTCATGTAGATTGCACTCCTCGTGGGATCGAGTCTCCCCCGCCGCAGAAGTGTGTCTCCCACAGTCGGGCCTGGAGAGCAGGAACACGAGGATTGCGGCTAATGCGACGATGCATCGTGACTTGCCCTCTTCTGCCAACCCTACTCCCGTCGCCGGACCCGTAGCACGAATCGACCCCGCCGTTTCGCGCCCGTGCCTTAAGGGGACGCGGCCCGTGCGCGACACGAATCGCCGGGGCATTCGGACGGACGGAAAGGCGATCTCCGCACAGATCCAAAGGCCTGTCCAGGGGCCAGAACGAACGTTCCGGTCCCAGGCCGGAGAAGATTTCACAATTTTTTTCCGGGATTGAGCAGCGAGTCGGGGTCGAAGGCTTTTTTCACCCGACGCTGGAGGTCGCGCAGGATGGGTCCGAGTTCGTCGTCGAGGTGCGCCTGCTTGAGCATCCCGATGCCGTGCTCTCCCGAGGCGGAGCCGCCGAGGGAGATCGCGAGCCGGATGACCCGGGCGAAGGCCTCGTGGGCCGCTTCGACTTCGGCCGGGTTCCCCGCGTCGAATCCGATCATCGGGTGGAGGTTTCCGTCGCCAAGGTGACCGCCGGTGCCGATCGGGATCGACAGGTCGCGGGAGATCTCGGTGAGCCCGGTGAGCAGCGCCTGCAGCTGGGACCGGGGCACGGTGATGTCCTCGTTGAGGCTGGAACCGCGGGCGGCCTGCAGCGCAGGCTGCAACAGCCGACGCGCCGTCATCAGCTGGTCCAGGTGCGCCGGGTCGTGGGCGACGAGTACTTCGGTGGCGCCCTCGCCACGGAGGATGGCGGCGTACTCCTCGACGTCGTCGTGAGCCTGGCCGGCCTGGTCCGACTGCACGAGCAGTAGGGCGGCCGCCCCGGCCGGCAGCTTCGACTCCGGGTCGAAGGCGTTGATCGCGGTGATCGACGGGCCATCGAGATATTCCAGGATGCTGGGGCGCCGGTTGGACGCGACGATCAGAGCGGCCGCCGCGAGCGCCGCCTCTGTGCCGGCGAACGTGGCCGAGACCCCGGATGCCGGGGCAGGGGCTGGCAGCAGTCCGACCGTGATCTCGGTGATGATGCCGAGGGTGCCCTCCGAACCGACCAGGAGCGATGTCAGGTCATACCCGGTGACGCCCTTGATGGTGCGCTGTCCGGTGCGCACGATGGAGCCGTCGGCGAGCACGACGGTGAGCTGGCGCACGAAGTTCCCCGTGACGCCGTACTTGACGCAGAGCATCCCGCCGGCGTTGGTGGCGACGTTGCCGCCGACGGTCGACCCCTTCCACGAGCCGGGATCCGGCGGGTAGAACAACCCGACCGCGGCGGCTGCCCTGGCGAGGGCGTAGGTGCGCACGCCGGCCTGCACGGTGGCGGTCTGGTCCTCGGCGTCCACGGACACGATCTTGTTCAGCCGGGTCGTACTCAACACGATGGAACCCTCGATCGCGTTGGCTCCCCCCGCCAATCCGGTGCGCGCGCCCTGCGGCACGATCGGGATGCGGTGGGCCGCGGCGAAGGCGACGACGGCCGCAACCTGCTCGGTGTTCACCGGCAGCGCGACCGCGATCGGGACGCCGGCCGCGGTGCTGTCGGACTGGTCCCGGAGGTAGGTGCCGGTCTTCTCACCGGTGATCAGCTGGCCGGCAGGCAGAACCTCGGCCAGTGCTTCGAGAAGGGTGGGCTTGGGTGCTGTCGTGGTCACGGATGCCTCTGCGGTAGGAATGTGTGCGGCCGGAGGTGGCGGCAGGCGATCACATCTGGTGAGGCGAGCGGGATCGCGGGGGCGAAGGGCTCGGACTCTGCGGAGGGCATGTCTCGGATGGCTGCGCTGGCAAGTCTATAAGAGAGTTTTTGTCGGGGTTTGGCGCGGCTGCCGGGATCAGGCCGGGCACCCAATCCGGTCAAAATTGTATTTATTGATGCATTTATGGTTAGGCTTGTGGCATGAGTGCGTCCAGGTCCCCCCGAAACGGCACCGGTTCGTCCGCGGTGGAGCGGGTCTACGCCCACGTCGCCGAGGCGATCATCACCGGCGCGGTCGGCGCGAGCTCACTGCTCACGGAAGGCGAAGTCGCCGAGACCCTCGGCATCAGCCGCACCCCGGTGCGGGAAGCCTTCCTTGCACTCGAGGCACACGGACTCCTCACGCTCTTTCCGAAGAAGGGCGCGGTCGTCACGGCCCTCGACGACGTCGAAACCGCCGAGCTGCTCCAGGTGCGCATCATGTTCGAGACGACCGCCGTGGCACTGCACAGCATGCGGCTTGGCGCCGACCACGCCGTGGACGACGACCTGGCCGCTTTGATCCTGCTGCAGGAAGAGGCCGCCCGCACCGGCGATCTGCTCGCCTTCGCCCGCGCCGACCACCGCTTCCACGCCCGAGTAGTCGACGAGTCCCGCAACCGGGTCATCGACGACTTCTACACCCAGCTCGGGCCGCGGCTCAAGCGACTCCTACACCGCGCCGCGACGCGCGATCCCGGCAGCCTCGAGCATTTCATCACCGAACACCGGGCCCTCGCCGGCTACCTCCGCGCCGGTGACGCCCCCGGGTACGAGGCCGCTCTCCGCAGGCATGTGCGGCACGGCTGCCAGAGGCCGCTCGAATCCTGATCCCGGCACCCAGCGCCTACTTCGATTCAGAAAGATTCATGAACTTCCGCCGTACCGTCCCCGCCTGGCAGCTCGCCGCGCCCGCCCTCTTCGTGATGGCCTGGGGTGGCAATCACTTCACCCCGCTCCTACACATGTACGAGTCACTCGGCCACTACTCGGCCCTGATGGCCGATCTCTTCCTCGGTTTCTACGTGGTCGGGCTGATACCCGGCCTGTTGGTGGCCGGCGCCCTGTCCGACCGTTACGGGCGCAAGCCGCTATCCGTCGCCGGCGTGGCGATCGGCATCGTCGCCAGCCTCCTGCTCGGCCTCGGTTTCTTCAGCGGGGTCTCACTCTCTCTCGGCCGCTTCCTGGCCGGCCTGAGCGTGGGTGTCGCGATGTCGGTCGGGACCGCCTGGCTCAAGGAGCTTTCCAGCGCGCCGTTCGACCGCCAGGCCGACCGCACGGCCGGCGCCCGGCGACCTGCCCTCACCTTAACGGTCGGGTTCGGCCTCGGCGCCGGAGTTGCAGGCGCCCTCGCCCAGTGGGGCCCGATGCCCACCCTCTCCCCTTACCTTGTTCACATCCTGCTCAGCCTGCTCGTGCTGCCTCGGCTCCTCCGCGCTCCGGAGACGGTGCCGCGGTTCCGTTCGCACCGGCCGTTCTGGCAGGACCTCGCGGTGCCGCTGGCCGGCCACCGCCGGTTCGTGCGGGTCATCGCCCCCTCGGCCCCCTGGGTCTTCGGCGCCGCCGCCATCGCTTACGCGATAATGCCCAAGCTCGTCGAGGACCAGTTGGGGTCGCTCAACCTCGCGTTCGCGACCCTGCTCACCGTCGTGACGCTCGGCACCGGGGCGCTCGTACAGCCTCTCGTTGCCCGGATCAACCTGGTCACCAAGGGACGGGCCCTCGTGGTGGGGATGAGCATCATGCTGCTCGGCCTGCTGCTCTCGATCGCCACCGCCATCGTGCTCTCCCCCGTGCTCGCGCTGGCCACGGCGATCACTCTCGGCGCGTCCTACGGCATCTGCGTGGTGGCCGGCCTGGTCGAGATCCAGCGGATCTCCACCCCCGCCGACCTCGCCGGTATCACCGGTGTCTACTACAGCCTCACCTACGTCGGCTTCCTGTTGCCGGTCTTGTTCGCCTGGCTGAACTCGGTGGCGAGCTACGCCGCGTTGATGAGCCTGCTGGCCGCAGTCTGTGCCGGCTGCCTGGCCACGGTGGCGTACGGCATCCGTCGGGTCTGATCGCCCGGTCGCACCACCCCGACGGATGCCGCCGCTGGCGTACGCTGGCGACATGACTGAGAACGGTCGCGGCACCCCTCTCCCGGATTACCTCAACCGATGGGTCGCAACACAGCGCTGGTTCGCGAGCAAGGGACACATTCCCGTTCTCCACAGCATCGCCCGGTGGTCACTGCCGGCGGCCGAACCGGGCGTTGAGATCCGCACCTACCTCGTCATCGATTCCACGCCCGGGGAGGATTCGCTCTACCAGCTACCGCTGACCGAACGCACCGATCCGCTGCCGAACGGGCAGCGCGCCCTGGTCACCACGGTGCTTGGCCCGGACGGGAAGGCTCGATTCCTCTACGACGCACCGTATGACCCCGCGTACGCGAGCGCGATCCTGCGGATCATCCTGGGCGAGGGTTCCTCGCTCGGTGCGGAGGACGCGGGCGGCCGCGCGCGGGGCGAACTGCTGCTCGACCCGAAGGACACTCCTCTATATACGGTGGCGGCCAGCCGCGTGCTGACCGGGGAACAGTCGAACACCTCGATCATCTTCGACACCCGTGGCGCGGACGGCGCCCCCGCCCGCCCGGTCATCTGCAAGGTGTTCCGTGCCCTGCACCACGGGGAGAACCCCGACATCTCGGTGCAGGCAGCCCTGGCCAGGGCCGGCTCACGGTTCGTGCCAGAACCGATCGGCTACGTCGAGGGCGAATGGGACGACCCCGACCGCCACGACGGCCGGGCCAGAGGTCACCTTGCCTTCGCCCAGGAGTTCCTGCCGGGCGTCGAGGACGCCTGGCGCGCGGCGCTGGCTTCGGCCTCGGCCGAGGAGGACTTCAGCCGGGAGGCCCACGACCTCGGCGTGGCGACGGCCGCCGTGCACGCCGACCTGGCCACGATGATGCCGACCCGCGAGGCCACCCGCGCGGTGATCGACGCCGAGCTGGCCGGCATCCGGGAACGTTACCGCATCGCCGTGGCCGAGATCCCCTCGCTTGCTGAGTACCGCACCGCGATCGAGACCATCTTCAGCAGGGCGCGGACCGCGCCATGGCCGAGGCTGCAGCGCATCCACGGCGACTATCACCTGGGCCAGGTGCTCAACGTGCCCGGCGGCAGAGGCTGGGTCCTGGTCGATTTCGAGGGCGAACCGCTCCGCCCACTGAAGGAGCGCAACCGGCCGGATGTCCCGCTCCGGGACGTCGCCGGCATGCTCCGGTCGTTCTCGTACGCGGCGGGCACCATCGAATTGACGCATCCGGAACGTTCAGCGCAGGTCGCACAGGCCTGGGCCGACGCCTGCCGAGAGGCGTTCCTCGACGGCTACGCCGAACGGTCCGGCCTGGACCTCGATGCGCAGGGTGCGCTGCTGAGCGCGTTCGAACTCGACAAGGCCCTCTACGAGGCCGTCTACGAGACCCGCAACCGGCCGACCTGGCTCCCGATACCCCTCGCCGCCATTGATCGCCTCGTCGACCTCGCAGCAACCTCCCGCCACCCCTAACCGCGAAAGTGCACTTTTGGCCCCTTCCGCTCCCGCAAGGGGGCCAAAAGTGCACTTTCGCGGAACGCGGAGGCGAGGATCAGCGCTTGAGTTCGGGGAACTGGTCGTCGCGCCACTCGTCGGCCAGCCGCGTCCGGGTGGCCGCCGCGTCATCCTCGCGCGTCCTGAGCTCGACCCGGCGGATCTTGCCGGAGCTGGTCTTGGGCAGTTCGAAGAACTCGACGCGTCGAACGCGCATATAGGGAGGTAGCCCGTTTCGGGCGTGGCGCAGCACCTCGAGGGCGGTTGCACCGTTGGACTCCCAACCGGCGGCAAGGGCAATGTAGGCCTTCGCAATGTTGAGGCGGGTGTCGTCCGGTGCCGGCACGACCGCGGCCTCCGCGACGGCCGGATGCTCGAGCAGCACACTCTCGACCTCGAACGGTGACACCTTGTAGTCGGAGGACTTGAAGATGTCGTCCGTGCGTCCGATGAACGTGATGTAGCCATCGCTGTCGCGGCTGGCGACGTCGCCGGTGTGGAAGTAGCCGTCGCGCACGGCCTCGGCCGTGCGTTCTGGGTCGCCGTGGTAGCCCGCCATCAGGTTGACAGCGGTCTCGGAAAGGTCAAGGCAGATCTCCCCCTCGTCGGTCACCGCACCCGTGATCGGGTCGACCAGGCTGATCCGGACACCGGGAAGCGGCAGTCCCATCGAGCCGGCCTTGAGCCGGGACCCCGGCCCGTTTCCGACGATCGCGGTGGTCTCGGTCTGGCCGTAACCGTCTCGGATCGTCAGCCCCCATGCCCGCTGGATCTGGCTGATCACCTCGGGGTTCAACGGTTCGCCGGCGGAGAGGATTTCGCGGAGCCCGTCGGGCTTGACACCCAGATCGGACTGGATCAGCATCCGCCACACGGTCGGCGGCGCGCAGAAGGTGGTGACCTTGGCGCGGTGCAGCTGGTCGGCGAGGGCGGATGGGTCGAACCGGGCGTAGTTGTAGACGAACACGGTCGCCTCAGCGATCCACGGCGCGAAGAAGCTGCTCCAGGCGTGCTTGCCCCAGCCGGGCGAACTGATCGCCAAGTGCACGTCGTCCGGACGCACCCCGATCCAGAACATCGTGGTGAGGTGCCCGACCGGGTAGGAGGTCTGCGTGTGCACCACCATCTTCGGTTTGCTGGTCGTGCCCGAGGTGAAGTAGATCAGCGACGCGTCGTCGGATGCCACGGTGACCGTGGTCTTGCCCGGAGCGACAAGGTCGGCGTCGGCGTAGTGCGCCCAGCCGGCCACGGCCTCGCCCACGCAGATTCGCGAGTAGTCGCCCTCCACCTGGGCGAACTTGGCGGCGTCGCTCGCGTTCGCGATCACGTGGTCGACTCCCCCGCGCCGCACCCGGTCGGCCAGGTCGCCGGTGGCCAGAACCGTGGACGTCGGGAGGATGACGGCACCTGCCTTCATGATGCCGAGCATCAGTTCCCATAGCTCCACCTGGTTGCCCAGCATGAGCATGACGTGGTCGCCCGGCTTGACGCCCCGCTGGATCAGCCAGAGCGCGACCTGGTCGGAGCGGGTGGACATCTGCGCGAAGCTGACCTTGAGTTCGCGTCCGTCCTCCTCCACGATCCAGAGGGCGGTCTTGTCATTGCCTTCCGCGATGACGTCGAACCAGTCGGTCGCCCAGTTGAAGGTGGGCCCGACCTCGGGCCAGGCGAATTCGGCCGATGCACGCCCATGCGCTTCGCGCAGGCGCAGGAGTTGGTCCCGCGCGTCTCGGAAGCTGCTGGTGCTCGTAGGGTTGGTCACGGATTCCATTTTCCTCAACAGTGAATGCTCGGAACTGCATGAATCAGGTTGAACTGCCGTCGGGCGTTCCGTTCACTCTACGACTCGGGGGCAATCGAGGTCGGCCAAGGTGGTCGAGACCCCCCGTGAAACGATGGACCCGATCGACAGGCCCCTGGAGACTCTCGACCTCGGCTGGTACGACCCGGTTGCCCGGCTCGAGGGACTCCTGCACCCCCTGAACCGCAAACCCTGAGGCGACGAAGCCCCTGCGTGTTAGGCCGGGCTCCCGGCGATATTGACCATCCAGCTCACGCCGAACTTGTCCAGGCACATACCGAAGCTGTCGCCCCACAGCGCCTTGTTGAGCGGCATCGTCACGGTGCCGCCGGCCGAAAGCCTGTCCCAGAAACCGTGCAACTCGGCGTCCTCCGTCGCGTCGCCGCTCAGTGACACCGCATAGTTGGTGCCCGGCGTGTACTCCATACTGTTCGGCGTGTCAGCACCCATCAGGACCAGGCCGCGCTCGGTCTCCAGCACGGCGTGCATGGTCTTGTCTTGCTCGAACGGGTCCTCGCTGACCCGGAACTCCGCGAACGTGCTCCGGGTCAGGGTTCCGCCGAAGACCGACTGGTAGAACTCCATGGCCTCCTTGGCCGTGTCACGAAAACTCAGGTACGGGTTGAGGCGTGTGGTCATGATCTGCTCTCCGCGGTCGACTGATTCCTGCCTCGATTATCGACCGGCCGACGCGGATGCGGTAGAGCCGGGTCGGAGACACCGGGCCGGCAGCGCCTCAGCCGCGGAGCTCCATCGCGCTGATCAGCGACGCGAAACGTGTGTTGCCCGGCAGGTCGTCGATCAGCACGGATGCCCCGTCCGGACCGGCCAGCGGAATCCGCCAGTTCGGGTACTCGTTCATTGTTCCCGGCTGATTCTGGGTGCGCCGCTCGCCGACCGCGTCGACCAGCGCCACGCCGAGCAGCGCCGACGGCGTCAGAGCCGTGAACGCATAAAGCGCCTCGACCGTCTCCTGGATGCCCACGGTCGTCCCGGACTCCGGCAGCAGCCCGCGGCCACGCACGAGGGCGAGCACCGCCTCCTGCTCCTCGGCGTCCGCGGCCCGTTCCTCCTCGACCGGACGGCCGAGCAGCCCCAACGATTCGCGCAGGGCGACATGGTCTCCGGCGAGGTAACCGGCGGTCGGCGGCAGGTCGTGGGTGTTCACGCTGGTCAGGCACTGCTGCCGGTAGTGCTCGGGGGCGAACGGCACCCCGTTGTCGCGCTCGAACCAGAGGATGGACGTTCCGAAGATGCAACGCGCGGCCAGGTACTCCCGCACCCAGCCCTCGAAGACGCCGAGGTCCTCACCGATCACGATCGCCCCGGCGCGCTGGGCCTCCAGGGCCAGGATACCGATCAGCGCCTCGTGGTCGTAGTGCACGTAAGTGCCGTCCCCCGGACCGACGCCTTCCGGGATCCACCAGAGCCGGAAGAGCCCCAGGATGTGGTCGACCCGCACCCCGCCGGCGTGACGGAGCACGCTGCGGAGCATGTCCCGATACGCGACGTAGCCCGACTCGGCCAGCCGCCCCGGGTGCCACGGCGGCTGGGACCAATTCTGGCCGATCTGGTTGAACATGTCCGGCGGCGCACCCACGGTCATCCCCTGGGCGAGCACGTCGTGCAGGGTCCAGGCATCCGACCCATGGCGCTGCACCCCGACCGCGAGGTCGTGCACGATGCCGATGCCCATGCCGGCATCCGTCGCGGCGCGCTGGGCGGTCTCCAGCTGATGGTCGCACACCCACTGCAGCCAGCAGTGGTACGTCACCCGATCGGCAAACTCGTCCCGGTGCCGGGAAGCGAACGGGCCACGTGGACCGGTCGGTTCCCTCAGCCACTCCGGCGAGTCCGCCGGGAAGCGTTCGGTCAACGCGCACCACAGGGCGAAATCCTCGAGCCCCTGGCCCTGCTCCCGGCGGAAGACCTCGAACTGGTTCTCCCTGGCCGGGCTGCGCCGCACCGAGTGGACCAGTTCGAGGGCGGTCAGCTTGGCTTCATAGGACGAGTCGCGGTCCAGCCGCTCGGTGTCGAGGTTCGACGGCCGCAGTCTGACGGCGAGGGACTCCACCACGGTGTGGGACTCGACGGACAGGTAGGCGTACTCCGGGATGTCCTCGACCCGGATGTAGAGCGGGTGGAAGAATCGCCGGCTGGACGGCAGGTACGGCGACGGCTCAACGGGCGGGGTCGGCTCGGAGGCGTGCAGCGGATTGACCAACACGAACCCGGCGCCGTACTGGGCGCCGGAGATCGCGGCCAGGTCGGCGAGGTCGGCGAAGTCGCCGATTCCCCAGGAACGTGAGGACCGCACGGAGTACAGCTGGGCCATCAGGCCCCAGCTCTGCTGCCCGGCCAGCGCCTGGGTGGTCTGCAGGCGCTCGGGGGTGACCACGAGGGTACTCCGGGCCGTCTCGCCGTCGTGCTCGGCGACAAGGGTGTGCCAGCCCAGCGGCAGGTCGGCGGGCACGACGAAGGTCGCCCGGCTGATCGCCCGGCCGTCGATGTCGCGCGGCTCGCTCCAGCCGCCACGCTGCGGGACCGGATGACGTGAACCATCCTCGGCGATTACCGACACCGTGACCGACTGGCCGGTGCCGACGTGCACGGCGACGTCGAGTGCGCTGCCCTCGCGGGCGACAACCGTCGGCGGCAGGAGCCGGCGCCACGGCTCACTCTGTTTCTCGGCCAGTGACGACGCGAGCTCCTCCGGCGAGCCGGCCGGGACGCCGAGGGCCGTGAGCACGCCGCGCAGCGTCTCGTCACGCACCTGCCGTTCCACGCCGTCCCAGCCCCGGAACGAGGTGTCCACCCCGTGGGCCTGGGCCAGTTCCAGCAACGTTGCCGTCGTTCCGTCGGTCTGACCGTGCTTCATGGCCCCACTCGTTTCATGGCCCCACTCTACGGCCTGCGCCCGGAGCCACCGCCGCCGTTCACGCAAGGCGACGGCTTCCCGGGCGCGTTCGTGCCGCGGCCCAGGGTCGGCGCGGAGCACGGCACCGGGTCAGTACCAGTTGACGCTCTCGGAGTGTGCCCACGCCCCACAGGGGGTCCCGTACCGGCCCGCGAGGTAGCCCAGGCCCCAGTCGATCTGGGTCGCGGCGTTCGAACGCCAGTCGCTGCCCGCGGATGCCATCTTGCTGCCGGGAAGGGATTGCGGGATGCCGTAGGCGCCGCTGTCGGCGTTGTAGGCGTCGGCTCGCCAGCCGGACTCCCGGTTCCACAGGGTCACCAGGCAGCTGAACTCGCCCTGGCTCCACCCCCGTGCGGACACCGCGGAGGAGGCGTAGGCGCGTGCCGCGGCCGGATCGACGACCGTGCCGGGTGACGGCGCGGTGCCTGAGCCTCCGCCGCCGCCGCCGGCGGCGCCCCGACCGGCCGCGGCCTGCGCTGCGGCTGCTTC
>NZ_SOFP01000002.1 GCF_004402785.1 Cryobacterium algoritolerans
CGGCAGGGCGGCGGCCGCCGAGCATTTTTCCGGGTTCGACTTCGCCGGCGATTTTGAGTGGTTGCACGGAGGAGTCCGCGGCGATCTGTTGGGTGCTGCGGGGGTCGTCCAACGGCTCGGGCTCGGCTGCGGGGTCCGGGGCCGACGGGCTCGACGACGGGGACCGGGTCAGCGGAGGTGGGTCAGCGGGACTGGACGGCCGTCAGGTTGTCCTGGGCCCGTGCGGCCAAGAGCAGGTCTGCCGCTTTTTCACCGATGACGATGGTCGGGGCGTTGGTGTGACCGCGGATGATCATGGGCATGATCGACGCGTCGGCAACCCGGAGTCCGTGGACGCCGCGCACGCGCAGTTCCGGGTCGACGACCGAGGCCGGGTCGGAGCCCATCCGGGCAGTGCCGACCGGGTGGTAGAGCGTGTGGGCATGGTCGGTCACCGCCATGGCCAGCCGCTCGGCGCTGCTCATGGCGGCGCTGTCGGGCGGCATGATCAGTCGGCCGGTGGTGTCGCCGCGCATCGTCGCGGTCTGGAGGAGGCGTTCGCACCAGGCCAGCCCGGCCAGCAGGGTGGCAAGGTCGGCGCCGTCGGGATCGCTCAGGTACCGAGGATCGACGAGTGCCTTCGCAAACGGGTCAGCCGAGGCGAGGCTCACCCGTCCGGTGCTGCGGGGCTGCAAGAGAATCGCACCGACCGTGAGCCCGTGTTCCGGGGTGGGCACGAGTCCCTCCCCGACGTAGGCGACAGGTGCGAAAATGATCTCGATGTCGGCGAGGTCCAGTTCCGGCTTCGTGCGGATGAATCCGTAGGCCTCGGCGACGTTCGAGGTAAGCATGCCACGTCGGCGGAGCAGATAGTCGGCGATCTGGCGGGGCCTCTGCGCGTCGAACAGGGTGTCGCCGGCCGTCTCCGCGACCAGGCCGGAGAGCAGGTGGTCGCGCAGGTTCGCGCCGACCTCCGGTGAGTGGGCCACGACCGGGATGCCATGCCTGAGCAGTTCGTCAGCGTCGCCGATGCCCGACAGCATGAGCAGCTGCGGGGTGTTGACGGCGCCGCCGCACAGGATGGTCTCTCGCCGCGCGTGCACCCGGTGCCGGCTGTCCCCCTGCAAGTATTCGACCCCGCTGGCGCGGCGGCCCTCGAACAGAACCCGGGTGGCCTGGGCGCCGGTGCGCACGGTGAGGTTGCGCCGGCGCCTTGCCGGCTTCAGGTACGCGTCCGCGGTACTGACCCGGGAGCCACGGTGCTGGGTCACCATGGTTTGGCTGAAACCCTCCGGCTGGGCTGCGTTCGGGGACTCCACCTTCAGGCCGAGCTCGGCCACAGCTGCGAGGAAGGTCTTCGTGTGGCGACTGGGACTTCTCTGGGGCTCGACGCTGACCGCTCCGTCGCGGCCGTGTGAGGCGTCCGTGCTGCCGGCGACGCGTTCGACCCGGCGGAAGTAGGGCAGCAGCGCAGCCCAGGACCACTCCGGTCCGGCCTGGTCGGCCCAGCCGTCGTAGTCGGCCGCGAACCCGCGCACCCACATCATGGCGTTCATCGAGGAGGAACCGCCGAGAACCCTCCCGCGCGGCCAGTAGACGCTGCGCCCGCCGAGGGGAGCCTGCGGGGTGGTGTCGTAGTTCCAGTCCAGGCCGGAGCGGAACAGCTGGGCGAACGCGGCCGGAATGTGGATCTCCGTCTTCTTATCGGCCGGTCCTGCTTCGAGAAGCAGAACGGAACAGGCAGGGTCGGCGCTGAGCCGGGCCGCGAGGGCCGAGCCGGCCGACCCTGCCCCCACGATCACGTAGTCGTAGGACTCCGAGCCATGGTCATCCGAGACCGGTGCGCCCAGGATGTCGCGGGCCACGCGTTCCCGTGTGCGACCGCTCATCACACTGCCGCCGCGAACCGCAGCGATTCGGCGGCGCGCAGGTCCTTTCGTAGGATCTTGCCCGACGCCGACTTGGGGATGCGGTCGACGAACGCCACCCGGCGGACCTTCTTGTGCGGGGCCACCTGCCCGGCGACGAACGCGATCACGGCTTCCTCGGTGAGCTCGGCACCCGGCTGGAGTACGACGAATGCTTTCGGAACCTCTTCGCCGTGTTCGTCCAGCACACCGATCACGGCCGCGTCGTAGATCGACGGATGCCCAAGAAGCAGCGCTTCCAGCTCGGCCGGCGCCACCTGGTAGCCCTTGTACTTGATCAGCTCCTTTAGCCGGTCGACGATCGTCACGTAGCCGTCCGCACTCACCGTGGCGATGTCGCCGGTGTGCAGGAACCCGTCCGCGTCGAGCGTCTCTCGGGTGGCTTCCTCGTTGCCGAGGTACCCGAGCATGATGTTCGGGCCTCGGCAGAGCAGCTCGCCCGGTGCGCTCGTGCCCTCGGCCGGCTGGTGGATCTCCTCGCCGGTGGCCGGATCGATCAGCTTGCACTCGATGTTCGGCAGGGTCAGGCCCACCGAGTCGAGCGGGATGTCGTCGCGGTCGAGCGGGATGGCGTGCGAGACCGGGCTCATCTCGCTCATCCCGTAACCCTGCCGCACCCGGCAGTCCAGCCTGGCGGCTACGGCCGCGCCGAGCGTGTGGTTGAGCGAGGCGGCGCCGGAGAAGATGGTGTGCACGCTGGACAGGTTATAGTCATCGACTAGCGGATGCTTCGCCAGGGCCACAGCGATCGGCGGCGCGATGAAGACGTAGGTGGCCGAGTAGTCCTGGATGAACCGCAGGAAATCGGTCAGGTCGAAGCGGGGCATGGTCACCAGCCCGGCCCGGCCGGCCAGAGCGATGTTCAGCAGCACCGTCATCCCGTAGATGTGGAAGAACGGCAGCACGGCGAGCACCCGGTCGTCCGGTTTCGCGCCGAGCATAGGCAGGGACTGGGCGACGTTCGCGACCAGGTTGCGGTGGGTGAGCATGACCCCCTTGGGGTGTCCGGTCGTGCCGGAGGAGAACGGCAGCACAGCCAGGTGCGTGGCCGGGTCGATGCTGACCGAGGGGGCAGGATGTCCCGCGACGAGCAGGTCGCGCAATGACGCGTGCCCGGGGGAGCCATCGATCACGACGACCTGGTCGGCGCCGAGACCGGCGAGGTTGGCGGCCTGCAGCGCCTGTTCGAGCAGCGGCGACACGGTGAACAGAAGCCTCGCCCCTGAGCCGCGCAGCTGGCCCGCGATCTCCTCGGCGGTGTACAGCGCATTGACAGTGGTCGCGGTGGCGCCGGCGCGCAGGATGCCGTGGAACACAGCGGCGAAGGCCGGCACGTTGGGCGAATGCAGGGCCACGACCTCGCCGGGTTTGATTCCGCGGGCGGCCAGCGCCCCGGCGATCGCGTCGATCTGGCCGATCAACGCCCGGTAGCTGGTTTCCACCCCGGACGGCCCGTCGATCAGGGCGATCCGGTCGAGGTCCGGTTCGGCGATCGAGCCGAACAGATAGTCATAGACGCTGAGGTCGGGAATCTCGACATCGGGAAGAGGACTGGTGAATACCACGGCGAACTCCTGTGTTCGGGGAAAATGCTGCTCCGGGAAAGAATACTGCGGGTTGCGAGCGGGACGGCCCCGCCGGGGGCGGCCGTTCAGGCGCGGAAGGCCGCGGCGAAGACCCGGGGCATCCGCAACCACGACGGCCGGGCGGCGAAACCGGAGAGCAGACGCCCGGTGGAGGCCGCGCTGCGCGCCGAGACGAACCACGGCGGTTTCGGGAAGAGAGCGAACTCACCGTGAGCGACCGAGCGGGGGAACGGGCGGAACGGGCCACTGACGACGGTGCGTTCCGGCGAGTCGATCAACAGGGCGTTGTGCACGACGCCGATTCCGCTCTGCACGTCGCCCACGGTGTGCCCCGGGTAGGCGCCCCAGGGAGCCGCGGCGGTGAGGAACCCGAGGCCGGTCCAGGTGTTGATCGCGATGGTGCCGTAGCGCAACCTGGCGATGGCGTCCCGGAAATGGCGGCCGAGCTCCCGGATCGTGCGTGGTTCGGCGATGATGTTCGCGCCCAGGGTACCGAGGAAGTCCCGGTTGACGGTCTCGATGGCGGCGTCGAGGAAGGACGCGCCGGTGCCGGGCAGCTCGATCACGCCAAGCACGGGGGAGAATGTCTCGGTCGACATGATCGGCTCCGGGTCGTCACCGTCGCCGACAACGACGAGGAGCCGAGCGCCATCGCCGAGGTGCTCAGCGGACGGATATGCGGCGGCGGCAGCCGACACCCTCCCGGCGCTGCCCGGATACCAGGCTGGGCGGGCAGGGGCCCCCGCAATCGCATTCCGCAGTTCGGCCAGGAAAGCATTCTTCTGCGGCCAGTCGCGGCTGAGCACCACGACCTGCCCGGCGATGCAGTTGTAACCACCGTTGTGCAGCCGCTGCGTCGCCACATGCTCGGCCTGGTAGCGCAGGTCGCGGCGGGTCCAGCGGCCGGGCAGCAGGATGATCGGGGCTACTCCGCCCAGCTCGCTGGTGATCGGTTTGGTCAGCAGCGGGGTGCCGGCGGTCTTGCGTTCGGCGCCGGCCGGGCCCTGGCCGAAGACGACGGTGTCGTGGGTGGCCGCGCTGCCCGTGATGTGCACGTGGGAGATGCCCGGGTGATGCGCCAGGTATCCGCCGACGGCGCCGTCACCCGTGACGATGCGCAGTACACCGTGCCGGACCAGCGGGGCGAGCGCGGCCTGGTACACCGGCAGCATCCCGGCCAGCACCGGGTTCAGCTTGAGCAGCACAACCCGGTTGTTGGCGATGAGTTCGTAGAGCACGTCGAGCGGTGGGATCGAGGAGATGTTGCCGGCGCCGAGCACGAGGCCGACGCCCTGGGTCTGCGCGGGACGGAGTTCCGCCAAGCCGGCCTGCGCCCTGACAGCGTCCGCGGTGACCCCGGGCGGCATCCACACCTCTGCCCGGAAGCCGTGAAGCAGGATCGCCTCGTGCGCGCTGTGCGGCAGCACCTGCACCGTCACCCGGTTGCCGGGGGCGGTGCCGAACCGTGCCCCGGCCAGGGGGCTTTCGCCCCGGCTGATCCGGGACACGCTGCCGGTCAGTGTCGATGTCCCGGTCAGCACCGGGTACGGGCCGGAGATCCATTCCTCGCCGACCAGGGAGGATGCGGCGTCCAGGCCCTTGATCTCGCTGGCCGTGTGCGCCCAGTTCTCGGCCTCCTCCGCGACGGCGGCATGCACGGCGCCGAGGAGATCGACGCGCTCGGACAGTGGTGTGAGGGCCCAGCGCTGTTCGCCGGCGGCGAGTTCAGCGATCAGGGCGTCGAGTTCCGCGTGCCCGCTTTCAACTTCCGGGGCAGGATCAACCCCGGCGGGAGCGTTTGTGCTGGTGTCGGCGGGGCCCGGCGTGTCGGCTGACCCGGCGGGCGAGGCTTTGGTGCGGTCGAAGGACGGCTCGGTGACGGTCATCAATCCCCTTTGATCGTTGACGGGTGCGCGAATCTGTTCAGGTGCACAACTCGACGCGGTGGTAGTGCTCAACTCTGTCTCCGCGTCGCGGCTCGCACCATGGGCGGTCGCCGTCGGATCCGGCGGCATTGTTGTGCCGCCGCACAAGGGGATCGCGCCGCGGCGTCGTAGCATGGCGTCATGGCTGATCAACGCGGAACCCTGGAGCAAGGCGCTGGCGCGGGCGCGACCCGGGAAACCGCGATCGAACTCTTCACCGGGCTGATCGACTCCGCTGACGTCTTGACGGATGCGGTCTGCGCCCAGATCGTCGCCGGCGAGCAGGCCTATGGGACCAGGAGCCTGCTGCCCTACGAGGTGTTGCACGGGATCGTCGGCGAGAACATCGCCGCCCTCGCGCGGGCGCTCCTCGATGGTACCGCCACCCTCGAGGCCCCGCGACGGGCCGGGCAGGTCAAGGCGGAGCACGGCATCCCGATGGCCAGCCTGCTCCACGCCTATCGTCTGGCCGGCCTGCAGATTTGGGAGGTGCTGGTCAACCGATCGGTCGCCAGCCAGAGATTCGAGGCGCTGCTGCTCGTCTCCGGCGAGGTCTGGGGCATGATCGACACTTTCTCGAACGCTGCCGCCGAGGCGTACCGGTCGGTCGTCGACGCGCAGGACCGTCGGAACCAGCAGGCCAGGAGCCTACTGTTGCTCAGCGTGCTCGATGGGAGCGCCACCGTGGTCGAGGCCGGGCGTGCCCTGCGCGCGCTCGGGCTGCCCGAGCACGCCTCATTCCTGCTCGTCGCCGCCGAGCTGAGCGCAACGGGTGAGGATTCGCTACCGGGCATCTCGCAGACCCTGCGCGCCGCCGGGATCGCCTCGGCCTGGACCACCTTGCAGGGCGACCAGGTCGGCCTGCTGGGTACCTCCGCGGCGGGCGGGATGGCCCTCGTCCGGGCGACCCTGGCGTCTGCGGCGACGACCCGGGTTGGGATCAGCCGGTCCTTCACCGTTGTGGGCGGGGCGCCGGATGCGCTCCGCCAGGCTCGGATGGCGGTCGGCTGTGTCACGCCGGGGGGAATCGGGGCGCACTCATACGGCACCGCGCCGCTCGACCTGCTGCTGGTCGCGCAGCCGGGCTACGCCGCTGAGCTGCAGGACGTTGTGCTCGGCGGTCTCCTCACGGCGCCGGACGCTCACGTGCTGCTCCAGACCCTCGAGGAGTGGTTCGCCGCCGACGGGTCGACCGCGCTGACGGGTCGGCGCCTGCACTGCCATCGGAACACGGTGCTATACCGTCTGGCCCGGATCACGGAGCTCACCGGACGGATGCCGTCCCGCCCGGCCGACGCCGCCGAACTGCATGCGGCGCTGCGCGCCACCCGGCTGACCGCACGCTGAGCCGCACAGTCAGTCCAGGTCGTCCGGGTCCTTGCCGGTGCGCTCGCCGGAGTCGAGTGCGCCGATCGCGGCCAGATCTGCCTCGTCGAGGGTGAAATCGAACACGTCGAGGTTCTCACGGATGCGCACCGGGGTCACCGACTTCGGGATGACCACGTTGCCGAGCTGGAGGTGCCAGCGGATGACAACCTGGGCGGCCGACTTGCCGTGCCGTGCTCCGATCCGGTCCAGGGTCGCGTTCCCGATCGCACGGCCGCGGGCGAGCGGCGACCACGCCTCGGTCAGGATGCCGTGGGCCGCGTCGTACTCGCGCACCGCGGCCTGCTGAAGCCAGGGGTGCAACTCGACCTGGTTGATCACTGGAGCCTCGACGCTCTCCGCGAGCAGGCGGTCCAGGTGGTGGGTGTGGAAATTGGACACCCCGATCGAGCGGGCCCTCCCCGCCGCCCGCAGGAACTCGAGGGCACGCCAGGTTTCGATGTAGCGATCCTGGCGTGGAGCCGGCCAGTGGATCAGGTACAGGTCGACGTAGTCCAGGCCGAGCTTGCCGAGGCTCTCGTCGAAGGCGCGCAGTGTTTCGTCGTAGCCGTGCCGGTCGTTCCATACCTTCGTGGTAACGAAGACCTCGCCCCTGGCAAGCCCAGACCGCGCGATGCCCTGGCCGACTCCCGTCTCGTTGTCGTAGAGCGCTGCCGTGTCGATGTGACGGTAGCCGGCCTCGAGCGCGACCTGAACGGTGTCGGCGGCCGTGGCATCCGGCACCTTGTACACACCCAGGCCGAGCTGCGGGATGCTGTGTCCGTCGGTGAGCCGAAGCGAGGGTGAGAGAGTCATCCCACCATTAAACCGCCCCGTCCCAGTTCCCCACCCCCGATCACCCCTCCCCACCTCGCCGAACTGTGAGAACAGCACACCTCAGGACCGGAAAACCGTTCACAACTCTCAGTTCGGCGGAGGTGAGGATGGGCGGAGGACGGGTGCGGGATGGGGCGGGGAGGCGGGGTGAGGCTACCGGTCAGCCGCGCCAGCCTCGGCTGGTCAGGGTGGCCTGTACGCGGCGGATGAGTTCGCGGCCACCGTTTCGAAGGTCGTCATCAGTGACCCGGATCATCCGCCAGTCGAGGTCCTCGATGCGTTCCCGGCGGGTGATGTCGGAACGGAATTGCGCACGGTCGGTGCGGTGGCCGTCGCCCTCGTACTCGAGGCAGAGCCGCCACTGCGGCCAGGCCAGGTCAACCCGGGCCACGAAGCGACCGTGCTCATCGGTCAACTCGAGGTTGACCACCGGTTCGGGGATGCCGGCGTCGAGGAGAAGGAGGCGCACCTCGGTTTCCTTGGCGGAGTCGACCCGGGCGCGCACGAAGACAGCGGCCTCGCGCAGTCGGCGACAGCCGCGACGCCCGACGAGAGCAGCGGCGGCGACGCGCAGATCCAGCGGTGTGTAGCGCGGCTCCCGGCCTGCGCACAGGGCATCGGCGGCCGCGACGAGGTCGCCCCGGTAGAGCAGGGTGCCGAGGTCGAGCCAGGTCTGAAGCGGCGACGTGACCGGCAGGCCGCCGTGCAACTCGACGTCCATCAGGCTCGCGCGCAGTTGGTGCCCGATGATTCCCCTCATCTGAGGCGGGCGGCTCGTTGCAGGCACGGTCACGTGCAACCGGCGATCGGCCGACGCCCAGGACGGGAGCGGCATCCCGTGCAGCATGGCAGCGGTGAGGTGGCTGAACACGTGGGTGGGCGGCATCCGGGCGACGTATGCCTCGCACAGCTTGCTGACTGTCATCGGCTTGTCCCCCGCGACCCGAAGACCGCGAAACGGCCGGGCGAGAGCCCGGCTGCCGAGCCGACGTCTGCTCAACCCGGCGTCCCTGGCCCGGCCGACCAGGAACGGCTCATCACGAAACTCGGGCGGGAGCTCTGCGGGTTGCATCCCTCGAGGATGCCGGATGCCGCGTCCGGGCCCCGGAATCTCTCCACAGGCTCACCCGCCCCGCCCTGCATCCCTCGCCGAACTGAGAGAAGAGCACCCTTTTCGGCCGAAAAACCGGGTCGAACTCACCGTTCGGCGGGGGAGGAGGACGGGGCTAGGGACGGGGCTAGGAGACCTGCACCTGGATCGGGGCGGTGTCCGGGATCGGGCTGGCGTCGCGGCCGCGCAGATCGGGGTGCCAGCGCCGACCGATCGTGGGGATCAGGGTGCCGAGCGCCGCGAAGCCCGCCGCGACCAGGATCGCCGCGCCTGCCCCACTGTGGTCGATCATGAAGCCGGCGATCGCCGACCCCATCGCGGCGCCCATCAGCTGGCCGGTGCCGACCCAGCCGTAAGCCTCGGCGGTATCGCTGAATTTCACGCTGGCGGAGACGATGCCGAAGAGCACGGCGAACGCAGGTGCGATGCCGACGCCCGCGAGCAGGAGGGTGCCGGCGAGCCACCAGAAATTGAGGCCCAGGGTGGCGAGACCGAGGCCCACGGTGACGATGAGCATCCTGCCCGCGAGCGCCCACGGCCCGATCGGCGCGTGCCCGAGGGCGAGGCCTCCGACGAGCGACCCGGCCGCGAAGATACCGAGCACCCAGCCGGAGTCCGAGCTGCCGTGGCCGAACGCGGCGACAACCCCCGCCTCGACCGCGGCGCAGGCGGCCACGAGCATGAAGCCGACGATGGTGCTGAGCATGACCGGTGGGCGCCCCAGCACGGCGCCGAGCTTGCGCCGGCTGCGGGGGATGCGCACTCGACCGACCTCCGGCAGTGCCACGAACCAGATTCCGCCGCCGACCAGGAACGCCGCGGCGAGAAGGATGCCGGCGACCGAGCTGATTTGGATGGCCACGAAGGTGGCGATCACCGGGCCGAGCACCCAGATGATCTCCTGCGCCGACGCGTCCAGGGAGAAGAGCGGGGTGAGCTGGCGAGAGTTGACGATCTTTGGATAGATGGTGCGCACGGCCGGCTGGATCGGCGGCGTCGACAGGCCGGCGACCAGGCCGATCGCCATCAGCCCGGAGATCGGCAGGGTCACCAGGGCCATCACAATGATCGAACTGGCGCAGACGACGAGGGTGGCGATGATGACCGGGCGCATCCCCCACCGGCCCATCAAGCGGCTGGTCAGCGGTCCTGCGATGGCCTGGCCGATACTCATCGCGCCGAGAACGAGTCCGGCGGAGCCATAGGAATCGTAGACCCGCTCGATGTGGATCAGGAACGCCAGCGAGAGCATCCCGAACGGGAATCGTGCGGTGAGCTGTGCGGCGATGACGCGAGCAACGCCCGGGGTTTTCAGAAGGGTCCAGTAGGTGCTCACAATTACTCAAGTCTATGGCCGCCCCCGCCCCCGGCGGAGGAGCACCGACTAGCGTTGACGCGTGCACACACTGATTTCGGCCGATGACCTTTTTCGCCGTCTGGACGGACGGGACGACATCCGGGTCCTCGACGTGCGGTGGAGGCTCGGCGGCCCGCCCGGCCACGCCGAATATCGGTCCGGCCACATCCCCGGGGCCGTCTACGTCGACCTCGACACCGAGCTTGCGGGGCACGGCGCCCCGGAGGAAGGACGGCATCCCTTGCCGGCCATCGCCGACCTGCAGGCTGCGGCCCGGCGGTGGGGACTCCACGACGGCGACACCGTCGTGGTCTACGACGACCTCGGCTCCCAATCGGCGGCGCGCGCGTGGTGGCTGCTGCGGCACGCGGGGATGCGCGACGTCTTGCTGCTCGACGGCGCACTGGGCTCGTGGCGCTCGGCCGGTCTTCCCCTCGTCACCGGCGACCTGGCGCAGCCCGTGGTCGGCACCGTGCACCTGGGGTATGGCGCCCTCGCAACCATCGACGCGGACACCGCCGCCGCGATCGCCCGCACCGGCATCCTTCTCGACGCTCGCGCGGGGACCCGCTACCGTGGCGAGACGGAACCGATCGACCCACGGGCCGGTCACATCCCAGGGGCGATCAGCGCCCCCACCACCGAGAATCTCGCACCCGATGGGCGCTTCCGCTCGGCCGATGAACTGCGCGAGCGGTTCGAGACGCTCGGCGTGACCGCGATGCGGCCCGTCGGCGTCTACTGCGGATCGGGCATCACCGCGGCGCACGAGGCCGCGGCGCTGGCCATCGCCGGTTTCGTCCCCTACCTCTACCCGGGCTCATGGTCGCAGTGGTCCACCCTGCCGGATCGTCCGGTGGAGACCGGTGAGGCTCCATCGGCAGCGGATCAGACGATCCCGGGTTAACCTGCTCAGGCATGGGGCATGACGAAATCCGCATGAAACACTGCATGGCCATACTGGTCACGGGTAGGTCCGACGCTCGGGATAGCTGGCTCAAAACGTTATCTACGCACGGAATCCGCGTCATCGAGGTGTTATATGCTCACATCTGTCGCAAACCGTTCACGGACCTCAATGACGAACCCGCAACATCCGACAACCATGAAGAAGGCCTAGCAATGCGCGCCAAATACCTACTCCCGGCCCTCGCCGCCGTCACCGCCCTGATGCTCACCGGCTGCGTCAACAACTCCACCCCCGCCACCGGTGGCTCGACCGCCGGAAGCGTGACCAAGGACGAGAAGGCCGCGGCCCTCCTCCCCGCCGACATCGCCAAGACCGGCAAGCTCGTCGTCGGGACCGATCCGACCTACGCGCCCAACGAGTTCAAGGATGAGGCCGGCGCCCCGATCGGCTGGGGCATCGAGATCGCCAGCGCCATTGCGGGCAAGCTCGGCCTGAAGACCGAGTTCCAGGTTGCCAAGTTCGACAACATCATCCCGAGCGTCACCGGCGGCAAGGCCGACATCGGCGAATCCTCGTTCACCGACACGCTCGAGCGTGAGAAGCAGGTCGACTTCGTCAACTACTACACGGCCGGCATCCAGTGGGCCTCCGCCAAGGGCAAGGAGGTCGACCCTGACAATGCCTGCGGCTTCAAGGTCGCCGTGCAGGCCACCACTTTCGAGGACACCGATGAGGTACCGGCCAAGAGTGACGCCTGCGTCGCCGCCGGCAAGCCGCCGATCGACAAACTCAAGTTCGATACACAGGATGGCGCCACCAACGCGGTCGTGCTCGGCCAGGCCGACGCCCTCAGCGCCGACTCGCCCGTCACGCTGTACGCGATCGAGCAGACCAAGGGCAAGCTCCAGCCCGCGGGCAAGACCTTCGACGTGGCGCCGTACGGCATCGTGGTCAAGAAGGGCTCAGACCTGACCAAGGCGGTGAAGGCCGCGCTCCAGGCGATGGTCGACGACGGCTCCTACGGCAAGATCCTCAAAAAGTGGGGTGTGGCCGACGGCGGTATCGACAAGATCACGATCAACGCGGCCGCGAACGGTTAACCCATGAGCACCGCAGAACGTAGTGGTGCGTCGGTGGGGCAGACCCCTCCGACGCCCGAACCGGCCTCCGTGCCGATCAAGGCGATCAGGCTGCGGCATCCGTGGCGCGCCGTCTTCGCCGTCCTGATCGTGGTGGTCTTCGTGCTCGTCCTCGTCGATGCGGCCTTCCGGCCGGCCTACGACTGGCCGTCGGTGGGCAAGTACCTCTTCGACCGGCGGATTTCCCAGGCCGCCCTGGTCACCCTCGAACTGACGGTGTACTCGATGGTGATCGCGATCATCCTCGGCGTCATCCTGGCCGTGATGCGCCTCTCACCCAACCCTGTCGTCAAGAGCGTGGCCTGGTTCTACCTGTGGGTCTTCCGTGGCACCCCGGTCTACGTGCAACTGACGATCTGGGGTCTGATCTCCCTGATCTACTCGAGCATCGACATCGGCATCCCGTTCATGGAACCGTGGGTGTCGTTCCAGACCCAGGCAGCGCTGAACACGTTCACGCTGGCCATCGTCGGGCTGGCGCTCAACGAGGCCGCCTACATGGCCGAAATCGTCCGTGCCGGCCTGCTGGCCGTCGATCGCGGCCAGGACGAGGCAGCCACGGCGCTCGGCATGAGCTGGGCGCAGACGATGACCAGGGTGATCCTGCCGCAATCGATGCGGGTGATCATCCCACCGACCGGGAACGAGGTCATCAGCATGCTGAAGACCACGTCGCTGGTGACGGCAGTGCCGTTCAGCTTCGAGCTGTTCACCCGGTCGAGGGACATCTCCGCTGAGACGTTCAACCCCATCCCGCTGCTCATCGTGGCGTCGCTCTGGTACCTGTTCTTCACCTCGATCCTGATGGTGGGCCAGCACTTCCTGGAGAAGCGATTCGCTCGCGGTGTCGGCGACCGTCAGCCGGAGAAGAAGGAACCCGGCGCGGTCACTGGCGCCTTCACCGGGGTGATGCCCGTGATCGGGTCCGACCCTCCCGCCATTGTCCTGCCGCCGAAGGATCGACCTGGAGGTCAGCGATGAACGACACGAACACGACGGCCGCGGCACCCCGCAAGGATGCTCCGATGGTGCTGGCGGAGCAGGTCTCGAAGAGTTTCGGCTCGAACGAGGTGCTCAAGAGCATCTCGCTCGAGGTGAAGCGTGGAGAGGTGATGTGCCTCGTCGGCCCGAGTGGTTCGGGCAAGTCCACCTTCCTGCGCTGCATCAACCACCTCGAGGTGCTCTCCGCCGGCCGGTTGAGCGTCGACGGTGAGCTGATCGGCTACCGCGAGGCCAACGGCAAGCTCTATGAGATGGCGCCGAAGGAAGCGGCGAAGCAGCGCCGTGATATCGGCATGGTCTTCCAGCGCTTCAACCTCTTCCCGCACATGACGGCGCTGCAGAACGTGATGGAGGCGCCGATCCGGGTGAAGGGACTGCCTAAGGCCCAGGTTGAGCAGGCCGCACGCGACCTGCTCGCCCGGGTGGGGCTGGCCGAACGCGCCGACTACTACCCGGCGCATCTGTCCGGCGGCCAGCAGCAGCGGGTCGCCATCGCCAGGGCCCTTGCGATGGAACCCAAGCTGATGCTCTTCGACGAGCCGACCAGCGCGCTCGACCCCGAGCTCGTGGGCGAGGTCCTCGACGTGATGAAGGGCCTGGCGAAGTCAGGCATGACCATGATCGTGGTCACCCACGAGATGGGCTTCGCCCGGGAAGTGGCCGACTCGCTCGTCTTCATGGACGGCGGCGTGGTCGTCGAAGCCGGCGACCCCGACCTGGTTCTCACCAACCCGCAGCACCGTCGCACCCAGGCATTCCTCTCGAAGGTGCTGTAGCCGGCGCATCCGCCCGGCGGATGCCGCCACATCGTCGCCGGTTCCGCCGAGACTCCCCGCTGAGCGGGGTTCCCGGCGGGACCGGCGCATCCGCCCGTGCGTGCCGGTTCAGCCTAGGACGGGCGCTTATGCGGAGAGGTCACCGAGGTCATTTCGGAGTCGTGCTCGACCACGTCGCCGAGCACCTCGTCGATCTGCTGCAACACCGCGTGCGGGATCTTGACTCCGGTGGCCTTGACGTTCTCGCGCACCTGCTCTGGCCGGGAAGCTCCGACGAGGGCGGCGGACACATTGTCGTTTTGGAGCACCCAGGCCACGGCGAGCTGCGCCATTGACAGTTCGAGCTCGTCCGCGATCGGCTGGAGTTTCTGCACTCGGGCGAGGACGTCATCGTTCATGAAGCGGCTGATCATGTCGGCGCCACCCTTGGCGTCGGTGGCACGGGAACCGGCTGGCGGGGCCTGGCCTGGCTTGTACTTGCCGGTGAGGACACCCTGGGCGACAGGGGACCAGACGATCTGGCCGATGCCGAGCTCGCGGGAGGCCGGGACGACCTCGTCTTCGATGACCCGCCAGAGCATGGAGTACTGCGGCTGGCTCGAGATGAGTCCGATGCCCAGTTCGGTGGCGAGAGCGTGGCCGGCCCGGATCTGCCCGGCCGTCCACTCGCTGACGCCGATGTACAGGGCCTTGCCCTGGCGCACGATGTCGGCGAAGGCCTGCATCGTCTCCTCGAGCGGGGTCTCCGTGTCGTACCGGTGTGCCTGGTACAGGTCGACATAGTCCGTCTGCAGCCGTCTCAGCGAGCCATTGATCGACTCCATGATGTGTTTGCGGGACAGCCCGGAATCGTTGTGACCGCCGGGTCCGGTGGGCCAGTAGACCTTGGTGAAGATCTCGAGGCTCTCGCGCCGCTGGCCAGTGAGCGCATCGCCGAGGACGGACTCCGCCCTGGTATTGGCGTAGACGTCGGCCGTGTCGAAACTGGTGATTCCCACGTCGAGCGCGGCGTGCACGCACTGTGTGGCGACCTCGTTTTCAACCTGCGAACCGTGCGTGAGCCAGTTGCCGTAGGTGATTTCGGAGATTTTCAGACCTGAGTTGCCGAGGTAGCGGAATTCCATGCTCCCAGCCTAGGGTCGATGCCGCAGTTCTAGCCGACCAATACCTTGTGGATGCGCTGCAGGGAGACGGACTCCGCGGCCTTCAGCTCCTGGGCGAACAGGCTGATCCGCAACTCTTCGATCATCCACCGCGCGCGCACCAGGTTCGCCGGCGAGTCAGGGGCCAGCGGAATCCGGCCGCCGGCATCCGTGTACCGCGTGGTCGCGGCCTGGCTCTCGTTCATCCAGACCCGGTCGCGGCTCGGGTTGTCGCCCAGCTTGACGATGCGGGAACCGATGCCGCCGAGGTAGCGCGGCAGGTGACGCAGCTGGGGGAGGCCGGTCACACTGACAAAACCAGGGAAGATCAGTCCGGCAAGTTGAGAACGGGCATCCGTCAACGCGGGCAGCAGCGCCATGCTGGTGGAGGCCTTGAGCGCCCTGTCGGCGGACCTGGCCGCGGTCAGGATGCGCGCGACGAGCCCGACCGTCTCGAACATCGAGTCCATCACCACGCCGGAGACCCGGTCGCGGATGGTGTCGAACTCGGCCTTCATGAAGACCTGGCCGCCCGGCTTCACCCGGTACAGCACGTCATCGACGCTCGCCGCCAGACAGTCGTCGAAGAGTGCCTGGGTCGACCGGTACGGGCTGGTGGCGAGGCTGAGCTTCTCGGCCCCGGTGAGGTGCTGCTGCACATAGCCGACCGGCGACGGCGTGGCGAGCAGGAGCAGACGGCGCACCCCGCCGGGCAGGGTGCGGGCCTGCTCGGCCTCGGTGCTCATCATCCTGATCGCCACCGACCGGCCCTCGTCGACAAGGGTGGGGTAGCCGCGGATCGTGTTATCGCCCTGCCGGGTGTCGATGAAACGCGGCAGCTCGGAGAAATCCCAGGTGGTCAGGCCGGTGCGCTCGATCGCGTTGGTGGGGGTGGCCGCGGATGCCTTCGCCACGCTTTCGCGGGCCCGGCTGCCGAGCCGGCGTTGCAGCTCGAGCAGATCCTTGCCGGAGGCCATCGGGCGACCGCGTTCGTCGACAATCCGGAACGTCATCCTGAGGTGGGCCGCCACCCGGTCAAGTTCGAAGTCTCCTGCGGTGACCGGAACGTAGGTCAGCCGCTGGATCAGGGCCGCGAGGGTCTGGGCGAACGGTGTCTCTTCGGGGTCGGTCACCGAGGTGGTGGAGTAAAGAGTTCCGGTTGCGGAGTCACCGGCGCCGACCGGGGCGCCCGGTGCGGGCGGCAGTTCAGTGAGCAGGCGCGCCGCCCAGTCGGCCGCCGGAACGACGTTGCGCCGGATGCTCTTCGGCAGGGACTTGATCAGGGCGGTGACCAGCTCGGCGCGGAGCCCGGGCACCTGCCAGTCGAAGCCGGTGGGAGAGAGCCGCGCGAGCAGGGCCAACGGGATCTGCGCGGTCACGCCGTCGTCCTCCTCGCCGGGTTCAAACCGATAACTCAGACTGAACCGCTGGTCGCCCTGGTGCCAGACCGGCGGGAAGACGGCCTCGTCGATCTCCGGTGCGTCCTCGGGGACGAGGGCCTCGGCGGTCATGGTGAGCAGGTTGGGGGTTGCCGCCCTGGCCTGGCGCCACCAGGTCTCGAAGGTGCGGGTGGAGCAGACGTCCGCGGGGATGCGTTTCTGGTAGAACTCGAACACGGCCTCGTCGTCGAAGAGGATGTCGCGGCGTCTGGTGCGCTCCTCGAGCTCGGCCAGCTCGGTGCGCAGCTTCTTGTTGGCGCGGTCGAACGCGGTGACTCGCTGGTCGACCCGGTCGAGGTCCCACTCGCCCTCGACCAGGGCGTGCCGGATGAACAGGTCGCGCGCGTAGGCAGGGTCGACCCGGGAGAACTGGATTCGGCGGCGCGGCACGATCGGCACCCCGTACAGGGTGACCCGCTCGTAGGCGACGACGGCGCCCTGCTTCTTCTCCCAGTGCGGTTCGGAGTAGCTGCGCTTGCAGAGGTCGCCGGCGAGCGGTTCGGCCCAGGCCGGATCGACGATGGCGTTCATCCGGGCGAACAGACGGCTGGTCTCGACCAGCTCGGCGCTCATCACGGCAGTGGGCTGTTTCTTCGCCAGCGCCGAACCGGGGAAGATCACGAACCGTTGCTGGCGCGCGCCGATGTAGTCCTTCTTCGCGGTGTCCTTGAGCCCGATGTGCGAGAGGAGGCCGGCCAGGAGCGAGCGGTGGATGCCGTCGGGGTTCACGCTGGGGTCGCCGACGTGGAGGCCGAGCGGTTTGGCCATCTGCCGGAGCTGCTTGTAGACGTCCTGCCACTCACGCACCCGCAGGTAGTTGAGGAATTCGTTCTTGCAGAGACGCCGGAATGCGCTCGAGCCGAGTTCCTTCTGCTGCGTCTCGAGGTAGTTCCAGAGGTTCAGCAGGCTGAGGAAGTCGCTGGTTGGGTCGGCGAAGCGGGCGTGCTGCTGGTCGGCCTGGGCGCGGCGTTCGAGCGGTCGCTCGCGCGGGTCCTGGATGGTGAGGCCGGCGACGATCGCCATCACCTCGCGGCTCATGCCCTGGGTCTTCGACTCGACCACCATCCGGCCGAACCGAGGGTCGATCGGCAGTTTCGCGAGCTGCTGGCCGATCCGGGTGAGTTTGGAGATGACCGTCTTGGTCCCGGCACGACCCGCTGTGTCGGGGGCGACCGCGCCGAGCTCGGCCAGCAGGTCGAGGCCGTCCTTGATGCCGCGGGAGTCCGGCGGCGTGAGGAACGGGAACGCGGCGATGTCGCCCAGGCCGAGCGAGATCATCTGCAGGATCACGGCGGCGAGATTGGTGCGCAGGATCTCCGGCTCGGTGTACTCCGGCCGGCGGGTGAAGTCCTCCTCCGAGTACAGCCGGATCGCGATGCCGTCGCTGGTGCGCCCGCTCCGGCCGGATCGTTGGTTCGCGGATGCCTGCGAGATCGCCTCGATCGGCAGCCGTTGCACCTTCGAGCGCACGCTGTACCGGCTGATTCGGGCGGTTCCGGCGTCGATGACATAGCGGATGCCCGGCACGGTCAGGCTGGTCTCGGCCACGTTCGTGGCGAGCACGATCCGACGTCGCACCCCGGCCACCGTCGACGGCTGGAACACCTTGTGCTGGTCGGCGGCGGAGAGCCGCCCGTACAGCGGCAGAATTTCGGTGGGGCTGCCGCGCCCGGCGGCGGCGAACTTGCCGTTCAGGGCGTCGGCGGCGTCGCGAATCTCGGTCTCGCCGCTGAGGAAGACGAGCACGTCGCCGCTGGACTCCCGGTCGAGTTCGTCCAGGGCGGCGGAGATGCCCTCGATGTAGTCGCGGTCCACGGCGGGCGCGGCATCCGACAGCTCGTCATCGTCCATCGCCTCGGCGACGAGCGGGCGGTAGCGGATCTCGACCGGGTAGGTGCGGCCGGATACCTCGATGATCGGGGCCGGGGTGCCGTCGGCGGCCGCGAAGTGCTCGGCGAAGCTCTGCGGGTCGATCGTCGCGGAGGTGATGATGAGCTTGAGGTCGGGGCGCTGCGGCAGCAGTCGCCGCAGATAGCCGAGCAGGAAGTCGATGTTCAGGCTGCGCTCGTGCGCCTCATCGATGATGATCGTGTCGTACTTCCGCAGCATCCGGTCGCGGTGCATCTCGTTGAGCAGGATGCCATCGGTCATCAGCTTGATCTTCGTGTCGGGACCAACCTGGTCGGTGAAGCGCACCTGGTAGCCGACGGTCTGGCCGACCTCCTGGCCCAGTTCCTCCGCGATGCGTTCGGCGATGGTGCGGGCGGCGAGGCGGCGCGGTTGGGTGTGGCCGATGCTGGTGCGGCCGAGTTCGAGGCAGATCTTGGGCAACTGGGTGGTCTTGCCGGAGCCGGTCGCGCCAGCGACGATCACCACCTGGTTGTCACGGATGGCGCGCGCGATATCCTCGCGGCGCTGGCTGACCGGGAGTTCGGGCGGGAAGGTGATGACGACGGGGATCATGACCCTTCCATCGTATTCCAAGCCGGAGAACACCCAGGTGCCCGGGCCGCCACCGGCACCTTAAACCGCACGATGTTAGCATCAATGCATGACTGACGAGGAAGCGACCGGGGGACGGCACGCCGCCCTGGCCTCTGACGCGCGCCGCCAGGTGCTTGAACTCCTGATGGACTCGGGCGCCCCGCTCGACGCGGCCGCCGTGGCGGCGCAGGTCGGGCTGCACATCACGACGGTGAGGTTTCACCTCGAACAGCTCGAGGGCGCCGGGCTGATCCGGCGCGCGGTGGAGCGGGCCGGCGCGCGGGGGCGCCCGCGCATCCTCTTCACCGCCGGGCCGGCCTCCCGGGAGGACGAGGCCAAACACGACCTGAGCCGGGCCCTGGCCGGCGCGCTTGCCGAAGACGCCGATGGCGGCCGGGCCCGGGCGATCCGGGCGGGCGAGCACTGGGCTGCCTCGTTCGCCGGCGAGCTGTGGGGCAGCGCGGGGGAGGGTGTCGCCCCGCTCGTGCGCATCCTGGACCGGCTGGGCTTCGACCCGGAGCTCGAGGTCCCGATCGGCGAGGTTCCGGGCGCTGCCGGGCCGGTCGAGGCCGTTCCCGCCCTGGACGGGACGGATGCTCCCGCTCCCGACGTGTCGGCCCCGCCGGTGGTCAATCTGCTCGCCTGCCCGTTCCGCGCCGACGCGAGGCAGGCACCCGACGTGATCTGCTCGGTGCACCTCGGCCTGATCCGGGGCATCGCCGAGAGCCTCGGCCACGACCCGGAGGGCACCGAGTTGCGACCGTTCGTGGGCCCGGAGCTGTGCCAGGTCCGGCTCCGCGGCTCCTGGGTCGCGGCCGACGCCGAGGTCGCGACCGAGGCCGTGGCGAAGGCGGATTAGCGGCCGCCGTCGACTCGGTCAGTTTTCGTTCGGTTCGGACCCCTAGGGTGGGGCGCATGACGACTCCAGTTCCCACCCTGACCCTCAACGATGGCCACACCATTCCCCAGCTCGGCTTCGGTGTCTTCAAGGTCGAGCCGGAGGAGACCACCCGGATCGTGTCCGACGCACTCCAGGTCGGCTACCGGCACATCGACACCGCAGCGATCTACGGCAACGAGGAGGGCGTCGGCGCCGCGCTCGCCGCATCGGGGATCGCCCGCTCCGACCTGTTCGTCACGACCAAGCTGTGGAACGACAAGCAGGGTACCCAGTCCGCGTTCGATGCCTTCGACGAGAGCCTCGAGAAGCTCGGCCTGGACTACGTCGACCTCTACCTGATCCACTGGCCGACACCCGCCAAGGACCGCTACGTGGAAAGCTGGAAGGCGTTGGAGAAAATCCGCGAGTCCGGCCGGGCCCGGTCGATCGGCGTCTCCAACTTCCTCGAGCCGCACCTGGACCGTCTGCTCAGCGAGACGGAAATCGTGCCTGCCGTCAACCAGATCGAGCTGCACCCGGCGCACCAGCAGCCCGAGGTGACCCGGATCGCCCGCGCCAACGGCATCCAGGTGGAGGCCTGGGGGCCGCTCGGCCAGGGCAAGTATCCTTTGCTCGAGGAGCCCGTCGTGGCCGTCGCCGCCGAGGCGCACGGCAAAACGCCGGCCCAGGTCGTCATCCGCTGGCACCTGCAAACCGAGAACATCGTCTTCCCCAAGTCGAACCGTCGCGAGCGGATGATCGAGAACTTCGACGTCTTCGACTTCGAGCTCAGCCGCACCGAACTGAACACCATCTCCTCGCTCGAACGGGTGGGCCGGGTGAGCGCCCACCCCAACGACGTGAACTGACCCCGAGATTCTCGCCCCGGGTGGTGAGAACGGTCGCGGTAGATTGGAAGAGGAGGGGGAACGATCCCCGACCAGGAAGTTGGCCGATGAATCCGATTGAGTGGCTCTTCGACGCCCAACTGCAGATCGGTACCCAGACGATCCTCTGGCGCGAGGTGATCGGCAATGCGTTCGGGATACTGAGCGCAGTCGGCGGGATGCGCCGCAAGGTCTGGGCCTGGCCGGTGGGAATCGCCGGCAACGCGCTGCTGTTCACGGTGTTCCTCGGTGCCGTGTTCGGTACCCCCAACCCGGTCAATCTGCTCGGCCAGGCCGGCCGTCAGATCATGTTCATCGTCGTGTCGATCTTCGGCTGGATCCAGTGGTCGCGGGCCCGAAGCTCGAGCGCGCACATCGCCGTCGCCCCACACTGGGCGAGCAACCGCACCCGGATCCTGCTCGGTCTCGGCATGGTCGCCGGCACGCTCATCCTCACCCCGATCTTCCGGGCGCTCGGCTCTTTCGAGCCGGTCTGGGCTGATGCCTGGATCTTCATCGGCTCCTTGCTCGCCACCTACGGCATGGCCAAGGGCTGGACCGAGTTCTGGCTGATCTGGGTGGCCGTCGATGTCGTCGGCGTCCCGCTCCTGGTCAGCGCGGGCTACTACGCCTCGGCCATCCTCTACGTGTTCTATGGGGCGTTCACGATCACCGGGTTTTTCATCTGGATGCGCGTGCAGCGCCGCGGCACGGCCCTGGTCGACCGTCAACTCACCGGCACCGCCTAGCCGCATCTCCCACACCGCCGCAAGAGGTGGGGTGCGGGGCGGTTTCACTCGTGACGTTGCCGTCGGTGCTGACCCGGATCGTGACATCCGCGAGGTCGCCGCCCTGCACCAGTGAGTCCTTTCCGAGCGTGAAGGGGTTGACCGGTAGCGTCGCCGTGAGGTTCATGCCCCGTCGGGCGAGCTCGGCAAGCCCGACGCACGCGCTGGCACCCTGCTGACCCTGGGCGCGCAGGATCACGCAGTACAGGTCGTCACCCCGGCGAGCGACAAAAACGAACGAATTGGTTTCCCGCTCGACGAACACCGCATGGATGGAATCTCGCCGAAACTCGGGGCCCAGGTCGATCGTGGTCTGGTCGGGAATCGGCGGCTCGTTGAAGAGTCGCATGAGTCCCGGTGAAGCGGATGCCGCGGCCTCGTCCGCCGGACGGGTCGCCGAGCCGTCCGGCTGCCCCAGGGTCGACACCGCGCCGACCGTGATCGCGCCGACAGCGGCCCCGATGGCGAGCAGGAGCAGGGCGCGTCGGAGACCCGGGCCGCCGGGCGCGCCCGGGTGCCGCCTGGTCGCGGGTCCGAGGTCTGCCGGGGCGTTTTCCTCCACGGGCAGCGCGGGAGTGCCGCCCGTGGGACCGACGCCTGTGGGACCGCCTCGCCGCAGTACCGGTTCGTCGCGGAACAGCAGCAGCACGTCGTCGAGAGCGGCGGCATCCTGTCGCAGCCGGTCTGTGAGCGCGCGGAGTCGCTGCTCGTCGTCGCCGGTCGGAGAATCGGGACGGGTGCGCGAGTAAACCTGGGCCTGAAGCGGGGGGAGTGCGGCTGCAGGATCGGGGCGGCCGGCCGGACTTTCCGTGAGTGGATGACACCGCCACCACAGGGCATCGAGCACGTCGTGTCGCCCCCGGTATGCCTCGCGCAACTCGGAGGCGAGGGCAGCATCGGCTGCGGCTGCAATGGACAGCCTTTGTGCTACAGACTCCGATATCATCCCGGGCTCCCAGCGGTCGAGGTGTGTCCACTGTAACCAGTCCGGCGGGGCTGATCCGATCTGGATCCCAGCGAGGCGGATCAGCGCACAATGGGACCATGACGACCCGTCTTGCCGATGCCATCAGCCCGCACTGCGCTCGAACGCCGACACCCCGGTCGACTGGCAGGGCGGGGCGCTGAGGCCCTTCCGGAGGTGCGCTCCTAGGACGTGCGGAGGGCCAGCGTCGCCGCGACGCCGATGAGGATGCCCGCCGTGGCGCCCGCGGCGACGAGCAGGATCCCGCGTAATGGGTGCCGGTTCGACCAGTCCCCGCGGAGCGAATCGATGTCGGCGTGAGTGGCGGCCGCCTCCATCCCGGCCGCCTCCATCCCAGTCTTTTCCACGCCGGTTGGACCGTTCTCCGATTCGCTCGGGGGCCGGGCATCGACGGCCTCGTCGGCGTCCCGGTCGTCGTCCGCGTTGCCGGAACCGGGCCAGCCGCGGAAGCTGACCAGGACCAGGTCGAGTGCCGCGGCATCCTGTGCCAGCAGCCGGGTGAGCTCCCGCAGCCGGTGCTCGCTGCTCGTCGCGCTGACGGGCTCGCCGGTGTCGGGATCCGCGACCTCGCTCCGCGGTCCGTCGACCCGGGTGCGGGAGTACACGGCGGCCTGCTCGGCGCCGAGGCCGACGAGAGGGTCGGGGCGGCCGCCGGGGGTGAGACTGAGCGGATGCGCGCGCCACCAGAGCGCATCCAGCACATCGTGCCGACCCCGGTAGGCGGCGCGCAGCGCGATCAGCAGTCCCGGATCGGTCCCGGCCGCCGTTTCCAGACGACCTGCCACTGTCTTCAACGTCATCTGCAGCCCCCCACTGTTGCCCTCAGCCTAACCACCCCCGAACGGGAGGTCCAGCACGTGGGGTTCCGACCGGCTCACCCGATCTGGGCGGCGCCGCACTGCGCACGGCGCACGATCTCGTCCGCCGTGGCGCACGCCGCACTGCCGCTGTCGTCGTCGTGGTTCTGCTCGACCGGGCGGTACCTGCCGTCCGTGCGCTCGGCGGCATAGACGCCTGGGCAGCGGCCAACAGTCGTTGCGCGAGGATCACCCGTTCCACACGCATCACTATTCCTTTGGCCGAGAATAGTCCGGCCCGCACCGCCGGCGACGCGGTCCCGGCGCAGAATGGAAACATGCCCAACCGACTTGCCAACGCGATCAGCCCGTACCTGCGCTCACACGCCGACAACCCGGTCGACTGGCAAGGCTGGGGTGCTGAGGCCTTCGCGGAGGCGCGCTCCCGCGATGTCCCCGTGCTCGTGTCGATCGGCTATTCGACCTGCCACTGGTGCCATGTCATGGCGCGGGAGAGCTTCAGCGACCCCGACCTTGCGTCCTATCTCAATCAGCACTTCGTGAGCGTCAAGGTCGACAGGGAGGAACACCCCGATGTCGACGCCGCCTACCTGGCCGCCGCCAGCGCCTTCGTCGGCGGCCTGGGCTGGCCGCTGAACGTGTTCGTCACACCCGAGGGCCGGGCGTTCTACGCCGGAACGTACTTCCCACCACAGCCGATGACGGGGCATCCGTCGTTCCGTCAGGTGCTCGAGGCGGTGACGGATGCCTGGACCACCCGCCGCGCCGAGGTCACCGAGAGCGCGGACCTGGTCGCCGAGGCCCTCGCCGCGTCCTCCGGCCAGGGAACAGCCGCCGACGCCCGCCCGGACGCTGCCGCCCTCCGCGGAGCCGCAGCCAGCCTGGTCGCCCAGGAGGACCCGGTCCACGGCGGCTTCGGCAGTGCCCCCAAGTTCCCGGTGGCACCTGCCCTCGGCTTCCTGCTCGACCGCGCCGACCCGGCCGACGGCGTCCCTGCCGGTCGGGACCTGGCCCTGCGCACCCTCAAGCGCCTCGGCGCCTCGCCGCTGCGGGATCCGATCGAGGGCGGTTTCTTCCGCTACGCGGTCAACCGGGACTGGAGTGAGCCGCACTACGAACGGATGCTCTACGACAACGCCCAGCTCCTCGACCTCTACACGCAGGCCTGGAAGCTGACCGGCGAGTCGTGGGCCCGCACCGTGGCCGAGGGAATCGCCCGCTTCCTTACCGCAGTGCTGGCGCTGCCGGGAGGCGGCTTCGCCAGCGCGCAGGACTCCGAGAGCACCGTGGACGGGCGGCGCGTCGAAGGCGGCTACTACACCCTCGATGAGGAGGCCCGGAAGTTGCAGGCCAGGCCGGCGCTCGACGACAAGGTGCTCACCGGCTGGACGGGCCTCGCCATCGCGGCTCTCGCGCGGGCCGGATTCGCCTTCGACGACCTGACCCTCCAGGCCGCAGCGACGCGGGCGGCCGACAGGCTGCTGGCCCAGCACATCCTCGGCCGGCCCCCCGGAGGCACCCGACTCGTGCGGGCCTCCATCTCAGGTCGGGTCTCGGGAGCGCAGGCGACCCTGGAGGACTACGGGATGTTCGCTCGCGGGCTCCTCGAGATCGCCTTGGCGACGGGGGAGGTGCGCTACGCCGTTGCGGCGCGCCACCTCATCGATGAAACGCTACCGTCGGCCCCCGACAGCCCCGACAGCGCCGACAGCGCCGACAGCGCCGACAGCGCCGACAGCGCCGCGACGCCCGTCGCCGCGACGCCCGTCGGCGCGACGCCCGGCACCGGGCCGGACCCCC
>NZ_SOFP01000049.1 GCF_004402785.1 Cryobacterium algoritolerans
CGCGGCCGGCGTGCGGGGCGCAATGGCGCGGCGGCCGGCGTGGGGCGCGCTGGCGGGGCGGCCGGCCTGCGACACGATGGCCGCGACATCCGGCCCGACGTCGACGGTGGATGCCGTGGGCACGGAGGTCACGGACACGGACGTCGTGGGCATGGAGGTCACGGGCACGACCGCCGGAGCCCCTTCGGCTTCGCGCTGCGCGCGCAACTCGCGACGTGACGGGAAAGCGTTCTGGTTCTCTGTAGGAACGGATGTGCCGGGTTCGCCGGAATAGGGCAAAATCTGGTCCTCTGCGTGGCCTGGTTCGGGTCTGAGCTCCCCCCACCCTATGGGAATACGGGCGGGATGTCACCCCCGTGCGTTACCTTTTCGTTACAATCGCAGGTCAGGCCGCAGGTCAGGCCGCAGGAGCGAGGAACTCATCCCATTGCGGTAGCGGCCGCTCCGCTCCGCGCACCACCCACGCCGTGCCCAGCGGCATCCGCGGGTGGAAGAGCAGGCTCCAGCCCATCTCCCCCGGAGTCCGGTCGCTCTTGAGGTTGTTGCAGCGCAGGCAACACGCTACAAGGTTGTCCCAGGTGTCGCGGCCGCCGCGCGACCTGGGCTGCACGTGATCGATGGTGTTCGCGGTCGTGCCGCAATAACAGCAACGGTGATCGTCACGGCGCAGCACGCCCCGCCGGCTGACGGGCACCGACCGCAGCCGCGGGATGCGCACATACCGGGTGAGCAGGATCACACTCGGCCGGTCCCACGACCCGGATGACGCCCAGACCGGGTGACCCTGGTCGGACTGGACGATCGTGGCCTTCTGGTTCATGACCAGGATGAGGGCCCGTTTGAAGGAGACCACGGCGAGGGGCTCGTACCCCGCGTTGAGGACCAGTGTGCGCATGCGTTCCCTCTCGAAAAGGGCTGGACGGCTTCCAGCCATTCGAACTACGTCCCAATGCGGCGAGCGGGAACCGAGCAGGCAAACAAAAAGGGCGCCGTCACAATGACAGCGCCCTACTGGAAACAACGTGACTGAGACACGCGCGACCTAGACATGCTTGACTACTGCGCCTTGGCGCGAAGCGGCAGCGCACATCCATGGTGTGGATCGTGCGCCGCTCGCGCCGTGGCTCTTCGGAAAATTCGCAGAACATCAGATGAACAGGTTAACCCAGTTTCGGCACCGGACGAAGCGCCGGGCCCAGAATCCGTCAGGTGTTACGCAACGTTCACATTCCGAGCGATCAGATGCCGAGTCGAACGATGTAGTACGAGCTGGTCCAGATCGGCTGCACGCGCACGGCGGCGCCCTCATAGGGCGCGTGCAGAATGTTTCCGTTGCCGGCATAGAACCCGTCGTGACCGTCCATGATCACCAGGTCGCCCGGCTGGGCGTCGGCCAGGGCGATCCGGGTTCCGGCGGCGCCCTGCCCGGTGGAGGAGTGCGGGAGGCTGATCCCGAACTGGGCGTAGACGTACATGATGAGGCCCGAGCAGTCGAAGCCGGCCGGGGTCGCCCCGCCATAAACATACGGGACGCCCTGGTACTGCGACGCGACGCCGTATACCGACGCCAGGTCGAAACTCGGATGGGACGGATTCGCGAGGTACTCCGCGACGGACGGTCCAGAGTACGACGCGGCATACGACGTCATCTGCGCGGCTACTTCCTGACGCCGGGCCTCGGCGGCCTTCGCGGCCACTGCGGCCGCGGCGGCCGCCAGCTCCTCCGGCGTGGTCGCGGTGAACCCGTCCCGAGCGACGCTCACTGTGGCCGCATGGTCGGCGACCTGAACGGTCTGAGCACCCGAACGGGTGAGTTCGGTGGACGCCGTGGCACCGAAGTTAGACTCCGTCGAGCTCGGAGCGAACGCATAGGCCGGGATAGCCATGGTCGCGACGAGCCCGCCGGCCAGGGTCATGAAGACCACATTGGCCAGGTAGCCGCGGCGACGGGATCGCTTCGGCGGGGCGTCAACGGGTGCGCGACGGGGGGCGACGCCCGTGCCGGACCGCGCCAGGGCCTGGGATACGTCGGCCAAGTCTGCTGTCGGGTTCATTGCTCGGAAAATGCGTCGTCTACGTGAAGTGGCCACAGTGTGAACCTCCGGCGCCTCGGCAACACTAGGGAGTTGCCCCGTCCACTGCGCTGATCGCCGGTGGTGCCGTGCCAGGAGACGGAATAAGGCGTCCTGGTCCGGGTCCGTCGGCCGATTTCCAGCCTGTGGACGCCCCCGAGGCTACGTGACGTTTATCCGTTTGTCACTCGAAATTCACATTTTTCTAACAAATTGGTAACGAAACCCGCGCCGTTTCGGGGCGGACGGGCGGTGAAAACTACCCCGGAACCAGCGGCGTCGCGACGAATATGTGGCTGGCAACCTCGTTGGGAAGTTCGAGCCCGTCGCCGCATCCGTCGACCCGCACGAGCACGTAGGAACCGGCCGCGGAGAACACCCCGGTGTTGCCCGGGAGCACCCCGGAATTCCTCAGTTGGGCCAGGAGCTCCGGATCGAATTGCACCGGCTCACCCAGTCGACGGATGACCGCGGTCACGGGCTCGGGAGAACTCCCGACCACGTCGACCAGGCTGGTCACTCCGGCCATGAATGCGACCGCCGGGGAATCACCCAGTTCGTCGAGGCCGGGGATCGGATTGCCGTACGGGGACTCGGTGGGATGGCCGAGGATCTCGAGGATCTTGCGCTCAACCTGTTCACTCATCACATGCTCCCAGCGGCATGCTTCGTCGTGCACGAACTCCCATTCGAGCCCGATCACGTCGCTCAGCAGGCGTTCGGCGAGGCGGTGCTTGCGCATCACGTGCACGGCCTTCCGACGACCGGCCAGAGTCAACTCAAGATGCCGGTCACCGGAGACGACGACGAGGCCGTCCCGTTCCATCCTCGCGACGGTCTGCGACACTGTCGGGCCGGAGTGGCCGAGCCGCTCCGAGATGCGCGCCCGGAGGGGGACGATGTTCTCCTCCTCGAGGTCCAAAATCGTCCGGAGATACATCTCGGTGGTGTCGATCAGATCAGTCATCCCCAGAGCCTCCCGGTCGGCCTCCATGCAAGTGACAACCTTACCGTCGCGGCACCGACAACTAGAATCGCCCTATGCAGAATCTGACTATTCCCTCTGAACTCTTGCCCCTCGACGGACGATTCGGCTGCGGACCGTCGAAAATACGACAGGAACAACTCGACTACCTGTTAGCCGTCGGATCCAATGTCCTTGGCACCTCGCATCGCCAAGCTCCGGTTAAAAATTTGGTTGGCCGGGTGCGTGCCGGGCTCAGCGAGATGTTCAGGATGCCGGAGGGCTATGTGGTCGTCCTCGGCAACGGCGGGTCGACAGCGTTCTGGGACGCAGCAGCTTTCTCCCTTATTTCGAAGCGAAGCCAGAACCTCGTGTTCGGCGAGTTCGGCGGCAAGTTCGCCAGCGCCGCGGCTGCCCCGTTCCTCGAGGCCCCCGATGTGATCAAGGCTCCGGCCGGTTCACGCAGCGCGGCCGTTGCCACCGAAGGGGTCGACGTTTACGCCTGGCCCCAGAATGAGACCTCCACCGGCGTGATGGCACCCGTCACCCGGGTGAACGGCGATCTTGGTGCCCTGACAGTGATCGACGCGACCAGCGCGGCGGCCGGAATCGACTTCGAGGCGGACCAGGCGGATGCCTATTACTTCGCCCCGCAGAAGAACCTCGCCTCGGATGGCGGCCTGTGGATCGCCCTTTTCTCCCCCGCCGCCATCGAGCGGGTCGAACGCATCGCCGCCGGCGGACGATACATCCCCGAGTTCCTGAGCCTGAAGAACGCGATCGACAACTCCCGCCTCAACCAGACCCTGAACACCCCGGCCGTGGCCACCCTGCTCCTGATCGAGAACCAGCTCGACTGGATCAACGGGAACGGCGGCCTCGCCTGGGCGTCTGCGCGCACAAAGGAATCGTCATCCGTACTCTACGACTGGGCAGAGAGCGTCGATTACGCCACACCGTTCGTGACTGATCCCGACCACCGCTCGCAGGTCGTGGCCACGATCGACTTCGACGACCGAATCGACGCCGCGGCCGTGGCGAAGGCCCTACGGGCGAACGGGATCTCTGACACCGAGCCCTACCGCAAGCTCGGCCGTAACCAGCTGCGCGTGGCGACGTTCACGGCGATCGAACCCCACGATGTGCGTCAGCTCGTCAAGTCGATCGAATACGTCGTGCAAAACCTCGGCAGTTAGGCGTCGTCATGCGCATCTGGTTGAAGGACAGCGAACGCCGGCCTGACCCTCTGCCCGCTCGCGCGGACGCCCGCATGGCGATCCTTGCGGGATCTGCAGCCTGGCTCCTAGCCCTGGTGCTCGCTGTCTTCTTCCAGGACGACCTTGCGGCGGCGGGACTTGGCTGGTGGCCGGCGTGCGCCGCCATCGGCCTCGGCCTCGGGCTCGTCGGCCTTGGCTGGGTGCAGTTCCGGCGTCGGTAGCGCCTCACCGAAGTCGATCCCGTCGAGCATGACTTCGTCGCGGTCGTCGTCGAGGGCGCGCGCGTCTCCATCCGGCTCGTCGTGGTAGTCCGACTCGTCATCGTCGTCATCATCATCATCATCGTCGTCGTCATCATCGTCGTCGTCGTCGTCCGATTCGTCGCCGTCATCGTCCGTGTCGAGGGTCTCGGCTGCGGCGACCGCGGCCGCGAGCTCCTGCGCGGTGCGGTAGTCGGCGAGCCGGTCGGACCAGGGGGTCCAATCGGGGGCGACCAGAGACTCATCGCCGGGAGTGAGCTCGGTCTCGAGAACGGACGGCGGGGAATCGTCGTCGACCCGGGACAGGCTCACCGTCCAACGCCAGCCCGGGTAACCGGTCATGGTGCAGTCAAAAAGCAGGGTCAGCACGTGTTCGCCCTCGACGATGTGGCCGACGATCTCCCCGATGGTGTCGGCCGGGGTGATGTCGAGCAGAGCCTCGTGGGCCAGGTCGACTGCGGCCAGCAGAGTGGGATCCGCCTGATCAAGCATCGAGCTCCTCCGCGATCTTGCGCAGCATGGCGGCGATCTTGTGGCTGTGCGCGCTGTCGGGGTAGCGCCCGCGGCGCAAGCTCGCACCGATGCCGTCGAGAACCTTCACGAGGTCTTCGATGATGATCGCCATGTCATCGGCCGGCTTGCGGCTGAGTTTCGCCAGGCTCGGTGGGGCCTCGATGATGCGCACGGACAGCGCCTGCGCGCCCCGCTTGCCATCGGCGATTCCGAACTCGAGTTTCGTCCCTGCCTTGACCGTGACTCCGGCGGGCAGCGCAGAAGCGTGGAGGAAGACCTCGTGGCCGTCATCAGACGCGATGAAACCAAAACCCTTCTCCTCGTCGTAGAACTTGACCTTGCCGGTGGGCATCTGGACCTCGCTGCATTCCGGGCGCGCGGAATGCGTGCCAACCACACCCAGCCTATTCGGTCGGACCGAGAGATGCCCCGTATCCTTGGGAGTGTGACCAATCAAACTCCACATGCCGCCAGCCGGCTCGAACGCATCCTGGCTTACATGGTTGCGAGTGTGGTGGGTCTGTCGATTCTCGCCTTCCTCGCCGTGATCATCGGCACTGCCGCCGGAGCAGGAGCCGACAACGGTTTCGGCCAGGGTGTGTGGCCCGCCGTGCTGGCTCTGCCGCTCTTCGGCCTGCCGCTCGGGTTTCTGCTGATCATCGCCCTCATGGTGATGACCGCTATCCGCCGCGCACGCGATGCACGACAGAGTAGGGAGTAGCCGCCATGCTCATGCTCGCCTCACGCCTGCGGGCACTCGACGACGCGGCGTTGCGTCGCACGCTCGAAATCCGCGCCGTCTCGGCCACCGGCATCCGGGACTTTTTCGATCTTGCGGAGACCCTCCTCGAACCCGATGCCGTCCAGCGCGCCCTGGTCCAGCTCGACCGGGCCACCGTCGCGGTTCTGGCCGTGGCCGGGCAACTGTCGATCGTGACCGACCCGGACTCCGCCCCTCCCGAGCCCACTCTGGCCGAGCTGGCCGAACGTCTTTCCGAGCTCGCCGGTTCCCCGGTTCCCGAAACGGATGTCTCGTCGCGCGCCGCCGTACTGGATTCCCTGATGCTGGGCCGCCTCTTCGACACTCGATTCCGGCCGTACGATGCCGTGGCCGCCCAGCTGCTGGTCTGGCCGTCCCTCGGGTTGCCGACCGCAACCGAACTGGCCGCGGCGCCAGCGCCGTCCGCCCTGGCCAGCGTGTCCGCCACCGACACCCGCTTCACCGACCGGCTAGCCGCCGAGCGCGCGTTCGCCGCCGTGTCATCGATCGCCGAACTCGTCACCGAACTCGCCCGCGAACCGGCGAGGGAACTCAGCCGCGGCGGCCTCGGGCTGCCGGACACGAAGCGCCTTGCCGCCGTCATGGGCGTCGAACTGGAAGCAGTGGCGTCCTTCGTCGCCAACGCGGCCCGCGCCGACCTCATCGCCCACGCCACTGGCTACTGGAACGAAACGGAGGCCGGCGAAGCCTGGCTCCTCGAGGGCACCGCGCGCCGCTGGGCCACGATCGCCGAGTCCTGGCATGCCGCTCTCCCCCCGGACGTTCGCGGCATCCTCGCCCAGCGGCCCGGCGTCTCCTGGGGCGAGGGCCTGCGCTCGTTCGTCGCCTGGCTGTACCCGGCCGGCGGCGAATGGATGGACGACCGGGTCACCGAATTCGCCGACGACGCCGAACTCATCGGCATCACCGCCCACCAGACCACGAGCCCGGCCGGTGCCGCGGTGCTGGCCGGCGACCTCGACGCGGCGATCGCCACGATGACGGCCGCCCTGCCGGCCGAGGTAGGTGCCGTGTACCTGCAGAACGACCTGTCCATCGTCTCGCCCGGTCCGCTCGCCCCGTCGATCGACGCCCGCCTGCGCGGACTTGCCGACGTCGAGAGCCGTGAACTCGCCCTGAGCTATCGCATCTCGGCGACCTCGGTCAATCGAGCCCTCGCCGCCGGGGAGAACGCGGATTCGCTGCTCGATTTCCTTCGCGCGGTTTCCCTGACCGGGATCCCCCAACCGGTTGACTACCTGATCCGCGAGTCGGCGGCCCGGTACGGCCGGGTGCGGGTGGGTGCGACGGACCCGGCCGCGTCGCCGGCCCAGAGCTACGTGCGATCCGAGGACCCCGCCCTGCTCGGAACGATCGCCGTTGACCAGACCCTCACCCCCCTCGGCCTCGTCCGAGTCGACGAGAACCGGCTGACCAGCAGGTTCGGCAACGACGTCGTGTTCTGGGCCCTCAGCGACGCCCGATATCCGGTCGCCGCCGAGAACGCGGCGAACGAGATCGTGCACCTGCGCCGCCACCAGCTCGCCCGGGTGGCGCCGGTGGCCACCGTCGACCCGACGATCGCCCTGGTCGAGAAGCTGCGCGCCAGCGACGGCGGCGAAGGCCAAGCCGCAGATGCCTGGCTCGCCAGGCAGCTCGACTCGGCGATCAAGGCCAAGCAGACCGTCGTCGTCAGCATTGCCATGCCGGGCGGCGTGGTCGTGGACTATCTCCTCGAGCCGGCCAGCGTGGGCGGCGGACGATTCCGGGCGCGCGACCGACGAGCCGACATCGAACGTACCCTCCCCCTGTCGAGCATCATCAGCATCACGCCCGCCCCGTAAGCGGGTGGCTGTCGTTCCAGCACACTCGGGTAGAGTTGATGGTTATGTCTGATGGCCCCCTGATCGTCCAAAGTGACCGCACCGTGTTGCTCGAAGTCGCGCACCCTCTCGCCGAGGATGCCCGCCACGACCTGGCAGTGTTCGCCGAGTTGGAACGCGCGCCGGAACACATTCACACCTACCGGATCACCCGACTCGGCCTGTGGAATGCGCGCGCCGCCGGGCACGACGCCTCAGACATGCTCGCCACGCTCGAGAAGTACTCGAAGTTCGCCATCCCGCAGACCGTCAGCGTCGACATCACGGAGACCGTCGGACGCTACGGACGCCTCGTCATCGAGCGGGATGCCGAGGGCCGGCTGATCCTGCAGAGCAACGACCAGGCTGTGCTCACCGAGGTCGCCGGCGCCAAGCGCATCTCACCGCTGTTGATCGGGCATCCGTCGCCGGATTCGTTCCTGGTCGAGCCGTGGGCCCGCGGGCAGCTCAAGCAGGAGCTCGTGAAGCTGGGCTGGCCGGCCGAGGACCTCGCCGGCTACACGCCGGGCACTCCGCATCCGATCTCGCTCCTCGAAGACGGTTGGGCGCTCCGGGACTACCAGAACAAGGCCGTCGCCAGTTTCTTCGACGGCGGTTCCGGTGTGGTCGTGCTGCCCTGCGGCGCCGGCAAGACGCTCGTTGGAGCCGGGGCCATGGCCACCGCGAAGACGAACACGCTGATCCTGGTCACCAACACGGTCTCGGCCCGCCAGTGGCGCGACGAACTGCTGAGGCGCACCACCCTCACGGCCGAGGAGATCGGCGAGTACTCCGGTCAGGTCAAGGAAGTCAAACCGGTCACGATCGCGACGTACCAGATCCTCACCGCCAAGCGGAAGGGCGAGTACGCCCACCTCGAACTACTCGACGCCATGGACTGGGGCCTGGTGATCTACGACGAGGTGCATCTGCTGCCAGCGCCCGTCTTCAAACTCACCGCCGAGCTCCAGGCGCGCCGCCGCCTCGGCCTGACCGCGACGCTCGTGCGCGAGGACGGCCGCGAGGGCGACGTGTTCAGCCTGATCGGCCCCAAACGCTTCGACGCCCCGTGGAAGGAAATCGAGGCGCAGGGCTTCATCTCACCGGCCTCCTGCTACGAGGTGCGGATCGACCTGCCGCAGTCCGAACGGCTCAGCTATGCCGCGGCGGCGGACGACGAGCGTTACCGGATGGCGGCGACGGCTCCGGCGAAGCTGGACGTGGTCAGGCGCCTGGTGGCCAAGCATACGGGCGAGCGCATCCTCGTGATCGGCCAGTACCTCGACCAGATCGACGAGCTCGCCGACGCCCTGGGCGCCCCAAAACTCACCGGCGCCACGCCCGTCGACGAACGCGAACGCCTCTACCAGGCCTTCAGGGTGGGCGAAGAGAACCTGCTCGTGGTGTCGAAGGTCGCGAACTTCTCGGTCGATCTCCCGGAGGCCACCGTCGCCATTCAGGTATCCGGATCGTTCGGTTCACGCCAGGAGGAGGCCCAGCGCCTCGGCCGACTGCTCCGCCCGAAAGAGTCCGGCCTGTCGGCGAACTTCTACACGCTCGTCGCCCGGGACACCGTCGACCAGGACTTCGCCCAGAACCGGCAGCGCTTCCTTGCCGAGCAGGGCTACAGCTACACCATCCTCGACTCGCAGAACCTGGACTCCGCTGCCATGGTCGCCTGATCCGCTCCCTCCCTCCCTCACTCACTCACTCACTCACTCCCTCACTCACTCACTCACTCACTCACTCACTCACTCACTCACTCACTCACTCACTCACTCCCTGCCGCCCCACCTGCCGCCCTCACGTCGCCGAACTGTGACTTCGACACGGTTTTGGCGCCGTTTTCGGTACCGAACTCACCGTTCGGCGGGTCAGGACGGCGGTTAGGAGACGGGCGGGAGAGGGAGCGGGGTGCGGCGGGCGTAGCGCAGAAAGAGCATGTCGCCGGCGGTGAGCACGTGCAGCAGGGCCATCTGGCGGCTGACGGCGGAGTCGCCGCGGGCGATCCGGCCGGCGCTACCGCCCTCGAGCACCGGGCTGATGGTCAGGCAGAGTTCGTCGACGCAGTCCGCCGCGATCAGCGCGCCGAACAGGTGCGGGCCGCCCTCGCAGAGAATCTGGCCGAGCCCGCGGGCGACCAGCGCGCCGACCATCACTGTCGGGTTCACGGCCTGTTCACCGCAGACGAGCACATCGGCCACCTCGGCCAGCTCGGCCCGGCGCCCGGCCGGCGAACCGCCGTGGGTCACGACGATCGGTCGCACCGCCGCGTCACGGAAGAACGGATGCCCCGGCTCCAGCTCGAGCCGCGACGACACGACCGCCACCGGCACCTGGGCCGGAAGTCCGTGGCCGAGCCGCCAGGCGACATCCGCCGGGCTGAGCCGGATACCGCCGTACCCCTCGGCACGCACGGTCCCTGAGCCCACGACGATCACGTCGGAGAGCAACCGCAGGGTGTCGAAGACGAGTTTGTCGTCGTCGTTGCCGAGCCCTCCGCTGAGCCCGTCGACGGTGGCGGCCCCGTCGAGGCTGGCGATGAAATTTACCCGAACCCGAGTCTCGGCGCGGTCGGCAACCCGGTATCGCCGGATCAATTCGGCCTGATCCAGCATGCTCAGGCCTGGTTGTGGCGCAGGTAGGCCGGCTGGCGAAAGCCGAGGATCGCTTCGGTCATCCGCACCGCGTCCACGGCGGCCGCCACATTGTGCATGCGCACGATCCTGGCCCCGTGCAGGATGCAGTAGACCGCGGCGGCGAGGGACCCCTCGACCCTGCCCCCACGTTCTCGGTCGAGCGTCTCCCCCACGAAGTCCTTGTTGGACACCGCGACCAGGGTCGGGTAGCCGAGAACGGTGATCTCCGCGAGCCGCCGAGTGAGCTCGAGCGAGTGGGTGGTGTTCTTGTTCAGGTCGTGGCCCGGATCAACGATGATCCGTTCGACGGGAATCCCATGGTCCAGCGCGAGGGCGACCCGCTCCCGCAGGAACGCAGAGACCTCGTCGACGACATCGACGTAGCTCGGCGCCGGGTGCGGCGTGCGCGGCGGGGCCAGGCTGTGGGTGATCACAAGGGTGGCGTCGCTGTCCGCGACGACATCGGCCATCGCCGGGTCGTGGATGCCGGTGGTGTCGTTGATCACGTGCGCGCCGGCCTTGATGCTGGCGGCCGCGACCTGAGGGTGGAACGTGTCGACCGAGATGACGGCGCCGGCGCCGCGGAGGGCCTCCAGAACAGGCACCACCCGGTCGATCTCCTCGTCGATCGGGATCGGAGGGCCGGGGGCAAATTTGGCACCGCCGATATCGATCCAGTCCGCACCGTCCTGGATCGCTCGGCGGGCGGCGCGCACCGCGGCGTCCAGCGCGAAGGTGGCGCCCCTGTCGTAGAACGAGTCAGGCGTGCGATTGATGATGGCCATCACGGCCACTTCTCGGGAGAAATCGAACACCCGGCCGCCGATCAGGCGGCGGGGCTGGAGCAGGTCGGGGAGCGCGATGAACGGTCGGGCGGGCGCGGTGTCCATGTCAGGTCCCCTGGTCGGCTGCGTTGGTGAGTATTCCCTCGAGTGCAATGCTCTCATTTCCGAGCAGGTGCGGGTCGAACCGGAGTCCCGAACGGATGATGGCCTGCACGGTCTCGTTCACGTCCCCGACGTTCACGTTCATGCCGGCGACAACCCGGCCGTCCGCCAGCCAGAACGCGACGAAGGCCCGCCCGGCACGGTCCCCGCGGAAGACGACGACGGCCTTCCGCGCCCGCTGACGGTAGCCGGAGTATTCCATTGCCAGGTCGAACTGGTCGGTGAAGAAATACGGGATCGCGTCGTAACTGACCGCCTGGTCGAGCATGGACCGTCCCGCCGCAGCCGCCGCATACTCGGCGTTCGCCCAGTGCTCGACCCGGAGATGGTGGCCGAGAACCGGGTGGAAGACGCTGGCGACATCCCCGACCGCGTAGACATCCGGGTCGATGGTGCGGAAGGCCGCGTCCACCACGATGCCGTCGTCGACGTGCAACCCGGCGGCGCGGGCCAGACCGTCGTCCGGCAGTGCGCCGATCCCGACCAGGACGACATCCGCCGGCACCTCTTCCCCGCCGGCGAGGAGAACCCCGGCCACCCGCCCGGCGCTGCCGGTCAGCTCCACCACGACCGTGCCCATCCGCAGGTCCACCCCGTTGTCGCGGTGCAGCCCGGCGAAGACGGCGCCAACCTGGTCGCCGACCGCGGAGCCCAGCGGAACGCGCCCCCGGCCGAGCACTGTGACGGCGTTTCCGTAGCCGCGGGCGGTGGCGGCCACCTCGAGGCCGATCCAGCCGGCCCCCACGACGACGACCCGGCGGCCGCCACCCTCCAGGTCGGCACGCAACCGCTCGGACTCGGTCACCGTGCGCAGGTGGTGCACGCCGGCCAGGCCCGCTCCAGGCCCGGTGAACCGCCGAGGGAAGGCACCCGTCGCCAGGAGCAGCTTGTCATAGTGCAGGGTGGGACCGCCGGCAATGGCCAGACGATGGGTGTCCAGCGCAAGGTCGGTCGCCGGGTGCCCCCGAAGCACCTCGATGTCCTGGTCGACGTACCACCCCGGTGGGTGTACATCGACGGATGCCCGATCGACGCTCCCGGCCAGGTAAGCCTTGGACAGGGGCGGCCTCAGATAGGGGACGTGCTCCTCGCCGTCAACGAGGATGAGCCGACCGCCGAATCCCTCGGCGCGCAGGGATTCCGCGGCGCGCGCCCCGGCGAGGCCGCCGCCGGCGATCACAAAGGTTGACACACGCACGACAGACTCCTAACGACGCCAGTCCAGTTGAATCTGACTCCAATCTACCCATGTAGCCGCCGTGCCCCCATCTCTCAGGAAACCACCAGCTAACGCGCAGATAATTACGGCATGACCGATGGCCCCCGCATTCTTATTGTCGACGACGAGCCCAACATCCGGGATCTCCTCACCACCAGCCTGCGCTTCGCCGGTTTCGCCGTGCGCGCCGTCGGCAACGGGGCGCAGGCGATTTCCGCTGTGCTCGAGGAAGAGCCCGACCTCATCATCCTGGATGTGATGCTGCCGGACATGAACGGCTTCGGCGTGACCAAGCGCCTCCGTTCGGCCGGATACACCGCGCCCATCCTCTTCCTCACCGCCAAAGACGACACGGAGGACAAGATCACCGGCCTCACCGTCGGCGGCGACGACTATGTCACGAAGCCGTTCAGCCTCGACGAGATCGTCGCCCGGATCAAGGCGATTCTCCGCCGCACCATGCACGCGGACGAAGACGCGGTCATCCGCGCCGGCGAACTCACCATGGACCAGGACACCCATGAGGTGCTCGTCGGTGACGAGCCGATCGAGCTCAGCCCGACCGAGTTCAAACTGCTGCGCTACCTGATGCTGAACCCGAACCGGGTGCTGTCCAAGGCCCAGATCCTCGACCATGTCTGGGAATACGATTTCAACGGCGACGCCGGAATCGTCGAGTCCTACATCTCCTACCTCCGCCGCAAGGTGGACGCGCACTCGACCGAGCCCCTCATCCAGACCAAGCGCGGATTCGGTTACATGCTCAAGGCAGCCAAGGCGTAGTCCCAGACTCCGTCCCTACACTGGGGGCCTGATGCATCAGTCACTAATGGAGCGGTGGAGCCGCATCTCTCTCCGCTCCAAGATCACCGGCGTGACCGTGCTCATGCTGACTCTCGGTCTGCTCGTTTCCGGGGTCGGCACGATGGCAATGCTGCGCCAGTACGTGATCCAGCAGGTCGATGCCCAGTTGCAGGCGGATGCCCAGACCGCCTCCAACGGCTACTCCGCCAGCGCACTCGGCCAAGGCAACCCCGCGGTGGTCTCATCCGACTATTTCGTCGCGCTCTACGACGAACACGGCACACTCAAGGACCACACCTGGAAAGATCGCCCCGCGCAGGAGATCCCGCTGATGAGTTCATCTCTTGACCTGCAGTCGGTCATCGAACTCGACGGCAGGACCCTCACCCTCAAGGACTCGGCGCACGACACGGAGTACCTCGCCGTGGCCGTTCCCCTGGTCATCACCCCCCAGGGGACCCTGGGGACACTCGTGATGGCGATCTCACTCAAGCAGACCGAGAACACGATGGCCACCTACCTCACCATCTTCCTGGGCTTCGGGCTCGGGGTGGTGCTTGTGGGCGCCCTACTCACCCGACTGCTGGTCACGACCACATTCGCGCCTCTGCGCGAGGTGGAGCGCACCGCGGCGGCGATCGCCGACGGCGACTTCAGCCAGCGCCTCGGCGGGGCGACGCCGAACACCGAGGTCGGCCGCCTCAACCGGTCCCTGAACACCATGCTGAGCCGCATCGACCGGCTCTTCAAAGATCGTGCGCGCACGATCGACCAGATGCGCCGTTTCGTCGGAGACGCCAGCCATGAGCTGCGCACCCCCCTCGTTTCAGTGCGCGGCTACGCCGAGCTCTACCGCATGGGCGCCCTGCAGACTCCTGAAGAGGTGGCCCAGGCCATGGAGCGCATCGAGAAGGAAGCGATCCGGATGGGCGGCCTGGTCGAGGACCTCCTCGAACTCGCCCGCCTCGATGAGACCAAGCCCCTCGCCCTCACCCCCGTCGACCTGATGCCGCTGGCCAGGGACGCCGCCCTCGATGCCATGGCGTCCTCCCCCGGTCGGAGCGTCACAGTTGTCACGCCCACCCCGACCGAGTTCGAGGATCCCGGCGACCGGCCGCAGATCGACCTGGCGCACTCCACCGGGGAGGTCACGACGCCCGCTCCGCTGACGTCGTCCACGGCGTCCCCGCCGAAACCGGAGGAGCAGGTCGTCCACACCGGCAACGTCTCCTTCGCCGGCGCCACTCTTGCCCGGCTGCGCACCCGAAAGCCGCGCAAGACGGATGCCGCTGCGCCGCTGCCTGCGGCGGCCCCGCTGACCCCGCCCGGTGACGTGCAAGCGGTCATTATGGCCGAGGAGAACAAGATTCGGCAGGTGATCACGAACCTGATGGGCAACGCCTTGCGCTTCAGCCCGCCGGACAGCCCGGTCGAACTCGAGGTCTGGGTCGACCGCAGGAACCAGCGGGCCTCGGTAGCCGTCGTCGACCACGGCGAGGGCATTCCACCGCAGATCCGGGACAAGATCTTCCAGCGATTCTGGCGCGCAGACACCTCGCGTGCCCGGGAGACCGGCGGCAGCGGCCTCGGCCTCGCCATCGTCGCCTCCATTGTCGCCAGCCACAACGGCACCGTGCAGGTGCTCGAAACGCCGGGCGGTGGAGCCACGTTCCGGGTCTGGTTCCCGCTCGCCGGGTCGCCGAACGCGCCGCACCGCCTCCACGTGCCGTCCGCCTCGTAGCACCCCGCATTCCTCCCCCTGGGTCTCCCCGCACGTCCTCTGCACGGCTTGGACGGGGTTCAGCCGTGCACCCGGCGTACAGTCCTAGCCTGTTCGGCATTCCCCCTGCCGAAAGGACAACCATGGCCCGATACCAGGTCGACAGCGAGGCCGTGCTCAGCACGACCGTCACGGCACGCGCCTCGATGGGACTAATCCAGTCCGAGGTCGCCTCGCTCATCTCCCTGCTCACCGCGTTGGAGGGAACATGGTCCGGCCAGGCCGCCTCGGCCTTCCAGGCGGCGGTGGCCGACTGGCGCGCCACCCAGGACCAGGTCGCCCAGTGCGCGGAGGCGCTCGGCCAGGCCTTGAGCCAGGCCGGGCAGCAGTACGCGGAGATCGAGCAGGCGAACGTGCGGCTCTTCTCCCGGTGAGCGGCCGGGCAGACGAAAGCAGGGCGCCCCCCGAAGGAGACGCCCTGCCGTGGATCTGTTCGAACTTAGAAGTCCATGCCACCTGACGGGTCGCCGGCCGGCGCGGAGTTTTTCTCCGGCTTGTCGGCGACGACGGCCTCGGTGGTGAGGAACAGTCCGGCGATCGACGATGCGTTCAGGAGCGCGGAACGCGTGACCTTTACCGGGTCATTGATTCCGGCAGCGAGCATGTCGACGTACTCACCGGTCGCGGCGTTGAGGCCCCAACCGATCGGCAGGTTGCGCACCTTGTCGGCGACAACGCCCGGCTCCATGCCGGCGTTGAGTGCGATCTGCTTGAGCGGAGCGTCGATGGCCACGCGCACGATGTTCGCGCCCGTTGCCTCATCGCCGGTCAGTTCCAGCTTCTCGAAGGCGGTCTTGCCGGCCTGGATCAGCGCAACGCCTCCCCCGGCGACGATGCCCTCTTCGACGGCAGCCTTCGCGTTACGGACGGCGTCCTCGATGCGGTGCTTGCGCTCCTTGAGCTCAACCTCCGTCGCGGCGCCGGCCTTGATGACGGCAACGCCGCCGGCGAGCTTGGCGAGACGCTCCTGGAGCTTCTCACGGTCGTAGTCGCTGTCGGTGTTCTCGATCTCGCTGCGGATCTGCTGCACGCGTCCGGCGATGGCTTCGGGGTCTCCGGCGCCTTCGACGATGGTGGTCTCGTCCTTGGTGATGACGATCTTGCGTGCGTTGCCGAGCAGGTCGAGGGTGACGTTCTCAAGCTTGAGGCCGACCTCCTCGGAGATGACCTGGCCACCGGTGAGGATGGCGATGTCCTGCAGCTGCGCCTTGCGACGGTCGCCGAAGCCCGGAGCCTTGACGGCGACCGACTTGAAGATTCCGCGGATCTTGTTCACAACGAGCGTGGCCAGGGCCTCGCCGTCGACGTCCTCGGCGATGATGAGGAGCTGCTTGCCGGTCTGGATGACCTTGTCCACGATGGGGAGCAGGTCCTTGATGTTCGAGACCTTGGAGTTGACGATCAGGATGTACGGGTCTTCGAAGACCGCTTCCTGACGGTCAGGGTCGGTCACGAAGTAGGCGGACAGGAAGCCCTTGTCGAAACGCATGCCCTCGGTGAGCTCGAGCTCGGTGCCGAGGGTGTTCGACTCCTCAACGGTGACGACGCCTTCCTTGCCGACCTTGTCGATGGCCTCGGCGATGATCGCGCCGATTTCGGCGTCGCCAGCGGAGATCGATGCGGTGGCAGCGATCTCTTCCTTGGTCTCGACCTCTTTGGCGTTGGCGATCAACTCGGCGATGACGGCAGCCGTCGCCTTCTCGATGCCGCGCTTGAGGCTGATCGGGTCGGCGCCGGCTGCGACGTTGCGCAGGCCTTCGCGAACGAGGGCCTGAGCCAGGACCGTCGCGGTGGTGGTGCCGTCGCCCGCGACGTCATCCGTCTTCTTGGCGACCTCCTTGACGAGTTCGGCACCGATCTTCTCGTACGGGTCGTCGAGTTCGATTTCCTTGGCGATGGAGACGCCGTCGTTGGTGATCGTGGGGGCGCCCCACTTCTTCTCCAGCACGACGTTGCGTCCACGCGGGCCGAGGGTGACCTTGACGGTGTCAGCGAGGATGTTCAGGCCACGCTCAAGGCCGCGACGGGCCTCTTCGTTGAAAGCGATGATCTTTGCCATATGTGTTTCTCGTCCCTCCCGGACGTTACCAAAACGATGATGGGTTGGCACTCAAACGGAGAGAGTGCCAAATCGATTCTGGCACTCTGGGGTCGAGAGTGCAAGTGAACGGCGGGGGCTATGGCACCAGGATGACCGAGCCGCGATCCACCGGGACGAGCTCAATCCAGGTGTTGCCCGGGGCGAGGCGGATTGTGACCGCGTTGTCGTCGGTCAGGTGGATCGGTGCGTCCTGAGCTGCCTTGGTCCAGAGCGCGTGCAGCGTCTTGCCGCCGGTGGACACCCAGGCCTCTCCCGAGCCGATCATCGTGGTCTTCGGAACGTGGAGATAGGTGTCGTCGATGGCCACTCGCAGGGCGAGCACGTTCGTTGACCGAAGTTGCACGCCGCCCGCGTCGAGATCGGGCGCTCCCTCCTGCCGGCGCAGATACACGCCCGACGCGGCATCCCAGGTCCAGTCGGGCCAGCGGGAGTCGGAGAACCTCGAGCTGATCGTGGTCACCGGTATGCCGTCGACCGCTGCAGAGGACTCAGGGACGGTCGCCGCGTAGGCGAACTGCTGGGGTGGTGCAGGCACCGCGCCGTTGCGGTCGACGAGTGCCTTCGCCCGCAGGACGACGTTGTGAGGTGCCTCCCGTTCGTCGGTGCGTGAGAACAGTCCGGTCTCGTCGGAGTCGAAGGCCGCGTTGACCACGGAGGTCGCCGTCATCATGTCGACGAATTGCTGCTGGCCACCCGAGTAGGCGACGATGCCGCCCAGAGGCGCGATGACGTCGGGGTCCATCGGTCGGATCGACCGGACCGGTCCGACCACGTCTGGGATGTCGGAGTGCCAGACGGCGACATAACGGGTCAGTCCACCCTCGACGAGTTCCTCGAAGACAAGGTCGGTGCGCTCGAGGCCGAATTGAGGCCTGGCCGCCTCGTGGTCATCGATCTTCACAGCCAGGGACGGATGCGCCAGGCTGCCGGGCGGGACGCCGGTGCCTCGCAACGGGAACCTCTCCGTCGCGATCGGCGGGGTGTAAGTCGACTCCGCCTGGCTCGCCCGCGGACTCGCGGTGGGCGCCGGGCGGTCCGTGGAACACGCCGAGAGCAGGAGCGCACAGGGAAGAAGCACGGCGCCGATGAGCCGCGCCGTGCTTCTTCGCCTGTCTGATGTTCTGTACGCGCTCACGTCCCACACACTAACGCCACGCGGTCAACCCGCCTGCGCGCCTGAGGGCGTGCCTTGAGAACCGATTCGCCTGGTCTGAGATATCAGACCGGGCGCACCGATTCAGCTTGTGGCCCCTTTGCCCCGGTCCCCAGCTCGAAGATGACGTGCTGGCCCTCTTCGAGAACTTTGTAGCCGTGCATGTCAATGGCGGAGTAGTGGACGAACACGTCCTGTCCACCTCCATCGACAGTGATGAAGCCGAAGCCCTTTTCAGCGTTGAACCATTTGACGGTTCCGTTCGCCATGTCTTACTCCCTGTTGCAGTAGTTCCCTCAGCACTCGCCTTGTGGCCGTACCGGGCCTGGCGCAGTGACTGCGTCCATCGTGTTCGATCAGTGGAATACGCCCCCTGCGGGGCGCCTGTGCGAATAAATGAGCGACCAATTTCAGATATTAGTGAAGCCGCAGAGGAACGAAAGGGGGTTGACGACGAGCAGGCCGACGTATAAGCAACGAGTGGAAAGTAGAGTCTCGCCTGCACTTTCAGCGGCGGCCATCGCACGCGAGTTCACGGTCAGCCCGCCGGGACGTAGTCCTTGCCGACCACGACGGTGAGGTCGGCACCGGATTCGGCGAAGTCTTTGGCGAGCAGGATGTCCGACCCGGGCAGGGACGCGGCGACACCGCGGGCCGCACCCTCCAGCTTCGCGTCGGCATAGTAGACGATCGTCTTCGGCACATCTTCGGTGCTGGCGTTGCTGAGTGCTCCGACGGTCCAGCCGGCGGCCGTGAGCACGTCGCCCACGGCGGCGGCCACACCGGCACCTGCGGTCCCGTTGAGCACAGTCACCGACAGTCCGGGGTCTACGGTGGCCACGGCCGTGGGCGCCGCCGTCGGCGTGGCGGCTGGGGCGGAAGTGCTGGAGGACGGGGATTGTCCGGGCAGGTCAAAGCTGAGGCGGTTGTTCAAGGCGGCGAGCACGGCCACCCCAACCCCAATGAGCACGACGGTCGTGGCGAGCGCCCACCAGAAGGCGACCCAGCCCCGGCCCTTCTTCGGCGGGGCGCGGTGCGCTCCGACCCGTTCAGTGGAGTGCGGGAGGTGGTCGAATCGGTCTTTCGGGTGCGATGTCGTCATCGTGGGACTGATTCGTTCCTTTTTCGGCTGTGCATTGGCTGGTCGAGCGGACGTATTTAATTAGAGGGGTGGAGCGAGCGGCCGTCCCTGGCCTGCGCCCGGGCGTCCCTCATCCGATGCAGGCGCTTCACCAGCATCGGATCATGGGCTAGCGCCGCCGGCGAATCGATCACGACGGCCAGGAGCTGATAGTACCGGGCGGCGGAGAGGTCGAATTGGCCGCGGATTGCTTGCTCTTTCGCTCCGGCGTGCCTCCACCACTGCCGTTCAAAGGAGAGAACAGCCGCATCCCTCTCGGTCAAACCGGCGGGAGGCTCGACGCGCTCGGCTGTGTTCGCTGCCTGGGTTCCGTCCATGTGCCACTACCTCCCTGTCTGTCATCCTATTTGTCACGGTCTGGATACTCGCTGGACCACCCCGGCAACGTGAAATGAGGTGTGAATCCGCTGTGCGCCCTGCCGGGCCGGAATACCGACCGGGCCGGCCGAGTTTAGGCTTGGGGAGAACAGCAGTCGGCCGTGCCCCGGTCGAGACGGAAGGACACACGATGGACTACGAAGTCAAGAAGTCAGACGCCGAGTGGCGTGAAGATTTGGGCCCTGAGCGGTACGCGGTCCTGCGCGGAGCAGCGACCGAGCGGGCATGGACCGGAGAACTGCTCGACGAGGCGCGCTCCGGCGTCTACACCTGCGGAGCCTGCAACGCGGAGCTCTTCAAGAGCGGAACCAAATTCGATTCCGGCTGCGGCTGGCCGAGCTTTTACGAGTCGGTGCGACCGGAGGCTGTCCAACTGATCGAAGATCGCTCGCTCGGCGTCGTGCGCACGGAGGTGCGGTGCGCGAACTGCGGTTCGCACCTGGGCCACGTCTTCGACGACGGTTTTGGAACGCCCACCGGCGACCGGTACTGCATGAACTCCATCTCGTTGAATTTCACTCAGGTCGAGTAGCGAGTGCCCGTGGTCCTCGACGCGGTCGGCCGTCGCCGTTCCTATTCCAAGGTGACGTCCGCGGCGCCCACCCACGAAGACCTCCTGCCTCTGGTCGCGGCGGCGGCCAGGGTCGCCGACCATGGTGCACTACGCCCGTGGCGTCTGATCGAGCTCCGCGGAGACACTCGCCGTAGGCTGGGCGACGTGATGGCGGCGACATCCGGCGCCACCGGCGCTGACGCCCTCAGGCTGGCCGAGAAGCCGCTCCGCGCCGAGCTGCTCATCGCCGTGGTCGCCAGCCGTCGCGTCAACGCGAAGGTCGCCGACTGGGAACAGGACGCCGCAGCAGCCGGAGTCGGGCACGCCCTGAGCCTTCTCCTCGCCGATGCCGGCTGGGGCGTGATGTGGCGCACCGGACCGTTGGCCAGAACCCGCCCCGTCCACGACCTGCACCGCCTCACCGAATCTGAGGACCTCCTCGGCTGGCTGTTCGTCGGCGGTATTCCCGAAGACGCCAAGCCCGGCGTGCGACAAGCCATCGACCCGTCGGAGTTCCTGAGCGTGCTGTAACCCGTCTCGCCCTCGGGAGAGGCGGTGCTCATGGGCATGTCTGGCACCCCGGTCCAAGCACGCGTCGCCCCGATTGGACACCGTTACTTCACGGAATCGTCGGTTTCGCCTCCCCGCCGGCGTCACCGACACGTTCTACTCTCGAGCCGTGAGCACAGACACCAGAACACCAGCCATCCACATTTCAGGCGTCGTCGGGCAGGTAATCAGCGGGCCGACCATCCGCAGTCCCGACGGCGGCCCACGCCTCGAGACGCTGGCCGACGCCGTCCTGCGGCTGCTCTGGCAACTCGTCGGCGCCTATGTCTGGCTGGTGCTGCTTGCCAAGCGGGAACGACCCGCGAGGCGCTAGCTGGGGCCGGCCACGGGACTTGAACCCGTAACCCCCACTTTACAAGAGTGGTGCGCTACCAATTGCGCCAGGCCGGCATGAGGCGGATGCCGCCTCGGAACCCCATCCTAAATCACGATCGCGACCGGCGGGGCCACCGCGGTTCGCAACGGCGCTAACCGGCCGGGGTCGGGGTGGATGTCGAGTAGGTTTCCCCGGCGGACTGGAGCACGAACGCCGCGAATTCCTTGGGATCGTCGAGCGCACCGACATACTGCTTGCCGTTGACGAGCACGGTGGGCGTTCCGGTGATCGCCTTGACCGCGCTGTTGGGCAGAGGCCCGGACAGCGCCCGATCGGTGGCGGCAACGACCCAGGACTTGAATGTGGCATCGTCGATGCAGGAGTTGATCTTCGTGCGGGCCGCACCGACCCCCGAACTCTTCACCAGGCCCTTGATCTCCGAGTCGGCAAGCCCGGCCGTGCCTTCCTTGGGCTGGTCACCGAACAGCGCCGTGTTGAAGGCGTAGAAATCGTTTGGGGAGTAGTTGGAGACGCACGTCGCAGCGTTCGCGGCACGCAATGAATATTGCGTTCCAGCCGATTTGCTGGTCAGGATGGAAATCGGATGAATCTCCACGGTCGCGGCCCCCGACTTCACCCATTTGACGATCTGGGCGCTGTTGGTCTTCTCGAACTGCCCGCAGAACGGGCAGAGGTAGTCGACGTAGACCCTGATGTCGGCCACGGTGCCGGTCGCGTCGGGCTTGGACGCGATCGGCTTCGCCTTCGGCTGCAGCGCGGCAGTCTTGACGACCGTCATTCCCTCGCTGATCAGGATGCCATCGCTGGCCATGTTCGCAGGGCCGGGGCCGGCTGGACGGATCGAATTCATGATGATGAGCGCGATGATCGCGACCACGGCGATGGACACCACAGCAATGCCGCCCTGCAGGAAGACCCGGTTGCGGCGGTCTTTCTTCTTCTGCTCCACACGTAACTGGGTGGCCTTGATCCGAGCCGCGTCGCGTCGCTGATTCTTAGAGGGACGGCCCTCGGCTGATCCGCCATTAGTCATGAATGTTCGCTCCGGGTAGACAAGTGCACGGGCTTTTCGTCTGCGCATGCATTCCAAATAGTAGGTGCCCAGTCTGGGAAATCCCCAGACGGAGCCTACTAACGGTTTGGGTCGCCGAGACGATCCTCGCCGGGCGCTACCCGGCACGTGACATACTTGAAAGGTCGGTCTTGTGTGAACAGCAGGTGACCGGCAGCTAAATCCCATCACTACGGATCGTCCGGCACGTACCTGCCGGTGAAGGAGAATACTGACCATGGCTTCAGTCACGTTCGATAAGGCAACCCGTCTCTACCCGGGTTCCACCCGCCCCGCGGTCGACCACCTCGACCTTTCGGTCGCCGATGGTGAATTCCTCGTCCTGGTCGGTCCGTCCGGCTGCGGAAAGTCGACCTCCCTCCGCATGCTCGCCGGCCTCGAAGAGGTCAACGACGGCAACATCTTCATCGGTGAGCGCAACGTGACGGATGTCCCGCCGAAGGACCGCGACATCGCCATGGTGTTCCAGAACTACGCCCTGTACCCGCACATGACCGTGGCCGAGAACATGGGCTTCGCGCTCAAGATCGCCGGCGTCAACAAGGATGAGCGCGCTGCACGGGTCCTTGAAGCGGCCAAGCTGCTCGACCTCGAGCCCTACCTCAGCCGCAAGCCGAAGGCGCTCTCCGGTGGCCAGCGTCAGCGTGTCGCCATGGGACGCGCCATCGTTCGTCAGCCCCAGGTTTTCCTGATGGACGAGCCGCTGTCGAACCTCGACGCCAAGCTGCGCGTGCAGACCCGTACCCAGATCGCGTCATTGCAGCGCCGCCTGGGCGTCACGACCGTCTACGTCACCCACGACCAGACCGAGGCCCTGACCATGGGTGACCGCATCGCGGTACTCAAGGACGGCGTGCTCCAGCAGGTCGGTACCCCGCGCGATCTGTACGCGAAGCCGAACAACGTGTTCGTCGCCGGCTTCATCGGCAGCCCGGCCATGAACCTGTTCCTGGCCGACACCGTCGACGGCGGCATCAAGTTCGGGACCGCCACGGTCCCGGTCCCCCGCGAGACCCTCGACGGCTCCACCGGCAAGAAGGTCACCATCGGAGTCCGCCCGGAGGACATCCATCTGTCGGCCACCCCGGGTGAAGGCCTCGAAGTCGCCGTGGACTTGGTCGAAGAACTCGGCGCGGACGGCTACCTCTACGGCCACTCCACGGTCGAGGGCAAGCGCACCGACATCGTCGCCCGCGTCGATGGCCGCTCGCACCCCGCGGCAGGCGACACCGTCTACCTCACCCCGACGGCGCACCACCTGCACGTGTTCGACGCAGAGACCGGCCTCCGCCTGGGCGGGGCAGTCGCAGACTAAGACAGAGTTCACCACTGAAACGGTCGGACGGAGCGTCGCTTCGTCCGGCCGTTTCGCTATGCGCAGTTAGGCTCGAGACATGAGCGGTTCTCTCAATATCACTTCGGCCACGGCCGACCCGGCACTGCTCGACCTGCCCTGGCAGCTTCCGTTGGACGCCTGGCCGAACGAGAACATCGCGGCGCTGCCCAAGGGCATCTCCCGGCACCTGGTGCGTTTCGCGCACCTCAGCGGGCGCGTCGTGGCCATCAAGGAAACGACGAGCGAAATGGCCAGGCGCGAGTACGAGATGCTGCGCACCCTGCAGGGACTCGAGATCCCCTGCGTCGAGCCGCTCGCCGTGATCACCAACCGGACCACCGATGACGCCGAACCGTTGAACTCGGTACTGGTGACCCGGCACCTCAAGTTCTCGCTGCCGTACCGCGCGCTGTATTCGCAGACTCTGCGCCCCGACACCGCCACCCGTCTGGTCGACGCCCTCGCCCTCCTCTTGGTGCGGGTACACATGGCCGGGCTGTTCTGGGGCGACGTGTCCCTTTCGAACACCCTGTTCCGCCGGGACGCCGGCGCGTTCGCCGCCTATCTCGTCGACGCCGAAACCGGCCAGCTCTACCCCGGCGGGCTTTCCAACGGACAGCGAGAGAACGACCTCGAGATCGCCCGCGTCAACATCGCCGGCGAACTGATGGACCTCGAGGCCGGCGGCCGCGTCGCCGACGAGCTCGACCCGATCCGGGTCAGCAACGGCATCGTCGCCGCCTATCGGTTGCTGTGGACCGAACTCACCGGCTCCGAGTCATTCTCGAGCGCGGAACGCTGGCGCATCACCGAACGCGTCGAACGCCTCAACGACCTGGGCTTCGACATTGAGGAACTCGCGATCAAGACCGACAGCACCGGGACGACCGTGCGGATCCAGCCGAAGGTCGTCGACGCTGGCCACCACCAGCGCCGCCTGCTGCGACTGACCGGCCTCGACGCCGAGGAGAACCAGGCCAGGCGCCTGCTGAACGACCTCGACTCTTACCGGGTTTCCTACGGAGACCCGGACGCCGACGAGGAGATGCTCGCCCACGAGTGGCTCGTGCGGGTCTTCGAACCGGTGATCCGCGCCATCCCCCGCGACCTGAAGGGCAAGCTCGAACCGGCCGAGGTCTTCCACCAGCTGCTCGACCATCGGTGGTTCATGGCCCAGAACCAGGGCAGGGACATCCCCCTGGCCGAGGCCGTCACGTCCTATGTCAAGGATGTGCTCCGTCACCGCCGTGACGAGGCCACGGTGATCGAGCCGCCGACCGGCTCCATCACACTGCCGATCGACGTGACCGACGACGCGGTCGCCGCAGCCGCGGACGCGGCCGACACTGCCGCCGCCGACGAGACCGACTGGCGACTCAAGGTCTAGACCGAGCCGCTGAGATACGCGAAAAGCGCCTTCATTTCTCGGATGAAGGCGCTTTTCGCGTAATTCAACCGGCCGAGGTGTCCCAGCGGGTCAGCCGACGGTGGCGGCGGCCTTCGCTGCCTTCGCGGCGGCGCGGAGCCGCGAGATCTCGTAGAGTGTCACGCTCGCCGCGATGCCGGCGTTCAGCGACTCCGTTGTGGCGCTGATCGGGATCGAGACGATGGCGTCGCAGGTCTCGGTGACGAGGCGCGAAAGTCCCTTGCCCTCGCTGCCGACGACGACCACGATGGGCCGTTCGGCGAACCCGATGCCGAGCTCGGGTAGTGACGTGTCGCCCGCACCATCGAGGCCGATCACGAGCACGCCCTTCTCCTTGAGCGCCTTGAGCGTCTGGGTGAGGTTGCTCGCCATCGCGACAGGCGTGCGCGCCGCGGCGCCGGCGGAGGTCTTCCAGGCCGACGCGGTAACGCCGACCGAGCGGCGCTGCGGCACGATGATCCCGTGTCCGCCGAAGGCGGCCGTCGAACGGATGATCGCACCCAGGTTGCGAGGGTCGGTGATGCCGTCCAGCGCGACGAAGAGCGGCTTGTGCCCGCGGCTGATGGTCAGCTCGAGCAGTTCCATCGGGTGCGCGTACTCGTACGCGGGCACCTTGAGGGCGAGGCCCTGGTGCACGGAGTCGCGGCCGGCCAGGCGGTCCAGCTCCGGGCGCATCACCTCGAGCACAGGGATGCCACGCGTGGTGGCGAGGGAGAGGACTTCCTTGACCCGGTCATCCATCTCGATGCGCGTCGCGATGTAGAGGGCGGATGCGGGGATCTTTGCCCGCAGGGCCTCGAGCACCGAGTTACGGCCGGTCACGACCTCGTGCTCGTCGGCCTGCTTCGCGCGGCGGGTCGAGGTGCCGCCGCCGCCGCTGTTAGCGGTGCTGCGGGGCGCCTGCGAGCCGGCGGTGCCGCGGCTGCGGCCACCGCC
>NZ_SOFP01000060.1 GCF_004402785.1 Cryobacterium algoritolerans
CGCACCCAGTTCGCCTTGCAGAAGAACGTTGCGGCCGATGAGGAAGCGCTGAGCCAGACCTAGTCGCTGAACTCGGTGCCCCCGCCCCGAGCGCCTCGGAAAGTCGTCTCATCACGTTTCGTTTAATGGGGACTGATGACGACTTGATTGACTCTGACGAGCTCCAACGAGTCAACTGGGCCCGGGCAGTACCGCACGCCCCATTCGAACTGCTCCACGCCACGCCGGCACGCGCCCGTGGCCTGACAGTACGCTTGGGTCACCAGGCCCCAGAGGCGCTGAGGCGCTGAGGAGGCACCATGTTCAAGCCATCTCGATCAATCACCACGGCCATGCCGTCGGATCTCGCTATCTCGCGCGCTACGGCCCGTCGCCCGCTTGAAGAGGTTGCAGCCGACATGGGCATCGGTCCACACCTGCTGGAACCGTACGGAAGTGCGGCGTCGAAGATCTCCCTCGATGCGATCGATGAGCTCCGTGACCGTCCACGGGCCAAGTATGTCGTCGTCACCGCAATCACGCCGACTCCACTCGGGTCGGGCAAGACGACCACCGCGGTCGGGCTCGGTCAGGGCTTCCGGCACATCGCCAAGCTCGGGATCGTCGCGATACGGCAGCCGTCGATGGGGCCGACGTTCGGCATCAAGGGCGGAGCCGCTGGTGGCGGCTACGCTCAGGTGGTCCCGATGGAGGCACTGAACCTGCACCTGACCGGCGACACGCACGCCGTTACCGCGGCCCACAATCTATTGTCGGCGATGATCGGCAACCACATCCACAAGGGAAACCGTCTCGGGTTCGACCCCCATGAGATCACCTGGCGACGTGTCCTCGACGTCAACGATCGCGAGCTGCGCACCATCATCACCGGGCTCGGCGGTCCTGACGACGGCAATCCGTTCCAATCCGGTTTCGACATCTCCGCAGCCAGCGAGGTGATGGCGTTGTTGTCGCTGTGCACGTCGTTGCGGGATCTCCGGGAACGGATGGGAAGAATCGTCGTCGGCTACAACCGCAGCGGCGAACCGGTGACCGCCGAGATGCTCAAGGCGGCCGGCGCCATGACCGCGATACTCAAGGACGCCATCAAGCCGAACCTGATGCAGACCGTGGAGCAGACTCCAGTGCTCGTCCACAGCGGTCCGTTCGGGAACATCGCCACCGGTAACTCCTCGGTCGTCGCCGATCTGATCGGCATCCATGCCGGCGACTACCTCATCACCGAGGCGGGGTTCGGTGCAGACATCGGCGCGGAAAAGTTCTTCAATATCAAGTGCCGTGCCTCCGGGCTGGCGCCGGATGCCGCCGTCATCGTCGCGACCGTGCGTGACCTGAAAACTCACTCGAACAAGTACCGGGTCGTCGCCGGCCGACCGCTGCCACCGGAGATGCTCGCCGAGAATCCCGACGACGTCATCGCCGGGGCAGCGAACCTGCGCCGGCAGATCGCCAACATCCGACGGCACGGAGTGACGCCGGTCATTGCGGTGAACGCTTTCCCCACCGACTACGACAGTGAGCATCAGGCGATCATGGACGTCGCGGCAGAGGAAGGTGTGCGCGCCGCGATCAGCTACCACTTCACCGAAGGCGGCAGGGGTGCGGTCGAGCTGGCCGAGGCGGTTGCGGAGGCCTGCGCTGAACCGTCGAGCTTCCACCGGCTCTATCCCGACGAACTTCCCTTGGTCGACAAGATCGATGTGATCGCGCGCGAGATGTACGGCGCCGACGGCTTGGACCTCTCGCCTCTGGCCGCTCGGCAACTCGACAAGTACGAGCGGGCAGGCTTCGGCAGCCTGCCGGTGTGCATCGCCAAGACACACCTGTCCCTGTCGGCCGACCCCAAAATCAAGGGAGCACCCACCGGGTGGCGACTGCCGGTGCGTGAGGTGCGTGCGTCGATCGGGGCCGGGTTCATCTATCCCATCTGCGGCGACATGCGCACCATGCCTGGTCTCTCGTCCGCACCGGCAGCCGAACGCATCGACATCGACGACAACGGCGAGATCGTCGGGTTGTCCTGATCGACGGACCCGGCCGGGCTGCCGGAGACTACCTCGATCGTCCCCGGCGTGAGCTGCTCATGCGCCCTACCCCAATCTGACGCGCCCAAAACCGTGCGGAACCGGCCAAATCGCGGCGGCACCTCGAGAATCGTTCCCGCGAACACACCCAACAACATCAGAAATCAGAAATCGCTCCTGAGAATCCTCAGGAGCGATTTCTTTTTGTTTCGACCAGACCGTTTCGTGAAGATTTTCGCGAACGACCCTTTGGTCGGGCTGACAGGATTTGAACCTGCGACCCCTTGACCCCCAGTCAAGTGCGCTACCAAGCTGCGCCACAGCCCGCCGCTCCCACCGACAGTTTCAAGGAACAAAACCTGCAGGAGACAACTCCGATAGCTTACCGCTTTCACGGGGTGCTCGCGCACCGCCGGCGTCCCACAATTCTGTCATTGACGCCTCGAACCGAAGGCGCAGACGTGGAATGTCGGGCGCCGCGGCACCAGAGCATGCGGAACGGCCGTCACGGCCGACACCGCCGACGAGGGCACCGGCCCGGACGAGGCCGACGCGGAACCCGAACTGGAGCCGTCCACCACGCGCTGAGGCTGCCCGCACCGGCGGGCGGAAAGCGGCAAAGGAGTTCCGGCACAAAACCCCCGCACGGGCCCGCGAGGTTGTACTTTGAAGGCGTGCCGAACCGTGAGATCACCATCGCATCCGTTGACAAGGTGCCGTGGGACCACGTGCGCACCGTTTTCGGCAACCGCGGCGACCCGCACCGGTGCTGGTGCCAGTTCTTCAAGCTGCCCAGCAAGGCGTGGGAGACCGCGGAGCCCGATCAGTGCGAGCAGCTGCTGCTGGAACAGGTGCGCGCCAACGGTCCCCCACCGGGCGTGATCGCCTACCAAGGCGACGAACCGGTCGGCTGGTGCGCGGTCGAACCGCGGCCCAACTACCCGCGGCTGCTGCGGGCGAAGGTGGTCACAGGGGGCAGCCGACAGGATACCGAGGACGCGTCGGTCTGGACGGTCACCTGCTTCGTCGTGCGGGTCGGGTATCGCCGGCACGGGATCGCGGCGGACCTGTTGGCCGGCGCGATCGAGCAAGCCCGCCGGCTCGGCGCCCGGGTGATCGAGGGCTACCCGGTGGACGCGGCTGAGCGGCCGAAGGCACCGGCGGCGGAGTTGTACCACGGGACCGTGTCGCTGTTTCTGGGCGCCGGGTTCGAGGTTGTGGCGCGGCCGACGGGCGATCGGGCGGTGGTTGAGCTGGTGTTGTAGGGGTGGAGCGGTGGAGCGGGGTCGACAGGCTCGACCGTCGAGAGGGTCGAGAGGGTCGAGCCGAGCGGAGATCGAGCCCGTCGAGCGGAGATCGAGCCCGTCGAGATCCCCTGGCCTCGACGGGCTCGACCACCGCGGTGGCCGGCGAGCTAGGCGGGGGCGCCCGCCATGCTCGTTGCGATCGTGCGCATGGCCGAGGTGTCGGCCAGGGTTGCGACATCGCCGATGTCACGCCCCTCGGCCACATCCCGCAGCAGTCGGCGCATGATCTTTCCCGACCGGGTCTTCGGCAGCTCCGGCACTATCAGGAGGCGCTTCGGCCTGGCGATCGGCCCGATCTCGGCGACGACGTGAGCCATCAGTACCTTGGCCACATCGTTGTTATCGAGGGTGTCGTCGTCGTTCCGGTCGCGGAGGATGACGAACGCCACGATGGCCTGGCCGGTCGTCGCATCCGCGGCGCCCACCACCGCGGCCTCCGCCACCATCGGGTGGGAGACCAGAGCAGACTCCACCTCCACCGTGGAGATGCGGTGGCCCGAGATGTTCATCACGTCGTCGACCCGGCCGAGCAGCCAGATGTCACCGTGCTCGTCGTACTTCGCCCCATCCCCGGCGAAGTAGAAGCCCTGCGCCTTGAACCGATCCCAGTAGACCTCCTGCGCGCGATCCGGCTCACCCCAGATGCCGCGGGACATCGCCGGCCACGGCTTGTCGATGACCAGATAGCCGCCCCCTCCGGATTCCACTGCGTCCCCGTGGTCGTCGACGACCCGCACCGAGATCCCGGGCAGCGCCTGGTGTGCCGAGCCCGGCTTCGTTGCCGTGACGCCGGGCAGCGGCGAGATCATGATCGCGCCGGTTTCCGTCTGCCACCACGTGTCGACAATCGGCGTCGTCGACCGGCCGATGTGCGTGTGGTACCACATCCACGCCTCCGGGTTGATCGGCTCCCCCACACTGCCGAGCAGTCGCACCGACTCGAGGTTGTATCCCCGCGGGATGTGTTCGCCCCACTTCATGAAGGTGCGGATGAGCGTCGGGGCGATGTAATAGATGGTCACGCCGTACTTCTCGATGATCTCGAAGTGTCGTCCCTCGTGCGGCGTGTTCGGTGTGCCCTCATAGATCACCTGGGTCGCGCGGTTGGCGAGCGGCCCGTAGACGATGTAACTGTGCCCGGTGATCCAACCCACGTCGGCCCCGCACCAGTAGACGTCAGTGTCCGGCTTGAGGTCGAACACGGCCTGGTGCGTGTATGCGACCTGGGTGAGATAGCCCCCCGAGGTGTGCAGGATCCCCTTGGGTTTGCCGGTCGTGCCCGACGTGTACAGAATGAACAACGGATGCTCCGAATCGAAGGATTCGGGCTCGTGCTCCGGCGACTGGGAGCTGACGAGGTCGTGCCACCAGGCATCCCGCCCTTCCTGCATCGCGACGGGCTCCCCCACCCGGCGCACCACAATCACCTTTTCCACGGTCTCGGCGCCCATGAGCGCCTCATCCACATTCGCCTTCATCGGCGCGCCCGCACCTCGCCGGTACTGGCCGTCCGAGGTGATGACGACTCGTGCCGCAGCGTCGTCCACCCTGGCGCGCAGCGCCGCCGGCGAGAATCCGCCGAAGACGACACTGTGCACCAGGCCGAGCCGGGCGCAGGCGAGCATTGAGACGACGGCCTCCGGGATCATCGGCAACTGGATGACGACCCGGTCGCCCGCGACCAGCCCGAGCGAACTCAGCGCGTTCGCCGCTCGGCAGACCTCGTCGGTGAGCTGCGAGTAGGTGATGTCGCGGGTGTCGCCCGGCTCGCCCACCCAGTGCAGCGCCACCTGGTCGCCGTGGCCGGCGAGAACGTGCCGGTCGAGGCAGTTGTAGGCGACGTTGAGCTTGCCACCGGTGAACCAGCGGGCGTTCGGGGGATTCGACCAGTCGAGCACCTCATCCCACGGGCGGGTCCAGTCGAGCTTCTCGGCCTGGGTGGCCCAGAAGTGCTCGCTGTCCCGGTCGGCGTGCTCGTAGTGCGACGCGTCGGCGTTGGCCTGGGCCTGGAACTGCTCGGTCGGCGCGAAGACGCGCGCGACATCCGGACCGGTGTGGGTCACTGTCTCCCTGCTCATCAGTGCACCACCGCCTCCTTCTCGGCGCCAACGCCGGTGAGCGAACGCACCTCCATCTCGGCCTGCTTGGCCACGTCGCGCGGCACCTTGTCCAGAACAGTGCCGAGCCAGCCCAGGATGAACGCCAGCGGGATCGAAATCAGGCCGGGGTTGCTGAGCGGGAAAATGGCGAAGTTCGCGCCGGGGATCATCGACGTTGCCGTGCCGGAGACGACCGGCGACAGCGCGATCAGGAGAATGGCCGAGATCAACCCGCCATACATGCTCCACACTGCGCCCTGGGTGCTGAACTTCTTCCAGAACAGCGAGTAGAGGATGGTCGGCAGGTTGGCCGAGGCCGCGACGGCGAAGGCCAGGGCCACCAAGAATGCCACGTTCTGGCCGTTCGCGCCGATGCCGCCGAGGATCGCGACGATGCCGATGATGACTACGGTGCGCCGTGCCACCTTGACCTCATCCTCCGGGCGGGCCTTGCCCTTCTTCACAACGCTGGCGTAGATGTCGTGGGCGAAGGATGCCGCGGCGGTGATGGTGAGGCCGGCCACAACGGCCAGGATGGTCGCGAACGCGACCGCGGAAATCAGGCCGAGCAGTACGGGACCGCCGAGCTCGAAGGCCAGCAGTGGAGCCGCGGAGTTGACGCCGCCCGGGGAGGCCATGATCCGGTCCGCACCGATGAGTGCCGCAGCGCCGTAGCCCAGCACGAGGGTGAAGATGTAGAACCCGCCGATGAGCCAGATCGCCCAGACCACCGAGCGACGGGCTTCCTTGGCCGTCGGAACGGTGTAAAAGCGCATCAGCACGTGCGGCAGGGCCGCGGTGCCGAGAACCAGGGCCAGGGCGAGGGAGATGAAGTCGAGCTGGGTGACGTCGGTCAGGCCGTATTTGAGGCCGGGGTTCAGAATCTCCGGGTTGCCCGCGGTCTTCACGGCGTGGTCGAGCAGGGTGGAGAGGTTGAACCCGTGCAGCGCGAGCACCCAGACGGTCATCACGGCGGCGCCGGCGATGAGAAGGCAGGCCTTGATGATCTGCACCCAGGTGGTTCCCTTCATGCCGCCGATGAGCACGTAGACGATCATCAGGGCACCGACGATGGTGATCACGACGGACTGGCCGAGCTTGTCGGTGATCCCGAGCAGCAGCGAGACGAGCCCGCCGGCACCGGCCATCTGGGCCAGGAGGTAGAAGAAGCAGACGACCAGGGTGGTGATCGCGGCCGCGATCCGAACCGGACGCTGTTTCAGACGGAAGGAGAGCACATCCGCCATCGTGTACTTGCCCGTGTTGCGCAGGAGCTCAGCCACCAGCAGCAGCGCGACGAGCCACGCGACGAGGAAACCGATGGAGTACATGAATCCGTCGTAGCCGGTGATGGCGATGGCTCCGACGATGCCGAGGAACGAGGCCGCGGAAAGGTAGTCGCCGGCGATAGCGGTGCCGTTCTGGCCGCCGGTGAACGAGCGGCCGGCCGCGTAGTAGTCGGCCGCCGTCTTGTTGTTGCGGCTGGCGCGGAGAACGATGATCAGCGTGATGGCGACGAACGCGCCGAAGATGCTGATGTTCAGGATCGGGTCACCCGGGGTTGCCGCAGCGGTTGCGAGGTGAATGTTCACTTGGACTCCTTCTGGTCAGCGGTGTCATTGGCAACTCCGAGCGGGCCCTCGATCTCGTGACGGATGCCTGCGGCGATCGGGTCGAGCCTGCGGCCCGCGTAGCTGACGTACCAGGTCGTGATCGCGAAGGTGCTGACGATCTGCGCCAGGCCGAGCAGCAGGCCAACGTTGACACTGCCGAAGACCTTGATCGACATGAAGTCGTGGGCGTAACCCGCGAGGAGCACGTAGGCGAAGTACCAGAGCAGGAATGCAATGGCCACCGGGAAGACGAAACTGCGATGGCGTTTGCGCAGCTCCTGAAACTCGTCTGATACCTGCACTCGGTGGAAGGTTGCCGCGGGGATTACCGCGTCCACTTCCTCTTCCAGGGCGACATTGCCCATGATTTTCTCCTCATCATTGATAGAGCGTTCATGCGCACCGTTGGTTCTGGTGCGGTGCCGATCACTCTCCCCCACGCCATGGGCTTCGGCGACCTCCTGGCCCGGCTCCGTCGCCCAGCGGCGGTCACCCTGCGCCGAACGGCGGATTGTCCCGGAGCGCGCCGGTTAGTGTTAGCACCATGCCCGAGTCACCGTTGCTCGCCGTGGTCGTCATTGGCGTCGTCGTCATCACCCTGACGATCGCCGTCGTCGGCGCCGTGGGGTTCAAGCTGCTCCGCTCGTGGCGGGAGCTCGGCACGGACGCCGAGCAGGCAACGTACACGACGCTGCACTCCGCGTCCCTGGCCGGCAAGCACCTGCGCAACGGGCTTGAACCCGCCGGCGCCGCAAAGGCCGGGCGGCATCTGCGCGGCCTGCTCGGCTGCGAGGCCCTGGCCATCACGGATGTCTCCGGCCTGCTCTCCTGGGACGGTGCCGGGGACGAGCACCGGGGCGGGGCCATCGATCTGGCCGGGAAGGTGCTGTCCACCGGTCGAACCCAGGTGTTCCGAGAGGCGGTGCCTCACGACACCAAGCTGAAGGAGGCCGTCGCGGCGCCGATCCGTTCCGGCTCTCACATCGTGGGCTCGGTTGTCGCGTACGCGCCCCGGGTCAAGCCGGGTCTCGTGCGCGCGACCGGCGAAGTGGCGGACTGGGTGGCCGCCCAGGTGGAGCTGGCCGAGCTCCAGTCCTCGCGAACGCTCCTGATGGAGGCCGAGGTGCGCGCCCTGCGGGCACAGATCAGCCCGCACTTCATCTACAACTCCCTCAACGCCATCGCCTCGTTCATCAACACCGACCCGGCCAAGGCCCGCGACCTGGTGCTGGAGTTCGCTGACTTCACCCGGTACTCGTTCCGCCGGCACGGGGATTTCACCACCGTCGCCGAGGAACTGGGCTGTATCGAGCACTACCTGAAGCTTGAACGGGCACGCTTCGGCGACCGGTTGCAGGTCACCCTGGCCATCGCGCCGGAGGTGCTCAGCACCGTGATCCCCTTTCTCAGTCTGCAGCCCCTGGTCGAAAACGCCGTGCGCCACGGCCTCGACGAGAAGGAGGGCGTCGGCCGCATCGCCATCACGGCACAGGATGCCGGCTCGTTCGTGACGGTGACGATCGAGGACGACGGTGTGGGGATCGAGCCGGAGCACCTGCGCTCGGTGCTCGCCGGTCACAGCGACCGCGACCACGTGGGCTTGCGCAACGTCGACTCGCGGCTGCGCCAGGTCTATGGCGACGACCACGGCCTGGTGATCGACACGGCACCCGGGGCGGGCACCCTGATCACACTGAGAGTGCCCAAATCACAACCCAGACCCGACCTCGGTTCGTGAGCGGCGGGCCTTGTGACTGCGTGCCTTTCGGCTGAGAGACTGGCGCCATGATCACTGTGCTCATCGCCGATGACGAGCTCCCTGCTCTCGACGAGCTTGCATTCCTGCTCGGCCGGGACGAGCGGGTCGGCACCATTCACCGCGCCTCGTCGGGCTCTGAGGCCCTGCGCATCCTCGATAGCGAACGGGTGGATGCGCTCTTTCTCGACATCCACATGCCGGGGCTGTCCGGTCTCGACATCGCCCATTTCGTGTCTCGATCCGCCGGTTCCCCGGCCGTGGTCTTCGTCACCGCCGACGAGGACCATGCCGTTAAGGCCTTCGAACTGGCCGCCGTCGACTATCTGCTCAAGCCCGTGCGCGCCGAACGGCTCGCCAAGTCAGTGGCCAGGGTGATTGACACGCTGGCGATGGCCGAGAGCACCCCGCCGACGCTCATCACCGTGGATCTCGGTGGTCTGAAGAAGATGATCCGCCGCGACGAGGTTCGCTACGTGCAGGCCCAGGGTGACTACGCCCGGTTGCACACCGACGAATCGAGCTACCTCATCCGGGTTCCACTCGCCGACCTGGAGAAACAGTGGGCGGACGCCGGCTTCCTGCGCATCCACCGCTCCTATCTGGTGTCGATGTCGCACATCGCCCAGGCGAAACTGGGTGCTGCACGACCGACCATCGTCACCAATGGCGCGGAACTGCCGGTCAGCCGGCGGCACCTGCCGGCCCTCCGGGAAAAACTCGAGACCACCAGAATCCGGCCGTCGACATGACGCACGAGGATCCGGCCGGGTCGGGACAACACCCACCGACCCCACCGCGTCGGATCAGGGTCACGGCTCCCATTGTCCGGGCCCGGCGTGCGCCCGGCCAGCCGGTGGCCCGGGAGATTGCGGAGCAGTCCGAGGTGGGCCAGGTCTACGTGCGATCCCTGATCCGCTCACAGTTGCGGCTCGCGGTGGTCGTCGCCGTCGGTTTCCTCCTGATTCTGCTGGCGTTCCCCCTGCTCATCGCCTACGTGCCTGGCCTGGAACAGGCCGAGTTCCTGGGGGTACCCTTCTCCTGGCTGGCGCTCGGCGTCGGGGTGTACCCGATCATCCTGCTGAGCGCCTGGTTGCACGTGCGCGCCGCGGCCCGGAATGAGGCCAGGTACCTCGACCTGGTGAATGACGCGTGAACGCCTGGGTAGGGTACGCGGCCCTGATCGGGCTCTTCACCGTGACGGCGGGGATCGGTTTCTACGGCCTCCGGATCTCGCGGACCACCGAGGACTTCTACGTGGCCTCACGCACGGTGCGGCCGTGGTGGAACGCCTCGGCCATCGGCGGCGAGTACCTCTCGGCAGCCAGCTTCCTCGGCGTTGCCGGGCTGATCCTCATCTCCGGGTCGGATGCGCTCTGGTTCCCGATCGGCTACACGGCCGGCTACCTGATGCTGCTTCTGTTCGTGGCGGCGCCGCTGCGCCGATCGGGCGCGTACACGATCCCCGACTTCACGGAGGCGAGGCTGGAGTCGGTGGCGGCGCGGCGGGTGACCAGCGTGCTGGTGGTGATGGTGGGCTGGTTCTACATCGTCCCGCAACTGCACGGCGCCGCGCTGACCATGAGCATCGCCACCGGGTTGCCGTCGTGGGTCGGCTCCGTGGCGGTCGCCGTCGTCGTCTGCGTCACCGTGGTGACGGGAGGGATGAGGTCGATCACCTTCGTCCAGGCATTCCAGTTCTGGCTCAAGTTCACGGCGATCGCCCTGCCCATCGTTTTCATTCTGATCATCATGGGCAACTCGGGACTCTCGGTTCCGGCCCTGGCCGAGCCGTTCGCCGTCGACCCGGCCGGCCTGCCCGCGGCCGGCGCGTACCGGGACATCTCGCTGGTCGTCGCCCTGCTGTTCGGCACGCTGGGCCTGCCACACGTTCTGGTGCGCTTCTACACGAACCCGGACGGTCCCTCCGCCCGGCGCACGACCCTGATCGTGATCGGGCTCCTCTCGGTCTTCTACCTGTTCCCGACCGTGTACGGCGTTCTCGGCCGTGCGTTCACCCCGGACATCGCCACCGGCGGCACACCGGATGCGTTGGTGTTGCTCCTCCCCGGCCGACTGGTCCCCGGGCTGGCCGGGGACGTCCTCACCGCCCTCGTCATCGCCGGGGCCTTCGCCGCATTCCTCTCGACCACCTCGGGTCTTGTCGTCTCGATTGCCGGGGTGATCAGCCAGGATGTGCTCGGCGGGAGGGTGCGCGGCTTCCGGGTGGCCGCCGTCTTCTCCACCGTGGTGCCGCTCGGCGTCGCTCTGCTCACCGAGTCCATGCAGTTGGCCGGGAGCGTCGGCCTGGTCTTCGCCTTCACGGCTTCGACGATCTGCCCACTGTTGCTGCTCGGCATCTGGTGGCGCGGCCTGACCGACGCCGGTGCGATCGCCGGGATGCTCGCCGGCGCTGCGCTCTGCGGCGGTGCCATCGCGGCCGGCCGGGCGCTTGGCCCTCTGGCCGGGCCGTTCCGGGAGCTGTTGGCGCAACCCGCGGCCTGGACGGTGCCGGCGGCCTTCACCGTGATGGTGGGTGTCTCGCTACTGACCCGGGGCAGGCGACCGGCCGGCATCACGAGAATCATGACCCGGCTGCACGCGCCCGAGCGCCCCCTGTCGGCCCCCAACCGCTGACCGGGTCACGACGAGCTCGACCACCGACGCGAAACGCGCGCGCCCCGAGGGACACGCGCGTTTCTGCCGCAACCGCTCAGCGCTTGCGCTTCTCGCGCACGCGCATGCTGATGTTGATCGGGCTTCCGACGAAGCCGTAGGTCTCCCGCAGGCGACGCTGGATGAACCGGCGGTAGCCCGGGTCGAGGAACCCGGTGGTGAAGATGACGAAGGTCGGCGGGCGGCTGGACGCCTGGGTGCCGAACAGGATGCGCGGCTGCTTGCCGCTGCGCACGGGGTGCGGGTGCTCGGCGGCGAGTTCGGCGAGGAACGCGTTGAACTTGCCGGTGGCGATGCGGGTGTCCCACGCTTCGAGGGCGGTCTCCAGCGCCGGAACGAGCTTCTCCATGTGACGGCCGGTCTTGGCCGAGATGTTCACGCGCGGGGCCCAGGCCACGTGGGCAAGGTCCTGCTCGATCTCACGCTCCAGGTAGCGGCGACGGTCGTCGTCGATCTGGTCCCACTTGTTGAACGCGAGCACGAGGGCGCGGCCGGATTCGAGCACGAGGTCGATCACGCGCACGTCCTGCTCGCTGATGACCTCGGTCACGTCGATGAGCACGACGGCGACCTCGGCCTTTTCGAGGGCGGCACTGGTGCGCAACGAGGCATAGAAGTCCGCGCCCTGGGAGAGATGCACGCGGCGACGGATGCCGGCGGTGTCGACGAAGCGCCACACCCTGCCGCCGAGCTCGACCTGCTCGTCGACCGGGTCGCGCGTGGTGCCGGCAAGCTCGTTGACAACAACACGCTCCTCACCGACGACCTTGTTCAGCAGGCTGGACTTGCCCACGTTCGGACGCCCGAGGATGGCCACGCGGCGCGGGCCGCCGACCTCCCGCTTGGCGACGGCGGAGATTTCGGGAAGCTCTTCGAGGATCGCGTCGAGCAGGTCGGCGACGCCGCGACCGTGCAGCGCGGAGACCGGCCACGGCTGGCCGAGGCCGAGCGCCCACAGGCTCGCGGCTTCGGGCTCCTGGCGGATGTCGTCGACCTTGTTGGCGACGAGGAAGACGGGACGGCCGGCCTTGCGCAGCAGGCGCACGACGGCCTCGTCGGTGGAGGTCGGGCCGACGTTCGCGTCGACGACGAACATGACCACGTCGCAGAGTTCGATGGCCAGTTCGGCCTGGGCGGCGACGGACGCGTCGATGCCCTTGGCGTCGGGTTCCCAGCCGCCGGTGTCGACGAGGCTGAACTTGCGTTCGTGCCATTCGCCCTTGTAGGTGACGCGGTCGCGGGTGACACCGGGAGTGTCCTCCACGACGGCTTCACGGCGGCCGAGGATGCGATTCACCAGTGCGGACTTGCCCACGTTTGGGCGGCCGACGATTGCGATCACCGGCAGGGCCGGCAGGTACTGGATGGCGTCGGGGTCGTCCGTCACCGAGTCGAGAACGTCGAAGTCCTCGTCGTCGAGCTCGTACTCGTTGAGCCCGGTGCGGAGGGCGGCGGCGCGCTGCGTCACCAGATCTTCATCGAGGCCGTCCAGTCGCGAGACCAGTTCTGTGTCGATGGCAGGGATCGTGTCGTCGAAGTCGTTGTTATTCATGCGAGTTCCTCGCGGCGTGTATTGATGACATCGAGGACCGCGTCAATGGTCTGTTCGAGGTCGAGATGGGTGGAGTCGACGGTGATGACACCGTCTGCGGCGCTCATGAATTCGACTACCTGGGAGTCAGCGCGATCCCTCGATCGCAGTTGTTCTGCCACGGCTTCAGCCGATTGGGTCGATATTTCCGCAGAGCGCCTGGCCATTCTAGCCTCCTCGGAGGCGGTAAGCAGAATGCGCACCTCCGCTTCTGGTGCCACGACTGTGGTGATGTCCCGGCCTTCGACCACAACACCGGTGCGCGGGGAGCCCGCGGCGATGGTGCGGAAGAGACTGGTGAGGTAGCTGCGCACCTCGGGGATGCGGGCGATATCGCTCACCGCGGCCGACACCTCCGGCTCCCGGATCGCGTCGGTGACGACCGTGTCGCCCACCTGCACGTAGTACCGGTCGGGTTCGATGCCGATCGAGTAGTCGAAGCCGGCCAGCGCGGCCAGGACCGCCTGCGCGTCGGCCGGGTCGATCTTCTTCGAGAGTACGAACCAGGCGAGGGCCCGGTAGGCGGCGCCGGTGTCGAGGTAGTCGAAGCCGAGGCGTCGGGCGACGGCGCGGCTGACGCTGGACTTGCCGCTGCCGGCCGGCCCGTCGATCGCGACGAGGTGGGGGCGGGAATGACGTCCCATAGTTCTAACCAGCAATCCGCCAGCCGCGGGCGGCCAGCTCTTCGGTGAGGCGGGAAATCGCCTCGGGGAGAACAGAAATCTCGGCCAGGCCGAGTTGGGCGCCCGGCGAGTGCTCCAGTCGGAGGTCTTCGAGGTTCACGCCGACCTCGCCGATCTCGGCCAGCAGCCGGGCCAGCTGGCCGGGGGTGTCGTCGACCATCACGCTGAGCGAGACGAACCGGCGGTCCTGGCCGTGCTTGCCGGGCAGTCGTGCCACGCCGGCGTTGCCGCCGGAGAGTTCCTCGGCGACCTTGCGCCTCGCGCCGGGCGCTGCAGGGTCGGCGAGGGCGTCGATGAACCGGTCGAGGTCGTCGCGGTAGGCGAGCAGGATGTCCCGCACCGGCCCAGCGTTCGCGCCGAGGATCTGCACCCAGAGTTCGGGGTCGCTGGCCGCGACCCGGGTCACGTCGCGCAGGCCCTGGCCGGCGAGGTTGAGAGCGGAGCCGGAGGCATCCGTCAACCGGCGGGCCATGATCGTGGAGACGACCTGCGGCACGTGGGAGATCAGCGCAACGCCGCGGTCGTGTTCCTCCGGACTCATCTCGACCAGGATCGCGCCGAGGTCGAGGATGAGGTCGTCGATGGAGGTGGCCTGCTGGTAGCTGATCGCATCGTGCGCGGCCACCACCCACGGGCGGCCGACGAACAGGTCGGCGCGGCCGGCCAGCGGTCCCCCGCGTTCACGGCCCGCCAGCGGGTGCGAGCCGATGTAGCGGGACACGTCGGCGCCGCGGGCCCGAAGCTCAGCGAGGGGCGCGAGTTTGACGCTCGCAACATCCGTCACGATCGCCTGCGGGAACGCCTCCAGCTCACGGGCGACGATCTCGGCCGTCACATCCGGGGGAACGCAGACCACGATCAGTTGGGGCGCGTCGCCCTGGGCGGCCGGCCGGCCCGCACCGTAGTCCACGGCGATGCTCAGGTTCGTCGGCGACGCGTCGGCGAGGATCACGTCGATGCCCCGGTTGCGCAGGCCCAGCCCGATGCTGGTGCCCAGCAGGCCGGCGCCGACGACGCGCACGGGCCCGATCAGTCGACTCTCGACCATGGTGGTTCTCCTGGTGTTCGGGCTAGTCCGTGGTTTCGGCTCGGGAAACGGTGAGCAGCTGGCCCAGTTCCGCCTTGGTGAGGTCGCGCACGTCGCCGACCCGGAGGGTGCCGAGGTGCAGCGGGCCGAACTGGCGGCGCACGAGGTCGACGACGGGGTGGCCGACGGCCTCCATCATTCGGCGCACGATCCGGTTGCGGCCGGAGTGCAGGGTGAGCTCGACCAGGCTGAAGCCGTCGCCGGGAGGGCTGGTCAGGATGCGGGCCTTGTCGGCGGAGATGGGGCCATCGTCGAGTTCGATGCCGCTCTGCAGGAGCCCGATGGTCTGCGCGGCCACTCGGCCCTCCACCTTGGCGATGTAGGTCTTGGTCACACCGAACGAGGGGTGCGCGAGCACGTGCGCGAGGTCGCCGTCATTGGTGAGGATGAGCAGGCCGCTGGTCATGGCGTCGAGGCGGCCCACGTTGAAGAGGCGTTCCTCGAACCGTTCGGTGAACTCGCGCAGGTCGGGGCGTCCGCTCTCGTCCTGCATGGAGGACACCACGCCGACGGGCTTGTTGAGCATCACGTAGCGGCGGGTCGTGTCGAGCTGCACTGCGATGTTGTCCACGGCGATCTTGTCGGTATCGGGGTGGATGCGACGGCCGAGTTCCGTGACGACCTTGCCGTTCACACGCACGCGGCCGGCGGCGATCAGGTCTTCGGAGACGCGGCGGGAGGCGACGCCGGCGGAGGCCATGACCTTCTGCAGGCGCACACCGTCTGCGGCGGCATCCGGATTGGTCGGGGTGCCCTGGGGGTCGATGGTCATGGAAGATCCTCAAATCCGTCTGCGCCGTCTGCGAGCAACGGCGAAATGTATGGCATCTCGTCCAGCGAGTTGATTCCAAGCTGGGCAAGCAATAGGTCGGTGGTGGCGTAGTTGATCGCGCCGGTCTCGCTGTCGGTGAAGGCCTCGGTGATCAAACCTCGACCCAGGAGGGTGCGCACGACCGAGTCAACATTAACGGCCCGAATCGAGGCTACCGCGCCGCGGCTGATTGGTTGCTTGTACGCGATCACGGCGAGGGTCTCGAGGGCGGCCTGGGAGAGCCGGCTCGGGTTCTGGGTGAGCACGAAATCTGCGACGACCAGGTCGTGTTCGGGGCGCACGTAGATGCGCCAGCCGCCGGCCACTTCGCGCAGTTCGAAACCGCGGCGCACGGTGCCCGCGACGCCGTCGAAGTCGGCGACCAGGCGGGTGATCGCGGCCCTGACCTCTGTCAGAGGCCGGTCGACGGCCGTCGCCAGGTGGATCAGGCCCTGCGGTTCGTCGGCGACCATGAGCAGTGCCTCGAGTGTGCGCTCGATCGCGGGAAGCCCGGCCGCGGCATCCTGGGCGATGTCGGGGGTGTCGACCCGCGTGCCCGTGGCATCCTGAGTGGGGTCAGCGGTCAGGTCGCTGGTGTGCACGGTGTCAAGCGTCATAGTCGGCTCCGAGGTCGGCGAGGTTGGCTTCGGACCAGGACTCGGCACTCCAGTGCAGGCTGAGGTCGCCGAGCGGTTCGAGCTGGTCGAAGGAGATGGCGCCGTGCCGGTAGAGCTCCAGCACGGCCAGGAAACGGGCGATCACGACGCCCTTGAGCTCGGCGCCCACGATCAGCTCGCGGAAGGTGAGGGTCTCCCCCGACCGCAGCATCGACACGATGTAGGCTGCCTGTTCCCGGATGCTCACTAGCGGCGCGTGCAGGTGGTCCAGGCCCACAGTGGGTAGCTCCCGGGGGGTGAGGGCGAGGGCCGCGAGGGCCGCGAAATCGCCGAGCGAGAGGGTCCAGACCAGTTCGGGCGTCTGCGCGCGGTACTTCTCCTCGAGCCGCACCGAACGAACGTGCCTGGTGGCCTCGGTCTCCATCCGGCCGAGGAACCAGGCCGATGCGGTCTTGAACGCGCGGTACTGCAGCAGCCGGGCAAACAGGAGATCGCGGGCCTCGAACAGGGCAACGTCCTCGGCGTCGACGAGCTCGCCCTGCGGCAGCAGCCCGGCGACCTTGAGATCGAGCAGGGTAGCGGCCACAACGAGGAACCGGGTGGCCTGGTCGAGCTCTTCGGTCTGGTCGAGCCCGCGCAGGTAGCCGATGAACTCGTCGGTGACCTGGCTGAGCGAGATCTCGGTGATGTCCAGTTCGTGCTTGCTGATCAGGGTGAGCAGCAGGTCGAACGGGCCCTCGAAGTTGCCGAGGGCAACCGAGAATGCTTTCGGAGCGGCCGCGTCAGGCGACGGCGCCACGCTGGATCAGTTCCCGCGCCGCCTGCTTGTACGCCTTGGCTGCCGCGTGCTCTGGCGCGAACTCGGTGATCGGAACACCGGCAACGGATGCGTCCGGGAACTTGACGGTACGGCCGATGACGGTCTCGAGCACGCTGTCGCCGAACGCGTCGACGACCCGCTCGAGCACCTCGCGGGAGTGCAGGGTGCGGGAGTCGTACATGGTGGCCAGGATGCCATCCAGTTCGATGGCCGGGTTGAGCCGGTCGCGCACCTTGTCGATGGTCTCGATCAGGAGGGCGACGCCGCGCAGGGCGAAGAACTCGCATTCGAGCGGGATGAGCACGCCGTGGCTCGCGGTGAGCGCGTTCACGGTGAGGATGCCGAGCGAGGGCTGGCAGTCGATCAGGATGACGTCGTAGTCGCCGGAGACCTTCCGCAGCACCCGGGCGAGGATCTGCTCGCGGGCGACCTCGTTCACGAGGTGCACCTCTGCGGCGGACAGGTCGATGTTGGCCGGGATGATGTCGAGGTTCTCGACCGAGGTCTTCTGGATCGCGTCGCTCGGGTTCACCGAACCGCTCAGCAGAAGGTCGTAGATGGTGGTGACGTCGTGCGTTGGCACGCCGAGGCCGGCCGAGAGAGCGCCCTGCGGGTCGAAGTCGATCGCCAGCACACGGCGGCCGTAGGCGGCCAGGGCCGCACCCAGGTTGATGGTGGTCGTCGTCTTGCCGACGCCACCCTTCTGGTTACACAGCGAGATGATTCGCGCCGGGCCGTGGCTTTTGAGGGCCTCCGGCTCGTCGAATTCGCGTTTCGGGCGCCCGGTAGCACCTACTGGTACATCCTCGAAACCGGGGAGTAGTATCCGGTCACCCTGCTTACGCGCCACTGAGATGTCCTCGATCCGTCCTGCACCCATCACTGTGTCGAGTGTAGCGATCGGATTGGCTCCCGCTCGCAAGGATCGCCGATAAGCGCCGCTCCCGGTGATAACCGCACCGGGGGTCGAGCCCCCGGTGGTCGTGCCCGTCGAGCCCGGGCCCCTCGTCCCGGCAGTCGAGCGGCCCCGGGGGTCGAGCCCGTCGAGACCAGGCTCCTCGCGGCGCACATCCGGGAAGCGGGCCCGCGGCAGACCGTGCGCCCGGAGCAACGACGCACGCCACGAGCGTGGCACCCCGCGCTCGAGCGGCCCCAGGGGTCGAGCCCGTCGAGGCCGGGCCCCTCGTCCCGGTGGTCCAGCCACCGGTGGTCCAGCCCGTCGAGGCCGGGCTGCGCAGACGCTTCGTCCTCGATCCCGCGGCGGTTTCGGCAGCCCGCGCCCGCGGTCGCGGCAGCGCCCAGCGGTTTCGGGCGCGGTGAGGGCGGGCGCGATGAGGGCGGGCGCGATGTCAAGACCCGTGTGGTCGAGCGCGTCATGACCCGGGTGAAGATCTCGACAGGATCAAACACCGGGCCGGATCAAGCGCCGACGCGGTCAGCGGGCGCGGGGGTGCGCTGTCGTGTACATGTCGCGCAGGGTGTCGACCGTGACCAGGGTGTAGATCTGGGTCGTCGCGACCGACGAGTGGCCGAGGAGCTCCTGCACGACTCGCACGTCGGCGCCGCCGGCGAGCAGGTGCGTAGCGAAGGAATGCCGCAGCGTGTGCGGTGACACGTGCCCGTCGAGGCCGGCGCGCTCGGCGGCGGCCCGGATGATCAGCCACGCGTTCTGCCGGCTCACCCGCTGGCCGCGGAGGCCCAGGAACAACGCGGGAGTGGCCTTGCCTCGACCGGAGAGCCGCGGCCGCGCCCGCACCAGGTACGCGTCGATGGCGGACCGGGCGAAGCTGCCGACCGGCACGATGCGCTGTTTGCCGCCCTTGCCGGTGAGCCGCACGACATCCTGCTCGAGAACATCGTCCACGTTGAGGTTCACCGCCTCGGAGACCCGCGCGCCCGTGGCGTAGAGCAGCTCGAGCAGGGCCTTGTTGCGCAGCGCCTGCACGTCGTCGCCGTCGGTCGCGGCGAGCAGCGCGGTGACCTGTTCGATCGAGATGGCCTTGGGCAGCCGGGTACCGAGCTTGGGCGGCTTCGACTCGTGCGCGACATCCGATTCGACGACGCCCTCTTCGAGCAGGAAACGGTGAAACCCGCGCACGGTCGAGAGAATGCGCGCGATCGACGCCGCCGTCAACGGCGACTCCTCGCGCAGCCCCAGGAACCGCACAAACTCCCCCACGTGCAGCGAGGTGATCGCGCGCAGGTCGGCCAGCTCGTGTCCTGCGAGCCAACCGGCGTAGATGATGAGGTCCCTCCGGTACGCGGCGACCGTGTTGACGCTCAGCCCACGCTCGATTGCGACGTGCCGCAGGTACGAATCCACAGCCGTCGCGACGCTCACACCGAGTGGTCCCAATTGATCGGATGCCGCGGCCACGGCGTGTCCGCGGGCGCCAGCGAGCCCCAGTCGCGCGCCCGTGACGCGTGAGCGGCGAGCACGCCGATCACCAGCGACGGGTTCTGCAACCGGCGGGCGAGCACCGCGTCGACGCACTCGTCCAGCGGCACCCACCGGATCTCGATGTCGGCCTCCTCCTCGGTGCGTTCGAACACGTCGGACGCGGCCGCGAGACCGCGCGCCAGGTAAATCCGGATGACCTCGTTGCTGCCGCCCGGCGAGGTGTAGAACTCGCTGAGCACGTTCCAGTCGCCGGCGGTGACGTCGGCTTCCTCGGCGAGTTCGCGCTGCGCCCCGATGAGCGGGTGTTCCCCATCTTCGTCGAGCAGCCCGGCCGGGAGTTCCCACTCGCGAACACGCACGGGGTGCCGGTACTGCTTGATCAGGAGAGCCCGGTCCTGATCGTCGATGGCGAGGATCGCCACGGCACCGGGGTGATCGAGGTACTCGCGCACGATCCCGGAACCCGCGTAGTCGAACGTATCGCGGCGCACGTCCCAGACCTTGCCGTCGAAGACGATCCCGGTGTCGGTGACGGGGGCGAAAGCGAACTCGTCGGCGAGTAGCGCCGCAGACTCAGTGCTGTCGGAGTTCTCGGCGCTCACCGCGGTGTCGACCAACGCTTAGGCCTCAACCTTGACCTCGACCTCGAACAGGCGACTGGCCTGCTGGCGGTCAAGCGCCGCGCCGATCAGGCCGCGGAACAACGGATGCGCGTGGCTCGGCCGGCTCCGCAGCTCGGGGTGAGCCTGCGTGCCGACGTAGAACGGGTGCTCCTCACGTTTGAGCTCGACGTACTCGACCAGGTGGCGGTCGGGCGAGGTTCCGGAGAACCACATGCCGGCATCCGCGATCTGTTCGCGGAACGCGTTGTTCACCTCATAGCGGTGACGGTGGCGCTCGGAGGCCTCTGGGGCACCGTAGAGCTCCGAGACGAGCGATCCCTCGGCGAGGGTGGCCGGGTAGAGGCCGAGGCGCATGGTGCCGCCCAGGTCACCGCCGGCGATGATCTCGACCTGCTCTTCCATCGTCGCGATCACCGGGAACTCGGTCTCCGGGTCGAACTCGGAGGAGGACGCGCCGATCAGTCCGGCCTTGTTGCGGGCGTATTCGATCACCATGCACTGCAGGCCGAGGCAGAGGCCGAGCACGGGGATGCCGTTCTCCCGGGCGAACCGCAGGGCGCCGAGCTTGCCCTCAATGCCGCGTACACCGAAACCGCCCGGCACGCAGATGCCGTCGAGTTCGCTGAGGTGGCGGGCCGCGCCCTCGTCGGTCTCGCACTCGTCTGATGCGATCCAGTCGATCTTGACCTTGGTCTGGTTGGCGAACCCGCCGGCCCGGAGGGCCTCGGTTACCGAAAGGTACGCGTCGGGCAGGTCGATGTACTTGCCGACCAGCCCGATGGTGACCTCGTGCTTGGGCTCGCGCACGGCGTCGAGTACCTTCTGCCAGGCCGTCCAGTCGACCGTGGTGACCGGGAGGTCGAGCAGGTCGGTGATGTACCGGTCCAGACCCTGCTCGTGCAGCATGGTGGGGATCTCGTAGATACTGGGCACGTCGATCGCGTTGACGACGGCGTCTTCGTCGACGTCGCACATGAGTGCGATCTTGCGCTTGTTCGACTCGGAGACGGGCCGGTCGCTGCGCAGCACGAGCGCGTCCGGCTGGATTCCGATCGAGCGGAGGGCGGCGACGGAGTGCTGGGTCGGCTTGGTCTTCTGTTCGCCGGAGGCCGCCATGAACGGCACCAGGGAGACGTGCACGAAGAAGACGTTCTTGCGGCCGAGCTCGTGGCGCACCTGGCGGGCGGCCTCGAGGAACGGCTGGGACTCGATGTCGCCGACGGTGCCGCCGATTTCGGTGATGATCACGTCGGGGCGCGGCTCGTCGTCGGCTTGGAGGCGCATCCGTCTCTTGATCTCGTCGGTGATGTGCGGGATGACCTGCACGGTGTCGCCGAGGTACTCGCCGCGGCGTTCCCTGGCGATCACCTGCGAGTAGACCTGGCCGGTCGTGACGTTCGCGGCCTGATTGAGGTTGATATCGAGGAACCGCTCGTAGTGGCCGATGTCGAGGTCGGTCTCCGCGCCGTCGTCGGTCACGAAGACCTCGCCGTGCTGGAACGGGTTCATGGTGCCCGGGTCCACGTTGAGATAGGGATCGAGCTTCTGCATGACGACGCGCAAACCACTGGCCGTCAGGAGATTGCCGAGGCTTGCGGCCGTCAGGCCCTTGCCCAATGAGGAAACAACACCACCGGTCACGAAGATGTGCTTGACCGTTGTATTGCGATCGGTGCTGTCTGATTTGTCCGTGCTTTTATTTTCCACCACGGGCTTCGACTCTATCACTGTGGGTTGGCCGTTCTGTTGGTGCGGGCGAGGGAAATGAGCTCTCGGGCATGCTCCAGCCCGCTCGCGGAATCGGGCAGGCCGGAGAGGAGCCGGGCCATCTCGGCGGCCCGTTCGTCGCCGTGCAACTGCCGCACACTGCTGGCCGTGACGGCGCCGTCGCTGTCCTTGACGACGCTCAGATGGTTGCCGGCGAACGCCGCCACCTGGGCGAGGTGCGTGACCACGATCACCTGGGCGGTCTCGGCAAGCCGGGCGAGTCGCCGCCCGATCTCGATCGCCGCCGCCCCGCCGACGCCGGCGTCGACCTCGTCGAAGACGAATGTGGGAACGGGGTCGGTCGCGTTGATGACGACCTCGATCGCGAGCATCACCCGGGAGAGCTCACCACCGGATGCCCCGCGCGCCAGGGTGCGCGGTTCGGCGCCGGCGTGCGGTCGCAGCAGGATCCGCACGAGGTCACGGCCGGTGGCGGTGATCTCAGGGCGGCTGTCGATCTCAACGACCAGGGCGGCATCCGGCATGGCCAAGGCGCTCAGTTCGGCGGTGACGGCCGTTCCGAGGCGCTCGGCGGCCGCCAGGCGGATGCCGGTGAGCCGGTCGGCGAGGTCCTCCACGACCAGCCGGTCGGCCTCGGTCTCGGCGCGGAGGGCATCGATGCGGTCGGTGTCGCTGTCCAGCTCAAGCAGCCGGGCGCTGCCGGTATCGAGGAAGTCGATCGCCTCGTCGAGGCCGTCGTCGTATTTGCGGGCCAGGGCGGTGAGAACCGCCCGACGTTCCTGCACGACCTCGAGTTCCCGGGCACCGTCGGCGTCGAGGCCGGCCAGATAGCTGGACAGCTGGGCGGCGACGTCAGCGACGACGAAGCCGGCGTTGGCGAGGGCCTCGGCCATGGGGGGCAGTGCCGGGTCGTGCTCGCCGGCTCGTTCGAGCTGGCGGCGAGCGGAGTCGAGCAGGGCGACGGCATCCGGGAGTCCGTCGGGGTTCTCCTCGGCGGAGAGGAATTCGCGGGCCTGCGCTGCCGCGACACGGAGCTCCTCCAGGTTGCCGAGCCGTTCGGCGCGCGCGCCCAGTTCGTCGTCCTCGCCGCGCTGGGGGGCGATCCGTTCGATTTCGTCGATGGCATCGCGAAGCTGGGTGGCCTCCTGGCTTCGCTGGTCCTGCTCGTCGACGAGCAGGGAGAGTTGGTCCTGGCGGTCCTGCCAGCGGTGGAAGGTTTCCGCGAACCGGTCGAGGGTGCCGGCGAGGTCGGGCCCGGCGAATCGGTCGAGCGCGGCGCGCTGTGCGGTGGCCGACCGCAGGCGCACCTGGTCGGACTGGCCGTGCACAACAACGAGGTCGCCGCCGAGGTCGCTGAGCACGCTCGCGGGCGCGCTGCGCCCGCCGACCACGGCCCGGCTGCGGCCCTCGGCGGAGACCGAGCGGCTGAGAATGAGCTCTCCGCCGTCGAGGTCTCCCCCGGCGTCCCGCACCCGGCTGGCAACGGCGCCGTCGGCGGGGATCAGCCAGCGGCCCTCGACCCAGCTCTGGGCCTGGCCCTGGCGTACGAGACCGGGGTCGGCGCGTTCGCCGAGCAGCAGGCCGAGCGCGGTCACGACCATGGTTTTGCCTGCACCGGTCTCCCCCGTGACCGCGGTGAACCCCGGGCCGAGCGGGAGGGTCGCCTCGGCGATCACGCCGAGGTCCCTGATGATGAGTTCGTCGATCATTGCCGGGGCTCACTCGCGCCGTGCTCACTCGCGCCGTCGTGACTCGCTCCGTGCCCACTCACGCCGTGCCCACTCACGCCGTGCTCACTCACGCCGTGCCCACTCACGCCGTGCTCACTCACGTCCGACCGGCCCCCTCCAGCCGGTGACCGGCAGGTTGAACTTGTTCACCAGGCGGTCGGTGAACGGGCCGCTGTGCAGCCTGGCCAGCCGAACCGGGATGGGCGAGCGGCGCACGATCACGCGCGCCCCCGGCGGGAGGTCGCGCACGCGGCGGCCGTCGGCGCAGAGCACCGCGGCGGCGCCGGTGCGGGCGACCACCTCGACGGCCAGCGACGAATCCGGGCCGACCACGAGCGGCCGGGCGAAGAGGGCGTGTGCGCTCAGCGGCACGAGCAGAAGGGCGTCGAGGCTCGGCCAGACGATCGGGCCGCCGGCGGAGAACGCATAGGCGGTCGACCCGGTGGGCGTGGACATGACCACGCCATCGCAGCCGAAGGAGGAGAGCGGGCGGCCGTCGACCTCGATGACGACCTCGAGCATCCGTTCACGGCTGGCCTTTTCGACCGTGGCCTCGTTCAGCGCCCAGGTCTCGTAGATGACGTCTTCGCCGACCTTGACTCGCACGGCGAGGGCCATCCGTTCCTCGACCAGGTAGTCGCGGGACAGGGCGCGCCGCACGGCCTCGCCGAGGTCGTCGCGTTCGCTCTCAGCGAGGAAGCCGACGTGGCCGAGGTTGATTCCGAGCAGCGGCGCCGAGCAGCCGCGCACGATCTCCGCGGCGCGGAGGATGGTGCCGTCCCCGCCGAGCACGACCACGAGTTCGAGGTCGGTGACGTCGACCGTGTCGTGCAGGATCGCCAGCCGGGAGTCGAGCTCCGGGCAGGAGGCGAGCAGGTCGGCGCGTTCGTTGCGGGCCAGCACCGGCACCGCTCCGGCCGCGAGCAGCTGCTGGCACACGGTGACGGCCGCCTCGAGGGAGTCCTGCCGCCCGGTGTGCGCGACGACGAGGATGTGGCGTGCTGCAGTCATGTTGTCAGGCTCCCACCAGTGCCGTTGTGCGGTCGATCCATTCTGTCGGATTCGTGCCGGAGTCGCGGCTCAGCCAGCAGAGATACTCCCGGTTGCCCGCACCGCCGGCAATCGGAGACGCGATCAGGCCATTCGTGCGGAGGCCCAGGTCCCACCCTGCCCAGAGCACGCCGGCGATCGCGTCAGCGCGCAGGCCGGCGTCGTGCACGATTCCTTCCCGGATGCTGCCCTTTCCGACCTCGAATTGCGGTTTGATCAGCAGCACGAAGTCGGCGCCCGGCGCGGCCGTCGCGACAAGGGCCGGGAGCACCAGCGGCAGGGAGATGAAGGAGAGGTCGGCGACGACCAGGTCGGAGGGGACGTCGACCCCGGAGGCCGCGGCGAGCGACTCCGCGGTGGAATAGCGCAGGTTGAAGCCCTCGACGAGCACGAGCCGGGCCTCGATCGCCAGGAGCGGGGCGAGCTGCCCGTGGCCGACGTCGACGGCGAGCACGCGGGCTGCGCCGCGTTCGAGCAGCACCTGGCTGAACCCGCCGGTGGACGCCCCGGCATCGAGCACGGTGCGGCCCTGAACCGGCAGGGCGAAGGCGTCGAGCGCGGCGATCAGCTTGTGAGCTCCCCGGCTGACGTAATGGTCGGTCGCCGCCACCTCGATCAACTGGTTGTCCCGCACCTTCGCGGATGCCTTCACGACCGGCTTGCCGTCGATTGTGACCAGGCCACCGGTGATCAACTGCGCGGCCACCGTACGGGAGCGGGCCAGGCCGCGCTCGGCGAGGGCCGTGTCGAGGCGCTGGTCAGGAGCGAGTTCGGGCAGGTCCTCACCGGGCGGAGCCTGCCCGGGCGTGTCCGGGCTGGCATCCGGCAGAGCAGTATCCGGCAGAGCCGCAACCGGCAGAGCCGCAACCGGCAGAGCCGCAACCGGCAGAGCCGCAACCGGCAGAGCCGCAACCGGCTGGCTGACATTCGTCGAATCAGTCCCCATCGGTTCGGTCGGGTTCTCGTCGGTCATCCGTTCCCCTGTCATGCGTCGGTCGATCGCGGAACGTCGCCGCCCTCGAGCTGATCGCGGAGGCGTTCGTGCAGCTGCACGTAGGCCGCGGCGCGCTCCTCGAGCGGCTGGTTTCCGATCGCGTCGAGTGTGGAAACCAATTCCGCCGGCTCGATGGTTGCTGCGTCTGTCGATGGGGCGCGGGGCGCGGGCGCCGCCCGCGCAGCCGGGGTGGGGTGCTCTGTCACGCCTTCAACGTTACCGTCAGAGATACAGTCGCTCCGGAACATTCAGGCCGTAGATCGGGCGCCCGGAAGCCCAGATCACGGCGCACGCGGCCCGGAGCAGGTTGATGGCGCCGTCGCCTTCGGCGACGACCTCGACATCAGCGCCGCGCAGACGCACCGTTGCCCCATCGACCGTGGCCGACGTGCCGTCCTTGGAGAACACGGTCTCCGGGTACGGCTCGTGCAACTGCCGGAGGTCATCGAGGATGTACCGGGGCCGGGACGCCGCGTCGGCCGCGAGGGCCTGTTTCGCCTTGTCGATCCCAGTGAGCACGAGCACGGCGGGGATGCCGGCCCGGTTCGCGCCGAGGATATCGGTGTCGAGACGATCGCCGATGAACAGCGCCTGGCTGGCCCCAAACCGGTTGACGGCCTCGGTGAAGATGGCGACCTCCGGCTTGCCTGCCACGATCGGCAGGCGCCCGACGGCGGTGTGCACGGCGGCCACCAGGGTGCCGTTTCCCGGGGCGATGCCGCGGGCAACGGGGATGGTCCAGTCGGTGTTGGTGGCGATCCAGGGAATCTCCACGCCGTCGGCGCGGGGGTGCAGTGCGAATGCCGCCTCGGCGAGGTCCTTCCAGCCGAGGTCGGGCGAGAAGCCCTGGATGACGGCGGCCGGCTTGTCGTCGGCCGACCGGGTGACGACGAAGCCACCCCTTTCGACCTCGACGACGAGACCCTCGCCCCCGATGACGAGCACGAGCGCGCCGGCAGGGACCTCGTCGGCCAGCAGGCGCACGGCGGCCTGGGGCGAGGTGACGACATCCGTCGCCACCGCCCCGAGGCCGAGCTCGCTCAGGTGGTCGGCAACGGTCTGGTCGGTGCGGGACGCATTGTTGGTGAGGTAGCCGACCCGCATGGTCTTCGCCGCGCGATTGAGGCTCTCCACCGCGAACGGAATCGCGCCCGGACCGGTGTAGACAACGCCATCGAGGTCAGCGAGCACCACGTCCACGCCGGACAAGGGGGTCAACGGCTCAGCCACGCGGCGACGCCTCAGCATCCTGTCCCTGCCGACCCTCGTCGTCGGCGGTCTGCTCGCCCTCGGCGTTTGAGTCGTCGCTGATGGTGGTGTTTTCGGTGGTCGAGCCTGTCGATACCCCGCCGATCTCGACAGCCGCGATCACCGCATCATCCTCGATCACCACATCAGTGTCCTGTTCGTCGTCCTCGAACTCCTCGTCCTCGAACTCGTCGTCCTCTATCTCGAGGATCTCGATGGTCTCGTCCCCGTCAGACGCGCCGGACACGGCAGCATCGGCACGATCGGCGCGTTCGGTCCAGAGCTCGGCCTCGTCTTCACGGCCGAGTTCTGCGAGCACCTCCGCGTAGGCGGAGAACAGTTCCGCACTATAGGAGAACGCGGTCTTCGGGTCCAGCTGCGGGATCTCGAGTTCGCTCAGCGCGGCCTCGGCCTCGTCCAGGTCGAGTCGGGCGCCGGACATGGCAATAGCCAGGGCAACCTGAACGGATGCCGGCAGAGTCGCCCGATCGACGGACCGGCCGAGCTCGAGCGCGCGGTCGGGGCGTCCGACGCCGCGTTCGCTGTCCACCATGAGCGGAAGCTGATCGTTGGAGCCGGAGATCCTCCGATAGGTGCGCAGTTCGCGCAGGGCGAGAGCGAAGTCGCCCGTCGCATAGGCGGTGATTGCCAGGCTCTCCCGGACCACGGCGATGCGGCCGGCCCGACGGGCAGCCGACATGACGTGGCGGTGTGCCAACTCCGGATCCTCGTCGATGACGCGGGCGGCCATGGCGAGGTGCCGACCGACGGCCTCCGCGTTGTCCTTGCTCAGGGTCTTGAGCTCGTTTCGGGCGATCCGATCGAGGTCCTGCGACGTGACGTCGTCGGGAAGTTCCGGGTCGTCGTGGTGGGGACGCACCGAACGCAGCTCACGCTGCATGCGCTGCTCCTCGGTCATCTCCTCTTCGACAACCCGGGCGTCCCGGTCGCCGCGGGCAGGAGCACCCTCGCGGGTCCACAGTTTCTTGCCGGCGTCTCGCGGCGCGCCGGCACGGTTCGGCGATCCGCCGCGCTGCGTGGCATTACCCCACGGCTTGCGGTCACCGTCCTTCGCCCACGGCTTACGCTCGCCACCACCGGACGGACGGTCGGAGTTCCCACGGTACGGGGCACGCTCGCCATCCTTCGCCCACGGCTTGCGCTCGCCGCCACCGGACGGGCGGTCGGAGTTCCCACGGTACGGGGCACGCTCGC
>NZ_SOFP01000074.1 GCF_004402785.1 Cryobacterium algoritolerans
CCGTCCCGTCCAGCCCGCACGGGTTTCGGCAGGCCGCAACCGCGTCCGCGGGCGCGGCCTGCCGAAACCGACGCGGCGACGGGCCGCCATTGCCGCAACCGCGGCCTCGGCGGCCCCCGGTCAGAGCCCGGCCAGGGTACGCAGCGCCGCCAGCCCCTGCGGGGTTCCGGGCCAGTGCCGCTCGAGAGCCTCCACGCCCGCGCGCCGGGTGACGAACCGCAGCACGACGGCGACGATGATCGCGTCGTCCGCGTAGCCCAGCAGCACCGGAATGAAATCCGGCACCAGGTCGATCGGTGAGAGGAGATAGCCCAGGAGCACGACCAGCCAGACCCGCACGACCGTCGGAACGGTCCGGTCGGCGGCCAGGCGCCTGATCAGTCGCACCACGTCGGGGATCAGGCGTAGGGCGTCTCGCAGCCGGGTTGGGTCGGACTGCTTGCCGGCCGCCCACCAGAGCAGGCAGACCAACAGCAGCCACAGGAGCAGGACCCCACCGGCGATGCCGAGCACGACCGCCCACCAGTCCGGGCCGGGCACGGTCACGAGACCAGGTCGTCGCTTGAGAGCCGGATCAGCCGCAGCAGCGCCAGCGCGTAGGCATCCGCCGGGTCTGCCGCGTCATGGCTCTCGTCGGTGCCGGCCAGCTCGACGCGCACCCGGTAGCTGTCCTCTCCGAGCCGGGTGAGTGAGCGGAAGGTACTGCGGAGCAACCCACGCAACTGGTCCTCGCGCGGCAGCCAGAGCGCGTCCTCCAGGGCCAGCGAATCGAGGGCCCACTCGGTGGTGCCGTTGAAGCCGAGGATCGTGCCCGTGTCGAACTCGTGTGGCTCGATGGTCATGTCACTTACCGTGAAGACGTCGTTCTCGAAGCCGGACCGTTCGATCCGGAACGCATCGCCGGAGACCGGGCGCCAGCGCACCCCGGCGTCGGCCAGGGCGCGCGCGCAGTCGATTGAGATCATGAGCCATTATCTCCGCCCACTAGCGTTGTCTGGGTAACCATTCTTCAGGGAGGACCTGCGTGACCCGTACGGTGAACCTCACAGTGCACGTGAAACCAGGCAGCCGCAAGGGCCCGCTGGTCACCGTGGACGATCCGAGGGATGCCGGGCCCGGCGGCAGGGCGAACGGTCCGCCGGCGGATGCCGCCCTCACGGTCTACCTGCAGCAGCGGGCGGTCGAGGGTGCCGCGAACGACGCGCTGGTGAAGCTACTCGCGAAGCACTTCGGGGTTCCGCGGGGCGCCGTGAGCATCGTGCGCGGCCACACCTCGAGAATCAAGCACGTGCGCATTGAACACGAGACCTGACGCCGCGCCAGCAACCTGGTCTCCCAAGAAAGCCGATGCTTTGGCCCCCACCCAGGCGCGAAGCGCCCCCACAGCTCGACCTGCACGACCACCGACATGCTCGACCTGCACGACCACCGACAGGCTCGACCTGCACGACCACCGACACACGGGGTCGCGGTGGTCGTGCAGGTCGAGACCGGTGGTCGAGGCCTAGCTGACTCCGAGCAGGTCGATCACGAAGATCAGGGTCTGGCCGGAGAGGCGGTGGCCGCCGCCCGCCGGGCCGTAAGCCAGGTGCGGCGGCACGACGAGCTTGCGACGCCCGCCGACCTTCATCCCGGGGATGCCCTGCTGCCAGCCGGCGATCAGGGAGCCAAGCGGGAAGTTGATCGACTGGCCGCGGTTCCACGACGAGTCGAATTCGTCCCCGGTATCGTACTCGACGCCCAGGTAGTGCACGTCGACGGTGGCACCGGGGGTTGCCTCGGCGCCCTCGCCAACCACGATGTCGGTAACGGTGAGGGCCTCGGGCGCTGGGCCCTCCGGCGCATCGAGTTCGGGCTTGGAGTTCAGATCAGTCATGGTCCCATCCAACCCGATCCTGCCCCCGATCGCACACCGCAAAATTACCCCTTGCGCGAACGGGGCCGGAAGGCGCACTATGAGATCAGTAACTCGCCGCACCGGGAGAGTCGTCGGCATCGCCACACCACCGGGCGGCGAGTTCTTTGACTGCCGGGCGACCGTGTGCCGGGCGACCGTGTGCCGGGCGACCGTGTGCCGGGCGACCGTGTGCCGGGCGACCGTGTGCCGGGCGACCGTGTGCCGGGCGACCGCCTGCCGGGGATGCCTCCTGCCCCAGGTCAGCGCGCCGGGGATGCCTCCTGCCCCAGGTCAGCGGTCAGCGCGCCGGGGATGCCTCCTGCCCCAGGTCAGCGCACCGGGCCGGCGTCGCCGACCACCGCGGCGCGATCATGCTGCACCAACGCCAGCAGCTGCGCCTCGTCCGCCCGGTCGACGTTGCCGGCGCGACCGCCCAACATCCGTTGGCGGGCGAAGGCGAGGCGGGTGGCATCCGTGATGAAATCGTTCATCCCCGCCCGCCGGTCCCGGGGCTGGCCCGCCGCCCAGCCGCGGGCCTGCCGCCGCCCCCGAGGGGTGGCCAGCATCTCCACCTCCGCGGTGGAAAACCAGCCGGCCGCCGCGTACTCCATCAGGCGGCGCTTCGTGATCCGCTCCTCCTGCCGCCGCAGCAGGACCACGACCACCACGGCCGCGATGAAGAGGGGGACCTGCACGAACAGATAGTACGAGATCAGGCTCGTGTCGCCGACCAACAGGTAGAACGCGCCGTTCCAGAGCGCGTGCAGCGCCACGGCGCAGACGAGCCCCAGCATCACGGTGCCGACCGCGCCCGCCGCCCGGCGGCGGACCGCCAGCCCGAACGCAATCCCCGTGCACGCCGTGAACATGACGTGGGCGAACGGGGAGAGCACGCCGCGCACCAGGAACGTGAAGCCGAGGGTCTCGGCTCCGCCTTCGATCATCGCGACCCCGAAGTACTGGATGTTCTCCGAGAAGGCGAAGCCCGCCGCGATCGTGGCGGCGTAGACCACGCCGTCGACCGGGCCGTCGAACCGGCGTCGCATCGCCCAGAACAACAACAGGATGCCGGCGCCCTTCGCCGTCTCCTCGACGATCGGCGCCTGGATCACACCGGTGAGGAAGTCGGTGCCGTCGCCGGTCGCGGCCGCGCCGGTGGCGGCCAGGGCCAGCTTCACCCCGAGGTCGAAGACGAGGGCCGAGACGACCGATACCCCGGCGCCCCAGAGCAGCGCGAACCAGAGCGCCGGCCGTGGCTCCGGCTCCCACCGGTCGATCCAACGCACCGCGAGCATGATCACGCCGAGCGGTACGAGCGCCAGCGCGAGGCAGATGAGCAACGCACCAGGGCCGAGGAAGGTGGAGAGGTAGACCAGGACGAGCAGCAGCGCCGCACCGGCGACGACGATCCCGATGATCGCGAGCGCGACCGCGGCACCGCTGCGGCCGCGCACCGGGGTGGTCCAGACCTGCCGCACCGGGTGACGCGCCGGGCTCACCTCGGGGGCGACCGGGTCGGGTTCGGGCACCGGGATGTCGAAGGTCATGCGCAACACATTACTGAGGGCCGCCGTATTCCGCGCCGGTCAGGAGGCGAACATGGTCCCGGGGTTCAGGATGCCCAGCGGGTCGAATACGGTCTTGATCCGTCGTTGCATTGTGAAGCTCGTGTCGCCGAGCTCCTCGGCCAGCCAGCGCCGTTTGAGAACACCGACCCCGTGCTCCCCGGTGAGGGTACCGCCAAGGTCGAGCGCGGCCCGGAACAGTTCGCCGGCCGCTGCCCAGATCGGCTCGGGAACCACCTGCTCATCTGGGCCGCGGAACCGGTCGACGGGGATGATGAAGTTCGGATGCAGGTTGCCGTCTCCAGCGTGTGCGACGGTCGGGATCGGCACTCCGGAGTGCGCGCTGATCTCGGCGATCCGGTCGAACATCTCCTTCATCCGGGACCGGGGCACGCAGACGTCCTCGATCAGCACCTGTCCGTGGGCGGCCAAGGCGGGGTGCGCGGCTCGCCGCACGTCGAGCAGGCGCTCGGCCGAAGCGGCATCCGTGGACATCCGTGCCTGGCCGCCGGCAGCGCGGAGCACGGCCACGGCCTGCTCGGCCTCCTCCCGGGCGGCCGGCCCATCCGTCTGCAACAGCAGGAACGCGCCCCGGCCGAGCGGGAGCCCGGCCGACGCCGCGGGCCCGAGGTGCGCCGCGATCAACGCGAGGGCGACGGGGTCGATCAGTTCCATCACGGCCGGGCGGATCCGGGCCGCCGTGACGAGAGCGGATGCCGCTGCGGCCCGGCCGACATCGGTGAATATCGCGCCGATCGTCACCGTCTCCCCCGCCGTGATAGCCCTGGCGCGCACGACCGCCTCGACGATCACGCCCAGGGTGCCCTCCGAGCCGGTGAGCAGCGCGGTCAGGTCGTAGCCGGTGACTCCCTTCACGGTGCGACGCCCGGTGCGGAGCAGGCTCCCGTCGGCGAGCACGACGGTGAGTCCGAGCACCGCCTCCCGCGTCACGCCGTACTTCGCGCAGAGCAGCCCACCGGCGTTCGTCGCAATGTTGCCGCCGACGGAGGAGATGTCCTTGCTGGCCGGGTCGGGGGCGAACCAGAGGCCGTGTTCGAGGAGAGCATCGTTGAGGTGCTGGTTGATCACCCCGGGCTCGACCACCGCGAGCTCGTCCTCGGGCCGGATCTCGAGGATGCGGTTCATTCCCGCGACGCTGAGCACGATCGACCCGTCGGTTCCGCAGGCACCCCCGGCCAGGCCGGTCCCGGCACCGCGGGTGACCACGGGGACGCGCCACTCCGAGGCGATCCGCAGCGTCGTCTGCACGTGCTCGACCGTGCCGGCCCTGACCACGGCCAGCGGCAGCCCGGCGGCCACCCAGCCGGACCTGTCGGCGCGCGCGGCCGTGAGTTCCGCCGGGTCCACACTCACAATCGTGCCCAGTTCGGCCTGGAGTCGCTCCAACGCGGTCATGCCGCCAGAGTACCGGCCAGCCGGTGCACGTGCACTCCGCCGACGCCCCGGCGCCTGCAGGGACGAACCCCGGGGTGCGGCCATGTCCGATTCCCGCTATCGGGTCTGCCCCTGATCTGTCAGGCTCTGAAGGTGGAATCGTCCGAACTCACCCATCCTGCCCCCCGCCAGCAGACGACACCCAGCGCCCCGACCACGACACCCAGAAGAGGGGCCAGAGCCGGGACAGGATCCGGCGCGGCCGACCCGGTCTTCACCGAACGGTACCGCGCCATGTCCTCCCGGGATTCCCGGTTCGACGGTCAATTCATCACCGGCGTGCATTCCACCGGCATCTACTGCCGGCCGAGCTGTCCGGCAGTCACCCCGAAGCCCTCGAACGTGTCGTTCTACCTCACCAGCGCCGCCGCCCACGAGGCCGGCCTGCGCGCCTGCAAACGCTGCCTGCCGGATGCCGTCCCCGGCTCGCCGGACTGGAACATCCGTGACGACCTGGCCGCCAGGGCGATGCGGCTCATCGCCGACGGCGCGGTCGAGCGAGGGGGCGTGACCGGGCTGGCCGCACGGCTCGGTTACAGCGAACGGCACCTCACCCGGGTGCTCGTCGACGAGCTCGGGGCCGGCCCGCTCGCACTCGCCCGGGCGCACCGGGCGCAGACCGCCCGGCTGCTGCTCGGCACGGCACTGCCGATCAGCGAGGTCGCCTTCGCCGCCGGTTTCGGCAGCATCCGCCAGTTCAAGGACACCATAGCCGCCGTGTACGAACGCACACCGTCCGAGCTGCGCAGCACGATGCAGGCGGCCGCCCGGCCCGGCAACGCGAACCGGGACGGCGCCGAACACCGCGACGAGCCGGCCGGCGAACCGGAGATGGGCACGACGGTCACCCTGCAGCTCCCGGCCCGGGCCCCGTTCGACGGTCGCGGCGTGCTCGGCTTCCTCGGCGTGCGCGCGATCCCCGGCGTCGAGGCAGCCACGGCCGACTCCTATTCGCGCACACTCCGCCTGCCGACCGGCTTCGCCGCGGTCCAGCTTTCCCTGGCCGGTACCCCGACCGCCCCGCTCGTCAGCTGCGTCGCCCGGCTGACCAGCCTCGCTGACCTCGCCCCGCTGGTCAGCCGGGTGCGCCGCCTGCTCGACCTCGACGCTGACGCCCAGGCGATCGATCTGGCCCTTGCGGCCGACCCGCTGCTGGCCGCCTCGGTCGCCGGCACCCCCGGCATCCGACTGCCCGGCAGCGTGGACCCGGAGGAGACCCTGTTCCGCGCCCTCCTCGGCCAGCAGGTCTCGGTGGCGGCCGCCCGCACGGCGCTCTCCCGCCTCGCCGAGGCGCTCGGCGACCTGCTCCCGGACGCCGGCGCCACCCCCGGGCTGACCCGGCTGTTCCCGACCGCCGCCCGGATCGCGGCCGACGGCCGCGACGTACTGCGCGGACCCGCCGCCCGGATCGACACGGTCATCCGCGTCGCCGAGGCCCTCGCCTCCGGCGACCTCGTGCTCTCCTACGGCCAGGCCAGGCAGACGCTGGAGTCGAGCCTTGTCGCGCTGGCCGGGATCGGCCCGTGGACGGCCGGCTACGTGGCCATGCGGGTGCTCGGCAGCCCCGACATCCTGCTCACCAGCGACCTGGCGCTCCGGCAGGGGGCCGCACGGCTGTCCCTGCCCGCGGATGCGAAACGGCTCGCCGCGCACGGTGCCGGCTGGGCCCCGTGGCGCAGCTACGCGGGCATGCACCTGTGGCGTGCAGCCGGCACGGCCGCCGTATCCCGGTCGGAACCGGCGTGATCGGCAGCGGCCACAGGCAAAGCTCTCCGGCGGCCGATAGCCTGAACAGGTGAAATTCGCGCACCTCAGAGTTGATGGCCAGTCCACCCCCCGTCTCGCCGCGGTTTTCGACGACTCGGCGGTGTTCCTCGACGAGACCATGGACGACGCGCCGCGCGACCTTCAAGAGCTGATCGAGAAGGGCGACGAGGAGTATGACCGGGTGCGCGCCCTGGCCCTGAACGCCGTGTCCCACGGCGCCACCCTCACCCCGCTGGACAAGCTGCGGCACTCCTCCGCAGTGCTGCGCCCGCCGCAGATCATTGCGATCGGCGCCAACTACGCGGCCCACTCCTCCGAGCTGAAACTCCGCGCCGAGTCGGCGGCGACCGTGTTCTCGCTCTGGCCCAACTCGCTCACCGGCCACGAGTCGACGATCACCTGGGCGACCGACCTGACCACACAGGTCGACTACGAGGCGGAGGTCGGGGTCCTCATTGGGCGCGCGGCCCGGAACGTGTCGGTGCAGGACGCCCTCGACTACGTCTTCGGCTACACGGTCGTCAATGACATCACCGCCCGCGACCTGCAGTTCTCCGAGGCGCAGTGGTCGCGCTGCAAGTCCTTTGACGGCTTCACGCCGACCGGCCCGGTGGTTGTCACCGCCGACGAGATCGGCGATCCGCAGGATCTGCGGCTGACCACCCACGTCGACGGCCGCGTCCTGCAGGACGCCTCGAGCGGCGACATGGTGCGCACGGTGGCCGAGATCATCGCCTACCTGTCGCAGACGTCGACACTGCTCCCTGGCACCCTCATCTCCACCGGCAGCCCGGGCGGCGCGGGCTACAGCCGCAAACCCCCGGTGTTCCTGAAGGACGGGTCGACCGTCACCGTGACGATCGACAAGATCGGCTTCCTGACCACCCACTGTCGCGCACTCTGAACCGGGCAGGCCCGGCCGGATGGGCGGCGCCAGCGTAGGCTCGGCTCCAGGAGCCGGTTGGGGCGGAGAGGCGAGAGCTGTCCACGATCTCCGTCGTCATCCCGTGCTGCAACGACGCCGACTTCCTGGTGGTCTGTCTCGCCGCGCTGGCGGCCCAGACCCGCCTCGCCGATGAGGTCATCGTCGTCGACAACAGGAGCACGGACGCGTCGGCCGCCGGGGCCCGCGCCGCCGGCGCCCGCGTCGTCCCGGCGCCCAGCCCGGGGATCTGGCCTGCCGCGGCAACCGGTTTCGACGCGGCAAGCAGCGAGGTGATCGCCCGGCTTGACGCGGACTCGATTCCCCCGGCCGACTGGCTCGCGCGGATCGACGCAACCCTGTCGGAATCCCCCGAGGTGGACATCATCACCGGCCCGGGTGATTTCTATGATTGCTCGCCGACCGTGGCCAGGCTCGGCAGGGTCCTCTAGATCGGCGGCTACTTCTGGGCGATCGGACTGTGGCTTACCGGACGACCGGTCTTCGGCTCCAACTTCGCGATGCGGCGGGCGGCCTGGCTCGAGGTGCGCGGGCGGGTGCGCCGGGACCGGGGAGACATCCACGACGACCTCGACCTCAGCCTCCACCTGAGGCCCTCGATCACGGTCGCCGACCGGCACACCCTGAGGGTGGGCATCTCGGCCCGGCCGTTCCAGAGCTGGGCCTGCCTTCGGCGCCGGCTGGTGTGGGCGTACCGCACCCTCGCCCTGCACGGGCCGGCCGCCTCGCCGTGGCGGATTCGGGTCGAACGACGCGCGTGGCGCGCCGGAGCCTGCCGCCGCCCCGGCGGCCGGAGGGGGCAGGGGAACCGAGCCACGAACCGGCATAGCGGAGACCGGCCCGACGTCGGCCGACACTTCGCGAGGCGCAGGCCGAGGCGTCCGTGGGTCACAGCCGGCCCTGGTAAAGGGCGAGCATGTCCCGGGCCAGCTGGTGCGGGGTGGTCTCACAGGGGCTGTGACCGGTGGGGTAGACCCGCAGCACCGCGCCGATCCTGTTGGCGAAGTCCCGGTGCAGCCGGATCGGCCAGAGATCGTGCTCACCGACCGCGACCAGGATCGGGATCGGTGAGAGCAGCAACTGCCGCCGCAGGTCGGGCGCGCGTTTCATCAGGTCGACGACGTCGTCGACGCTCCGTGCGGCTCGTGCTGTCGAACCGGCCCCGCACGAGCGCGAGACGGCCCGGTGGCACGTGGTTGCGGTTGCTGAGTAACCCCCGGATCAGCAGCGAGGCGATCCCGTGGGCCGGGTTCAGCCAGCTCAGCGGGCCGATCCAGCGCACCCGGCGGAAAACCTGACCCGGTTGCGGCGGCGCGCCGAGCAGCGTCAGTGAGGCGAACAGGTCGGGGCGTTCGGTGAGCGCGATTTCGGCGACGATGCCAGCAAACGAGTAACCGAGCACATGGGCCGGCGATGACCCCTTCGACAGGAACGCGATCAGGTCGGCGACGAAGAGGTCGTAGCCGAACGGTTCGGCGGCGCCGGGCACGAGCACGACCCGCGACTGCTCAGCCTCGCCGATCACTAAGGCCGCGAGCGCACCACTCGGAGCCGGGAATCGTCAGGCCCGGCTCCCCGGCGGCAGCAACGTCCAGTCCCTGTCGGCGAGGGCGCGATCCGGATCGGCGGCCGGATCGATCGGTTCGACGTCCGGATCGACGTCCGGATCGACGTCCGGATCGACCGTGTGCCGACGGGACCGTGTGGACATGGCGTCAGAGTAGCGCTCCCGCGATTGCCCCCGCGAGGTGCGGCTCAGGTGCGGGGCTCGTCCCGGCCGTCCAGGGCCAGGATCTCCTCCTCGACGGCGCCGCCGTAGCCTTCCTTCTGCGGGTCGCCGTGCAGCCCGCCGGACACCGCGTACTCCTCTTCCGGGGAGAGCACGAGGCGGGTACGCCCGTAGAGCGCGAAGATGAGCAGCATGACCACGTAGACCACGGCGATCGCCGCGATCGCCGGCCGGGCCGGCTCGTTGATGAAGAAGCCGAAGAAGATCGCGAGCGAGAGGATGCCGGCGATCACCGCCCCTGGCACGCCCCAGGGGCTGCGGTAGGGCCGGCTGGCCTTCGGGAACTTGCGTCGCAGGATCACGAACGACGTCATCTGCAGCACGTAGGCGATCACCGCGCCCCAGACGGCGATGTTCAGCACGATCGCCCCGGCGACGCCGGTCGCACCGCCGAGCGCGTCTACCAGCAGGAGGGCGACGAACCCGAACACCGCCCCGACCAGGAGCGCAACCGCGGGGGTTTGCCGTTTGCCGGTCAGGGACAGGAACTTGGGATAGTAACCGGCCCGGGACAAGGAGTACATGTTGCGTCCGTAGGCGAACATGATGCCCTGCAGGGAGGCAAGCAGCCCGACGAGCGCGAACAGGGCCAGAACCGCGGCCGCCCCGTCGCCCACGATCGCGCGGAAGCCGTCGAGGAGAGGCTCGCCGGCGGTCGCGATGCTGCCGGCCCCGACGATCCCCGTGTTGAGGAACAGCACGAGCAGGCCGGTGATGATGAGGGTGGTGCGGGCGATGAGCCCGGCCCGAGGGATGTCACGCACCGGATTGTGCGATTCCTCGGCGGCCAGGGGCAGCTCCTCGATGCCGAGGAAGAACCACATGGCGTAGGGCAAGGCGAAGAGGATGGGGATCACGCCGTGCGGCAGGAACGTGGTCTGGCCGGCATCCGGGGCGATGTCGAAGAGTTTGTCGACGCTGAACAGCCCGGAGAAGATCGCCATCGCCGAGAACACGAGCAGGATGGCGATCGAGATGATCGAGACGACGATCGCGAACCGGAACGAGATTGCGGCCCCGGCCGCGTTCAGCGCGATGAACACGGCGTAGAGGATGACCCACCAGACCCAGGCCGGCAGGGAGAACCCGAGCAGCTCGCTGGTGATCCCGTCGGCGTAGGAGGCGGAGAAGTAGACGATCACGGCCGTGGTCGCCACGTACTCGATCGTCTCGGCGAGGCCGGTGACGAAGCCGCCCCACGGCCCCATCGCTGCCCGGGCGAACGAGTAGGCCCCACCGGTGTGCGGCATCGCCGAGGCCATCTCGCCGATGCTGAAGATCATGCCGTAATACATCACGATCAGCAGGGCGAAGGCGATCAGCATGCCGCCGAAGCCGGCGAAGTCGATGCCGAAGTTCCAGCCGGAGAAGTCTCCGGAGATGACCGCCGCGACGGCGAGTCCCCAGAGCCCCCAGATGCCCGCGCTGCGTCTGAGCCCGCGTTTCTCGAAGTACCCTGCCTCCGCCGTCGTGTACTGCACGCCCGAGACGTTCAAGGTGTCTTTGGACATCCTGGTTTCCTTTACGCTCTGGTTGCGCGCGCCCCACGGGGACCGAACAACGCCGTCAGTTTTCTTGGCACGACTATAGAACCCCAATGGTCGCGTGTACATACCTTTAGAAGATTGCTTCTCAACGGATGTAGCAAAATTCGCGCGCCTCGATCGGGTGTTCTGTGTTCTAATGGTCGACAAGTTCACCATTTGACCGGCTCATCGAGGAGAAGCTCATGACACCCCGCACCGGAAATCTGTCACTGGAAGACCTGGCCGGGCTGGTCGGCGTCGGCGAGATCGACACGGTCATCGTTGCCTTCACCGACATGCAGGGCCGGCTGGTCGGCAAGCGGGTCTCCGCCCGGCTCTTCCTCGAGGACGTCGCCAAGCACGGCGCCGAGTGCTGCAACTACCTGCTCGCCGTCGACGTGGAGATGAACACGGTCGACGGCTACGCCATGTCCAGTTGGGCACACGGCTACGGCGACATGGCCATGATCCCCGACCTCGCCACCCTGCGCCGCGCCCCGTGGCTGCCGGGTACCGCCCTCGTCACCGCCGACCTGCGCTGGCTTGACGACTCGCCCGTGGTCGCCTCGCCGCGCCAGATCCTCAAGGCCCAGCTCGCCCGGCTCGCCGACCGCGGCCTGGTCCCGTTCGTCGGCACCGAATTGGAGTTCATGGTCTTCGACGACGGCTTCCGGGAGGCATGGAAGAAGGGCTACCGCGATCTGACCCCCGCGAGCGACTACAACATCGACTACGCGCTGCTCGCCTCCACCCGGATGGAACCGCTGCTGCGCGACATCCGCAACGCCATGGACGGCGCCGGAATGTACTGCGAGGGCGTCAAGGGAGAGTGCAATCTCGGCCAGCAGGAGATCGCCTTCCGCTACGCCACCGCCCTGGAGACCTGCGACAACCACTCGATCTACAAGAATGGTGCCAAGGAGATCGCCGGCGCGCACGGCAAGAGCCTGACCTTCATGGCCAAGTTCAACGAGCGGGAGGGCAACAGCTGCCACATCCACATCAGCCTCCGCGGCGCCGGCGGGGACGCCGTCTTTGCCGACTCCGCCGCCCCCGGGGAGATGTCGAGGATGTTCCGCCAGTTCATCGCCGGGCAGCTCGCCGTGATGCGGGAGCTGACTCTGTTCTCCGCCCCCAACATCAACTCGTACAAACGGTACGTCGCGGGCAGTTTCGCGCCGACCGCGGTCGCCTGGGGCTTCGACAACCGAACCTGCGCCCTGCGGGTGGTGGGCCGAGGCCTCGGCATGCGGGTGGAGAATCGGGTGCCGGGCGGCGACGTCAACCAGTACCTTGCCGTCAGCGCCCTGATCGCGGCCGGCCTGTACGGCATCGAGAACGAGCTGGAACTGGCGGATGCCTTCGTCGGCAACGCCTACGACAGTGACGCGGTGCGCGTGCCGGCGTCGCTGCGCGAGGCCACCGCCCTGTTCGCAACGTCCGTCGTGGCCAGGGAGGCGTTCGGCGACGACGTCGTCGACCACTACCTCAACAACGCGAGGGTCGAGCTGTCGGCGTACGACGCGGCGGTGACCGACTGGGAGCGGGTGCGCGGCTTTGAGCGTCTCTGACCTGGTCCCGGTCCGCCCCCTGATCGGCCTGACCACCTATCTCGAGCAGTCCAGCACGGGAGTCTGGGATGTGCCGGCCGCGTTCCTGCCCCGGGTCTACTTCGACTCGGTGATCCGGGCCGGCGGCATCGCCGTGCTGCTGCCGCCGCAGCCGGCCGACCCGGACTCCGTCGGCCGGGTGCTCGACAGCCTCGACGGCCTCGTCGTCACCGGCGGCAAGGACGTCGACCCGGCGCGCTACGGCCAGGCGGCCCACCCGGCCACCGACGAGCCGCGGCCCGACCGCGACGCGTGGGAGGACGAGCTGCTCCGGCAGGCGATCGCCCGGGAACTGCCCTTCCTCGGCATCTGCCGTGGCGCCCAACTGCTGAACGTGGCGCTCGGCGGAACCCTGCACCAGCACCTGCCGGATCTGGTCGGCCACGGCGGCTACCAGGCCGGCGGCGGCATGTTCAACACCGTCGACGTGCGGGTCGAGCCGGAGTCTCGCCTGCACACCCTCTTCGACGCCCTGGCCGGGCCTCACAGCGTGCCGGTCTACCACCACCAGTCGATCGACGCGCTCGGCGACGGCCTCGTCGTGACCGCTCGCACGGACGACGGCGTGATCCAGGCCGTCGAACTCCCCGCCGTGCCGTTCGGGGTGGCCGTGCAATGGCACCCGGAGCAGGTGGCCGACGACCTGCGCCTGTTCACCGGGCTCGTCCGGGCGGCAGACCGGTACCGCACCGGGCACAACCAGACCCGGCACAACCAGACCCAGCACAACCAGACCCAGCACAACCAGACCCAGCACGACCAGACCCAGCACGACCAGACCCAGCACGACCAGACCCGGCACGACCAGACCCGGCACGACCAGACCCGGCACGACCGAAGGGAACCCTCGTGAGCAGCTACACCGTCATCAACCCGGCCGACGAGACCGAGGTCGCCGTGGTCGAGCACCTCGACCTCGCTGCCACCGACGAGGCCGTCGCCCGCGCGGTGGACGCGCAGAGGCGGTGGGCGACCGTCGCCCCCGCCGACAAGGCCGCCATCCTGCGCCGGTTCGCGGAGGCGGTGGACGGCGACCGGGAGAACCTCGCCCGGATCGAGGTGGCCAACTCCGGGCATCCGATCGGCCAGGCCCGCTGGGAGGCCGGCCACGTGCGGGACGTGCTCTCCTACTACGCCGCGGCCCCCGAGCGGATGTTCGGCCGGCAGATCCCGGTGGCCGGCGGCCTCGACGTGACGTTCAACGAACCACTCGGCGTGGTCGGGATCATCACCCCGTGGAACTTCCCGATGACGATCGCCGCCTGGGGTTTCGCCCCGGCCCTCGCGGCCGGCAACGCCGTACTGCTCAAGCCCGCCGAGTGGACTCCGCTGTCCAGCATCCGCCTGGGCGAACTGGCCGTGGAGACCGGCCTGCCCGAGGGTTTGTTCCAGGTTCTTCCCGGACGCGGGTCGGTGATCGGCGAACGGTTCGTCACCCATCCGGCCGTGCGCAAGGTCGTCTTCACCGGGTCGACCGCGGTCGGCAAACGGATCATGGCCGGTTGCGCCGAGCAGGTCAAGCGGGTCACCCTCGAACTCGGCGGCAAGAGCGCCAACATCATCTTCGCCGACTCCGACCTGGAGAAGGCCGCCGCGACGGCGCCGTACGGCGTGTTCGAGAACGCCGGCCAGGATTGCTGCGCTCGCAGCCGCATCCTGGTCGAACGCGGCGCCTACGACCGGTTCATGGAGCTGCTGGAACCGGCCGTGGCCGGGGTGCAGGTCGGCGACCCGGCCGATCCGGCCACCGAGATGGGCCCGCTCGTGTCGGCCGGCCACCTCGCTGCCGTGACGGCGTTCGTCCCGAACGGCTCCCAAGTTGCGTTCCGAGGCTCCGTGCCCGACGGGCCGGGATTCTGGTTCCCGCCGACCGTGCTCACCCCGACATCCCGGACCGACCGCACCGTCACCGAGGAGATCTTCGGACCGGTCGTCACCGTGCTCCCCTTCGACGACGAGGCCGACGCCGTGCGCCTGGCCAACGACACCGAATACGGGCTCTCCGGCTCGATCTGGACCCGTGACGTCGGCCGGGCCATCCGGGTCGCCCGTGCCGTCGAATCCGGCAACCTCTCGGTCAACTCGCACTCGTCGGTGCGCTACTCGACCCCGTTCGGCGGGTTCAAGCAGTCCGGCCTCGGCCGCGAACTGGGCCCGGATGCCCCGCTCAATTTCACCGAGACCAAGAACGTTTTCATCGCCGTCGACTGATTCCCGCCAGCCGTGAACCGCGGTCCCGGTCACAGCCCATCGAAGGAGCAACCCATGAGCAGCATCACCCCCATCGATCTGACCAGGCGGCTCGCCGGCAAGGTGGCCGTCGTCACCGGCGGCGCGAGCGGCATCGGCCTGGCCACCGCGCGGCGGTTCGCCGCGGAGGGAGCCACCGTGGTCATCGGTGACCTCGACGAGAAGGCGGGCCTCACGGCGGCCGAACTCGTCAACGGCCTGTTCGTGCGGGTCGACGTGACCGACGAGGACGAGGTCAACGCGCTCTTCGACACCGCCTATCTCACCTACGGGTCCGTCGACGTGGCCTTCAACAACGCCGGGATCTCCCCGCCCGACGACGACTCCATCGAGACGACCGAACTGCCGGCCTGGCAGAAGGTGCAGGACGTCAACCTCAAATCCGTCTACCTCTGTTGCCGGGCGGCGCTGCGCTACATGGTCAGGCAGGGCAGCGGGTCGATCATCAACACGGCCTCGTTCGTTGCCGTGCTCGGGTCGGCGACCAGCCAGATCTCCTACACCGCCTCGAAGGGCGGGGTTCTCGCGATGAGCCGGGAGCTGGGCGTGCAGTTCGCCCGCCAGGGCATCCGGGTGAACGCGCTCTGCCCGGGGCCGGTGAACACCCCGCTGCTGCAGGAGCTGTTCGCGAAGGACCCGGAGCGGGCCGCCAGGCGCCTCGTGCACATCCCGGTCGGGCGCTTCGCGGAGCCGGAGGAACTCGCGGCCGCTGTCGCGTTCCTGGCCAGCGACGACTCGTCCTTCATCACCGGCTCCACCTTTCTGGTCGACGGCGGCATCAGCTCGGCCTATGTGACGCCGGTCTGAGCCGGAACGTGGTGGACTTGAAGCTCGGGTGACCGGGGAACACGCGCGACAAGGGACGAGACCATGATCGACGACCAGCCGGGCCTGGACAGCGGGCTACTGCTGCGCCCCGTGCACAGCGGCAACGCGTTCGAGGAGACCGTGCAACGGCTGCTGCAGACCGTGCGGCTGGGCCTGATCGCCCCGGGTGAGCGGCTGCCGGCCGAACGGGAGCTCTCCGCCATGCTGGCGGTGAGCCGGGACACCCTGCGGGATGCGATCGCCGCCCTCGCGGAGGCGGGCTACCTCGTCTCCCGGCGCGGCCGCTATGGCGGCACCTTCGTCAGCGACGAGCTGCCGCGCCAGACCCCGGGGGTCGACGCCGGCGGCGAGCTGGTGGCCAGGCGCGAGATCGGCGCGGCGGAGATCGAGGACGCCCTGGCGCTGCGTGAGATCCTCGAGGTCGGCGCTGCTCGGCACGCGGCCGGCCGCGCCCTGACGCCGGGCGAGCGGGAGGTGCTCTGGAAGAGCCTGAGCGACTCGATCGGGGCGGTCGGCGAGGACTACCGCCGGTTGGATTCCCGGCTGCACCTGACCATCGGCGAACTGGCCGGATCCCCGTCGCTCGTACCGTTGCTGGCGGAGGTGCGGATGCGGGTGAACGAGCTGCTCGATCACATCCCGTCACTCGGACCCAACATCGCCCACTCGGATCTGCAGCACGAGCAGATCGTCACGGCCATCCTGACCGGCCGGGCGGATGCGGCCGCGCAGGCGATGACGGAGCACCTGGCCGGCACGGCCCTGCTCCTGCGCGGCTTCCTGGCATGACCGGCGACCTGCCGGCCGGCCGGCAACCCGCCGGTCTGCAGCCCGGCCTGGAACGCGAAGGTGAACGGCAGCGACGCGAGGCCGAACCCGAGCATGACCCGCACGACGATGAGGGCAGGCCGGCATCACCGCGTGGAACATGATGCCCCACAGCGCCACTGTGCGAGCCGGCGGTTACCGGCCAAGAGCGAGGATGCCGGCGATCAGGCGCCGAGCAACGCCTGGATCGGCCCGCGGACGAAGTAGACCAGGAACCCCGCCGCGACGATCCAGAGCAGAGGGCTGATCTCCTTGCCCTTGCCGGAGAAGGAGCGCACCAGCACCCAGCTGATGAAGCCCGCGCCGATGCCATTGGCGATCGAGTAGGTGAGCGGCATCACGATGATCGTGAGGAACACCGGGAAGACGATCGAGAACTCCGAGAAGTCGATGAAGCGGATCTGCGACACCATCATCGCCCCGACGATCACGAGGGCGGCCGCGGCCACCTCGAGCGGCACGATCTGGGTGAGCGGGGTGAAGAACATCGCGGCCAGGAACAGCGTTCCGGTGACAACGTTGGCCAGGCCGGTGCGGGCGCCCTCGCCGATGCCGGCGCCGGATTCGATGAACACGGTATTGGACGAGCCGGAGGTGGCCCCGCCCAGGACGGCGCCGACGCCCTCGACGATCAGCGCGGACTTGAGCCGGGGGAAGTTGCCCTTCTCGTCGGCGAGCCCGGCCTCGTTGGCGAGTCCGGTCATGGTGCCCATCGCGTCGAAGAAGTTCGTGAAGACGAGGGTGAAGACCAGCATCATCGCGGCGAGCACGCCGATCCGGTCAAAGGCGCCGAAGCTGACCTGGCCAATCAGGCTGAGGTCGGGCAGGGCGACGACGGTGGTCGGCAGCACGGGCGCGTTGAGGTTCCAGCCGTCGGGGTTCTGGCCGAGCGACGGGCCGACCTTGAAGATGGCCTCGAGGATGACGGCGATGATCGTGGTACCGAGGATGCCGATCAGCAGCGCGGCCTTCACCTTGCGGGCGACCAGGATGCCGAGGATGATCAGGCCGATCACGAACACGGTCGTGGGCAGGCTGACGATCGAGCCGTTGTCGCCGAGCTGCACCGGCGGGGAGGCCGTGCCGCTGGAGCGCACGAAGCCGGAGTCGACCAGGCCGATGAAGGCGATGAACAGGCCGATGCCCACGGTGATGGCGATCTTGAGCTGGCGCGGGACCGCGTTGAAGATGAGTTCCCGCAGCCCGGTGGAGGCGAGCAGCACGATGATGAGCCCGTTGATCAGCACGAGGCCCATCGCCTCTGGCCAGGTGACCTGGCCGACGACGCTGACTGCGAGGAAGGAGTTGATGCCGAGGCCGGCGGCGAAACCGAACGGCAGCCGGGCGATCACTCCGAAGAGGATCGTCATGACGCCGGCCGTGAGGGCGGTGACGGCCGCGACCTGCGCATTGGGAAGCCAGCCGCCGACAACGTCGACCGAGGCCTGGTCGGCGCTGAAACCACCGAGGATGAGCGGGTTCAGGATGACGATGTACGCCATCGTGACGAACGTGACCAGTCCGCCGCGGATCTCCCGGCCCCAGGTGGAACCGCGGCCCGTGATCTCGAAGTAGCGGTCGAGCCTGGTCTTTGCGCCCGGCTTCGGGGTGGACTCGGTTGATGTGTGGGTCTCTGTTGCAGAAATGGTGTGCTCCTGGTGTCCGACTCAGCGTATTTTCAGTTCCCTAGTTTACGGCCATCGGGAACGCGTGCCGGACGCTGCCCCGTGCAGGGGTCAGACGTGGGGTACGAACTTGCCCCAGGCGACCCGGCGGTCGCCGAGCGGATCGGATTCGACCCGGTCGGCGGCGTCGATGATGAGCGTGCGGCGGCCGGCCTCGTCGTAGGGTGGCCACGCCGCATCCGGCTCCCCCGTGGCGGCGAAGGCGAGCCACCAGCGCTGCATTCTCACGCCGATCGCCGCGAACGCCCGGCGGCCACCGAGCGCGGTCATCGACCGGCCGAACCAGCCGTCGAGCCGGTCGAAGAGGGGGAAGAGTTCCAGACCGTGCGTGGCGTCGAGGCCGAGCAGCCGCACCAGCCGTGGCGCCGCGTCGAAGCGGTAGAAGTAGACCGGCGCGTACCGGGAATGCCGCTCCCCGACCTTGACGCTGGGATACCAGAACGAGAAGTCGCCGCCGAAGTCGAGCGCGGGCCGCAGCGCGGGGATGCCCGGGTACTGCGCCTTGAGCGCCCGACGGGCCTTCTTCTTGGTGTTGACGAAGATCGCGCTGATCCGTTTCGGGTTGGTCGCCAGGATGTCGATCCGGCCGCTGAACAGCGAACCCTCCCTGGCGTTCGTGCCGATGATCAGGGGAATCCGGTGGGCGCGGCCGTCCCGGAACGCGTCGAGCGGCCGTTCGGGCAGGAACGTGCCGTCGATTACCGGTGACAGCGGGATGGTGCCGGGGTACCGGTCGGGGGCGCGCAGGGTGAGTTCGGTGGTCGCGGCCGCGAGCACGGCCGGATCGACGGCGAGGAGCAGGGAGGCGGCGTCGGCGGCTGCTCCATCGGCCACGGCGGCGCCCGTGTCCGCTCCGGTGGCGCGGCGGAGGATCTCGACGAAGTCGCGGGCCCATTCCCCGGACTGCTCAGGCAGGTAGACGGCGTTCGGCGGGGCGCTCTGCGCAATCGCGCGCTGAAACAAACCGGCGGCGCTCGGTACGGTCATCAGGGTCGTCACGGCGTTGCCGCCGGCCGATTCGCCGAACAGGGTGACGGCATCCGGGTCGCCGCCGAACCGGCGGATGTTCTCGCGCACCCAGGTTAGGGCCGCAACCTGGTCGCGAAGGCCGAGATTGCTCTCGAACGGGCGTTCCCCGCTGCCGTACCGGCTGAAGTCGAGGTAGCCGAGCGCGCCCAGGCGATAGTTCAGGCTGACGTAGAGCACCCCGCCGCGGCGCACGAGCCCCTCGCCCTGCCTGGGCACCTCGCGGGAGGAACCCACGCTGTAGGCGCCGCCGTGGATGAAGACCATCACCGGCCGGAGATCGTCCGGGTCAACGGGGATGTCCGGGGCGATCACGTTGAGGTTCAGGCAGTCCTCACCCTGCGGGATCCTCGGGTGGGCCCCGATGAACTGGCCGCGGTGGCTCTGCGGCGAAACCGGCCCCCAGCGCCGCGCGTCGCGCACGCCCGGCCAGGCAGGGGCAGGCTGCGGCGCCCGGAAGCGGAGCGTACCCTCCGGCGCCGCTGCGTAGGGGATGCCACGCCAGGCCCGCACGCCGCGCTCCCGGATCCCCCGCACCGTGCCGGTTGAAATCACAACGTCGAGCGTGTCTTCGCGGGTGGTCTGCACGGGTCGGGTCACCGTCCGATCCTAATTCTTCACTACGATCGCAAGTGACGTTAGACAGAAACGAGAAACACATGGCACTGCCCTGGACCCTGCACGGCGACGGAAAAACGGTCGGAGTACAGGACGTGGTCGGCCCGGGAGAACGCCTGAACTGGCCGTTGACCATCGGGATCGGCGCCCAGCACGTGGTGGCGATGTTCGGGGCCACCTTCCTCGTGCCGCTGCTCACCGGGTTCCCGCCGAGCACGACGCTCCTCTTCTCGGGCATCGGCACCCTGCTGTTCCTCGTGATCACGCGCAACAGGCTGCCCAGCTACCTCGGCTCTTCCTTCGCGTTCATCGCGCCGATCACCGCCGCGACGGCCACGGCGGGGATGGGCAGCGCCCTCTTCGGCATCGTCGTCGTCGGATTCCTGCTGGCCGTCATCGGACTGACTGTGCAGCTCACCGGGACCGGCTGGATCGACACCCTGATGCCGCCCGTCGTGTCGGGTGCGATCGTGGCCCTGATCGGCTTCAACCTGGCCCCGGTCGCAAAGAGCAATTTTGCCGCCGCTCCAATGACCGCGATCATCACGCTCGTCGCCGTCATCCTGTCCACCGTGCTGTTCAGCGGCATCCTCGGCCGGCTCTCGATCTTCATCGGCGTCGTCATCGGCTACCTGGCCGCTGTGGCGTTCGGCGAGGTCGACTTCGGCAAGGTGGCAGCGGCACCCTGGTTCGGCCTGCCCCAGTTCACCGGCCCGGCGAACCCGTTCGAGAACCCGGCCGTGTTCGGCCTCCTGCCCGCTTTCCTGCCCGTCGTGCTGGTGCTGGTGGCCGAGAACGTGGGCCATATCAAGGGCGTCGCCCAGATGACCGATGCGAAGGTGAACCGGTACACCGGCCGCGCCCTGATGGCCGACGGCCTGGCCACCATGCTCGCCGGGTTCAGTGGTGGGTCGGGGACCACCACCTACGGCGAGAACATCGGCGTGATGGCCGCGACCCGGATCTACTCCACCGCCGCCTACTGGGTGGCCGGCTTCGTCGCCGTCCTGCTCGGACTCTCACCCAAGGTCGGCGCCGTGATCAACACGATTCCAGCCGGGGTGCTCGGCGGGGTCACCACCGCGCTCTACGGCCTGATCGGCATCATCGGCGTGAAGATCTGGCTCGACAACAAGGTGGACTTCGGCCGTCCGGTCAACCAATTCACCGCCGCGACGGCGCTGATCATCGGCATCGCCGACTACACCTTCACCATCGGGTCCCTCAGCTTCAACGGGATCGCCCTGGGCACGATCGCCGCTATCGTGATCTACCACCTGATGAGCTGGGTCGGCCGGCTGCGCCGCACTGACCGGTAGGACTGCCACCTTTCGCAGCACCGGCGGGAGGCGCGCAGCGCCGTTTACCGGTGCAGCGCCGGCACGATCAGGTAGACGCCGTAGAGCGCCGCGCCGACGCAGAGCACGAAGCAGCTGTACGCGCCAACCAGGGCGAGGCGTTTCTGGACCACGGTCAGCGGATTCGCCGACGCCGTCTTCCGTGCCCGTTTGGCTTCCTTGGCTGCCCGCTTCGGGGTCAGGATGGTGATCGCCCCGGTGAATGACTGGGGGTCCACGACGAGGGCTCGGCCGGCACTGGTCAGCAGCCGGAGGCCGAGCGAGTACAGACTCACCACGACCACGGAACCGAGGAGCGATGCCCCGGCGACGACGACGAATGCTGCCCAGTCGATCACAGCGCGACCCTCTTCCGGTCCCGGCGCGCGATCTTGCGCGGTGTCTTGCGGATCTTGACGACGCGGCCGGCGTCGTCGATGTCGTGCAGGTTGTCGTGCGAGATGCGGCTGCGCTGGGCACGTCGGAACAGGAGCGCGACGACGAGCGAGCCGAGGAGCAGGTCGATCACGATTCCGACCGGGCCGAGCAGTGCGAAACCGGCGGCGAAGGCACCCATGATGGCCGAGGCAGGCAGGGTGAGCACCCAGCCGAGCGCGATCTGGCCGGCCATCCCCCAGCGCACGGTGGCGCCGCGACGGCCGAGACCGGAACCGATCACCGACCCGGAGGCCACCTGCGTGGTGGAGAGGGCGAAACCGAGCTGGCTGGAGGCGAGGATGGTCGCCGCGGTGCTGGTCTCGGCGGCAAAGCCCTGAGCCGGCTTGACGTCGGTCAGACCTCGGCCCATGGTGCGGATGATCCGCCAGCCGCCGGTGTAGGTGCCGATCGCGATGGCCAGGGCGCAGACGACGATCACCCAGAGCTGGGGTCCGCTGCCGACCGACTGCACGCCACCGGCGATCAGGGTGAGCGTGATCACGCCCATCGTCTTCTGCGCGTCATTGGTGCCGTGCGAGAGGGCGACGAGCGAGGAGGAGAAGATCTGGGCGTAGCGGAAGCCGCCCCGGCCGTCCGCGCGGCCGGTGTCGCGCCGGGTGATGAAGTAGGCGAGCCTGGTGGCGATGAACGCGACCACCCCGACAGTGAGCGGCGCGATCAGCGCGGGTAGGATCACCTTGGCCAGGACTACGTTGTAGTCCACGGAATGGAAGCCGATCCCGATGATCGCCGCGCCGATCAGACCGCCGAAGAGGGCGTGGCTGGAACTGGACGGCAGACCGCGCAGCCAGGTGATCAGGTTCCAGACGATGGCGCCGATCAGGCCGGCGAAGATGATCTCCGGGGTGATCTGCACCCCGCCGTCGCCCTCACGGATGATTCCACCCGACACGGTCTTCGCCACCTCGGTGGAGAGGAATGCGCCAACGAGGTTGAGCACGGCCGCCAGTCCGACGGCCACCTTGGGCCGCATGGCACCGGTCGCGATCGGGGTTGCCATCGCGTTCGCGGTGTCATGGAACCCGTTGGTGAAGTCGAAAACCAGGGCCAGTGCGATGACCAGCACAACGATCAGGGTGAAATCCACCGGCGTCTCTCATGACTCTCTAGGAATTGGAGTGCCGAATCCGTTCGCGTCCCCCGGGAGGCCGTGCGATCAAGCTTCTCACCTGATCCTGACAGCCTGGGGCAGGCAGGTCAATTCAGCTCCGCTCGACCACCGTCGCGAGGTCCTCGCCGAAGGTGAAGGTGGCGCGCACCTGGGTCCCGGTGAGCACCCCGGGCAGCCAATGCCGGGCGTCGTCCCACATTTCGTCCACGGGCAACGCCGCCACGTCGAACCACTCGGGATCCAGCTCGTCGGACTCGCGCGGAATCCCCTCCCACTCTGCGCACACGAAGACGGTGGATTCCTGGCTCCACGCCTCCCGGTATGGGAAGAGATAGGTGAGCACACCGCGGGGCGACAGGTCGGCTTCGGCGACCGACAGGCCGGACTCCTCCTCGATTTCGCGGACCATTGCCTGCACGGGGGTTTCCCCCGCCTCGAGTTTGCCGCCGAGCCCGACGATGTTTCCGAGGCCGAGGCCCTTCTTCTTGCGGCCGAGCAGCACCTGGAGGGTCCCGTCGCTCCAGCGGGTGAGGTAGCAGACGCACACCTGGGGAAGAGCCATGAACCCCATGGTACCGGCGGCGGGCCGCATCGGGGCCGGTGCACTGTCGGGCCGTACCTTGTTAGGCTTCGGGGATGAACTTCGTGCCCGCATCCGGAACCATCACCATGTTCACGACGACCTGGTGCGGATACTGCTCGCGTCTGAAGTCCCAGCTCGACCGGGTCGGGATCAGCTACACCGAGGTGAACGTCGAAGAGGTCGACGGCACCTCCGAGCTCGTGATGAGCCTCAACGGCGGCAACCGCACCGTGCCGACCGTGTTGTTTCCCGACGGGTCGGCGGCGACGAACCCGTCGCTCGCGCAGGTTCAGGCCAAACTGGCCTGAACCTCCGAGGCGGCCGGCCGACACCCGTTCGCCCGGCCCGTTAACGGGCTGAAGGGCCGCGGCTCGGCCCTCCCGACGATCGGAAAGGGCGAGGCACGACCCCCCGGGGACGAACCCCGGACCGGTCTAGCCGAAGAGGACCGCTGCCTCGTCGTAGCGGGCCTGCGGGACGGTCTTCAGGCCGATGGTGGCGTCGGCGATGCTGACGATCTCGATGTCGGTGCCGCGGAGCGAGACCATTGATCCCCACTGGCCGGCGTAAACGGCGTCGACGGCCGCCATGCCGAGGCGGGTCGCGAGCACCCGGTCGTAGGCCGACGGGGCGCCACCGCGCTGGGTGTGGCCGAGCACGGTCGCGCGGGTTTCGATGCCCGTGCGTTCCTCGACCATGGGGGCGATCATTTCGCTGATGCCGCCGAGGCGAGGGCGGTTGAACGCGTCGAGGCCCTTGGTGGAGAGCGCCTCGTCCATGCCGGCGAGCTTGAAACCCTCTGAGACGACGAGCACGGGTGCGCGGCCGCGGTCACGCACGTGCAGCACCCACTCGCAGATCTGGTCGATGGTCTGCGGCTGCTCGGGGATGAGAATGGCGTGGGCCCCACCGGCCATGCCGGCGTGCAGGGCGATCCAGCCCACGTGGCGGCCCATGACCTCGACGATCATGCAGCGGCCGTGCGAGTCGGCGGTGGTACGGAGGCGGTCGATGGCCTCGGTGGCGATTTCGACGGCCGTGTTGAACCCGAACGAATAGTCGGTCGCCTCGAGGTCGTTGTCGATCGTCTTGGGGACGCCGACGATCTTGATCCCGGCATCCGTCAGCCGACGCGCCGCGGTGAGGGTGCCCTCGCCGCCGATCGCGATGATCGCGTCGATGCCCTCCGCGTCCATGGTCTTCTGGATGTTAACGGGGCCGCCGCGATCGCCCTCGAACGGGTTCGTACGGGAACTGCCGAGGATCGTACCGCCCTGGCGAGAGAGACCGCGCACGCTGTGCCGGTCCAGGGTCATAAAGTCGCCTTCTACCAGGCCTTTCCAGCCGTTCCGAATGCCGACGAACTCGGCATCGAGAACGCGAACGCCTTTAAGGACGGAGCCGCGAATAACAGCGTTCAGTCCTGGGCAGTCTCCACCGCTGGTGAGAATACCAATTTTCATTTGTAACAGCTCCTTCATGCACGATTAACCATGTCGGCGCCTTCACCGCCTTCTAATGATGGTCCCGGAACGGGCCCGTTTCAAATCAGCGCCGGTGAGGGACGCTCCTACAACTCCCCATCAAGTGCCTGGGTGAGCAGATAGATCAATGCGCTGGCCTGAACGGAGTCGGCGGACGAGATCTCGTCCTCAGCCCCGTCGAGCGCGCGGGCCGCGAGACCCTGCTTGCTGCCGATCAATTCGGCGATGCGAGCGTCAATGGTGTGTGCCGCGATGATCCGCCACGCGGTGACCGGCTCGTCCTGGCCGATCCGGTGCACCCGGTCGATGGCCTGCGTCTGTTCGGCGGCGGTCCAGCTGAGCTCGGCGAGCACGACGTTGGAGGCAGCCTGCAGGTTCACGCCGACGCCGGCCGCGGAGAGCGAACAGACCACCACAGCGACGCCGGGGTCGTTGTTGAACGAGTCGATCGCGCCCTGGCGCGCCAGGGCGCTCTGGTCGCCGCGCAGCGACACGGAGCGCAGGCCGCGCCTGGCAAAGATGTCTTCGGCGGCATCCATCACGTCGATGTGCTTGGCGAAGAACACGACCTTGCCCACCGAGTGCGCGAGTTGCACGGTGTAGTCCGCGGCGAGGCCGGCCTTGGCCTGGCCGATCTTGCGCACCATGGTGAAGACGTTCTCCCCCGTGGTCTGGCCCTTCGATTCCTCGAGTTCCGCGTGGGCGACGGCGCGGATGAACGCCGCGCGCTGCTCCTCGGTGAGCACCGGGTTCTTCTCGCCGGGGTGCCGGGCGGTGACCAGTCCGTTGTAGCGGGTGACCAGGCGGGCGGCGAGTTCGCGTTCGGCCTGGCGGATGGAGCGGCCCAGATCGTCGTCGAGTTCGACCGGGAGGTCGGCGATCCGCTTGGCGGGCAGGTCGGCGGCGACGTCGATCTTGCGGCGGCGCACGATGCCCATGTCGATCACGGCGGCTCGCGCCTCGGCGTAGAAGCCCGGATCGGCGGGGGTCAGCCCGGTCGCTTCGAGGCGCTGCATGAGTTTCGGGGTGGGCTTGTCGCCGTCGATCCAGCCGAGGAACTGCCAGATCGCGCGGAAGTCGTCGACGTCGTTGATCAGGGGCGTTCCGGTCAGCGCCATCAGAAGCGGGTTGCCGCCCGGCGTGCGGCGGCGGATCTGGTCGGCCAGGGCCAGCACATGCTTGGAGCGCTGCGATTGCAGGTTCTTGATGAAATGGGCCTCGTCGACGACCATGCCCTTGAAACCGAGCGTGCCGAGCCAGGTGCGGTGCCGGTCGAGCACGTCGTAGTTGACGATCACGACGTCGGCGAACGCGTCGAGGGTTTGGCCGTCGCCGTGGATGACGGTGGCCCGGCGGTGCGGAGTCCACATTTCCACCTCGCGAACCCAGTTCATCTTGACGACGTTGGGCACGATGGCCAGCAACGGGTAGGCACCGGCGACGGATGCCGCGAGCAGGCTCTGCGCTGTCTTCCCGAGCCCCGGCTCGTCGGCGAGCAGGTAGCTGCGGTGGCCGAGGCGGGCGCTCTCCACGAACCGGGTCTGGTGGCGCATCAGCTCCATCGCGGGAGGCGACAGCCGGTCGACCCTGGGTGCCTCAGGCAGGTCCATGCTGGCAGCCTGCCCGCCTGACCCGTATTCGAAGGACTTGAACAGGGGGCCGATGAGCTCCCAGTTCGCGAGCCGGCGGGCGGAAACGACGGGACGGGCCTGGGCCGCGCTGAAGTCGGGGGCGAGGAACGGGTTCGCCAGCTGCCGGGCCTTTACCGACTGCGGGACGACCTGGTTCTCGGCGATCTCCGGCTTGGCCTCCGGTTCGCGGGTGATGATGAGCTCGTCGGGGCTGAGCTCGGCCCCGGATTCGAGCAACCAGTCACGGCGGAACCGCTGCGCGACGGTGGAAACTCCGGCGTCGGGTTCGAGCAGCGTGATCAGGCTGGTGTCGCGGGCGGCCGTCTTCGCGAGGATCTGGGCGATGCCGTCGAGGCGTTTGAGCAGCTCAGCCCGGTTCGCGTCGGTGAGTTCCTTGTCGCTCTTCACCCTGGCGCGTTCCTCGCGCATGAGCAGGGCGATGACCTGGTACTTGGTGCGGTTGGTCGGGCCGAGCTTGCCGCCGGCCTGCGCCTTCGCCTCCACCTCGCGCACCTTGCGGGCGAGGATGGGGATGATGGGCGCGTCGTCGTCGCGGGAACGGGGCCGCTGCCTGGCGCGGCCTCCGGCCGCGGCACGGTTGTTTGAACCTGTGGCCTGGTGGCGGGTGTATGCCATTCTTCTCCAACTTCACAGCAGCACGGCAGACGAAACCGCGCTCGTCGTGGTGCGGCATCCGTGGACACCGGTGCGATCGATACGCCGAACCCTGAATCGAACACCGCGTCAACCATATGTGTGCTGCTCACATTTTTCGTGGAGCGGCACGGTGGAGACGGTGACCGGGCTTTCAAGGCGCTGCCTCAGTCTACGCCCGCACCACCGGTCCGCTGCACCGGCACCTTGGTGAGCACGCCGACGACGATGAAGACCAGCGCGGCCGCGAACTGGGCCGATACCCAGCCCTGCCCGTGCAGGGCGATCAGGAAGACCGGGTTCCAGAGCACCGCGATCGGGCCGAGCGGGAGCAGCCACCACCAGGACCGCGCCTGCCAGACGAAGACGCAGATGATCAGGGCCAGGATGCTGACCGCGTAGCGGATCACGATGTAGCCGGACGAATCCAGGAGGGCGAGTCCGCCCAGCAGCGCCATGGCGCCGAGCAGGCCGGGCGCGAGCGCGGACCTGGTGAAGGACGGTGCAACCGGAGTGCCCATCAGACGCCACCTCCCCCGCCGCCGCCGCCGCCCCCGCCGACGGAACCTGCGCCGCCCCCGCCGGAACTGGAGGAACTCGACGCCGTTCCCGACCACGCGGCCGAGGTCGAGCTGGCGAACGAACTGATTCCCGCCGCGAAGTAGCCCGCGTTGAAGCCGGCACTGCCGGCATACCAGTCGGGCTGGGTACCGCTTCGCAGATAGTAGTCGGTGAGCACGACGGACCACTCCTTTTCCTGTCCGAACAGCACGGCGAAGGGCAGCAGCTGCTCATAAAGTTTAAGCACCTGCAGTGGACGGTTCGGGTCCGCCCCGCCGGCGGGCAGGGCGGCCGCGTCCGGCCCGGCGTCGGCCAGCACCTCTGCCGGGTCGGGCCGATAGGGCGACCGGAGGGCGCCGACGGGGCTCTGCAGCACCCGCAGCCGGTCGGCCTCTGCCACGCCGATGTAGAGCTTCACACCCTTGAGGTAGTCGCGCAGCTCGGAGCCGGCCGCGGTGAGCGGTCGCACGTTTCCAGCCGTGGCCATCACCACCACGGCGAAAAGGATGCCCAGCACGAGGACCAGCACCGGCCAGCCTCCGCCGATCTCGCCGACCAGACCGATGATGCTCGCGACAACCGCGATCACCGCGCTGACCACGGCCGTGAGCAGCAGCCGGCGGCGGGTTGAACCACCCTTGTGCTCGCGGAGGCCGTCGGCGAGCATCCGTTTGCGATTGGACCGTTGTTCGGCCAGGAGCGTGGTCGTGAGCCCCGTGTCCTTCGCCTTCAGGTCGCGAAGCGTGCCAGGGGCGAGACCCGGGAAGAGCGTCGCGAGCACCGCGTGCTCGATCGGGTCGAGGCCGTTGGCGTGCCGGAGTTCGAGCAGGTAATGTCTCCTGCCTTCACCCTCGAGCACCCGCACGTTCCCACGCACGGCGAAGGAGAGCAACAGGGCGGTCATGGCCCTGGCGGATGCCGCGAACACGTCACCGGCCTGGAGCAGGTTGACGCCCGCAGGCGGCAGGTACTCGGCGATGATGGTGGGGCGGCCCGGTGCGTTCCGCCAGCGGGTGGCCCGCTGCACGGAGGCCGCGATCGCCCCGAGCAGGCCGATCAGCGCCGCACCGAGGCCGATGCTCGGGAACGGGTTCGCCGTGAAAGAGGAGTCCCTGGGCACGAAGGTACCCGGTTCGAACCCCACCGCCACGGCCAGTCCCTGGTGCCGGTCGAGGGTGCCGGCGGTCACCGTGACCTGACTTCGGTCGGCCGAACCGGCCAGGCCCGCGCAGGCGGCGGACGAGTCGATGCCGCCCTGGTAACAGTCCGTCCGGCCGGTGAGCCTGGGCACGAGCCCGGCCGCCACGGTCAGCGTCGCCGAGACGTCGCCGAACGGCTGGTTCCAGCCTGTGCCATTGACCTCCCAGTAGAACTCCTCGTCATTCGCATTGTCAGGAACGAGCGTGACGTCGATCTGGCGGTAGGTGATCACGTAGGTCTGCGCGCCGTGCACGAAGTCGTCGGCCGCGATGGTGACGGTGAGGAACTCCGGTCCGTTGTCGCTGGTCGTTTCGCTCTCCGAGGCCAGGGGCGTGCCGTTCCCATCGGTGACGCTGACCAGGCTGAGCCCGGTCGGGTGGCCGTCGTAGTGGGTCGGGATGGCGCGACGAATACCGTGGTTCTGGTCGAAGTCCGGGAACCGGGCGACGATCGTCTCGGTCGTGGTGAGGCTGGAATGACCGTCCCCGGTGAGGCCGAGCCGGAAATCGGAGTGCCACGAATCGAAGGTGAAATCGTCGGTGCCGGAGCGGAGGGTAGCGGGCGCGGGTCGTGGAGCGGTGCTCAGCCCTGGCACCGAGGCACTGGCCGGTGATGAGGCCGGGATCCCGAGCAGCACGAGTGCGCAGAGGGAAACCACGAGCACCAGCGAACCGGCCAGGAGGAGGCGAACCAGTCGACGCATGACCCCAACTCTACTCAGGGCGCGCAGACCAATCCGCCGGCACCCCTCCGGGGTACAGGGTCACCGGCGCCCCGGCGATGCCGCCCCGGTGGTCGAGCCCGTCCCCGTGTTCGAGCCTCTGGAGACCCGGTCCCGGTGGTCGACCCCCGGAGACCCGGCCCCGGTGGTCGAGCTTGTCGAGACCCGCACCGTGATTTCGGTAGGGTTCACCACCGGCAAAGATCGAACACAGTACCGATATCATGCAGAAACAATGGTGACAAAGTATCGACTCTCTGTTCGATTCGGCGTATACTGGGGGCATGGCAGGAGCCTTGGATCCGCAGTCAACAGCCGCCCCGGCAGGAGCGGCAATCCCGGCACCGTTCGACCCCGA
>NZ_SOFP01000041.1 GCF_004402785.1 Cryobacterium algoritolerans
CAATCCCACGGCCGCGCGGGCCTGCCCAGCCCGCGCCCGCCCACACCGCGCCCGAAACCGCTGGGCGCTGCCGCGACCGCGGGCGCGGGCTGCCGAAACCACCGCGGGATCGAGGACGAAGCGCCCGGGCAGCCTGGTCTCGACAGGCTCGACCACCGGGGTGCTCAACTCCCGAGACGAGGGGCCTGGTCTCGAAGGGCTCGACCACCGGCGGCTCGACGGCGGTGAGCCGCGCTCGTGGCACGTGGTGTGGCTCCGGGCGCACCGCCTACCGCGCGCCCGCTTCCCGGATGTGCGCCGCGAGGGTGCGCCGCGAGCGTCGTGGTCTCGACGAGCTCGACCACCACGGGGATCCGCGCTCGTGGCACGTGGTGTGGCTCCGGGCGCACCGCCTACCGCGCGCCCGCTTCCCGGATGTGCGCCGCGAGGGTCCTGGTCTCGACGGGCTCGACTACCGAAGCGGCGAGCGGCGAGCGGCGGCGGGCGGGCGGGCGGGTCAGCCGGCTACGTCGAGGTAGACCGCGTGCTCGGTGTGCTGGGTGGAGAGGATGTTGCGCACGGCGGCGAGGTGCACGCCGGCCGAGCGGCGGGCATCCTCGATCTCGCGGATGAGTTCGAGCTGGCCGGCGAGCAGGCGGCGGGCGCGCGCCTCGAACTCGGCGGGCATCTGGCCGAGGTGCTCGGGAGCGAGCCATTGCACACCGGGGTAGGGCTTCTCCCCCGGCGCGACGAGCACCGCGTCGCGGGCGCCGGATCCGAGGCTCGTCTCGAGCTGGTTCAGCACCTCGAGCCACTCGTCGGCGCTGCTCGACTGCCTAGGCAATTCCGAGCTCCCCACCGAGGTGAGCGGACATAGTCTGGGCCGGAACCAGCTCGGCAGCCTCGTGCCAGGTCTGGCGCAGCGGCTCGAGCAGTGCGATGCTCTCGCGGGTGCGGTCGACGTCGCGGTGGATGTTCGCACTCATCAGCGAGTTCGACACGTAGGTGTAGATCGCGAAGAGCCCCTCGCCGCCTTCCCACGCCGCAACGTTCAGCGACGTGGACAGTTCGGAGACGATCGCTTGCGCGTGAATCAGGTTCTCGGATGCGACCTGCCAGTTCTCGACGACCTGAGCGGCTTCCGCGCGGTTCAGGTCGAGGAGGAGACGATCGTAGAGCATCGTCAGCAGGCGCACCGGAGTCGCCGAGAGTACGGCTTCGCGGTTCAACTGCGCCCGGCGGGCCTGGGTTCCGCCCATCATGCTCATCACTGCCATCATCATCCGTTCGAGGTTGAACTGCTGAGCCCGGCGACCTGGGAAGACAGCCACGATGACTGTGCCTTCATGGCGCTGAGCTGGGTTTCCAGTGCGGTGTAGGTGCTTTGCAGGGTCGCCCGGCGAGTGGCCAGGCTGCGGTCCCAGGCCTCGATCCGGGTGCCCAGGTCTTTTACCGTGGACTGCTGGCCGGTGATCTTCGCGGTGATCTGACCGTCGTACTTGTCGGACACCGCCTTCGCCGCGGCGGCGACCCGAGTGGCGATCTCGGTGACGGCGGCCTTCACCGTGGCCGGGTCTTTGGCGAGGGCCATGGCGAACTTGGCCGCGTCGAACTCCATCGTTCCGGTCTTGGTGATGCTGATGCCGTACTCCGACGGAGAGTGACCGTTGATCGGCGCGGATGCCGCGGTGAGAATCTTCTGCTTGGCCTCGCGCACGGTGCTGTCCCCGGTGAAGATCCCAGGCGAGAGCACGGCAGCCCCCGCGGCGTTGGTGCTGTTGGTCACCACGGACTTCGTGGAGATGAGCGCGAAGACACCGTTCAGCGAGCTGACCAGGCCGGACGCGATTGAACCGATCTGCGCGTCGTCGCGGGCGACCTTGACGGTGACCGGGTCGGTCGAGACCGCGGACACGCTGATCGCGACGCCGGGCAGCAGATTCGAGAAGGTGTTGGTGGACGAGGTGATAATCTGCGCGGCGGGAGTGCCCGCCCAGAGGGTGACACTGGCGTCCTGGGCCGCGCGAATGACAGCGGCTCCCGGCGCAGTCAGCAGGTTGGGTGCGGTAGCGGCCGTGACCTCTGCCTTGGTGCCCTGATAGACGGTGAATGCGCTTGCTGCTCCGGTGGCGTTGCCGCTGAACTGGAGCCGGTACTGCGGCACCCCACCGGCATCGACCCCGGAGGCGACCTTGGTGGCCGTTACGCCGGCACCGGATGCATTGACGGCCGTGACAATGTCGTCGAGAGACGAGGACGCAGCCGAGATCTCGGTGCTGACCGCGCCCGACACGATCGTGAGCACGGCCGGGGTGCCCGGCCACGCGGTCATCGCGGCTGAGACGCCGATCTGGCTGCGGGCAAGAGCACCGACGACAATGTCGAGCTGCCCGGCGCCCGCCCCGGCAGACACGGAGGTCGTGACGCTCGGTGAGCTGCTGGAGGACGAGTAGAGGTCGAGCCCGGCGGGCTTCGCGGCCTTCGCGGCGAGGTCGCCCAGGGCCGAGATCTGGGAGTTGAGCCCCTGGAGTGCTGCAATGAGGTTCTGGGAGGTCGTGACCTTGGCCTTGAGCAGGCCCTGCGGAACGGCCTCGACCTTCATCAGGGAGTTGATCAGGTCGGTGGTGTTGAGGCCCGAGACGAGTCCGTCGATGGCGTTGCTCATGCCGTGCCCTTCTTACGAGTGTGCGATCGTGCCGGATGCTGCTGGTGCAAACGTGAATGGCTGGTGGTGGCCGAGGGATGAGGTCCAGTTCATCTCTCGGTCACCACCAGCCATAGTTCACAGTGCGGTTTCCCGAAAGGCTGCTATTGCCGGGTTAGCGGAGGAGGGACAGCACGCCCTGAGCGGACTGGTTGGCCTGCGCGAGCATGGCGGTACCGGCCTGCGAGAGGATGCTGGAACGGGTGTACTTGACCATTTCCTCGGCCATGTCGGTGTCGCGGATTCGCGAGCCGGCAGCGGTGAGGTTCTCCTTGGAGACGGCCAGGTTCTTGATGACGCTCTCGAACCGGTTCTGGTTGGCACCGAGGTCGGCGCGAGCCGTGGAGACCGCCGCGATCTGCTTGTCCAGGACTGCAATGGACTTTGCTGCAGACGCTGCTGACGTGAAGTCCAATGCGACGGGGGCTGGAGCGGTTCCGGTGCTGACACCATCGAGAACGCCACCGCCGGCTGCCGCTGTGACCGCTCCGGTGGCTGCAGAATCGTTTGACACGATGTCGAAGCCGGCTGTGACGTTCGCAGTTACAGTAAAGTCCGAACCAGCTGAAGTCTGGAGCTTGGAGAGCACGGTCGCCTGAGAATCGCCGAGGGCGAAGTTGGCAACAAATCCCTTGCCACTTGCCTGATTGACGGTGACAGTGCCGGCAGCTGCAGTCGAGACCGTGACGCCCACGTCGTTCTTCGCACCCACGAGTGCGGCGCCACCTGCGTCGAGTCCCTTGAGAGCGTTCGCAACGGTCTTCACACTGGCAAGGTTCACCGTGATCTGGCTGCTGGCATCACTGTTCGCGCCGACCTGGAAGCTCAGTGACGACTTTGAACCGTCGAGCAACTGGGTGCCGTTAAAGTTCGTGCCAGCGCTGATGCGGGTGAGCTCGGTGGTGAGCGCGGTCGCCTCGGTGGTGATCGCCTTGCGTGACTCGGCGTTGTTCGAGTCGTTACCGGCCTGAACGGCGAGGTCACGAACGCGCTGCAGGATCGACTGCACCTCGTTCAAGGAACCTTCTGCGGTCTGGATGACCGAGACGGCGTCCTGGGCGTTGCGGCTGGCGACCGTGAGGCCACCGACCTGCGACTTGAGGCCCTCGGAGATGGCCAGGCCTGCTGCGTCATCCGCTGCGCGGTTGATGCGAAGGCCGCTGGACAGCTTCTCCAGGGACTTGGACATGTCGTTCTGCGTTGCGGCCAGGTTGCGGTACGTGTTGTTGGCCGCAAGGTTGGTGTTGATCTGCATACCCATGATGAGTTCCTCCGTGATGTGGGTGGTGGTGCGCCGACCCATCCATGGGTTGACACCTTGAGCTATCGGCCCCGGACAGGATCGCGTTAGCTGTTCAGCGAGAAAACTTTCGGGCTAAGCGGACTCGGCCGCGTAGAGCGCGCCGGCTGAGGTGGCCAGGCCGAACATGGACTGGTCGGCGAGGCGGGCCAGGTAGGCGCTGCGGCGGGCCGGCGCAATGCGGGACTCCGGCACGTACTCGGCCTCGGCGTCGTCGGCGTAGTGGGTGCCCATACCATCGCGCAGCAAGCGGATGGCCTCCGCACGCTGCTGGGACACGGCCGAGTGGGTGATCCCCAGTTCGGCGGCGATCTCCTTGACGGAGCGGTCGTCGAAGTAGACCTGCTGGATGATCTCGCGCATCTTCTCCGGCAGGGCGTCGATCGCTGCGCGCAGGAAGGCCAGGCGTTCGGCGAAGAGCAGGGAATCCTCGGGCAGTTCGGTGCCGGAGACCAGGAACTCGGCCGTGGCGTCGTCGAGGGTGGACAGAGTGCGCTCGGAGTCGGCCAGGCCGGCGACGGCGGTCTCGCGGTCGACGCCGAGGGCTGCGGCGACCTCGTCGACCGAGGCGTCGCGGCCGAGAGCGGCGGCAAGGGTCTCCTGAACGGCGCGGGTCTCCTTGATCCGGCGGCGGGCCATCCGGGTGGCCCAGTCGTTGGAGCGCATCTCGTCGGCGAACGCGCCGATGATGCGACGACGGGCGAAGGCGCCGAAGGGAACGCCCAGTTCGGCGTTGAAGGCATCCGCTGAGGTGATGAGGGCGAGGGCCCCGGCCGAGGCCAGGTCGTCGCGGGAGAGGTGGCGCGCCTTGGCCCAGGTCTCGGAGACGAGGTAGCCGACGAGTGGGAGGTTCTCAATCACCAGCTGATTGCGGTCTGCCTGGTTCACAGTGGAGCTCCCTGGTGCTTGGTGCGGATGTGGTGCCGATCGACACTGGCGGGCCAGGTCGAGCGCGTTTTGCCGGGTAAGCACGGGGACTGTGACGAACTGTGGTGCGGGATTTCGGGGCCCAGCGGGAGAAGTACTCTTCCACTGGTTAAAACGTATTGGGGCGGCTCGCCGCAGAATCGGAACGGCACCCCCCACAATGGGGAAAGGGACCCCCAGTCCGGGGCGAATCACCCCATAATGGGGCACAGCCGCCGGTCTGGTCCGCGGATTTTGTCCTCTCTTTAGTGGACACGGGCGGCGCCCGGCTGGCAGTCTGTGTGCAGTTCATCGCTAACCGTGGGTGCCACCTGGCCGATAGTGCCTCTCAGAGGCCGGAGTCCACGCGTTCGAGCGAGTTACCCGGCAGATAATCGAGAGGCAGGTGGAGGACACGTGGGCGCCAATGAATTGTCAGCGTTGCTATGGCGCGAACGGGAACTCCTCGAACTGCTGATCTTCAAGCTCGACGAGGAACAACTCCTGCTCACCAATGGCAAGACCCGCTGGCTCCAGCAGGGCACCCGCGAGGTCGAGCAGGTTCTCGGGCACGTGCGCGAAGCCGGCCTGGCCCGCTCGATCGAGGTGTCCGCCGTGGCCGCCGAATGGGGAACCGCTGAGGACGCCACCCTGCGCGAACTCGCCGCCCACGCCCCGGACGGGCCCTGGACCGAGATCATGGGCTCCCACCTCAAGGCCCTCGGCGAGCTGACCACCCAGATCAGGGAACTTCGCGACGCCAACGAGCAACTGCTCCGAGCCGCCGCGCGCTCCAGCCAGGAAACGCTCGCCGACGTGCGCACCACCTCGAACACCTACGATTCCCGGGGCACGTCCGACGTGCGCACCGCCGCCTCCCGACTCTTCGACCAGATTCTGTGAGGATGCCCCGATGAGCACCTTCGGTGGGCTGAACACCGCGTACACCGGCCTGATCGCCGCCCGCAAGGGCCTCGAGGTCGTCGGCCAGAACATCGCCAACGCCAACACGCAGGGCTACACCCGGCAGCGCATCACCACGTCTTCCGTCGATGCGATCAGCCGCGTCGGCCCGATGAGCGCCGGCGTGCAGGCCGGCCAGGGCGTCACCGTCGACGGGGTCGCCCGCCTCGGCAGCGCCCAGCTGGATGCCCGGGTGCGCTCCTCCGCCGCCGTCGCAGGCTACTCCGCGGTGCGTTCCAACGCGCTGACCGCGGTCGAGGGGTCGATGAACGAACCCGGCAAGAACGGACTCTCCGCCCAGCTGGACGAGTTCTGGGCCGGCTGGCACGACGTGGCCAACGCCCCCGGCGAGAACGCGCCCGCCGGCGTGCTCCTCGGCCAGGCCGGAGTGCTCAGCACCCAGATCGGCCAGGGCTACCAGGCCGTGGCCAACCAGTGGTCGACCACCCGCAACAGCGTCGACGGCATGGTCACCGAGATCAACAGCGCTGCAACCCAGGTCGCCGCGCTCAACGTGCAGATCCGGGATGCCCAGACGGCCGGCGGCGGCGCCAACGAGCTCCTCGACAAGCGCAATTCCCTCACCACGACCCTCGCCGCCCTCACCGGCGGCACCGTGGTCGACCGGGGAGACGGCACCGTCGACGTGCTGGTCGGCGGCAACGCCCTGGTCAGCGGCGATTCGGCACAAAAACTCGTCGCGATCGGCGCGCGGACGATGATCGAAGCCGGGTCGGCCCCGCACGTCGAATGGGCGGCGCACCCCGGCACTCCCGTCGGGGTCGACGGCGGAGAACTCGCCGGCGCGATCTCCCTGCTCGCCCCGGCTGTGACCTCGGGCGCCGGAACGGGCACCGGAGGCGCACTGGCCGAGGCCGCCGAGTCGTACAACACCTTCGCCAGGAACCTCGCCGACAAGGTCAACGCCATCCACCGGACCGGATCGGTCTCGACAAACCCGACCACGGCAGCAGGCCTCGACTTCTTCGCCTACGACCCGACACGCGCCGCCGCCAGCCTCACCGTTGTGCCCACGACCGCCGCCGGTATCGCCACCGGCACCCCGGGCAGCGGCGCCAAGGACGGCTCCGTCGCAGACACGCTCGCCCAGCTCGGCGCCGGCAAGGCCGTCGCATCCGCCGGCCCGCCCGTCAGCTACGTGCAGTCCCCCTCGACCGACTGGTCGAACTTCGTCACCGGCTTCGCCGTGACCACCCGCACCGAACTGCAGCACGCCTCGCTCGCCGATCTCACCTCGACCGCCGCCGTCGGCGCGCAACTCTCGAACGCCTCGGTCGACCTCGACGAGGAGAACGTGAACCTGCTGATGTTCCAGCACGCCTACCAGGGCGCCGCGAGGGTGATGACGGCCGTGGACGAGATGCTCGACACCCTGATCAACCGGACCGGACTGGTAGGAAGGTAAGCCATGATCTCCCGCGTCACCACCCAGACCCAGATGCGCCAGGCGCAGAGCAACCTGCAGACCAACCTCGCCCGGATGGCCCAGCTGCAGGAACGGGCATCCTCGCTCAAGGCCATCGAACGACCCTCGGACGACCCGGCCAAGGCCGCGGACTCCCTGGCCGTGCGCACCGACCAGCGCGCCGTCGCCCAGTACAGCCGCAATGCCGAGAACGGCAGCAGCTGGCTGACCACCGCCAACGATGCCCTCGCCAACACCACCGACATCCTGAACCAGGTGCGCGACCTCACCGTGCAGGGTGCTAACGACGGCTCCCTCTCCCCGGCCGCGAAGGAAGCAATCGCCGTGCGCCTCGACGGCCTCAAGCAGGACCTGCTCGGCCAGGCCAATTCGTCTTACCTCGGCCGCACCGTCTTCGCCGGCAACTCGGATGCCGGTGTCGCCTTCACCGTGGACCCGATCACCCAGCAGGCGACATTCAACGGCGCGCCCGGCTCCACTGTCGCACGCCGGATCGACTCGGACACGACCGTCAAGGTCGACGTCGACGGTGGCGTCGTCTTCGGCAACGGGCCTACCTCGGTGTTCGCGCTCATCGATCAGATCAGCACCGCCCTGCGCGGCACGGCCACGACACCGCCGAGCAACATCGGCCACTTCCTCACCGAGGTTGATGCCCGGATGAAGACCGTGCTCACCGCCCAAGCCGACGTCGGCGTGCGCCAGGGCCAGATCCAGAAGGCCGGAGAGACCCTCGTGAAGCAGAAGGGCGCCCTCGAGGCCCAGCGGTCCTCAATCGAGGACGTCGACCTCGGCCAGGCGATCCTCGACCTCAAGCTCCAGGAAGTCACCTACCAGTCGGCCCTCGCGGTCACCGCCAAGGTGCTCCAGCCGACGCTGATGGACTTCCTCCGATGACGACGACGAACCGAGTGAGAACAGGCCCGATGAACGCCACCCTGACCTTCGTGTCCCCGCCTCCCGGGCTCGCGCCGCTGACCGAGTTCGCCCTGATCGAGATCCCCGGCGCGGCCGGCCTCTTCACACTGCAGGCTGCCGCCGACCAGCGCACCCGCCTGTTCGTGCTGGATGCATCGGTCTACTTGCCCGACTACTCCCCCGTGATCAGCGACGACCAGGCCGGCTCGCTCGAGCTGTCGGACCCGGCCGACGCCCTCGTGCTCGTGGTGACGAACCCGGGCGAGAGCGGCACCACCGTGAACCTGATGGCGCCGATCGTAGTCAACTCGACCACCGGCCGCTGTGCCCAGCTCATCCTCGACGGCCAGGACTGGCCGCTCCGCGCCGAGCTGGGAGCCCGTTCGGCCTAGGTTGTTCGTGCGAGCCGGGTCTCGACCAGCTCGATGGACCACCGTGCACAAGCTCGACCACCCACCTGGTTTACCTGTGAATAGTCTCAGAGTTTATCCGGGTCAACAATGGCAGCCGATTCCCTCTACGGGAATACCGTTGTGGGTACAGGGCCAGGTGCCGGTGAACACTGTTGCCGGCAGAGGTCCTCCAGGTAATGGAGCCGATCGTGCACGATTTCGTCAGCATATTAGCAAGTCTTGACAGCCCGGGAATCTACCTCGGCTGGGGTTCGTTCCAGATCCAACTGGGCAACCTCATCGTCATCCTCGTGATGATCCTGTTCTTCGTCCTGGCCCTGTTCCTGCCGTTCCCGAGTGGACGGAAACGCAAATGACCCTCCGCGAGAACCCGCCCCGCGAGTCGGTACCGGCACACGGCACACACGGCACGACCGGCACGACCGGCACGACCGGCACGACCGGCACACACGGCACGACCGGCTCGACCCCCGAGGAAGCGGACTACCACACCTGGACCGGCAAGGCCAGGGGCTGGCTGCTCAAGCGCCTCCCCGCCGACAAGCTCCTCCCCGAGGACCAGCCCAGCTACGTCGCATCCTGGATCTACGTGTTCGGCATGGGAGCGATCGTCTCCCTCGTCTTCATCCTCGCCTCCGGCGCCATCCTCGGCCTCAACGGCCCGGCCTGGTACCACGTGTCCGACCTCGGCCACTTCGTGAACAGCGTGCACCTGTGGAGCGTCGAACTATTCTTCATGACCACGGTAGTGCACCTCTGGGGCAAGTATTGGATGGCCGCCTGGCGCGGCGGGCGCACACTGACCTGGATCACCGGGATGGCCGCGTTCCTCGTCTCCATCGTCACCGCGTTCACCGGCTACCTGCTGCAGACGAACTTCGACTCGCAGTGGATCGCCTTCGAGGGCAAGGATGCGCTGAACGCCGCCGGGATCGGGGCCTGGTTCAACGTGGCCAACCTCGGCCAGATCTTCATGTTCCACATCATCCTGTTGCCCCTGGCCGTCGGCGCCGTCGTCGCCCTGCACGTCGTGCTCGTGCGGATGCACGGCGTCGTCCCGCCGCTCGAGGCCGACGAGAGCGACGCCCAGCTCCAATCCGGAGCGCGGCACGACTCCGACGCGCAGCATGCTTCCGGGGAGGCCGGGCGATGAGCACCACACATCTGCGCGCGACCCGCGCGGACAAAGACGGTCTGGCGCGCCGGCCCTGGCGCGGCACGGTGCGCGAATACGACCTGTTCAAGGAACTCACGGTCGCCCTGGTGGTGATGGGCATCCTCACCCTCGGGCTCTCGGCGGTCTTCGGCTCGCCGGACGAACCCAGCGTGACCCTGAAGTCCTGGGCGAACGCCGCCCCGGCCGACTTCGTCGCCACCGCCACTGCCGAGCTCGGCGGCACCAGCGAAACCGCCGGCTACGGGCCGCCGTACAACAAAACCCCTGATGCGACCCAGACCATCGGCCCGCTCGACCTGCAGAGTTTCTCCGGCGTGCAGCTGCCGATCGACACGGCCAACGATCTCGTGATCGGCCCGCTCACCACACTAAATTCGCCGCCGCCCGAGCTGGCCGACTGGGTGGGCGCGAGCGACACCCAGCGCAGCAACTGGGCCACCGCCTACTCGGATGCCCTCACCAAGGCCACCGACAACGACCCCGCCAACGTGGCGACCGGCGCGTACGGACCGGTGCCGGTACTCACCGAGTCGCTGCTCACCATGGCGAAGCAGGGAGCGCTCGATGGTGTGCTCGCGGCGAAGGACAAGTATTACAACTTCGACTACACCCGCGGCACACTGTTCCTCGGCGACGGAGCGTACTTCGGCGACCTGGCCACGGCCCAGCACCTCACCGGGGACCAGTGGGGCATGATGAACGAGACCGGGAACACGCCGGGCCAGTCCTGGCTGTGGCTGTTCTCGTTCTGGTACCAGGTGGAGCCGTTCGTCTCCGCGCCGAACGCCGACCTGCTCGTCGTGCTCCTCATGCTGCTGCTCAGCGTGCTGCTGACGCTGGTGCCGTTCATCCCCGGCCTCCGGGACATCCCGCGCTGGATCCCGGTGCACCGGCTGATCTGGCGGGACTATTACCGCAGGCGCTGACCGACCCCACGGACCACGGCGGGCGGTCCGTGACCAGACCGTGTCCCACCCGATCCGCCCGCCCGCGGTCGAGCCCACCCGTGGTCGAGCCCGTCGAGCCCGTCGAGCCCGTCGGTGGTCGAGCCCGTCGAGCCCGGGTCACGTGAGAGGGTCTCGCTACCCCGCCACGGGCATAACGGCGGCCTCGAAGGCCACCCAGGCGAGCATGGCGCACTTGACCCTGGCCGGGTAGCGGGAGACCCCGGAGAACGCGGCGGCGTCGCCGAGGATCTCCTCGTCCGGTTCGATCGTGCCACGGGAGCGCAGCATCTCCCGGTAGGTGTCGAGCATTGCCCTGGCCTGGCCGACGCTCACGCCGCGCACGGTGTCGTGCAGCACGGATGCCGAGGCCATCGAGATGGAGCATCCGTCGCCCCGCCAGGCGAATTCTTCGATCACGGCGTCGTCACCCGCGCCGCGCACGCCGACCCGCACGGTGACGTCGTCGCCGCAGGTGGTGTTGACCTGGTGGGACTCGGCCAGCCGCAGTTCGTTGAAAGCAGGCACGGCCGACGCCGGCACGATCGGCAGCGGCGGCAATTCCCCGGCCGAGGCGCCGTGCCGGGACTTCGCGTGGTCGAGGATGATCTGCTGGTAGAGCTGCTGCAGGGCCGTGCTGGTCATGAACGGACTCCGAAGAACGGCGCAACCTCGCGCAGGGTTGCCAGGAACTGGTCCACCTCGTCGGTGGTCGTGTAGAGGTAGGTGCTCGCGCGGGTGGACGCGGTGACGCCGAGGCGCCGGTGCAACGGCTGGGCGCAGTGATGGCCGACCCGCACCGCGATGCCGGCCTCGTCGAGGTACTGGCCCACGTCGTGCGCGTGCACGCCGACCAGGTCGAAGCTGGCCAGGCCGATCCGTTCCACCCCGAGGCCCGGCCCGAGCACGCGGACGCCGGGGATGTCGCCGAGCCCGACGAGCAGGCGATTGCCGAGCTCCGCCTCCCGGGCCATGATGCGCTCCATTCCGGTCTCGGTCAGGTAGTCGACCGCGGCGGCGAGGGCGATCGCCTGGGAGATACGCTGGGTGCCGGCCTCGAACCGCTGCGGCGGGGCGAGGAACTCGGCCGTGTGCATGTCGACGGTCGTGATCATCGAGCCGCCGGTGAGGAACGGCGGCAGGCCGGCCAGCAGCTCCGTCTTGCCGTAGAGCACGCCGATTCCGGTCGGGCCGAGCATCTTGTGGCCGGAGAAGACGGCGAAGTCCACGTCGAGCGCGGCGACGTCGACGGGCAGGTGCGGCACCGACTGGCAGGCGTCGAGCAGCACCAGCGCGCCGACCGTGCGGGCCAGGGCGACGAGCTCGGCGACCGGGTTGATCGTGCCGACGACATTGGAGGCGTGGGTGAAGGCGAGCAGGCGGGTGCGTGCGCCGATCACGGTGCCCGCGGCGGCCAGGTCGAGTGTGCCGTCATCCTGCACGGGGATGAACCGCAGGGTCGCGCCCGTGCGCAGCGCGAGCTGCTGCCACGGGATCAGGTTGGCGTGGTGCTCCATCTCGGTGACGACGATCTCGTCACCCGCGCCGAGCCGGAATCGCTTCGCGGCCTCACCGCCGAGCCCGAGCGACGCGTTGGAGAGGGAGTAGGCCACCAGGTTGATCGCCTCGGTGGCGTTCGAGGTCCAGACGACCTCGTCGGTGCGAGCGCCGATGAAGGCGGCGACCGTGGCGCGGGCCGCCTCGAAGGTCTCGGTGGCGCCGAAGGCGAGGGTGTGCGCGCCGCGGTGCACGGCGGCGTTCCGTTGCTCGTAGAACTCCTGCTCCGCCTCCATCACGCTGACCGGGTTCTGCGAGGTGGCCCCGGAGTCGAGGTAGTTCAGCGGGTGCCCGTTGACCCGGGTTTCCAGGATGGGGAAATCGTTGCGGATCCGGGCCACCTCCTCATCCGTCAGCGGGCGAGCGGTCGCGCGGGTGGACGAGGGTGCAGAAAGGGTCATTGTTAAAGGGTATTCCTTTGCCCGGGAAAAGCGCACCGCGTGACGGCCCGCGACCGCACCGTGGCCAATTCAGGAGAACTGACCGGATGCCGCGGGCCAGCCCCCGGAATTGTACGGAATCCCGGTCACGGGCATCCGTTTCTCCTGAATTCGGCACAGGGAGGCAGGGCCAGAGGCGAAAGAGGAGGAAACGGGAGGGAGGAAACGGGAGGGAGGAAACGGGAGGGAGGAAACGGGAGGGAGGAAACGGGAGGGAGGAAACGGGAGGAAGGTCAGGGAGCTGGGGCGGGACCTGCGGGACCGGCGGGGCCGGCCGAGAGGTCGAGCCCGAAGGTGAGGGCACGGGTGAACTCGGTCTGCGGATGCGCGAACACCGTGCGCGTCGCACCCTCCTCCACGATCCGGCCCCGCTCGAGCACGATCACCCGGCTCGCCAGAGCCAGCGCGTCGAGCGGGTCGTGGGTGACGAGGATGACCGATCGGCCGGCGAGTACCCGGTGCAGCAGTCGGCGCTGGGCGGGCACCGCGGCCACATCGAGCGCGGTCATCGGCTCGTCGAGCAGCAGCAGGCGCGGATCCGCAGCGAGGGCCCTGGCCACGGCCACCCGCTGGGCCTGCCCGCCGGACAGCGCGGTCGGCCGGCGGTCGGCCAGGTCGGCGACCTCGGCCGCGGCCAGCCATTCGTCGGCTGTCTCCCGCGACCTGGCCCGGGACTCCCCCGCACTGCGCGGGCCGAACGCCACGTTGTCCCGCACCGAGAGGTGCGGGAACAGAAGCGGCTCCTGGGCCAGCAGCGCGGTGCCGCGGGCGTGCGGCGGCAACCAGACCCCGGGCCGCCCCGCGCCCAGGTCGAACAGCACCCGATCGTCCAGGCTGGCCCGGCCTGAGTCTGGGCGGAGCAGACCCGCGCTGATCTCGACCACAGTGGACTTTCCGGCCCCGTTGGAGCCCAGCAGGGCAACGGTCTCCCCCGGCGCCACGGTGAACGACACGTCCAGCCCGCGCCGGGCGACCACCGCCGCCAGCGTGAACGTCACGACAGCACCCCGAGCAACAGGTCGAGTCCGCGCCGCGCGATCACGGCCGCCAGTTCGAGCGTCACGCGAAGGCCCTCGGCCGGTGCGTCGTGACCATGACCACCACTGCCACGGCCACCAGCACCAGCGCGAGCGCGACCGCGGCATCCGGGTCGGTCTCCCGCTGCAGGTAGATCTCCAGCGGCAGGGTGCGGGTGACTCCCTCGAGGCTCCCGGCGAAGGTGAGCGTCGCCCCGAATTCGCCGAGGGCGCGCGCGAACGCGAGCACGGCCCCCGAGACGAGGCCGGGCAACACGAGCGGAAGCGTCACCCGCCAGAACACGACGCTGGGGGTGGCGCCGAGGGTGGCGGCGACGGCCTCGTAGCGGGCGCCGGAGGCCCGCAGGGTGGCCTCGACGCTGAGCACGAGGAACGGCAGCGCGACGAAGGTCTGGGCGAGGACGACGGCGGTGGTCGAGAATGCGATCTGCACGCCGAGGACCTCGAAGGTCTGGCCGAGCAGCCCGCGGCGGCCGAAGGTCGACAACAGGGCGATGCCGCCCACGACCGGCGGCAACACGAGGGGCAGGAGCACGACGGCTCGGACCAGACGCTGCCCGGGGAATCGGCTGCGGGCCAGCACCAGGGCCATCGGCACCCCGAGGAGCAGGCAGAGCACGGTACTCGCGGCCGCGGTGTGGAGGCTCAGCAGCAGCGCGGTGACCGCGGACTGCGAGGTGACCAGGCTGCCGAAATGGGTCCAGTCCACCCGCGAGGTCATGCCGGCGATCGGTAGCACGATGACGAGTGCGCCGACGACGGCGATGGCGAGGATCCAGCGCGGCGCGCCGAGCGCGACCGGTCCGGCCGGTGCGGGTCCGCCGGTCGGAGGGTGCCCCATCCGCTCAGGGAGCGCCAAAACCGGCCGCCGCGAGAACCTTCTGGCCGGCCGCGCCGGTGACGAAACGGGCGAAGGATGCCCCGAGCCTCGCGTGCGGGCTGCCGGCCACGACCCCGATCGGGTAGCTGTTCACGGCGCGATCCGACTCGGGGAACGGGATCCCCCGGACGGACGTGCCTGCCGCGGCGACGTCGGTGACGTAGACGAGCCCGGCATCCGCTTCGCCCGACGAAACCTTGCCGAGCACGTCGGTGACGGCGTTCTCCTCGCTGACCGGGCTGAGGGTGACACCGATGTCCGCCTGGATCTTCGCCGCCGCGGCGCCGCACGGCACCTGGGGCGCGCAGGTCACCACGGCGACACCCGGGCGGGCCAGGTCGGCGAAGGAGGAGATGCCGGCCGGGTTGCCGGGCGGGACCGCGATCTCGAGCGTGTTGGTCGCGAAGACGGACGGATCTCCGGCCACGAGGCCGGCGTCCCTCAGCCTCGCCATGTTCTTCGTGTCTGCGGCCGCGAAGACATCCGCGGGAGCACCCTCGGTGATCTGGGTGACGAGGTCGGCCGAACCGGCGAAGTTGAGGGTGACCGTGACCCCGGGGTGCGCGGCCTCGAACCGGTCGGCCAGTGCCCTGAAGGTGCCGGTCAGGGAGGCCGCGGCGAACACGGTGAGTGTCTGGGGAGCGGCCGGAACGGCGGTGTCGGCGGAGGCCGTGGCAGGATCGGGCCCGGCCGAGGTACCGGCCTGGCCGGCGCAGCCCGCGGTGAGCCCGGCGGCCAGGACCAGCACGAACATGGCCGGCACACGACGGCGCCGGTTCACTGGTGCCCCCTCGACGTTTCGACGATGACGTTGGTGGCCTTGACCACGGCGACGGCGACGGAGCCCGGCACGAGGCCAAGCTCGCGCACGGCCTCCGTGCTCATCAGCGAGACCACCCGGTGCGGGCCGCACTGCAGTTCCACCTGGGACATCACCGGGTCGCTGAGCACGCTGGTGACCAGGCCGATGAAACGATTGCGCGCCGAGCTGGCGGTGTCGGACGGGTCGGCAGGCGCCAGCGCATTCTCCCGGACCAGCCTGGCCAGGTCGAGGCCGTCGACGACCATGCGCCCCGACTCGTCAGTGGACGCGGCCAGGGTGCCGTTGTCGATCCAGCGGCGAACGGTGTCGTCACTCACCCCGAGGTACCCGGCGGCCTCTTTGATCCGTATCTGCGACATGGAACGCATTCTATTACCGTATTTGCGGTTTAACCCAGCCGTACCGCGCTGATTCCGGCCGGTGGGGCAGGATGGAGGCGTGAACGCATCCGCGACAGCCCCGATCAGCGCCCCGCGCCCGGAGCGCACCGCCCAGGTCATCGTCGCGTCGACGCGTGCCGCGGCGGGAATCTACCCCGACCGCACCGGGCCCGTCATCGATGCCTGGCTGATCGACCGCGGCTGGACCGTGCTCGGCCGCCACGTGGTGCCGGACGGCGACCCGGTCGGGGCCGCCCTGCGGGCCGCCGTCGATGCGGGCTACGACCTGGTGATCACCACGGGCGGCACCGGGGTGAGCCCGCACGACCACACCCCGGAGCAGACCGCGCCGCTGCTCGAGCTGGAACTGCCCGGCCTGATGGAGGAGTTGCGCCGACGGGGTGCCGCCTCGACCCCCCTGGCGATACTCTCGCGCGGCCGGGCCGGCATCGCCCGCGGCCGCACGGTGATCGTCAACCTGCCCGGCTCGAGCGGCGGGGTACGCGACGGGCTCGCCCTGCTCGGCGACGTGCTCGACCACATCCTGGACCAGTTGCACGGCGTCGACCACTCCGCCTGACTCTCCCGATTTCGCGCTATCGTGTGCAGACGGCAGGCGCCAACGGCGCATTTGGTGTGAAGAGACCGTGAGGATGCCCGTGGGGTACGCGGCCCCGTGCCACGCCAGCTAGGTTTTATCTCAGAAACTTAGCAACTTAGGTAATTGGGGAGACGCTATGGACCTGAACACCGTTCTGACTCTCACCACCGCCCGCAGCCGCGACGACCTTGCCGCGCTCGGGCCGACGGTGGTGCCGCTGGCCGGCGGCAGCGACCTGTTCGGCGAGCCGCAGACCCACCTGACCGGGCTCGTCGACCTGCAGACCCTCGGCTGGGAGCCGCTGACGATCACCGCCGACGGCCTCGAGATCGCCGCCACCTGCACCGTTGCCGAACTGTCCCGTCTGCCGGAAGCGATCGGCCGGGTCGCGCATCCGCTCTTCTTCCAGTGCTCCGCCGCTCTCTACGGCTCGTTCAAGATCTGGAACGTCGCCACGGTCGGCGGGAACCTGTGCGCGTCACTCCCGGCCGGTCCGATGACGGCCCTGGCCGCGGCCCTCGACGGCGAGGTCCTCCTCTGGCGACAGGACGGCAGCGACGAACGCCTGCCCGCGGCGGAATTCGTGACGGGGAACCAGACCAACCTGCTGGAGCCCGGTGACGTGCTGCGCTCAATTTTCCTCCCGACGACGACGCTGGACTCCCGAACGGCCTTCCGCCGGATCTCCCTCTCTGCGCTCGGCCGGTCGGCCACCCTGCTGATCGGTCGCTCCGACGCCGACGGGGTCTTCGTGCTCACCATCACGGCGGGCACCGTGCACCCGGTGCAGCTCCGCTACGAGTCCGCACCCTCGGCGGGCACGCTCGGCCGTGATATCGCCGCGATCGACGCCTGGTTCACGGATGCCCACGGCGCCGCCGACTGGCGCCGCGCAGTGAGCGGCGTTCTGGCCGAGGAGATCCGGGCCGAACTCGCACAGGGCCAGGCCGACCCGGGCTTCTCCTGGGAAGACGCGCGCGACGAGGTGCGCGCATGAGGCTCGACGTGAACGGTTCGACGGTCGACGCCCCGGCCGGCCCCGGACAGTGCCTGCGCTCCTTCCTTCGCGAGCACGAGCACTTCGAGGTGAAGAAGGGCTGCGATACGGGAGACTGCGGCGCCTGCTCGGTGCTCGTCGACGGAACCCCCGTGCACTCCTGCGTCTTCCCTGCCTTCCGCGCCGCGGACACACGCGTCACGACGGCGGCCGGCCTGGGCCTGCCGGGCAGCCTCGCGCCGGTGCAGCAGCGATTCGTGGACGCCGCCGGTTTCCAGTGCGGCTTCTGCACCCCGGGCATGGTCGTCACCGCCTCCACCCTGACCGAGCACGACAACGACGACCTGCCGCGCCTGCTCAAGGGCAACCTGTGCCGTTGCACCGGTTACCGGTCGATCGCGGACGCCATCCGCGGCACCCACACGCCGGCGGACGGGTCCGGCCCGGAGTGCATCCCCGATGCCGCCCCCGGCCATTCCCCCGTCGACGCCGCCGTCGATTCCCGCGCCTCGACCCTGGGCCCGGTGATCCGCACCGGCAGGGTCGGCACGTCGCTGCGCGCACCGGCGAGCGAGCGGATCGTGAGCGGGCAGGAACCGTACACGCTCGACGTCTCCGTGCCGGGCCTCACCCACCTGAGCGTGCTGCGGAGCCCGCACGCCCACGCCCGCATCCGTTCGATCGACGCCCGCGCGGCCGCCGCCCTGCCGGGCGTGCACGCCGTGCTCAGCCATGCCGACTCCCCCAGCACCCTCTATTCCACTGCCCGGCACCAGGACCGGCTCGACGACCCGGACGACAGTCTCGTCTTCGACCGGGTGCTGCGGTTCCGCGGCCAGCGGGTCGCGGCGGTCGTCGCCGACACCGTGGCGATCGCCGAGGCGGCCTGCCGGCTGATCGCCGTCGACTACGAGCTGCTGCCCGCGGTCTTCGACCCGGCCGAGGCTCTACTGCCCGGCGCCGCCCTCGTGCACGGGGACAAGAACGCCGCCGAGAGCCGCCTGGCCGACCCGGGGCGCAACCTCGTCGCCGAACTGCACGGTGAGTACGGTGACATCGGGGCAGGCCTGGTCGAGGCAACCCGGCTGGTCACCGGCAGCTGGCAGACCCAGCGGGTGGCGCACACCCATCTGGAGACCCACGCCACGATCGGCTGGCTCGAGGACGACCGCCTGGTGCTGCGCACGAGCTCCCAGGTGCCGTTCCTGGTGCACCGGGAGATCTGCCGCCTGTTCGACCTGGACCCGGCCGGTGTGCGGGTGTTCACCGCGCGGGTCGGCGGCGGGTTCGGCGGCAAGCAGGAGATCCTCACCGAGGACGTCGTCACCCTCGCGGTGCTCCAGACCGGGCGTCCGGTGCAGTACGAGTTCAGCCGCACCGACGAGTTGACCGCGGCGCCGGCCCGCCATCCGATGCGGGTGCAGGTCACGCTCGGCGCGACCGACGCCGGCCGGCTCACCGCGCTGAAACTCAGCGTGCTCGCCGACACCGGCGCCTACGGCAACCACGGCCCCGGGGTGATGTTCCACGGCACCTCGGAGTCGGTCAGCCTCTACCGGGTGGCGAACAAGCGGGTGGATGCCCAGAGCGTCTACACGAACAACCTCCCCTCCGGCGCATTCCGCGGCTATGGCCTCGGCCAGGTGATCTTCGGGATCGAGTCGGCCATGGACGACCTCGCCCGCGACCTGGGGATGAACCCATTCGACCTGCGCCGGCGTAACTGCGTCGGCCCCGCCGACCCGCTGGTGGTCACCCGGGTGGAGGGAGAGGACCTGATCTTCGGCAGCTATGGCCTCGACCAGTGCCTCGACCTGGCCCAGGCCGCGCTCGAGCGCGGCAGCGGTGTGGCGGCGCCCGACGGCCCGGAGTGGCAGGTCGGCGAGGGGATGGCCACCGCAATGATCGCCACCATGCCGCCGCGCGGACACTTCGCGCACGCCTCGGTGACCCTGGAACCGACCGGCCGGTACACGGTGCGGGTCGGGACCGCCGAGTACGGCAACGGCACGACCACCGTGCACGCTCAGCTCGCGGCGACGGCGCTGAACACGGACCCCGGCCTGATCGACATCCTGAACTCCGACACCGACGCCTCCGGCTACGACACGGGCGCATACGGTTCGGCCGGGATTGTCGTCGCCGGCAAGGCCGTGCTGCGCGCGGCGACGCACCTGGCGGAGAAACTCCGCACCGGCTCTGCCGGACCGGCACCCGTGAGCGCCGAAGCGGAGGAGGACGGCGCGCGGCGTTCGGTCGCATTCAACGTGCAGGCCTTCCGCGTGGCGGTGTCAACCGTGACCGGCGAGGTGCGCATCCTGCAGTCGATCCAGGCCGCGGATGCCGGGGTCGTGATGAACCCCGAGCAGTGCCGAGGCCAGATCGAGGGCGGGGTCGCCCAGGCGATCGGCTCGTCGCTGTTCGAGGAGGTCATCCTCGACGGGGCAGGCACGGTCACCACCGGCGTGCTGCGCAGCTACCACATCCCCCTGCTCGCCGACCTGCCCGTGACCGAGGTGTACTTCGCCGAGACGACGGATGCGCTCGGCCCATTCGGGGCGAAGTCGATGAGCGAGTCGCCCTACAACCCGGTCGCTCCTGCCCTGGCCAATGCGGTGCGCGACGCCATCGGCATCCGCCCCTACGAGCTGCCGATGTCCCGCGACCGGATCTGGCGACTGATGCACCCCGGCCAGGTCTCGACAGGCTCGACCACCGGTGACTGAGCCCGGCCCGCGGTGATTGAGCCCGTCGCAATCACCCCGGCACGGCCTCGACGAGCTCGACCACCGGCCCCGGCACTGGGCCCGGCACGGTCTCGACGAGCTCGACCACCGGCCCCGGCACCGGGCCCGGCACCGGTCCCGGCTACTTCCCTCGCTTCTGCTGGGCGTCGACCAGCACGGCCACGGTGCGGGCGGGAACGGTGATCGTGCCGGTGACCCTGTCCCAGGTCGTGGTCTTGACCACGGCATCCGCGCCCTTCGCCTGAATGGCGCTGAGCTTGTAGGTCTTGCCGGCCAGGTCCGCCAGACGGATGGTCTGCGGCTTCGGGCTCGCGTTGAACACCGTCAGCAGGCCGTCCAGCTTGGGGTCCAGGTCAGCGCCGACGGTGTCGTCGATGTGCATCGCGATGACCCCGGGGATCTGGGTCGGTCCGCCGGCCGGGAACGACAGCTTCTGTTTGATCAGCTTCGCGTCGCCGAGCCGGAACAGCTCGGTCGACTGCTTGAGCCGGAGGAGGTCCTGCGCCTGGTCCGACGCGGCCGTGATGTCGGCCGGGGTCGGCACGAGCGCCGGGTTCGCCAGCAGGGGCCGCTGGATGTCCCACTTGTCCTTGTTCGCGGCAGCCGACGGCAGACCCACCCCGAAGTTGTTCGTCTGCCCGGTCCAGTCGATCCGGTTGAACCAGTCGCCCGAGTTGTAGCTGTCCCGATCGAGGGACTTGGAACGCAGCAGGTCGGTGCCGGCGTGCCAGAGAGACGGCGCCTGGGAGAGAGTCGCGGTGGCCAGGGAAAGGGTGTTCATCCGGACCCGGTCGGTCATCGCAGAGTTGGCCGGCATCTTGAGGGCGAGCAGGTCGAAGAGCGTCTCGTTGTCATGTGCGTCGACGTAGTTGATCACCTCATCGGGCTGGTCGGCGTAACCGGCCGGGGAACCGTTGTAGTCGAGTTCGTCGCCGCGCTTCACCGTGCCGTCGGAGGTGACGAAACTGTAGGAGCGCAGGTTCGCCGCCAGCCCGAGGCGCACGAGGTCGCTCGCCTGGGCAAGCCTGGCAAGCGCCTGCGGAGTGGTGCCGTTGATCGCCGCCCCGTTCGGGTCGGTTCCGAGGCCGGTGCCGAAGCCCTGCTGCTGCACTGTTCCGCCGTCGACGGGGCTGCCGCCGTGCACGGCATCGCGCAACCGGTCGTTGAACGTGCCGATGCCCGTTCCGCCGAGCTGGCCCTGGCTTGCCTGTTCGAACAGGGCGTTGTTCGCGACCTCGCCGAAGTTCCAGCCCTCACCGTAGAGGTAGATTGCTTTTCCGTTCACCCCGTCCTGTTTGGGCGTGAGCCGGTTCAGGGCCGCGCGAACGGCGAGCAGGTTCTGCTTTGAGTGGTGACCCATCAGGTCGAACCGGAAACCGTCGACCCGGTACTCCTTGGCCCAGAGAACGACCGAGTCGACCATGAGCCGTTCCGCCAGCCGGTGCTCGGTGGCCACGTTCTGGCAGCAGGTCGAGGTCTCGACCGCGCCGAGCGGGTTCAGCCGGTGGTAGTAGCCGGGCACGACCTGGTCGAGCACGGACTTGGCGGTCTGGCCGCTCGCCGCGGTGTGGTTGTACACCTCGTCGAGCACGACCTGGAGGCCGTCGTCGTGCAAGGCACCCACCATGCTGCGGAACTCCGCCACTCTGGCCCCGCCGCGCGGGTTGGCCGCGTAGGAGCCCTCCGGCGCCTGGAAGTGCAGCGGATCGTAGCCCCAGTTGAAGCCGTCGGCGTCGGCCGTGGCCTGCACACAGGCCTGCTGCTCCGGCGAGGCCGGTCCGAAGGATTTGAGATCGCAGGCCGGAACGGCCTGCTTGCTCCGGTCCTCCTCGATGGTGGCGATGTCGAAGGTCGGCAGGAGGTGCACGGTGTTGAGGCCGGCCTCTGCCAGCTTCTTCAGGTGCCGGGTGCCCGCACTGTCCACGCCGAACGCGCCGTAGGTTCCGCGGAGCGGCTCCGGCACGGTCTGGTCGGAGATCGAGAAGTCACGCACGTGCAGTTCGTAGATCGACCGGTCGACGGGTTTGTCGATTGTGGGCGACTCGGCCCGTTCCCATTTCTTCGGCCGGTAGTCCCGGTTTGACAGATCGACGAACACCGAGCGGGTCGAGTTGGTCGTCAGGGCCACCGAGTACGGGTCGGTAACCTGATTCACCTCGATCTTGCCCGTGGTCGGCGCGAACACCGTCACCTCGAAGACGAAGGAGGCGTCGGCCCAGCCTTTCGCGCCGGTCGCCGTCCAGGTGCCGTCGGCCTGGCGTTTCAGGGCGACCCGCTCGGGTTCGGCGGCGTCGCCGGCGGTCCAGGCGAGCAGGTCAACCTTCTGGGCGGTCGGCGCCCAGACCGCAACGGTCGGCCGCTTCTTCGACCAGGTGACGCCGAGCGGCCGGGAGACGGCGGCATCCGCGTAGAGGTCGTCGAGCACGCCGGGCAGTCGCACCCCGGTGAGCGCACTCAGCGCGCCGTCGGCGCCGGCCTGGCTGACCTGCAGCTGCGTGGTGAGCAGCCGCTCGATTTCGGCGCGGTCCGTGCCGACCGGGCGCAGCACGACGGAGTTCGCCAGCGCGGGGAACGCCTTCTTCTGCGCGTCGGTCAGGCCCGCTTTGTCGTAGGCCAGCTTCACAGTGGCGCCGCCGGTCACGGCGCCGTCTGCGAGCGTCAGGGTCGCGTCCGGCGAGGTGTGGATGGCGTAGACCAGGTCGGCCGGATCAGCGTTCACCGGCAGCAGGTCGCGTGGCCAGGCCAGCGTCTTCTCGCTCAGCCAGTGGGCGCGCTGCTGACCGGTGCCGGCGAGCGGCGGGTCGGTGGCCAGGACGGTGAGCACGTGGCTGGCCAGGTTGTAGCTGAACGTGGTTTGCTTGCCCTCGGTTACGCTGAAGCCGATGTTGGCGCCGTTCGGTACGCCGTTCGCGCCGTAGTTCTCGGCCCAGCCAAGATTGTGCGCCACCTTGCCCTCATAGCTGCCGGTGGGCAGGGTGCTCGTGCTCCAGGTGAGGATGCCGTCACCGTGGATGTCCTGCAGCCAGGTGGCGAGGCAGTCGGGTTTCCAGTCGCCGGGGCACCCTGCCTCCTCCTGGAAGGACCCGGCCAGGGCGACGATCGGACCCTGCGCCGTGTTTTGGAAGAAGTTGTTGCGCGGGTCGAAGTAGAAGGTCACCGGTCCACCCGGGGCGGTGAAGGCCACGTTCGCGCCGTTCGGCACGCCGCCGGCACCGTAGTTGATGTCCCAGGAACCGTTGATCGCAATCTTGTATTCGTATGCGCCGGCCGGCAGGTCGAAGGTGCCGGCGTAGATGCCGTCGGCGCGCTTGGTGAGCTTCGCGGCCTCGCAGCCGGGCTGCCAGTCGCCCGCACAGCCGATCTCCGAGTCGACGCTGCCGGCGACGGTGACCATGTCGACGGCGGGCGGCGGCGTGCCGGTGTCCGCGAGGGTGACGGTGTTGCCCACCGACACGAAGGTGGACGCGGCTGCATGGTTGCCGGCGGCATCCGTGGTCACCGCGCGATATTCGACCAGGGTGCCCTTCGCGAGTCCGGCGGTGTCGTGGAAGACTCGCGGGCTGGTGTCCTCGGCGGTGCCCAGGGCGGTCCAGGCCGGGGAGCCGACCACGCGCCAGGCGAAGCCGGTCTCGGCCCAGGTGCTCTCGTCGACCGTGGCGGCGACCGGTGAGACTCCGGATACGCCGGCGCCGGCCTTCGGGACGGCGACCGTGATCGCGGCGGCCATGCTCGGCGCCGTGACCGGGCGATCGGCGACGAGCACGACCGAACCGAGCGCGGGAACGGTCACCGAGAGCTCACCTGTGGCGGTGGCGGTGACGGGGGTGCCGGCTCCGTAGAGCACGGAGAAGGCCGCGTTGTCGGTGAGGGTCGGCACCGTGACCGTTCTGGCGGCAGCCGAGTTGTTGACGGCGACGAGGTGCTCAATCTTTTCGGTGCGGTCGACCCGGCTGAAGGCGTAGATGCCGGCTCCGGTGTCGGTGTAACGCTCGATCTGCGCGCCGGTGGCCAGCGCCGGGTGGTCCTTCCGAAGCTTGGAGAGGGCGCTGATGTGGGTGTACAGCGGGGCAGCGGTGCCGAAGCGGTCGACCGACCCGGCCGTCTCCCCCGTGATCAGCGGCTGGTTCGTGTAGTCGGTGACCTTGCTGGCGAACAGGGACTGGCGGGCGTCCTTGTCACCACCGGCGCCGGCGAAGCCCTGCTCGTCGCCGTAGTAGACGACGGGCTGGCCTCGGGTCAGGAACATGAGTTCGTGGGCGAGTTTGTCTCGCTGTACCGGGGAGTCGGTGCTTTTCAGGAACGAGCCGATCCGGCCCATGTCGTGGTTGCCGAGGAAGGTCGGCAGGGCGTAGGCGTTGGAGTGGGGGGTCGTGTACCGGTCGTCGCCCGCGAACAGCTGGCTGAGACCCTTGGCCGAGTTACCGGCCGCAAAGCTCGTGGCCTGCGACTGGAAGCCGAAATCGAGGACCGAGCTGAGGTCGGTCCCCCGCACGTAGGGAGAGGTCTTGGCGGCATCCGCGTCGTACACCTCGCCGAACATGAAGAAGTCGGGCTTGCCCTTGGAACGTGCGTAGTCGCGTACAGCGGTGGACCAGGTCTGCCAGAACTCGAGGTTGACATGCTTGACGGTGTCGATGCGGAAACCGTCGATGCCGAGGTCGACCCAGGTTTTGTAGATGTCGATGAAGCCGTTGACGACGGCCGGGTTCTCCGTCATCAGGTCGTCGAGGCCGGAGAAGTCACCGTCGAGCGCGCTCTCGCCCTCAAAGGTCGAGTTCCCGCGGTTGTGGTACAGCGTCGGGTCGTTCAGCCAGGCCGGGACCTTGCGGTGCGCGTTCTCGGCACTGAGCGTCGGCGTGTAGGGGAACGAGGTCGTGTCCAGCACGGGGAAGTCGGCCTTGCCGGCGTAGTCGGACGGATCGAAGGCGACGCCGGCGGCGGTCCTGTACGGGGAGGTGGCCTTGTCGATGTAGCTGTACTTCTTCTGGGCGTTATCGATCAGGTCTGCGGTGTGGTTGGTGATGATGTCGAAGAAGACCTTGATGCCGCGGGCGTGGGCGTCGGCGATGAGGGCCTCGAGGTCGGCGTTCGTTCCCAGGTGTGGATCGATCCGGGTGAAGTCGGTGATCCAGTAGCCGTGGTACCCGGCCGAGGCGTTCACTCCGGAGCCCTGCACCGGGTTGTTCATGAACGACGGGGTGAGCCAGAGCGCCGTGGTGCCCAGTCCCTGGATGTAGTCGAGGGAGGAGCGGAGCCCCGCAATGTCGCCGCCGTTGTAGAAGCCCTTGTTGGTGGGGTCGAAGCCCGAGACGAGCGGATCGGCGCCGAGACCGGCGGTGTCGTTGGTCGGGTCGCCGTCTTTGAACCGGTCGGTCATCACGAAGTAGAACTGCTCGTCGCTGCCGGGTTCGCGGATGGGGGCGGCCGCGAGCGGGGCATCCGCTCCGGAGTACGGACCGGCGAGGGAGAGAGCGTCGAGACCGACCCGTTTCTTGGCGAGGTCGAAGGTGAACCGCAGGGTGCTCTCGCCCGCGATGGTCAACGGGATGTTGTCCGCGCCGCCGTCGAGTCCGTAGGCGACATCCCAGGTGCCGTTCAAAGCGACCTTGTAGTCGTAACTGCCCGCGGGGAGGGTGAACTCGGCCGCCCAGACACCGTCGGTGCCGGTCGGGGCGAGCCCGGTGGCCGCGCAACCCGGTTGCCAGTCCTCGGCGCAGCCGAGTTCGCTCTGGAGGCTCCCGACCAGGGCTACGGTCGGAGCGGCCGCCACCGCGGCGATCGGAGCGAAGACGAGGCCGGAGACGATGATCGCCCCGGAACCGATCGTGGCCAGGATTCGGCGCGCAGCGGTGCGATTGGTCAGCATTGACTCTCCCCGTTCGGCGCCGAGCGGCGCAAAGGACAACAGGTCAGACGCTACTCCGCACCGCGCCAATCCTGCAAGCGTTTACACGGGTTTTGTTGGGGATCGGTCCATTTCGACCGAATCGAGGGAAAACACCCTCGTTGGAGCGCCAAATCGATGCCCGGGGGCAACTCAGCGGTCTGCAAACGTTTGCAAAGAATCGGTGCTTCGACGCGGATGTGACGCCCGGCATCCGCGGCTGCCCTGCCTCCGGCTTTCCCTCCCCCGCCGCCTTCTTCCACCCGGGGATGCTAGACAGAAGCATGACCTCGATTCACGGAGCCGCTCACGTCTATCGCGGTCACGTCTTTCACATTGCCGGCTCGCCCACCGTTTCGGAGGCGAGGCGCCATCTCGTCTCGCTGCCCGGCGGCGCCCTCGTCACGAGGGAGGGCCAGGTCGCCTGGGTCGGCGACTTCGACCTGCTCCCCCGGGAGTTCGCCGGCGTCCCGGTCACCGATAACCGGGGCGGGTTCATCCTGCCCGGATTCGTCGACACCCACCTGCATTTCCCACAGACGTATTCCACGGATGCCTACGGCGGCGGGCAGCTGCTGGAGTGGCTGGACAACTGCGTCTTCCCGGCCGAGTCCCGGCTGGCCGACCCGGAGTTCGGCGCCCGGATCGCACAGGATTTCACCCGCCGGCGGATCGCGGCGGGCACCACGAGCGCCCTGGTCTTCGGGTCGGCGTTCCCAGACGCCCAGGATGCCCTGTTCGCCGAGTCGGAGCGGGCCGGCCTGCGCCTGGTCAGCGGCCGCGGCATCCAGACCATCGGCTCCGAGTCGTCGCGGGCGTTGCTGACCGGCGAGGCCGAGGCACTGGACCTCGTCACGGCGGAGATCGACCGCTGGCATGCGGTCGACACCGGCGACCCGGCCACGGCGTTGCTGCAGGTGGCGGTCGTTCCCCGGTTCAGCCTGTCCGTCACGCCGACCACGCTCGCCGGGCTCGGCGAGCTCTACGACCACGTGCGCGGCCGGGGCGTGTACTTCCACAGCCACCTGAATGAGAACAACCGGCCGGGCACCGGCGAGATCGACGCGGTCAAGGCGATCTACCGGGTCGATAATTACCTCGACACCTACGACGGCCGGTTCCTGCCCGGTTCGGTGCGCGGCGGGTCGAGCCTGCTCGGTCGCCGGAGCATCCTGGCCCACGCCGTGCACTGCGAGGATGCCGAACTCGCCCGGCTCGCCGAAACCGGCACCTCCGTCGCGCACTGCCCGACCTCGCAGCAATTCCTCGGCTCCGGCACGATGCCGTGGCTGCGCACGACGGGGTTCGGGGTGAACGTGGCGATCGGCTCCGACATCGGCGCGGGCGACGAATGGCTGGTCTCCCGGGTGCTCAACGACTGCTTCAAGGTGCACCTGTCCGAGCCCGGCGACGCCGGGCTGTCGATCGACCCGGCGGCCCTGCTCTTCACCGGCACGCTGGCCGGCGCCCGCGCCCTTGACATGGAAGCCCGCTTCGGCAACTTCGACGTCGGCAAGGACGCGGACTTCCTGCTCATCGAACCGGACCGCTGGGAGCCGCTCGCGAGCGTGCTCGAGCGGGGCATCCGTGCCGACGACGTGGAAATGGCCACCGACCAGACCCTGTTCGCCCTGCTGCTGGCGTTGCGCCAGCCGGCGATCACCGGCGTCTTCGTGCGCGGCCGACAGGTAGTGGCGCCGGAGCCGGACGATCAGTCGCAGGCGGCCGCGCGCGTGACCGGGCGGCCCGAACGGGCCTGAGGTCCCGGACGTGCCCACCCGTGCGGGTGTTGGGCCGGTGTTCCCCCTTCGACTGAGCCGGCTCCGCCACCGGACCGGTACTGACGGATGCTGATGCTGATACTGGCGCTGGCGCTGGCGCTGATGCTGATGCTGGCGCTAATCCGCCGGAGGCCTGCCGGACGTGCGAAGCACCGCCGGGGAGCGACCCGCGTTCGACCACGGGCCAGCCAGGTCGATCACCGTGATCGCGGAGGTCGGCATCGGCACGGACTCCCCGGTCAGCAGCGAGGCCAGGTTTTCGATCCCCGGGTTGTGACCGACCAGGACGACGGTCACCGCGTCGTCGGGCAGGTCGCGCACCACGCCGAGCAGTTGCCCGGCCGAGGCGGCATAGGTCCGATCGTCGACCTGGGTCGGCGGTGTGCGGCCGAGTTCCGCCGAGACCAGCTCCCAGGTGCTGCGCGCCCGGTTCGCCGGCGAGACGACCGCGAGATCGATGCCGGGGATGCTCCTGGCCAGCCAGGCACCGGCCCGCGGCGCCTGGTGCCGTCCCCGGCCGTTGAGGGGACGGTCGATGTCGGCCTCGTCGCCCGACCAGTCGGACTTCGCGTGCCGCAGCAGGATCAGGGTGCGCTCAGGCACGGGCGAATGCCCCGTGGGCCGATGGTCCGTCGTGTCGCTTCGCCATGGCCACAGTCTGTCACCGTTCGTTCGGCCGCAAACGCCTCGATTCCGGGCCCGGTCGCCCTACCCGCCCGGTCGCCCTACGATGGCAGGCATGACGCCCCTCTCCCCGCAGGTCGCCGGCCTGGTGCTCGCCGCCGGTGCCGGCTCCCGCTACGGCCGGCCGAAGGCTCTCGTCGTGACGGAGGACGGCCGGTCCTGGCTGGTCCGGGCGGTTGAGACGCTCGCCGCCGGCGGCTGCAGCCCGGTCATCGTCGTGCTCGGGGCCGGCGCCGACGAGGCGGAGGCCCTGCTGCGCCGTTCCGGGGCCGGGGCGGAGCGTCCGGTGGTCGTGCGCGCCGAGGACTGGGCCGACGGGCTCTCCGCCTCGCTCCGGACGGGTCTGCGGGCCGCGGCCTCCCTCCGTCCCGGCCCCGTCGCGGTGGCGGTCGTCCCCGTGGACGTTCCCGGGCTGGCCGAGGCCACCGTCCGCCGGCTGATCGCCTCGGCACCGCTCGGCCCGACACGGCTCAGCCCGGCACCGCTCGGTCCGGACACGCTGAGGCAGGCCGGATTCGATGGCCGGCCAGGGCATCCTGTCCTGATCGGGCGGGCACACTGGAACGGCCTCGTCGCCTCCCTGGCCGGGGATACGGGCGCCCGTCCCTACCTGGTCGCGCACGGTGCCGTGCCAGTGGAGTGCGGCGACCTGGAGACCGGGGCCGACGTCGACACCCCCTGACGTCGCCCGTCGGCGCCGCTTCCGCACGATGCTGGGCCGCGCGGCGCCTCGGACCCGGTGGAATTCCGCTCACCGTCGTGGGAGCCTTGAGAGGTGCCGAAGACTGTCGAACGCCCCGATCTGCAGGAGACGGTGTCACTGGACCGCCCGTGGATCACGATCGTCTGGGACGACCCGGTGAACCTGATGTCCTACGTCGCCTACGTCTTCCGCAGCTACTTCGGGGTCACCGCCGAGGAGGCTGAGCGCCTCATGCTGCAGGTGCACAACACCGGCCGGGCCGTGGTCGCCACGGGCAACCGGGAAGCCATGGAACGGCACGTCGAGGCCATGCACGGCTACGGCCTGTGGGCGACGCTGGCCAGGGCCGACTCGTGATGCAGTTCGAGCCGGCCGCGGCAGGTCGGGTGTCCGCGCACTTCGAACTGGTCGAGGTGGGCCTGCTCCGCCTCGCCACGAGCCAGCTGGTGGAGCTGCTGGAGGCCGCTGATCCGCACGCGACCGGCACGGCCGCCGATCCGGCCCTGAAACGGCTGCTCCCGGATGCCTACCAGGGCGACCCGGAGGCCGCGGCGGAGTTCCGTCGGTTCACCGCCGGCGATCTCCTCGACCGCAAGGTCCTCAATGCGAGGGTGGTTCTGGCGACCCTGGGTGAGGAGCCGCTTGACCCGATCTCCGACGAACCGGACGAGGCGCTGCTCCACGACTTTCCGGACGACGCCCCGCTGGCGATCGTGCTTGACCTGCCCGACGTTCAGTCGTGGCTGCGCACCCTCACCGACCTGCGCCTCACGCTGGCCGAGCGCCTCAACATCGGTCCGGACGGCCGGCCGCAGCGAGACGACGAGGAGGTTCCGTTCCTGAGCGACGTCTACGAGTGGTTCGGCATGGTGCAGGAGGCCCTGGTCTACGCCATCGACGTGTGACGGGGGTGCGACGCGGAAGCGCTCAACCGACTGCGGGAACGGCCAGGAGCGCCTCACGGGCGCGACGCGGCCCCTCACCGTCGGCCAAGGATGCCCGAAGCCGGTCCAGGCTCAGCCTGGCCGCGCCGTCGAGGGCGAGCAGAGCCTCGGCCGCCGCTCGCAGTTCGCCGGCCGTGACGACGTTCGGATCGAAGGAGAGACCGAATCCCACCGCCTCCAGGGCGGCGGCGCCGGCGAACTGGTCGGTCGAGAACGGGAGCACGAGCAGGGGAACCCCGGCGGTCATCGCCTCGGTGACGCTGTTGTTGCCGCCGTGGGTGACGGCCAGGGTGGCATGGCGGAGCAGGGTGACCTGGGGCAGGAAAGCGCGCACCAGCCAACTGCCGGGGATCGGCCCGAGCTCGGCCGGATCGGTCGCGCCGGTCGCGATGGCGACCCGCACGCCCAGCCCGCACAGCGCCTCCACAACCCGGGCGAGCACGTCGCCGCGCACCGAGAGAAAGCTGCCGAAGCTCACGTAGACGACCGGCAGGTCGCCGGCCGCCAGCCACCGGTCGACCTCGCCGTCGGCTGCCTCCTCGCGCACCGCAGAGCCGAGGAAAGCGTGCGGCGGCAGCAGCGCGGTGCGTGCCGGGTCGTGCAGTTCGGCCGGGTAGTTGAGCAGGAGTACGTCGCCCGACTCCGTGAAAGCATCGCGTGTGGGGGTCGCCGCAGGGTCGAGGCTCCGCAGGGCACCGTTCCACTGGGCGGTGAACGCGGCGCTCACGTTGTCACAGGCCAGGTGCAGGGCCTCGAGCGCGGCCGGGTGGGGCCGGAACGCCACCGGCCACTCCGGCGGATAGCCATAGACCTCGTCGCCCACCGGCAGCGCGGACGGGTGTCCGAGCACGACGTCGGCGTGACGGATGCCCGCACTCTGCAGCGCGAGCCTCGCACTGAACGCGAGGTGGTCGACGATCACGTGGTCGGGCTGCACCTCCGTCACGATCCGCTGCACCTCGCGCGCGACCTCGACCGGGTTCCAGAGCAGGTCGTTGCTGCGCGCCTCGGCCTGGAACAGGAGTGTCTCCACCATGCCGCGGCGGGTCGCGGCGAAGAACCCGCGGAGAGCGTCGTCTTCGCCGCTCGGCTGCTGCTCGGCCCGGATGGTGCCCGGATTCGAGCCACGGCCCAGTTGCAGGTTGATCCGTTCGAAACCGAACACTCGCACAATGTCAGCCGTGGCGGGGCCGCTGGCCACGACCACCCGTTCGCCGGCCTGCTGCCAGGCAGTGCCGAGGGTGGCCAGGGGAAAGAGATGGGAGGCGTAATCGGGGCTGATGATCAGCAGTGTCATCTCAGGCTCCGCATCAGGACAGGCTCATCGCCCAGGCGTTCGGTCCGTCGGTGACGGAGACCTCCCGGTAGACGGCGGCCAGCGTGGACGCCATGGCCTGGATCGTGAACGAGCGGGCCACCATCACGCGGGCGCGTTCGGCGAACTCCGGCCCGAACGGTCCGGAGGCGATCGTGAGGGCGTCGGTGATCCCCCCGGCCAGCGCGGCCGGGTTGCCGGTGTCCACGAGGAAACCCGTCACCGCCTCCTCCACGTAGGTGGCTGGGCCGCCGGCGTGCGGCGCGACCACCGAGAGGCCGGTCGCCATGGCCTCGAGCAGCGCGATCCCGAATTCCTCTTTCACGCTCGCACAGACATACACGCCGTTCGGGGCGGCCAGACCGGGACGGCCGGAGCGCACTGCCGCCAACCAGCGGGCCACGGTGTCGTTGCTGCGATGCCCGGCGAGCAGCAGCCCCCGCCCCGCGGCCTCGGCGAGCGGAACGGCCGCGTTCATCCGGTCCAGTTGCGCGCGCTCGTCGGCCGACGGAGTGCGCAGGTCCCCGCCGACAATGAGCAGGTTGCAGGCCGCGGACAGCGCCGGATCCGTCGACCAGGCGTCCACGAGCGCGGCCATGCCCTTCACCCGATGCAGCCGACCCACCGTGATGGCGAGCGGCAGCCCCCGTCGTTCGGGCGGGAGGGTGGAGAGAAGGTCGTCGAGCTCGGTGAATGCCACGGCGCCGGCCTCGCTCAGCCGATCCGGCCCGGCAGCGTCAACGGACGCCGCAGCATCCGCGAGGGAACGCTCGATCACGGCCAGGTCGATGCCCTCAGCGATCACCGAGTGGCGTTCCGGATGCTGCCGGATGTCGATTCCGACGAGCTCGCGCATGTCGCGCTGCAGGTCGGGCCGAGGGAAGAGCACGGTGTGGGCGGCATCCGCTGCCAGCCGCTGCACCAACCGCACCCGGAACCAGAAGTGCTCGGCCTCGTCGATGGTGCCGAAGTTCGCGCGGGTCAGGGCGCCGGCGGCATCCAGCGAGTGGATGACGCTGTGCGGGTCGGGTGCCACCGTGAACACGATGGGGATGTCCAGCTCGCGGGCCACGGTGGATGCGGCGAGAGTGCCTACATCCGCCATCCGCAGGTGGATCGCGTCGACCGTGCCTGCTGCGCGGAGGATGCGTCTGATGCCGCGCTGGGTGGCGATCCGGCGCGGCCAGGCGTCGATCGAGGCGACCGGCCCGCCGAGGAACGGGACGGTCGCGAGGGCGTGCCCGGCCAGGGTGGAGCCGACCTCGGAGAGGCAGTCCAGGCCGCCGCCGAAGTCACCCCTGGAGAGCGTGAGTACCCGCTCGACCCGCTGCTCCCCTGGGGCATCCCCGCCGTCGGGCATGAGGGCGTCCTCGCCCGGCGTCGGGCCGGCGACGAGGGCATCGCCGAGGCGCACGAGCAGGGTCGCGATGCCTCCGTTGTCGCCGGCGCCGACCTGGCTGAGGTCACGGTCGATGTCGGCGTGCAGGAAGAGCTGGGCGATGGTGGCTCCCTGGCTCCACGGCGCGCGAGGATAGCCGGGCACGGTCAGGTCGACCAGGGCGAGCCTGGCGACCTCGGCGAGCACGTCATCGCCCAGGGCGAGGTCGGTGACGATCGCGATGTTGACGTCGTTCGGGCCGAGGTCGCCGAGGGCGGCGATCGCGGCCACGCGCACCACGGTCGCCTCGGCCGGCTCGGTGGCGATGCGGCGCAGCAGGCGTTCCGGAATGCGGCCGGTGACGAGGCCGATCGTCTCGACCAGGCGGGACCGGGCGCCCGGTTCGACCACGCCCACCAGGGCACCCTCGAGGGCGAGGCCCACATGCTCCGGCACCGAGGACGCCCACTGTTCGAGGGTGCGCTGGGCGATCATGCCGGGGAAGCCGCCGGCGACGACCATGGTCACCAGTCCGGCGACGGCGTCGAGGCGGGGAAGGCGGGCGCCGAAGGCCCAGGCCGTGTGCTCGCGAATGAACGGGGTGTCGTGGCCGAGCAGCGAGACCAGCACATCGTCCGCCGACTCGTCGAAGACCTGGGCGAGCGAATGGATCGCCGCGATCGCAGTGAGCTGGTCGCCCGGGTCGACCGCAGCCTGGGCGAGCAGGCGGACGGCCCGAACGCCGCCGTCCCTGCTCGCGGCGACGGTCAGGTCGTCGGCGGCACGGATGCCCTCGAGGATCGAGCGCGCCTGGCGCATGGTGTCCAGGGTCGTATGGGTTCCCACGGAGTGTTCTCCCTGTCGTCGGGTGCGGACGGTCGGCGGGTGCGGGCGGTCGGTGTCTGCGGGCGGTCGGCGGTTGCGACCAATGGTGTTGACGATGATACTTCGGATCGGGAATCCATTCGGATTGCCCACCGGCGAATTTACCCCCTTGTGAGTAAACGCCATTTGCCTGACCAGTGAGCAGATACCGGCTGGGAATCAGCCGAGACTCCCCCGGCGGGTTTACCGGCCGGTCACAGGGGGCAGGATGGATGCATGACACGTCGTGCACCGATCGAAGACATCAACGAGAACAATCTGCGCGTCACGAAGCCGAAGAAGTCCGCGGCCGGGCTGGAGGCCGTGGTCGTCGCGCTCGAACGCGGCGTCGCGCAGGCAGGTGTCACCCGCACCGCCCGCGCGTTGCTGCGGTTGAACCAGCGCGACGGCACTGACTGCCCCGGCTGTGCCTGGCCGGAGTCGCAGGGCCACCGCAAGACCGCCGAGTTCTGCGAGAACGGCGCGAAGGCCGTCGCCGAGGAGAGCACCCTGCGCACGGTGACCCCGGCGTTCTGGGCCGAGCACGGGATCGAAGAGCTCGCCACCAAGACCGAGTACTGGCTCGGCAACCAGGGCCGGATCACGCATCCGGTGGTTATCCGTCCCGGCGACACGCACTACTCCCAAATCTCCTGGAACGACGCGTTCGAACTCATCGGCGAGCAGATCCGGGCGACGACGCCGGACCGCACCGTCTTCTACACCTCGGGCCGTACCGCCAACGAGTCGGCATTCCTCTACCAGCTGTTCGCCCGATCGATCGGCACGAACAATCTGCCCGACTGCTCCAACATGTGCCACGAATCCTCCGGCTCCGCGCTGAACCCGACGATCGGCATCGGCAAGGGCACTGTATCCCTCGAGGACATCCACCACGCCCAGCTGATCCTGGTCGTCGGCCAGAACCCGGGCACCAACCACCCGAGGATGCTGTCGGCCCTGAAGGAGTGCAAGGACAATGGCGGCCGGGTCGTCGCCGTCAACCCGCTGCCGGAGGCCGGGCTGTTCAACTTCAAGGACCCGCAGTCGGTGTCCGGACTGATCGGCGACGGCACCGCCCTCGCCGACGAATACCTGCAGATCAAGGTCGGCGGGGACCTCGCCCTGTTCCAAGCCCTCGGTCACCTGCTGCTTGAAGAAGAGGAGAGGGTGCCGGGCTCCGTCGTCGACGCGGAGTTCGTGGCGGCCAACACCCAGGGCATCGAGGATTACCGGGCCGCCCGCAAGACCATCGACTGGGCGGAGACGGAGAAGGCCACCGGCCTGACGGTGCTGCAGATCAGCACTGTGGCGCGCATGCTGGCGGACTCCCACGCCACTATCATCTGCTGGGCGCTGGGCCTGACCCAGCAGCCTCACTCGGTGAACACGCTCAAGGAGATAATCAACCTGCTGTTGCTGCAGGGTAACTTCGGCAAGCCCGGCGCCGGCGCCTGCCCGGTGCGCGGCCACTCCAATGTGCAGGGCGACCGCACCATGGGCGTCTGGGAGAAGCCGAAGGAGCCGATGCTGGCGGCGCTCGATGCGGAATTCGGCATCGAGTCCCCGCGCGAGCACGGTCTCGACTCGGTGGACACAGTCGAGGCATTCGAGAACGACGATGTTGACGTCTTCATCTCGATGGGCGGCAATTTCGCTCTCGCCTGCTCCGACACCGAGGCCCTGGAGGCCGCGATGCAGCGGGTCGGCCTGACCGTGCATGTGTCGACCAAGCCCAACCGGTCGCACATCATGCACGGCAGGATCTCCCTGATCCTGCCCACGCTCGGGCGAACGGACACCGACGACAAGCACCCCGGCGGCCGCCAGGTACTCTCGATCGAGGACTCGATGTCGGTGGTGCGCACCACGCAGGGGCGCCTTGACCCGGTCTCCGAGCATCTGCTTGCCGAGCCGGTCATCGTCGCCCGGATGGCCAGTGCCACCCTCGGTGCCGACCACGTGATCGACTGGAAGGCCATGGCCGACGACTATGACGTCATCCGTGACCGTATCTCTCGGGTGATCCCGGGCTTCGACGATTTCAACACGCGCCTCAAGACGAAGAACGGCTTCGTGCTGCCCAACCCGCCGCGCGACACCCGCAGCTTCGCCACGGACATCGGCCGGGCCCGGTTCACGGTCAGCCCGCTCGAGTACCTGACCCCGCCGCCCGGGCACCTGATCCTGCAGACGATGCGCAGCCACGACCAGTACAACACCACCTTCTACGGGCTCGACGACCGTTACCGCGGCATCTCCGGCGGCCGCCGGGTCATTCTCATCCACGAGGATGACGTCACCGAGCTGGGGTTCACGGACCGCGACATGGTCGACGTGATCAGCACCTTCCGTGGCGAGGAGCGCCGGGCGAACGAGTTCCGCCTGGTGGTCTACCCCACCCCGCGCGGCTGTGCGGCGGCGTACTTCCCCGAGGCGAACGCCCTGATGCACCGGGAGCTGGTCGCCCGCGAATCGAACACCCCCGGCTACAAGGCGATGGCCGTGCGGTTCATCGCGCACGAGCCGGCCGGCGTGCCGCAGCTGGGCTGACCTGACCCAACCCGACCCGACCCGACCCGACCCGACCCGACCCGACCCGACCCGACCCGCGCACCGCCGCGCCCGTTTCCGCAGCCCGCGACCGCCACCGCCGTC
>NZ_SOFP01000070.1 GCF_004402785.1 Cryobacterium algoritolerans
CGACGCCCGTCGGCGCGACGCCCGGCACCGGGCCGGACCCCCGGCCGGCGCACGCGGCGCCTGCGTTCCGGGCGCCGAACGGCGCCGATCCCGTGTTGGCCGCGCAGGGCCTGGACCTCGCCGTCGACGCGTCGGAGGGCGCGTACCCGTCCGGTCTGACATCCATCGCCGGGGCGGCCTGGTTGCTCCACCTGCTCACCGCGGAACCGCGCTACCTGGCCGCGGCCGAATCCGCGATGGCGTTGCTGGGAGGGCAGATGCTGGCCCGTCCGCTCGCGTTCGGTGCGGCCCTGCGGCTGAGTGCGGCGTTGCTGGCCCCGGTCGAGCAACTCATCGTCGTCTCGCCGGACGTGAGCCCAGAAGCCGGGTCCGGCCAGCTCGCTTCGCCGCCCGCGGCCCTCGTCCGGCGGCCCGGCGGGCTGCTCGGCGCCGCGCGGCTGCGGGCGACCGGTCTCGTCGCCGCGGTCACCGAGGCCCAGGCGAAGGCCTTCGCCGACGCCGGCTTCGAGGTGTTCCGGGACCGCACGGCCCGCGCCGGCATGACCGCCGCCTACCTGTGCCGGGACTTCGTCTGCAGCCTGCCCGTGACCGACCCGGCTGCACTTCCGGCGGGGGCGCCGGGCGGGGCCGGATCGCCGCCAGGGACGACAGTGGGCGCATGACAATCCGGATCAAGCGCGTCTACGACGACCCGGCCGCCGCCGACGGCAGCCGGGTGCTGGTGGACCGGCTCTGGCCGCGGGGCGTCGCCAAGGAGCGCGCGGAGCTCGGCGAATGGATCAAGGCGAACACGCCGTGGCTGGCCCCGTGAGCCTCCCGGTCCGCGCGCAGCCGACCCCATAACACCGAGCCAACCGCACAGGTGTCCACCGCTCCAGCCGAGGAGCCGACCGAAAGGATTCAGGATGGTTCCCGGAATCAACATTTGGGCGGTGCTGCTCGCAACCGTCTCCAGCATGGTCGTCGGTTCGATCTGGTACTCCCGACGAGCCTTCGGCACGTACTGGATGAAAGCTGTCGGCCACGACGAGGAGAGCGTGCGCACCGGGTCGGCGGCGCCGCTCATTCTCACCGTCATCGTCAGCTTCATCACCGCGTGGGTGCTCGCCGGGGCAGCCGCGATCGCCCAGAACTTCTAGGGCGGCAGCCTCCTCGCCAACTCCCTGATGACCTCGGTCATCCTCTGGGCCGGCTTCACAGCGGCCCGGATGGCAACCCACGACGCCTTCGACCGTCGCCCCTGGGGACTCACCGTGCTGAACATCGTGCACGAGCTGGTCACCCTGCTGCTGATGGCCCTGATCATCGGGCTGTTCGGCATCAGCGCCCTCAAATTTCGTTCCGGTGGCGCCCGGCCACGGTCCTGAATCGGGGTCGTGGCCGCGCGCGTTTCCCGGCGTTCCCGCGACGTACACTGAGAGAAGCGCCATCGCGTTCCGCCGGCTGCTTCGCACTCGGTTTCAGGACAGGTGTGCAGTCGTGCGACAAACCGGACGCACTCTCCCCGCTGGTGAACCTGGCGGGCGAGTGTTCCCAATTCCAGAGGAGGACCATGGCTGGTTACAATCGCCCCACTGCCGACCGGCACGCCCCGACCGGGCACGGCACCGATTCTGACGCCACCGGCCTCTCCTCGGCTGAAATGCCGATCGATAACCTCGACGTCGCGGCCGTCAGGAGCCGGGCCAGGTCCGACACCGCCTCGATCCCGGTCCTCTCGCTGAGCAACGAGCCCGAGCTCGTGCTCCGCGCCGTCGATGCCCGCACCCGTCGCTTCGACCGCGAAGACCTCGTCGTACGCAAGGGCGAGATCGCTTTGGTCAACGGCCATTTCACCCCGCGCGAATCCATGGTCAAAGACCTGCTTGCCGTCGCCAGCGCCCTCGACCTGGCCGGAATCGACTTCCTGCTCGTGCGCGGTGACCATGACCGCCCGACCATCGCCGTCGACCGCAAGCGCCGCAAGCAGCTCACCCGCATCCTCGCCGCCGCCTTCGCGAACGAGCCCTTCTATGCGAAGCCGCTCGACGGCGACCTGACCCAGCCACTCCTGCTCGCCGACGGCGCCCTGGCCACGTTGCGCAAGTCATCCGTCTTCCGGGTCTACCGTCCCCGGATCGAGCCGATCGGGCGGCTCCGTTACGGCGCAGAGACCGCGTTCCAGTTCGAGCTGTGGTACTTCGGTGAGGACGAGATCGTCGCGCCGGTCGAGAATTCACTCATGCGCACCCGGATGCCCCGCGGCGAGGCCCGCGAGACCACAATCGACCTCTTCGGGCGCAGCTGTCGCACCCTGCAGCACATGTTCGACGACCTGGCCAGCGACATCAGCTTCGACATTGACCTGGTCTTCTCCTGGGTCGACGGTTCGTCCAGCGACTTCCAGCGTGAACGGGCCAAGCGGATGCAGGCCTACGTCGTCGGCGAGGGTGACGACTCCGACGCCCGGTTCCGCCAGATCGACGAACTCAAGTACGCGCTCCGCAGCGTGTACATGTTCGCGCCCTGGGTGCGCCGCATCTTCATCGCCACGGATTCGCCCGCGCCCGAGTGGCTGGCCGAGCACCCACGCGTGACGATCATGCGCAGCGAGGACTTCTTCCCTGATACCAGCGCCCTGCCCACGCACAACTCGCACGCGGTCGAAAGCCAGCTGCACCACATCCCCGGGCTGGCCGAGCACTTCCTCTATTCCAATGACGACATGTTCTTCGGCCGTCCCGTCGGCCCGGAACTCTTCTTCTCACCTGGCGGCATCACCAAGTTCGTTGAAGCGTCCACCCGGATCGGTCTCGGCGACAACGACCCGACCCGAAGCGGGTTCGAGAACGCGGCCAGGGTCAACCGGGCGCTGCTGCGCGAACGGTTCGGCAAGGTCACCACCCGCCACCTCGAGCACACGGCCGCGCCGCTGCGTAAAAGCGTGCTGCAGGAGCTCGAGGCCGAGTTCCCCGAAGACTTCGCCCGCACCGCGGCCAGCCGGTTCCGCTCGGCGACCGACATTTCGGTCACGAACTCGCTGTACCACTACTACGCGCTGATGACCGGGCGCGCGGTGGAGCAGACCCAGGCGCGCTCGCTCTACATCGAGACCACGCTGAAGCTGGCGCTGCGCCAGATGAACAAGCTGCGCAAACGCCGCGACCAGGACATGTTCTGCCTCAACGACGGCAGCTTCCCCGAGATCTCCGACGAGGTGCGCCGCGCCGCTGTGACCGACTTCCTGGAACGCTACTTCCCGATCGTGGCGCCGTGGGAGCGGGAGAGCCAGTCGCACGACCGTCGCGGCACGTCCCTGAGCGGCACGTCCCTGAGCGGCACTTCCCTGAGCGGCACGTCCACGGGGGGCACGTCCTTGGTCAGCGCAGAACCCGGATCGGCATGGTCATCGGTGGCTCACGGAACGCTGGCAGAGTACCCGCGGGCATGATCTCGATGCTGGAGTCAGCCAGTCGTCTGCTGCTCTCCGTGGCGTCGATGTACTCCAGCACGGGGTAGCTGCCGAGCGGCACCACCGAGTGCAGCACGGTGTCCGCGTACACGTGGACGAGGTTGAAGGTGCGCGCGCCGTCCTGGCTGCGGGTACCGCCGACCGGAACATTGAGATCCTGGGTGTAGCAGGTGGCCGACGCGACCGACACGGGAATGCCGGCGAACATCGCCGTCGACGAATAGTGCAGGTGGCCGGCGAGGATGCTGCGCACGTCGGTGCCTCGGAGCACCCGGGCGAGGGCGGCCTGGCCGCGCAGCTCTACCGAGACGGCCAGGTCGAGAACGCTGGGGACGGGTGGGTGGTGCATCGCCAGGATGGTACCGTCGGGCGCGGGCACGCTGAGCTCACGGCCCAGCCAGGCCAGCTGGGCGTCGCTCAGGGCGCCGTGGTGGTGGCCGGGTACCGACGTGTCCAGGGTGATCACGCGCAAGCCGCCGATGAACTCGACGTGGTCGATCGGTGCCGTGGACGCCGGCTCGCCGAGCAGGGTTGTGCGGAACGCCGACCGCTGGTCGTGGTTACCCATCACCCAGATCACTCGGGATCCGAGCCTGGCTGCGGCCGGCTCGACGATAGAGCGCAACGTGCGGTAGGCATCGGGCTCACCCTTGTCCGCCAGGTCGCCGGTGATGATGATGGCCTCCGGCCGCCCGGTCGAGGCCTCGACTTCGGCGAAGAGCCCAGCGAGATGCGCGGCGCTGTCGACCCGGTCGTACAGGCGTTCGCCGTGCGCGAGCAGGTGGGTGTCACTGAGATGAAGCAGGAAATGGTCCGGCCTGGGGTATTGGGCCGTGCGAATGTTCACGGAGTTTCCATTCGTTGGGACTAGGAGCACTCTTCGGTGAGTGCGCTGACTCTACTCCTTGTATTCGATCAGTAGTTCTTGAACATACGGTGTACGCCACGCGAACGGCAGGGAAGAGGCCCGAAGGAAAACCCCTGAGCCCAACAGTTTTCTGCGTTGAGGAGACGGCAGAGGTCGGGGCGTCGTTCGCGCTGAGCAAGGCTCATTCCCGGGCGTGTCGGCTCTCTCGGTGGAGGAGCGGCTCAGGGGCGGGTGAGGCCGGAAGAGGACCCTGGCAGGTTCGGCCTATCGATCTCGTCCTGCTCTAACGGCTCGATCCGCTCGTTGGATGCGTCGGCGGCGCGTCGCCGAGTCAAGAGCCGTCGGCACGCTGTGCGCGAACGCGGTGCGGATGCCGGGGCCCGGGTGAGGAGGTTGTGCGGTTGGGCATGGGAAACTGGAATGTGCGCACCACCTCGACGACAAGTCCCCTCCGCTATTTCGTGGGAGCTCTCTGCTCGATCGCAGTGTTCATTGCGATCTACCTGTTCTCCGTGCGCAGCCTCGCCGGCCAGACGATGGACCAGCTTGCGTTTGACGGAGCCGAGTTCGGTCGGCGCAGCGTGACCCCGTTCACCCAGCAGGTGCTCGACGCCCTGCCGGTGGTCTCGGTGGTGGCCGGCATGGTGGTGGCCGGCATCCTCACCGCGGTCCGACGCAATATGCGCACGCTGATCATCGCCGTCGGCGCGGCACTGGGCGCCGTGCTCACCACGCAGCTGCTCAAGGGCTGGCTACTCACCCGACCCGACCTCGGGGTTGACGGCTATGCCGGCAACTCGTTCCCCTCCGGGCATACAACGGTGGCCGCGGCATCCGCCCTCGCCGTCTTCCTCGTTTCCAGCCCGCGAACACGGTGGCTGAGCGCCCTCGCGGGAACCGCTTTCGCGGTCGTCGCGGGCGTGTCGACCCTCGCGAACGGCTGGCACCGGCCGAGCGACGTGATAGCAGCCCTGCTCGTCGTCGCACTGTGGGGGTGCGGCGGTGGAGTCGCCCTGACCGTGTGGCGCGGCGACGATGCGACGACCATGAAGGCTCCGCCGGCCGCCGGGGCCAGGATCCAGCTGAAGATCCTGGTGCCATTGCTCGTCGTTGCCGTCTCCGCGTTCCTGGTCACTTACTTCCGGGCGTTCGGATCGACGCCGGGGCCACTGATCGCGTACGTCGGCGGGGTGTCGGCGATCATCGCGGCCGGTTTCACCGTGGCGCTCACGGCAACCCGGCTGTTCTCCCGCCTTCCCTGACCCGCGGGGTGCGCCGGGGCCGGCCTCCCCGGGGTGTCACGGCGTGTGGGGGGTGTGCCCGTGCGGGACTGCGTGTAACACTGGGGGCTATGTCCGTCACTCTCAGAGCGCTGCAGACCGTGGTTCCGCCGACAATCCTCGTGCAGGAGCAGGTGCGCGACGTGTTCGCCGCCCAGCCGGGACTGAGCAGACTGGCCCAGCGCCTGGTGACTGCATCCTTCAACCTGTCGGGAATCGACCGCCGGCACACCGTGATCGACGAGCTCACCCTCGACTCGGACACCACAGACCCGCAGTTCTTCGACGCGGCCACGCAGCGCCTGCTGATGCCGGGTACCAGGGTGCGCAACGAGCTCTACATCGTCGAGGCGACCAAACTGTTCGTCGAGGCCGGGCGCCGGGCGCTGGCAGCCTGCCCGGACATCGACGCCGCCGACGTCACACACGTCGTCACCGTGTCGTGCACCGGCTTCTACGCCCCGGGGCCCGACTACATGCTCGTGCGCGAGCTGGGACTCAGCCCGGCCACCCAGCGCTATCACCTCGGGTTCATGGGCTGCTACGCGTCGATGCCGGCGTTGCGCACGGCGAAGCAGTTCGTCGAGGCCGATCCGAACGCGGTCGTACTGGTCGTCAGCGCCGAGCTGTGCTCGCTGCACCTGCGCACCTCTGACGACCCGGACACGATCGTAGCGTCCTCGCTGTTCTCCGACGGAGCGGCGGCCGGGATCGTCAGCTCCCGGACTCCCCTGCCGGGGGAGCTGGCCCTGGACCTCGACCTGTTCGAGACCGTGATCACCCCGGTCGGCGAGGGCGACATGGCGTGGAAGATCGGCGACGAGGGCTTCGAAATGGTGCTGAGCACCTATGTTCCGCACATCATCGACGAGCACATCGAAGCGGCCCTCGCGCCGCTCTTCGCCAGGGACCTCTCACTCGTGGCTGCGCTGGCGCCGCCCGCAGCGGAGCCGGAACGTGAGCTCGTGGGGGCAGCCGTCGGCGGGTTGGGGACGGCGCCCGCGGAGTCGCCGGTCAGCGTGCCGACCGGGACGCCGGCGGGGGTCGCCGCTGCGACACTGAGCTCGGCGATCGCACACTGGGCCATCCACCCGGGCGGGCGCAGCATCCTGGACAAGACCGAAGCGAAGCTGGGGTTGAGCGAGGCGCAGCTCGTGCCATCGCGGCAGACCCTTCGCCAGTACGGAAACATGAGCAGCGCCACGATCCTGTTCGTCCTCAAGGCCATCCTCGACGCCCCGGCCACCGCCGACGGCGAACGGGTCTGTGCCATGGCGTTCGGGCCCGGTCTCACCGTTGAGTCCGGGCTGATGACCGTCAGCGCCGGCTAGGCGGTCGTGGGCATCCCGTCGCTGCGGCTTCGCGCGAACGAGGCCGTCGAGCTGATGGACGATCCGGACTGCGACCCGGAGCGGCTCGACCGCACCTACGCGAACTTCCGGTTCGTCAACGCGGTCGTGTCGGGCTGGCGCGGGGTCTACCGGCGTGAGATCCGCCCGGAGCTGTCGCGCACGAGGGAGGTCACCCTGCTTGACATCGGTTCGGGCGGGGGCGACATGCCCAGGGCGCTCGCCCGCTGGGCGGCCCGCGACGGGCTTCGCCTCACCGTGACCGCGATCGACCCTGATAGCCGGGCGCACGCCTACGCCACCGGCCTGCCGCCGCTGCCGGGGCTCACGTTCCGGCGGGCGCTGAGCTCCGACTTGGTGGACGAGGGTGCGCGCTTCGACTTCGTCGTCTCCAACCACGTGCTGCACCATCTGTCTGCCGCGCAGCTCGGCGGCCTGCTCGTCGACTCTGAACGGCTCGCCGCCGGCCGGGTTCTGCACGGCGACATCGAACGCGGCCGCCTGGCCTACCTCGGCTTCGGCCTGGGCACCTGGCCGTTCTTCCGCCGGTCGTTCATCCGCGACGACGGGCTCACCTCGATCCGGCGCAGTTTCACCGCGGCCGAGCTGCGCGCGGTCGTCCCGCCCGGCTGGCGGGTGACCAGGGAACGGCCGTCGCGCCTCGTGCTGCGCTGGGCGCCGGGCGCCGGAGCCGCGGATGCGTGACGTCATCGTAGTCGGCGGGGGACCGGTCGGTATTCTGCTGGCCGGGCTGCTCGCCGTGCGCGGCCTCGACGTCGAGGTGCTCGAGCAGCGGACCGAGCCGTCGATGCGGTCCAGGGCCATCGGCATCCACCCGCCGTCGCTTCGGGCGCTGCGGCAGCTCGGCGTCGCGGACGCGATCATCGAGGGCGCCGTTCGCATCAGCGGCGGAGAGGTGCGCTCCGAGGGGCGCCGCCTGGGCCGGCTGAGATTCGCCAAGACCGCTGACCGCTACCAGCGCGTCATCTCGCTGCCCCAGCACGTGACAGAGGCGGTGCTGCGGGCCCGGTTCACGGAGCTTCGGCCCGGTGGGTTCCGCGGCGGAGTGACCGTGACCGGGGTGCGCGACCGCGGCGACCGGGTCGAGCTCGTCACCGGTGCCGATGAGGGCGAGATGCTCGAGGCCCGCTATGTCGTGGCGGCCGACGGCGCCCGCAGTCTGGTGCGCGACCTGCTCGGCATCCGCTGCGCCGCCCGCACCGGCGGCGAAACCTATCTGATGAGCGACTACGCCGACACCGGCGAGCACGGCGCGGAGGCGGTGCTGTTCTTCGAGCGGGGCGGGGTGGTCGAGTCGTTCCCGTTGCCCGGTGGTCGGCGCCGCTGGGTGGCGATGACCTCGTCCCTGATGCCGGACGCGACCAGCGGTGACCTGGCGACCCTCGTGCGCACCCGCACCGGGATCGACCTGCCCCCGACCGAGTCGGCTGCGAGCTCCTTCGCCGTGCAGCAGCGCCTGGCCCGCCGGCTGGTGGCAGGACGGGTCGTGCTGGTCGGCGACGCCGCCCACCAGATCAGTCCGATCGGCGGGCAGGGGATGAACCTCGGCTGGCTCGACGCATTACAGCTCGCGCCGGCGCTGGAACGGGCGATTCGGGAACCGGCTGCCGCGGCAGCCGTTCTCGCCGACTACGACCGTCGCCGCCGGCGCAGCGCCCGGATGGCCGCGCGGCAGGCCGGCTTCAACATGGCGATGGGCCGCCCGGCGGCGGGCCTGCGCCTGCGGGCCCGGAACGGTCTCGTGCGAGCGCTCGCCGTGCCGCCGGCGAGCGCGATCCTCGCCCGCGCTTTCACCATGCGCTGGCTCTAACCGGGTCCAGCCGGCCGACCGACGGAGGGTTACTCGGCGACGGATACCGACGCGGGCAGCGTGTTGTGGGTCACCGCGCCGGAGGCATCCGTTGTGAGCTCGAAGCTGTGGCCGCCGAAGACGAGACCGCGCACATCGAGCGCCCCGGCGATCGGCAGGGGGGAGACCCGGAGCTCGTCGGCCTGCGCGTCGGGTTCGAGGCCCAGGATCGTGCCAAGGACGGCGACAGCGGACGCGGCCGACCAGGCCTGCGGGCGGCAGGCCGCGGGGTACGGGATCGGGGTGGCGGTCTCCTCGGTCGAGTGGCCGGAGTGGAGTTCGGGCATCCGGTAGTCGAAGCCCTCCGCGGTGCGCAGCAGCCCCTCGATCAGGGTTGCTGCCTCCGCACTGAAACCGGCCCGGCCGAGGCCGGCGATCGCGATCGCGGTGTCATGGGTCCAGACTGAGCCGCCGTGGTAGCTCAACGGCCAGTAGCCGGTGGAATCGGTCGACATCGTGCGGAGGCCGTAGCCGGAACTCAGCTCGGGGGAGACCAGGCGCTGCGCGACCAGGCGCGAGCCTTCCTCGTCGAGGATGCCGGTGCCGAGCAGGTGGCCGATGTTGCTGGTCACCGTGTCGACCTTCCGCTTGTGCGCGTCGAGGGCGACCGCAGGGTAGGCGCCGTCGGGCGACTCGATCCAGAACGCCTCGTTGAAACGGGTCTTCAACGCGGCCGCCCAGTCGCGCCAGTCCGCGCCGCCGGAGCGGCCGAAGTGGTCGAGCAGCGCGGCGCCGCCGAGGGCAGCCTCGTAGGCGTAGGCCTGCACCTCGCAGAGCGCGATCGGCCCTTCGGACAGGCGACCGTCGCGCCATTGGATTGAATCGCCGGAGTCCTTCCAGCCCTGGTTGGCCAGGCCGTGCCCGGTCGAGTCGACGTATTCGAGGAAGCCGTCGCCGTCGCTGTCGCCATAGGAGCGCATCCAGACCAGGGCGGTTTCGAGGTTGGGAAGCAGAGCCTCGACCTCGGCGTCGGGCATTCCCCACTTCCAGGCATCGTGCAGCAGGTTGATCCACAGCGCGGTCGCGTCGACGGTGCCGTAGTAGAGCGGCGGTAGGGAGGTGTCCTCACCGGGCATATCGAGGGTTCCCGGGCGCAGCTCGTGCATGATCTTGCCGGGCTGTTCGGCGGTCGCGTCGACCGTCTCGGTGCCCTGCAGGGCGGCGAGCACGCGCAGGGTCGATCCGGCGATGCCGGTGCCGAGCGGCAGCAGCATCCGGGCGGCCCAGATCGAGTCCCGGCCGAAGAGGGTGAAGAACCACGGCGCCCCGGCAGCGAGGAACACGTCGTCCGGCTGGTCGCGGGTGACCATCCGCAGCCCGGCGAGGTCCTTGAGGGCGGTGTCGACCCAGGCGCCGAGCCGGGAGTCGTCGGCTCTGGCCGTGACGCCGGCCCAGTCGGATGTCCCGCTCGCGCCGCGAACGACGGCCGACGGGTCGACGATGGCCAGTTCCCAGCTCACGCTGACGCTGCCGTGGGCGGGGATCGTGACCCTCCAGCTCGCGATGGTCAGCCCGTCGGTGTCGACGACGAGGTCGGCGTCGGCGGAGGTGAACGAGGCCGTGATCGCGCCGGAGGAGTAGTGCACCCCGGCATCGTCGAGCACGGAAGCGAACGCGACGTCGGGTGTGTGCACGCCACCCTTGACGTCGTGGATGATGTCGAACGACGGCGCGAGCTCGATTGTCACGGTCGTTTCGATCGGGTCGGTGATGGCGCTGGTGAGCTCGATCGTCTCGGTCACCCGGCCGTCCCGCACCTGGCGTACCCGGTTGAGGAGCACCCGGGGGTCTGCGCCGCGGCCGTCGAGGTGGCGCAGCAGGGAGACGAAGCGGAGCGTGGCGGCATCCGTCACGCTGTGCGAGATGTTCTCGGGGACCTGGCCGCCCACGAGCAGCGTAAGGGCGCCCACGATGCGGGTGTCGGAGTGGTAGATGCCGTGCAGGGGACGGCTGCCCATCGATCCGTCGGGGGAGGACCAGACCTGGGTGGGCGCGGACAGCGCCACCAACTCGTGATGGAGCAGTGGCTGGTGGGGGTGCTGGGGTGTCTCGGACATGGTTGGGTTCACGACTCCTCGTTGATTCGGTGAGCCCTATAGCGCTGTATTTCGAGGCCCGATGTGCGATTGATTGTTGACAGATTCGCGTATTCAGGTAACGTAGCACTCAGGATTTGAACGATCAAATTTTTGAACGATCAAATCTCCACAGACCGCAAGGAGGCACCGTGGACCGGTTACCGACGATCGAAGATGTCGCTCGCGCCGCCCAGGTGTCCAGGCAGACCGTGTCCAACGTGTTGAACACCCCGGCGATCGTCAAGCCGGAGACCCGCAAGCGAGTCGAGGTGGCCATTCGCAAGTTGGCCTACCGGCCGCACGCCTCGGCTCGCCGGCTGCGGATGCGCAAATCCTCCACGATCGCCATCCGGCTCGACCCGATGACCAACGGTATCTCCGGCGCGTTGCTCGACCGTTTCCTGCACGCCCTGACCGAGCAGGCGGATGCCCGCGGCATCCGGATCCTGCTCTTCACCGCCGCCGACCCGGCCGCCGAAATCGAGCAGATCCGCAAGCTGCGTGCCGGCGCCGACGTGGACGCCTTCGTTCTCACCGCCACCTTCCACGGTGACCCGCGTACCGAGTGGCTGGTGGAGCACGACGTTCCCTTCGTCACCTTCGGCCGGCCGTGGGGCGTGAACGACATGAACAACCCGAAACACCTCTGGGTGGACGTGGACGGATTCGCGGGGATGCGCGAGGCGACCCTCCACCTGATCGACGCAGGCTCCTCCCGGATCGGCTTCGTCGGCTGGCCGAGTCTCTCCGGCACCGGCGACGATCGTCGCCGCGGTTGGCAGGCCGCGGTCGAGGAGCGACTGTTCCCGGGCGACGGCGACCTCGCCGCCCTCAATCTGAGCGTGGAGGACCTCCTCGAAGACGCCAGGGATGCTGTGGTCGCGCTCCTCGAGAGTGACGAGCGGATCGACGGCCTGGTCTGCGCGAGCGACACGCTGGCCCTCGGCGCCATGATCGCCGCGGCATCCGTTGGCCGGAGCGACCTACCGATCATCGGCTTCGACAACTCCCCCGTCGGCCAGGCGATCGGCCTCTCCAGCGTCGACCAGGCCCTCGACGAGGTCGCCCGTGGCGCCCTCGAACTGCTGCTCGGCGAGACCGGGGGAGACCTCGTGCGCCGCGATGCCGCCGCCGCCGGGGACACCCGTCACCGGCTCATCACACCTCACCTCGTCATCCGGCAACCGTTGAGGCTGCTTGCCCCTGACGCGGTATCGATCCCCACCGCAACCAAGAATGCGGTCGGTAATCACAGGAATGGAAAGGAATCACAATGAAACTACGACGAGGAGCACGCTGGGGTGCTGTTCTGGTGGCCGGCGGACTGTTGGCCAGCCTGGCCGCCTGTTCGTCCGGTGGCAGTGACACTGCCGGCGGCGACGTTTCCGGGCAGAAGCTCACCGTGCTGATCGGCTCGAGCGGCGACGCCGAGACGAAGGCCGTGACCGACGCGGCCAAGAGCTGGGGCACCGCCAACAAGGCGACCGCCAAGGTCGTCGCCGCCAACGACCTCACCCAGCAGCTGGGCCAGGGCTTCGCCGGCGGTAACCCGCCAGACCTGTTCTACATGGGCTGGGACCAGTTCCAGACCTACGCGAGCAAGCAGTACCTGGAGCCGTACGCCGACAAGGCCGGGAACAAGGACGCCTTCTACCCGTCGCTGACGAGCGCGTTCAGCTACAAGGACAAGTTCTACTGCCAGCCCAAGGACTTCTCCACCCTCGGACTGATCATCAACACCGAGAAGTGGGGCGCCGCCGGGCTCACCGACGCGGACCTCCCCACCGACTGGGCCGGCCTCGAGACTGTCGCCAAGAAGCTCACCACTGCCGACACTGCCGGGCTGTCCTTCGGAGCCGAATACGCCAGGATCGGCACATTCATGAACCAAGCCGGCGGATCGATGCTCTCCAAGGACGGCAAGAAGGTCACGGCCGACTCGGCCGAGAACCTCGCCGGACTCACCGAGGTGAAGAAGCTCCTCTCCGACGGCGTGCTCAAGTTCCCGGCAGACCTCGACTCCGGCTGGAGCGGCGAGGCGCTCGGCAAGGGCAAGGCGGCGATGGTCATCGAGGGTCCCTGGATCAGCGGGCTCAAGACGGACTACCTCAACCTGAAGTACAAGGCCGTTGAACTTCCCGCCGGCCCCGGTGGACAGTCGACCTTCACCTTCAGCAACTGCTGGGGTATCCCGGCCCAGTCCAAGACGACAGCCGCCGCCGAAAGCCTGGTGAAGTTCCTCACCAGTGACGAGCAGCAGCTGAAGTTCTCCGACGCCTTCGGGGTCATCCCGTCCACCGAGTCGGCCGCCAAGGTCTACTCCACGACGTACCCGCAGAATGAGTCCTTCGTCAAGAGCAACGACTACGCGGTCAGCCCGGTCGCGTTCGCCGGCGCATCGACCGTGATCGGCGACTTCAACTCCCAGTTGCAGGGTCTGAGCACGGCCGATCCCAAGGCGATCCTCGGCACCCTGCAGACGAACCTGCAGGCCGCCCTCGACGCCGCGAACAAGTAGGCAGGTCATCTCGTGAGTACGATTCGGGGCAGCATCAATCCATCAACGGATGCCGGCACGGCATCCGGTGGGGCAGGGGCTGCCCCGAATCGTCGCCGCGGTAAATCTCGGCCCAGCCTGCATCGCGGCGAAGCGAAGTACGGCTGGCTGTTCATCTCGCCGCCGATCATCATCATCGGGATCTTCCTCGTCGTGCCGGTGCTCCTCGCCGTCTGGGTGAGCGTCAGCGACTGGAGCGGGCTCGGCTCACCGTTGAACCCGCAGGTCAGTTTCGTCGGCTCGAAGAACTTCGAGGCGGTGCTCTCCGACCCGGGACTCGCCCAGAAGGACTTCGGCACGTCCATCCGCAATAACCTCTACTACGTGGTGCTCGTCGTCCCGCTGCAGACCGCGCTCGCCCTCTTCCTCGCGGTGCAGGTGAACCGGCGCATCCTCAGGGGCCGCGGCTTCTTCCGCACCGCCTTCTACTTCCCCTCGGTGACGAGCTCGATCGCGATCACCGCGATTTGGCTGTTCCTCTTCGGCGCGACCGGCGCCGTCAACAAGATCCTCGGGTTCTTCGGGGCGAGCGGCCCGGTCTGGTTCGCCGATCCGCGCGGTGTGCTGCACATCATCCTCGCCTCCTTCGGGGTCTCCTCCGCACCGGGGGCGCTCACGGGCGGCGGGATGCTCGGGGTCAGCTGGTGGGACTGGCTGAGCGGGCCGAGCGTGGCCATGTGCGCGATCATCCTGCTGGCCGTGTTCACCACCTCGGGCACCTTCATGCTGCTCTTCATCGCGGCCATGCAGGCGATCGGCGCCGAGGTCGACGAGGCGGCCCTGATGGACGGCGCCGGCCCGTTCCGCAAGTTCTTCTCGGTCACCCTGCCGATGCTCAAGCCGACCCTGTTCACCGTGCTCACGCTCGGGCTGATCGGTACCTGGCAGGTCTTCGACCAGATTTACCTCACCGGAGGCGGCAAGCCCGGCAAGACCCTGCTGACGCCCGCGTACCTGGCCTACCAAACCTCGTTCAAAGACCTCAACTGGGGTCAGGGTGCCGCGATCTCGTTCATCCTCTTCGTGATCATCATCCTGCTCACCGCCTTGCAGCGGTATGTGCTGCGGGATCGGAAAGACAAGGGCAAGGTGAGCCGGGCGCTGGCGGGGGCGATCGCCGCCGATCGCGCCGTCGTCGTCGTGGCGACCACCGTGGCAGCCACTGCGGACCGGGGGTCCTCGACGTCCTCCTCCACGGGGAACACCTCCTCGAACCGGGCCGGAGAAGAGAAATGAACACCGTGACCACCCCGCAGGCCCCGGCAACCGTCGCCCCTGATCCGACGCCCGCCGCCACGCCGCGCAAGCGGTCGCTCGGCTGGCGGCTCCGCACCGGTGCGGGTCTCAGCTACCTCATGCTCGGCGCGCTCGCCCTCGTCTACATCTACCCGTTCCTGATCACGCTGTCCTCGGCGTTCAAGACCGACGACGAGGCCACCAACGACCCGCTCCGGCTGATCCCGCAGATCTGGTCGTTCGCCTCGTTCCAGCGGCTTTTCACGGATGTCCCGCTGCCGCTGTGGACCATGAACACGATCTTCGTGACCATCACGATCACCCTTGGACGGGTGTTCTTCGACTCCCTCGCCGGCTACGCGCTGAGCCGGCTGCGGTTCCGCGGCCGCGGACTCGTCTTCGCCTCCCTCGTGGCGGTGATGGCCGTCCCCGGGGTCGTGCTGCTGATCCCGCGTTTCCTCATCCTCAAGCAGTTCGGCATGTACGACAGCTACGCGGGCATGATCGTGCCCCTGCTCGTCGACGCGGCCGGGATCTTCATCATGAAGCAGTTCTTCGAATCGATCCCCAACGGGGTAGAGGAAGCGGCCCGCCTCGACGGTGCCGGCGTCTTCCGCACCTTCTGGACCATCGTGCTGCCGATGGCCAGGCCGGCCCTGGTGACACTGTTCATCCTGAGCTTCCAGGGCTCCTGGAACGAGTTCGGACACTTCATCGTGTCCAGGCAGAGCCCGGAGACGAACACCCTCACGACGGGTATCGCCTCGCTGTTCTCGGGCCAGCTCGGCTCGGGCAACGAGTTTCCGCTCAAGATGGCGGCCGCCGTGTTGATGACCATCCCGATCGCGATCATGTTCTTCGTCTTCCAGAAGCGGCTCACCAACACCACCGAAGGCTCCGAGAAGGGCTAACGCCGGCGCCGGCCGCTGCAGTGTGGCTAACTCAGGAAATTTGCGGCCGGTTTGCCGGGCCGCCGCGGAATTCCGGGGTGGTTTTCCGGCACGGCACCGAATCACCTGAGTCAGCCACGCGCCGGCGGCGGGAGCAGTTGTCGGCGCGTGAGGCCGGAGGGTCGGCGAGGCATCCGACGGATGCTCCGCTAGGGTGACGCCATGACTCGCCCCGACGCCCTCGGCCCTGACGTCGCCGGCCCTGACGCCCCTGGCCCTGACGCCCCTGGCCCTGACGCCCTCGGCCCTGACGTCGCCGGCCCTGACGTCGCCGACCGCCCTGACGCGCCGACCATGCGGCCGGCCTGGGACCTCACCGGGCGCACGGCGCTCGTGACCGGGGCCGGCAGCGCCACCGGGATAGGATTCGCCGCGGCCCGGATGCTCGGCGAACTCGGTGCCCGGGTGGTGCTCACCGCGACAACCGACCGGGTGCGCGAGCGCGCGGCGGAGCTCGCGGCACTGGGGATCACAGCATCCGGCATCGTCTGCACCCTCGACGACGAGATCGGCGCGCGGGTGCTCGCCGAGGCGCTCGCCGCCGCGGGCCTTGTCCCGACGATCCTTGTCAACAACGCCGGCATGGTCGCGGTCGACGACGCCGAAATGCTGCACGGCGACGTCACGACGAGTCCCACCGAGTGGGACCGCGGGCTCGCCATCAATCTCTCGACAGCGTTCCACGCCACCCGCACGGTGGTTGGCTTCATGCGCGCGGCGGGATGGGGCCGCATCGTGACGGTGTCGAGCGTGAGCGGACCGGTGATGGCGTCCCGGGGCGACGTGGCCTACGCCGCGGCCAAGGCCGGGCTCGTCGGGCTGACCAGGGCCCTCGCCGTTGACGAAGCCGCTCGCGGCATCACCGCCAACGCCGTCGCCCCCGGCTGGATTGAGACGGGTTCCCAGCTCGAGAGCGAGGCGATCGAAGGCGGACTCGTCCCGGCCGGGCGGAGCGGAACGGCCGTGGAGGTGGCGTCCGTGATCAGCTGGCTCGCCTCGCCGGGCGCCTCCTACGTGACCGGCCAGACGATCGTCGTCGACGGCGGCAACAGCATCGCCGAGGAGCGCCGCCAGGCCGGCGGAGCGTGCCGGCCGGGAAGGGGCTGAGCCCGGGGTGGCTCCGGGTGCAGTTGAATAGTTCAGTGACTTCTGCACTCGTTGACCAGCTTCGAGCCGACCTCGGCGCCGCCCATTACTCCGTTTCGGCGCTGACCGGCCTGTGGGGGAGCGAAGCGGATGCCGCTCTCCGCCGAAACCAGCGGGTTCCGGCCCTGCGGGCGCTTACGGCTCTCCGCACCAAGATCGGGCGGGCCGAACCGTCTGCGACCCTGGCCTGGCTCTTCGTGCTCGGCCTGCCGGTTACGCACGCCGATCTCGCGGCAGCCCTGCCCTCGCTCAGTGTCGCGGGTGCGGTAGCCCTCGGGCTGGTAGCCGGCGGCAATGCGGCCGCGGCGCCCGGCGCGACCGAGAAGCCAGGCTCGGCCGACGCCGACTCGCCGCTGCGGCCGCTGCTCGAACTGCGACCGTACAGCTTCGTCGACGAGCATGGTGCCGGCAGCTGGTGGATCGCCTCCGATCTCGGCGAGCTCGCGCTCGGCCGACCGCTCGGCGAGACGCACGTGCTCGGCGTCGGCGGGGCATCCCTCACCCTGAGCGGGCTGCTGATCCCGACCCGCGTCCAGACCGCGCTCGACCTCGGCACGGGCTGCGGAATTCAGGCCATGCATGCCGCCCGCCATTCCGACCACGTCGTCGCAACCGATATCTCGGTGCGCGCCCTGGAACTGGCCGCGCTCAACGCGCAGCTGAACGGCATCGGAAACATTGAATTCCGGCTCGGCAGCCTGTTCGAACCGGTCGCAGGGGAGCGCTTCGACCACATCATCTCCAACCCGCCGTTCGTGATCACCCCGCGCACCGAGGGTGTTCCGAGTTATGAGTACCGCGACGGCGGCCTGGTCGGCGATGCCCTCGTCGAGGCGGTCGTGCGCGGCGCGGCCGGGCACCTCAGGCCCGGCGGCGTCGCCCAGCTGCTCGGCAACTGGGAATACCGGACCGACCAGGATGCCTTCGACCGCCTCGACCTCTGGCTCGACGCCCCGAAGGCGGAGCCCGGCGCCGGGCCGCATCCCAGGCCCGTCCTCGACGCCTGGATCATCGAACGCGAGGTGCAGTCTCCCGCGCTCTACGCCGAGACCTGGATCCGCGACGGCGGCACGCGGCCGGGCACCGCCGACTTCGACCGACTCTACGGCGCCTGGCTGGACGACTTCGAGGCGCGCGGCGTCAGTCGGGTCGGCTTCGGCTACATGCTTCTGCGCAGTCCCGCCGCCGACGGCACCGCCCTCCGACGGCTCGAGCGGCTCCCCGGCGCGCTCGGCCACAATCCGGCCGGCATCGGCAGTCACCTGGCAGGTTGCCTGGCCGCGCACGACCGGCAGACGGCGGCGGATGACGGCCTCCTCTCCCGGATGCGGCTCACCGTGGCATCCGATGTCACCGAGGAGCGGCACTACTGGCCCGGCCAGGAGGATCCGACGCTGATGACCCTGCACCAGGGCGGCGGATTCGGCCGCTCCGTGCCGCTGGACACGGCGCTCGCCGCCCTCGTCGGCGCCTGTGACGGCGACCTCGACGTCGGCTCGATCGTGTCCGCGCTCGCGCAGCTGCTCGACGCCGATGAGGGCGAACTCGCCACCGAACTCCTGCCCGGCGTGCGCGGCCTGATCGACGACGGCTTCCTGCTTCCGCCCGCTTGAACCGCCCGCCGGACGCCCACCCGAGCCGGGCGCGCGGGCTCGGCTCCGCCCACACGGATGCCGCGGCGACGTCCGGTCGGCGCATCGGCAGGAGGCTGCGGTAGTTTGGGAGCAACCACACCGGCAGGATCGGAGAGGAGAGCGTCCGTGTCATCCCTGGCATTGTCACCGCAATGAAACGTCGAACCTTCCTGATCGGCTCGGTCTCCGGGCTGTCCGTGCTCACGCTCACCGCCTGCGTCCCGCCCCGCCCCACGCCGTCGAACTCCGTCACGCCGAAGCCCTCACCGACCGCCTCGCTCGTGCCGAAGCCGGCGATGATGCGACGCACCTCCTGGTCGACCGACCCGTTCGCCCGCGGCTCCTTCAGCTTCCCCGCCGTCGGGGCAACCCCCGAGCAGCGGGACTCACTCAGCCAGCCGGTGCAGGACCGCCTCTTCTTCGCCGGGGAGGCCACCTCGCCCGACTTCCCCGGCACCGTCCAGGGTGCCCGTGAATCCGGTCTGCGCGCCGCCCGTGAGGTGGTCGCCGCGGCAACGGCCGGTGAGCGGATCGCCGTGATCGGCGCCGGCATCGCCGGACTGTCCGCGGCGCGCATGCTGCAGGACGCCGGCTTCGACCTGGTCGTGGTCGAGGCCCGTGACCGGATCGGTGGCCGGATCAACACGGTCAGCGACAAGAAATGGCCGTTCCCGATCGAGCTCGGGCCCTCCTTCGTGCGCCACAGCGGGCAGACCTCCCTCGACGAGGAACTGATCCGCCTCGGCGTCGCCACGGCGCCGTTCGGGCGCACCGTGGAGACCCGCAACCCCGCCGGCCTGGTCGTCCCCGTTCCCGACACCGGGCCCAAGGCCGTTGCGGCCGCCCTCGCCTGGGCGGTTGAACAGCCCGCCGACGTGTCCATCGCGAAGGCCCTCGCCGATTCGGGCGCGTCGAAGCTGTCGACCACGGATGCCGACACCGGCATCTCCGACACCGACTGGCTCGACCACGAGATCGCCGCCGTCCTCGACCTGAATGGCGGCGCATCCGTCGACCTGCAGTCCGCCTGGTACACCACGACCGATCCGGGCGCCGACGACGACCGAATCGTTCTCGGCGGATTCTCGAACCTGGTGAAGGATGCCGCCGACGGCATCGACCTGCTCGACTCCAGCGTGGTCACCCGCCTGGCCTACTCGGACCAGGGCGTCAGCCTGCGCCTGGGCAACGGCGAATCACTCACCGCCGACCGGGTCATCGTCACGATTCCACTCGGCGTACTGAAGACCAAGGTGATGGAGTTCGTCCCGCCCCTCCCGTTCGCCCACCGCGGCGCGATCGCCGCGCTCGGCGTCGGCACGCTGGACAAGGTCTGGCTGCAGTTCGACCAGCCGTTCTGGGACACCGAGGCGCCGCTGTGGACAACGGTCGGCGGCGACGGCGACTTCAAGGTCTGGATCAACATGGTGCCGCTTACCGGCGAGCCCGTGCTGATGGGGCTGGTGGCGGCGGAGAGCGCCCTTCGCCTCGCCGAGGTCGACGACGATGAGTTCCTCGCTGCCGCCCTGGGCAGCCTGGAGCCCTTCCTGGCGGCGGCGCCGACCCCGAAATAGCCGAAACCGACCCTGACCGGGCGGGCAAAAACAACCCCGCGCTATTCCAAGCGACGTGGTGTAATATTCGTGCAACGTCCAGTCGTTGAGAAAAGCTCCTCTTTGGAGGAGCGCTTTCATGCAGGTGCAGTCCATCGTGGTGCTAGCCCAGAGGGCCAGCCGTTGCCCGATCGGAACTGCCGATGGAATCCGCCGGGTCCTCACCCGGGCTCCGCCGCCGGGTCTTCCTTCGGCCATCCGGCGCGGTCGCCGCCCGGGTGCACCGTCCTCACCCGCGGCCGCATTTCCCCCGGTTTGACCGTTTGATTGAACGTGCCTCATGGATACCCTGCTTAATCTCGACTCCGTCTTCCTTCTTGATTTCGACACCGCCCTGCCCTGCGAAGGGACGCACCACGTGCGCGGCCTGAGCGGGCATTCGCCCACCGCCCCCGGCGCCTACATGGTGATCTCGCCCTGCTGCGGACCCAAGGTCGTACAGTGCTCCCCGCGGGTGCACGCGATGCGCCACTCTGGCGTGCTCTACTGCGGTGCCTGCCGTAATGAGCACCTCACCAGCGAATACACCTTCATTCCGGTCTAGGGGTGCGTCGCCGCGGCCGCCGTGACATGGCCGTGAGCACGGCCGCGATCCCGGTGAACAGCACCACCGCGACCAGGCTGTAGAGCAGGGTCTCGAGCGGTCCGCTGACCTGGGCCGGGTCGAGGAAGAAGTAGGGATACCAGCCGACGAGCGCGCCACGGACGAGGGTGAACGCACCCCAGATGCCGGGCACGAGCATCACCCAGGCCGTGGTCTTCCAGGGCAGGCGAGTCTTTCCGGCATCGGTCAGCCAGTCGAGCAGGGCGATGCTGGGGATCCAGAAGTGCAGCAGCTGGCTGGACCAGGGTACCTCGATCGTGTAGTCCCGCGATGAGGACTGGATGACGATGGTCAGGAAGACGATCCCGGACACGATGATGTAGGTCGTGATCAGCAGCCGGAACCAGTCCAGCCAGGCCGGGTCGACCGCCCGGGTGAAGGCGATGATGGCGCCGGCGACGAACGCGATGACCGCTGCCATGCCGCTGAGCACAGTGAAATAGCTGAAGTAGTTGTAGACCGCGAAGGCGGCGAAGCCGAGGACGTAGTCGAAGTAGCCGAGCAGGGCGACGACGCCGACCACCGCCAGCACCACCCGCCCGACGCCATAGGCCCGGCGCACGCTGAACCGGGCTCTGGTGCGGGCCCCGGCGGTGGCCAGGCTGAACCCGGAGGGTTCCCCCGGTGCCCGCCCTGCTAGCGCGACGAGCAGCCGCGGCGCTGACAGGATTCCGCGCGCCGTGGTCCTCGTCCGAGCGGGTTCGGATGCTCGCGCGCACATGCCTCCACGCTACGCCAGCATCCCGGATGACTCCTGACCCCGGCCGGGGGTGGAACGGGTTCGGATGCGCCGAGCGGAGTTCTCGGGCTCAGAAGTCGATTCGGAACACGGTCTCGCCCAGCGGTTCCAACTCGGACGTCTCGACGGACTCGACCACCGCCGATGACGGACCGCGGGCGAGCCAGGCCAGCATGGCCGACACGGCAGCAGGGTCCCCTTCCGCCTCCACCTCGACGGCGCCGTCGCGGCGGTTGCGCACGAAGCCGGCCAGGCCGAGTCGGCCTGCCTCGGCCTGTGTGTAGCACCGGAACCCCACGGCCTGCACTACGCCGCGGACGACGGCGAGGGTGCGTATCCGTTTCATGACCCAGACTCTCTCATGGTTCAGAGAATTTAATGGTCCCCCCGGATCGGCCCGGAGCGGCAGCGAACCCCCGGGTCAGGCGGAGTCCCGCCAGACGATGGGGGTCTCCAGTAGGATTCCGTCGGCCGGCTGGTCCTCGCCGCGCAGTTGGCCGAGCACGCACTCGGCCGCCGCCGCGCCGAGCCCGAAGGCCGGCTGGTGCACCGTGGACAGATGCGGCTGGGTGCGGAGCGCCCAGGAGCTGTCGTCGAACCCGACGACGCCGATGTCGCCAGGCACGCTTCGACCCGCGTCGCGCAGGGCCTCGAGCGCTCCGGCCGCCACGGCGTCGGAGGCCGCGAACACGCCGTCGAGGTCGGGCTCGCGGGCCAGCAGCGCCCGCATGCCCTCTGCCCCATCGGAGTAGGTGTAGAGCGGAACGCGTGCGACGAGGTTGGGGTCGAAGCGGGAGCCGAGGGCATCCGTGAAGCCGGCCAGGCGGTCGGCGCCGGAGTCGCGGTCGAGCGCCGCCGCGATCATGCCGATTCGCTCTCGACCGGTCTGCATCAACCGTTCGGTGATCAAGCGCGCCGAACGGCGGTTGTCGATGCCCACGAAGGGGAGCCGGCGCAGGTCGGGCGGGTGGCCGACGAAGGCGGCCGGCAGCGCCAATTTCTCCACGACCCTGATCATCGGGTCCTCGTGGCGGGCGGAGACGATGATGACCCCATCGACGAACCCCCCGCTCAGGTAGCGGGCCACGCGGTCGGTGTCGCGCTGGGAGTCGATGACGAGGCTGACCATCTGGTAATCCGCGCGGGAGAGCACGGTGTTGGCGCCGAGCAGGATGCCGCCGATGTTCGGATCGTCCAGGAACAGGGAGTGCGGCTCGTGCACGACGAACCCCACCGCCTGTGAGCGCTGCATGACCAGGTTGCGGGCGGCGTTGTTCGGTACATAGCCGACCTTTTCGATCGCGGCCTCGATGGCGGTACGGGCCTGCGCAGAGACGTAGGGTTCGTCGTTGACGACCCGGCTCACGGTGCCGCGGGACACCCCGGCCTCCACGGCGACGTCGTGGATGGTCGCACGCTTGCGTCGAGCTGGAACGGTCACCATTTGATAACTGTAGCCCCCGATTTTCCGGAATGGGCTTGACACGGGCACGCAACCTTCCTTAGTCTGTGTACGTTCACAGAACCTCAAGGAAGGGTCCGCGTTCCCCGAACTGTGCACGTTCACAGAGTCGTCACCGCACTCAACGGAAACACGGTCAGGGAGCACATGAACTCGCGAGCAGCAACCGACGAGCGCGCTGTCCCGGCCACCCCGTTCTCCCACAACGGCATCGCCTTCGGCTGCGACTACAACCCGGAGCAGTGGAGCCCGGAGGTCTGGGTGGAGGACGTCGCTCTCATGCAGGAGGCCGGCGTGAACCTGGTCGCCATCAACATCTTCGGCTGGGCCCAGCTCGAACCAAGGCCGGGGGAGTACGACTTCACCGCCCTCGACGCGATCATCGACCTGCTGCACTCCGGCGGAATCCGGGTCAACCTCGGCACCGGAACCTCGTCACCGCCGCCGTGGCTGACCACGCTGCACCCCGAGATCCTTCCGATGGCGGAGGACGGCACCACCCGCTACCCCGGAGGCCGCCAGGCCTGGTGCCCAAGCTCCGCGGTGTTCCGCGAACGAGCGATCGCCCTGGTCGAAAAGGTCGCCGAACGCTACGGCAGTCATCCGGCGATCGCGCTCTGGCACGTGTCCAACGAGCTCGGCTGCCACAACGCGCTCTGCTACTGCGACGACACAGCGGCGGCCTTCCGCGCCTGGCTGCAGGCCCGATACGGTACCATCGACGCACTGAACGCAGCCTGGGGGACCTCCTTCTGGAGCCAGCGATACGGCCAGTGGAACGAGATCCTCACCCCGCGGCTCACGCTGTCCAGCCGCAACCCAGGCCAGGCACTTGACTTCCACCGGTTCAGCTCGGACGAACTGCTCGACTACTACCGCCGGGAGACCGCGGTTCTCCGCCGGCACAGCTCCGTTCCGGTGACCACCAATTTCATGGTCGCCGCGCACATCAAGAACCTCGACTACTGGTCCTGGGCGCCGGGCGTCGACGTGGTCGCCAACGACCACTACCTGGACAACCGGCTGGCCGATCCCCTCACTGAGCTCGCCTTCGCCGCCGACCTCACCCGCGGTCTCTCCGGCGGTGCACCCTGGCTGCTGATGGAGCACTCCACCGGGGCGGTCAACTGGCAGCCGGTGAACCTGGCCAAGACGCCGGGGGAGATGGCCCGCAACTCCCTCACCCACGTCGCCCGCGGCGCCGACGCGGTCTGCTACTTCCAGTGGCGAGCCTCCCTGCAGGGCTCGGAGAAGTTTCACTCCGCGTTGATGCCGCACGCCGGCACCGACAGCGCACTCTGGCGCGACGTGGTCGACCTGGGCGCCGCCATCGACCGGCTGGGCGAACTCGCCGGCTCCGCGGTGGTGGCAGATGCCGCGATCATCTTCAGCTGGCAGGCGCAGTGGGCCGCCGATGGGGAATCTCGCCCGTCGCAGGAGGTGCGCTACCTCGACCAGGTGCTTGCCCTCTACCGGGCCCTGCACGAACTGGGGATCACGGTCGACGTCGTCTCCCCTGACGCGGACCTCTCCGGGTACCGCCTCGTCGTCGCCCCTGCCCTCTACCTGGTCACCGACGAGCAGGCCGCCAACCTCACCGGCTACGTCGCAGCCGGCGGGCACGCCGTCGTCACCTTCTTCAGCGGCATCGTCGACGAGGACGACAGGGTGCGCACGGGCGGTTACCCCGGAGCATTCCGTGACCTGCTCGGCATCACCGTCGAGGAATTCTTCCCGCTCGCGCCCGGCCGGCAGGTTGCCCTTGACACGGGTGCCGCTGCGAGCCTGTGGACCGAACTCCTCCGCCCGGCCGGGGCCGAGGTGATCGCCAGCTACCTGAACGGCCCGCTACCGGGCATCCCGGCCGTTACCCGCAATGCGCACGCCGCCGGCACCGCCTGGTATCTCGCGACTGCGCTCGAGGCCGGGGCGTTGCGTGACCTGATGCGCACAATCGCGCAGCAGGCCAGGGTCACCGCGATCGGCCCGGAGAGCGACGGCTCGGTCGAGGTCGTTCGCCGGGCAAGCGCCACCGCCAGCTACCTGTTCATCATCAACCACGGCGGCATGGAACTCACCCTGCCGGCGACCGGCCACGAACTCATCACCGGTGAACCGGTCGGCCGCGTCGTGCGCGTTCCGGCCGGCGCCGTTCGCGTCATCAGAGAGGACACCGCATCATGAGCGCACCCGCCGCTTCGCTAACGGATGCTCGGGGCGGTGCCGCCCGGCCATCGAAGTCCAGGGCCAGGAGGTCGCGAGCGCCGAAGGTGCGGGTGCACCACACCGGGGCGATCCTCGCCTTCGTGCTCCCGTTCGGTATCCTGTTCGGATTGTTCTACCTCGTGCCGATCGGCTACGCGATCTACGAATCGCTACTGGTGATCAAGCGTGAGGGCACCTTCGGCGCCGCCACGGAGGTGTTCGGCGGCTTCACCCAGTACTTCCTGGTTTTCCAGAACGGGCCGTTCTGGCAGTCGATCGGCCGGGTGCTCATGTTCGGCGTCGTGCAGGTTCCGATCATGCTCGGCCTGGCGCTGCTGTTCGCGCTGCTGCTTGATTCGCCGCTGCTGCGCGGTAAGCGCTTCTTCCGTCTCGCCTTCTTCGTGCCGTACGCGGTTCCGGGCGTCATCGCGGCAATCATGTGGGGATACCTCTACTCGCCCAATCTGTCGCCGTTCAGCGCCGTCACGGAGAACATCAACTTCCTCTCGGCCGACCTCGTATTGTGGTCGATCGCCAACGTCGTTACCTGGGTCTACGTGGGCTACAACATGCTCATCATCTACTCCGCGCTGCTCGCCATCCCCACCGAACTGTACGAGGCCGCCCGTCTCGACGGGGCGGGCCAATTGCGGATCGCATGGTCGGTGAAGATTCCCCTGATCATGCCGGCGATCGTGCTCACCGCGATCTTCTCGATCATCGGCACCCTGCAGCTGCTCGCCGAACCGCAGGTGTTCCGCAGCTTCAGCTCGGCGGTGACCAGCACGTTCACCCCGAACCTCACGGTCTATTCGACCTCCTCCATCCCGAACTTCAACCTGGCCGCCGCGTTCTCCGTCGTGCTGGCCCTGGCCACGTTCATCCTCTCCTTCACATTCCTGAAGTTCACCCAGCGGAAGGAAGCCCAGTGAGCACCATGAGTCCCGCCCCCGCAGAGCAGAAGCGAGGCATCCGCCCGGCCCAGTCGAAGATGCCGCAGGCACCGCGCGCGCAGCGCGAGAGTCCCCTCGCCCGTGGCGGCGCCCTGATCGTGATGGGCGTCTTCACCCTCTACTTCCTGGTGCCGATCTGGTGGCTGCTGGTGGCGGCGTCGAAGAATCGTTCCCAGTTCAACACCACCAACCCGCTCTGGTTCGCCGACTTCTCCCTGTTTGAGAACATCGGCAACCTGGTCGCATACCGCGACGGCGTCTACCTCAAGTGGCTCCTCAACAGCGCCCTCTACGCCGGCGGCGGCGCGGCCATCGGCACCATCATCGCCGGAATGTGCGGTTACGCCCTCGCCAAGTACCGCTTCCCGGGCCGCGAACTCATCTTCAATGTCGTGCTCGGCGGGGTGCTCGTGCCCGCCACGGCACTCGCGCTGCCCCTGTTCCTGATCTTCTCCCAGATCAGCCTCACCAACACGTTCTGGTCGGTGTTCCTGCCGAGCCTGGTCAGCCCGTTTGGGGTCTACCTGGCCCGGATCTACGCATCGGCCAGTGTGCCGGACGAGCTGATCGAGGCCGCCCGCCTCGACGGCGCCGGCGAGGTGCGCACGTTCTTCACCGTCTCGGTGCGGATGATGGTGCCCGCCCTGGTCACGGTATTCCTGTTTCAGTTCGTCGCCATCTGGAACAACTTCTTCCTGCCGCTGATCATGCTCCGGGACGAGACTCTGTTCCCGGTCACGCTCGGCCTCTATGCCTGGAACTCGCAGGTGAACCAGATCCCCGTGTTGCGCGACTACGTGCTGATCGGCGCCCTGTTGTCGATCATCCCGCTGATCATCATCTTCCTTCTCCTCCAGCGCTTCTGGCGGAACGGCCTCAGCGCCGGTTCGGTCAAGTAGCCCCCAAACCGCACCTCCCGCATCACCCGCACCACAGCACCATCCGTTTGGACAGACCAGGCGGATTCCCTCCCCAAGAGAAAAGAAGAACATAATGCGAATGAAGAAAAGAGCAGTCGCCGTCGCCTTGCTCACGGCGGCCACCGTTGCCCTCACGGGCTGTGCCACCTCCGGTTCCACCGGCACCGATGCCGCAGCCTGCGCCCCATCCAAGGGCAAGGTCAACCTGACCTTCACCACCTGGATTCCCGGTATGGAAGACACCGTCGCGGTGTGGAACAAGGCCAACCCTGACGTCCAGGTCAAGGTGCAGACCGGCCCGAACGGCAACGGCGGCACCTACCAGAACTTCTTCAACCAGCTCAAGGCCGGCAACGCGCCGGACCTGGGCCAGATCGAATACGACGCGCTGCCGAACTTCCGGGTGCAGGACGGCCTGACCGACCTGGCCGCGTGCGACGGCGTGCTCGCCGCGAAGAGCGACTTCGTCGACTGGACCTGGGGACAGGTCAACTTCGGCGAGGACAAGTCGGTCTACGCCATCCCGCAGGACGCCGGCCCCATGGCCATGTTCTACCGTGCCGATCTGTTCAAGGCGCACAACATCGCGATTCCGACCACCTGGGCCGAATTCGCCACCGCGGCGGAGAAGGTGCGCGCCACCGGCGGGTACATCACCAACTTCTCCCAGAGCGACATCAACCAGTTCGCCGGGTTCGTCTGGCAGGCCGGCGGAAAGTGGTTCAAGAGCGACGGCGACAAGTGGACCGTCGACCTGACCGACCCGACCACAACCAAGGTCGCCGCCTACTGGCAGGACCTGATCGACCGGGACCTCGTGTCGACGAACCCGCCGTGGACCGATGAGTGGAACAACGCCTACAACTCCGGCAGCGACTGGACCTGGAACTCCGCAGCCTGGGGTGCCAACTCCATCGCCAGCGGCGCCCCGGACACCGCGGGCAAGTGGGCCGTGGCCCAGTCCCCGCAGTGGAAGGCCGGCGACAAGGCCAGCGGCAACTGGGGTGGTTCGTCGACCGCCGTTTTCAAGGGTTCCAAGCACCCCTACGAGGCCGCGAAGTTCGCCCTGTGGCTGAACACCTCCGACGAGGCGCTCACGATGCTGAACAAGTCCGCCAACCTCTACCCGGCGGCCAAGTCCGGCCTCGACCTGCCTGCTCTCAAGGCCGGCGTGCCGTTCTACGGCGACCAGGCGATCTACGACGAGTTCGCAATCGCATCCGCCCAGGTCTCCCCGGACTTCGTTTGGGGCCCGACCATGACCCAGACCTACAACGATGTCTCTGACGGTTTCAAGGCTGCGGTCAGCGGCAAGGGAACCCTCGCCGAGGCGTTGAAGGTCGGCCAGGCCAACACGATCGCGGCCATGTCGGCGCAGTCGATCCCGGTCAACAAGTAGGAGCCGAACGACACCCAGTCGGTCATCGGGTGGCCGGTCCTCGCGGCCGGTCACCCCGCTTCGTCTCACGTGTTTCATCCGTTCCATCCGTTCGCGCAATGACAACCAGTTAGCAGCAGATCACGTGAGTTCCCCTGCCCGGACCGAAGCCGCGTCGGGTGCCCCGACGATGGTCCACCACCTGCGTGCCGCGGGCACCAGCCTTGTGCTGGATGCCCGCGGCCCGGGCGTACCCGTCGTCGTGCACTGGGGCGGCGATCTGGGGACGCTCTGCGCCGTCGACCTGGTCTTGCTGGCCGATTCGGCGGTGCCGGCCATCCCGCCGAGCTCGGTTGACATCCCGCTCCGTCTGTCTCTGCTTCCCACGCACAGCGAGGGCTGGAGCGGCCGCCCCGGAATCACCGGATTCCGCGTCGGTAACGGCACGCCCCCCCTCGATTTCCGCCTCACTCAGGTGCGTCCGGTCGGCCCGCTTTCCGTCGCCATCCTGCTGACGGATGCCTCCGCCGGCCTCAGCCTCCGAACCGACCTCGAACTCTCTGTGCAGGGTGTGCTGCGCCTGCGGCACACCCTCACCAACACCGGCGGGTCCAGCTTCGAACTCGGCTCACTCGACGTCACCCTGCCGGTGCCCGACCGCGCCGCGGAACTGCTCGATTTCACGGGGCTGTGGAGCCATGAGCGCAGACCGCAGCGCAGCATCCTCGGTCAGGGCGTCTGGAGCCGCGAGTCACGGCACGGTCGCCCCGGCCACGACGACGCCTTCCTGACCGTCGCCGGAACCCCAGGGTTCGGGTTCCGCGCCGGCGAGGTCTGGGCCACCCACCTGGCCTGGAGCGGCGACAAGCGCACCTGGGCCGAGAGGAGTCCGCTGGGCGCGGCAACGCTCGGCAGCGGCGAGCTGCTCGCTCCCGGCGAGCTGAGCCTGGCCCCCGAGGAGAGCTACTCCTCGCCCTGGACAGTGGCCGTGTATTCGGCTGACGGGCTCGACGGGCTGTCGGCCAGGCTGCATCCGTGGATTCGTTCCTGGTCGACACTCCGGGCCGCCGAGGCTCCCGGCGGCCGGGCCCTCCGGCCGCGATCGGTCGTGCTCAACACCTGGGAGGCGGTCTACTTCGACCATGACCTGCCCGCCCTGACCCGCCTCGCCGACGTGGCGGCACGGGTCGGCGTCGAACGGTTCGTCCTCGACGACGGCTGGTTCACCGGCCGATCCGACGACCGGCGCGCGCTCGGCGACTGGTTCGTCGACGCGGCCACCTGGCCCGACGGGCTGCACCCGCTGATCAGCCACGTGCGGGGTGCGGGGCTCGACTTCGGCCTCTGGGTGGAACCCGAGATGGTGAGCCCGGACTCGGACCTGGCCAGGCAGCATCCGGACTGGGTGCTCGGCCCCGAGGGGTCGCCGACGTGGCGGTTCCAGCGGGTGCTCGACCTCGACAACCCGGATGCCTTCGCCTGGCTGCTCGCGCGGCTGGGGGATCTGCTCACCGAATATCCGATCAGCTATCTGAAGTGGGACCACAACCGCGACCTGCTGGCCGGATCGGCGCACCGTCAGACGACGGCCCTCTACCGGCTGATCGACGCCGTGCGGGCCGCGCACCCCGCAGTGGAGATCGAGTCCTGCGCGTCTGGTGGCGCGAGGATCGACCTCGGCATCCTCGAACGGGTCGATCGGGTCTGGACCAGCGACACCAACGACCCGCTTGAACGGCAGTTGATCCAGCGTTACACGGGCGTGCTCGTGCCGCCGGAATATCTCGGCGGCCACCTCGGCGCGGCGACCGCGCACACCACCGGGCGCACCGCAGCCCTCGCCTTCCGGCTCGCCACCGCGCTGTTCGGCAGTGCCGGCATCGAATGGGACCTGACCCACGCGAGTGAGGTCGAGCTCGACTCGATCGCGGAATGGGCGGCCAGATACAAGGCGCTCCGGCCCCTGCTTCACTCGGGTACCGTCGTACGGGCCGACCCGAGCGACCCGGCGCTCGAACTGCACGGTGTCGTGTCGGCCGACCGCGCCTCGGCCGTATTCGCCTATGTGGCCCTGGCCGCCCCGCGTGCAGCCCTGCCCGCGCCCCTCCGTTTCCCCGGCCTCGACCCCGAGCGGAGTTACCGGGTGGCACCGCTCGAGCTGGGCGCCACTCCGCGCACGGTGCAGGATGCCCCGCCCGGCTGGCTCGGCGCGGGCGGCATCACCCTACCCGGCTCGGTGCTCGAAACCGTCGGGCTGCCCGCGCCGCTGCTCTCCCCGGAGCAGGCAGCGCTCTACTCGATCGATATGGTGCCGGCGCTGCCGTAGCCGCGCCCCACGAGCAGAGCGGCGCCGTCCGGGGAAACCCACCCGGACGGCGCCGCTCACGCTGACCGCCGGTCAGTAGGTGATCACCACACGGCCGTCGATCTTGCCGTGCTTCATCTCTTCGAAGACCGTATTGATCTCGTCGAGGCCGCGGGTGGTTACGGTCGGATGGATCAGGCCGCGGGTGAAGAAGTCCAGCGCCTCGGCCATGTCCTTGCGGGTGCCCACAATCGACCCTCGGATGGTCAGCCCCTTGAGCACGATGTCGAAGATCGGCGCGGGAAAGTCGCCCGGCGGAAGACCGTTGAACACAATCGTGCCACCGCGGCGCACCTCGCCGATCGCATGCGCGAACGCCCGCGGGTGCACGGCCGTGACGAGCACGGCGTGGGCCCCGCCGGTCTCCCGCTGAATGACCTCGATCGGGTCCTCGTTCATCGCGTTCACGGTCAGTTCCGCTCCGTGCAGGCGGGCCAGGGCGAGCTTGTCGTCGGCAACGTCCACGGCGACGACCCGGAGACCCATCGCCTTCGCGTACTGCACGGCCAAGTGGCCGAGCCCGCCGATGCCGGAGATGACGACCCACTGGCCCGGTTTGGCCTCGGTCATCTTCAGGCCTTTGTAGACCGTGACGCCCGCGCAGAGCACCGGGGCGACGGCGACGAGGTCCATGCCCTCCGGGATGCGCACGGCGAAGCGAGCGTCGACCAGCATGTACTGGCCGAACGACCCGTCCACGCTGTAGCCGCCGTTCTCCTGTTGCTCGCACAGGGTTTCCCAGCCGGTCTGGCAGTACTCGCAGCTGCCACACGCCGACCAGAGCCAGGCGTTGCCGACGACGTCGCCCACGGCGAGGTCGGTGACACCTTCACCGAGGGCCACGACCCTGCCGACGCCTTCGTGGCCGGGGATGAACGGTGGGCTTGGCTTGACCGGCCAGTCGCCCTCGACCGCGTGCAAGTCGGTGTGGCAGACGCCGGTGCTGATGAGTTTCACGAGGGCCTGGCCGTGCCCGGGCGTGGGGATCGGGACATCCTCGATCGCCAGGTCATGGCCGAAGGTCCGGACCACGGCCGCCTGCATGGTCGTGGCGGTGATTGTGTCCGGCGTCTCACGGCCGGCTTCGCGGGTGGTCGTTTCAGTCAATGTCATTGCTTCACTCCCTAGTACGAACGTCATCGTCCGTGGTCCGAGGCTAGGTCGTGGTGCGTTGCGCGAGCTTGCGTGCAACGTTGCGGGCGCGGTGGGCGTCGTGGTCGAAGACGCGCGGCGCCACCCGAGGTGAACTCACCCGGTCGGCGCCGCTGCTACGTCTGCTCACGCTACCGCGTGCATGCGGAGACGCCACCATCGAGCGCGGGCCGCCCCCGCTCGCCCAGGGTGTACCGGCGCTGGTGGCGGCCGGTCTGGCCCTGGCCCAGGGTGACGGATGCCTGCCCGCCCGGCGCAAGTCCGCCTCGTCGGCACCCGCGCCCACCGCAGTCGTGCCGGGGCCGGGGGCATCACCCTCGTCGTGAACGGGCGTCGTGCCCGCGTTCGGTGGCCAGGCCTCGGGAGCCCCCGTGGTGAGTGGCCGGGCGTATTCGATACGTTGCACTGTGGACCGCGTGTGCGGCTCGCCCGGATTTAATCCGAGGAGGGGTGTTGTGCGTCTCCGTGGATGACGATGAGGCCGGGGTTGTGCGTCGCGGTGGGTGACGATGGGGGTGTCGATATCGGCGGCGTCATCGTGACGAGCAGCGATGGTCGCGGACGAACGCCTGGGCCGTGATCGTCATGAGGATCCTGGCCGGCCTGGCCGGCCTGGTCGGCCTGGTGGACCTGGTCGGCACGGTGACGGCGACCGCCACACCCTCACCACGAGGTGGCCCCTTCCCCGGCCGGGTGTGGTGGTCAAGAGTTACCGGCATGACCGTGTGGCAGCAGAATGGAGCCGGACGCGATGATCGTCGTCGCCTCGCTGGAGCAGGCCGAGGCCCTCCTCGACGCGGGGCAGCTGGGCTGTCCCGGCTGTCCCGGGGCGTTACGCCCGCACGGGTATGGCCGCATCCGCAGGGTGCACAGCCTCGACGAAGCACCGGTCACGGCGGCCCCGCCGTGCCCGTTGCCCGGAGTGCGCAGCCACACACAGGCTGCTGCCCGCAGCGCTGGTTCTGCGGCGGGCGGACGCGGCCGAGGTGATTGGCACGGCCCTGGCGGCGAAGGCCCGCGGCGATGGGCACCGCACGATCGCGGCCCAGCTGGGCCGCCCAGTCTCCACGATGCGCCGCTGGCTGCGTCGGGCACGGGAACCACACCACGCCGACTGGTTGCAGGAACAGGGCGTGCAGCACGCGTACCGTGCCGATCCTGACATCCTGAGCCGCGACCTGGTCTGGCCGACTCCGCTCGGGGACGCACTGAAGCTCCTCGCCGGCGCGGCGCTGGCCTGTCAGCAGCGTTGGGATTCCTCGCTGCCAGTGCGGTCGCTGATCGGCATGTTCACCCGCGGCCGGCTCCTGCCCCCACCCTTGCGCACCTGAGATCCCGCGCCCGGGCGCTCCCGCGTGCCCGAAAACCACAGTCATCGTGACGACCACGACAATCCCCGCCATCACCGCTGACGACCACCACGTCACCGTGCCGACCACACCCCCCCCCAAACTCATCGTCAACCAGCATGACGCCTCATCGTCATTCAACGTGACGGACAACAAGGGGTGGGATCGGCCATCGCCTGGTGTGGACCGTACTGAGTTCCGAACCTCTATCACGTGCTGGGCTACCCGATCGACGGGAACGGTCGTGGTATCAATCACACAGGTTTGAGTTCGCAACCAGGGGAGCGCCGAGTCGTAGTCACCGCGCCTCGAGCGGCGCCATTCGGCGGCGGGGATGCGACCCGGGCTGTTCCGTGTCGAACCCGACCATGTGATCGCGCTCTCGCAACAAAGCCTGGGCCACCGCGGTTTTTCCTGCGGTCAAGGGACCGTTGAGCCAAATGATCACCAACGCACGCTAGCTCATCGCCGACCGGATCGCGATGGTCCTGAACCTGCGTGTGATCAGTGGAGCGCATAATTTTCACCGCCGCAGGGCTGCCACGATGAGCGTACGGTGAAAGTGACACACGCAGATTACACGGAAATAAATGTAGGAGCTGGAACAATGGCACGTACAGAAAATGGCAAAGTGGCACTCATTACCGGTGGAGGGCAGGGCATCGGGCAGGCTGTTGCCGAGCGGCTTCACGCTGATGGCTTCAGGGTAGCGATCGCTGACCTGAACCTCGAGACTGCGGGCAGGGTTGCCGAGAAGCTGGGCGGCAAAAACGGCGGGGCAATAGCGTTGTACGTCAATGTAGCTGACCGGGACAGCGTGTTTGGTGCAGTGGATCAGGCTGTTGCAGAGCTGGGTGGCTTCGATGTCATCATCAACAACGCGGGAATTGCCCCGCAGTCTCCTCTTGATGAGATCACCACTGAGAGCATCGCGAAGATCTTCTCCATCAATTTTAACGGCGTTGTGTGGGGCATTCAGGCCGCCACGAAGGCATTCAAGGCGCTTGGGCATGGTGGAAAGATCATCAGTGCGGCGTCTCAGGCGGGCCACGAGGGAAACCCCGGAATCGCACTGTACTCGGCCACGAAGTTTGCCATCCGCGGGCTGTCCCAGTCAGCGGCCAGAGATCTGGCGAAGTACGGAATCACGGTCAACACCTACGCGCCCGGCATCGTTAAAACCCCGCTCATGGAGGAGCTGGCGCAGAAGACGGCGGCTCTGGCTGGTCAGCCGGAGGAGTGGGGGTGGGAACAGTTCACCCAGGGCATCGCCCTGGAGCGCTTGTCCGAAGCCTCTGATGTGGCGGGCGTTGTATCGTTCCTGTCGGGTCCCGACTCGAACTACATCACCGGACAGTCGATCCTGGTCGACGGCGGAATGGTCTTCAACTGACAGCATCAAACGAGTCGGGTTTGACCTCCGGCTGTAGAGCGGCAGGTCGAACGGGAAGCTGAATAGCGGTGCCGGGATAGACCCGCATGGAGTAACCGCGTGACAGCGGACTGCTATCGTCTTGGAACCCATGGATCGTATTCCCGGGATGGTGGCCAGTTGGTCAGTGAATGCTTTCCCTGAACGGTTAGATGAAGTCATGACTGCTCAATATCGTTTTTCGGCGGATGGCGCGGAGATTGACCGGGACCGGGTCCATCGCTGGATAAGCGAACAGTCCTATTGGGCTCCCGGACGCTCCCGTTCCAGGCAGGATGCAGCAATAGATGGCTCGCGTAACTTTGGTGTCTATGACACCGCATCGAACAAGCAGGTTGCCTATGCGCGGATGGTCACTGATGGGGTCACCTTTGCGTGGCTCTGCGATGTTTTCGTTGATCCTGAAGTTCGCGGCCACGGTGTCGGGGCGGTGCTCATCGCCGGAATCGTGGAAGACTGCCGACCGTTAGGTCTCCGGCGCATCGCTCTCTCGACCGACGATGCGCACGGCCTGTATTCCAAGTTCGGGTTCGCCCAATTGGACCTACCCGAAACGTGGATGGAACGCCTCGACAAGCCAAACTCCTGAGTACCCGGGGCTCATCGCTCGACGAGAGGAATCCCGCACGACTGTTTGCCATCGCTGAGTAGCAGGGATCGCGGAAACGAGACGCCTCATTTCTCCTAAAGTGCAAGACGATGACGGTTTTGAATGCACCAACGGTACCCCTCGGTGCCATGCTTCACGGCGCGTGTGGAGGCGAAGTGAGCGTGCGACGGCACCGTTTGACCTTTCCGCTTGGCGAGGCGGCCGCGTCGTTCAGCCCTCTTCGCTGCCTAGCGCAATTCGGTCAGCGATATCGGAAACGTCATCAAGGCGCCCGGAAGCCACATCCATGACGAACTCGTAAGCATCATCATTGGACCAGGTCAACCGTCGTCCGTTCAGACCGAGGAAGGCGATCAAGGCAGCGAGACTCAGCCGCTTGTTGCCGTCAATCAGTCCGTGGTTGCGGGCCAAGGAATGCGTCAGTGCCGCGACCTTCTCATTGAGACTCCCGTAGGCGTCTCCTCCGAACGCGCTCGCGCGTGGACGGGCAAGCGCTGACTCAAGCAGTCCCTGATCCCGAACCGGCATGTCTGCTCCAAGGGCTCGCTGCCCAACGTAGAGGAGATCCGCGTAGGTGAGATAGATCACTTTCCGAGACGGTCAAGCGCTTCGGCGTAGCGCGGGAGTTGCTCGTCGAGAACACTGCTCAGGAGGTCCTGGCGACTGTGATTCTCGACGTATTCTCGCACCGCCTGCTTGACGACGTCCTGCATGGATCGGGACTCATAATCGGCACGTCGACGCAGGGCGTCCGCCTCAGCATCAGTCAAGCGCAAGGTCATTGGCATGCATACATGGTATCACCGGTGACACCGATGGCCACAGCGCCCCAGTGGAGGTTCCGGTTGCGGCTCGGTCTGTGAGCGCCCGATCACGAGTGAAGTCTGATCTCAGTCACTCGCGTGGCCTAATTGGTCGTGCGATGCGGTAGTCGGGCAAGGATCCGCCGGTGTGGGTTGCGTGTCCGGCCCACTCCAAGTGAGACTCATCGAAAGTGACGGCACCGTCAGCAGTGCCGAGGCGGCGCGGCAATCAGGGTAAAGCGTGCGCACAACTGTGCGGTGCGACCAGTAAACCGAGGACGATGCCGAACACGACGAACGCTCGAGAAGCCTTCACTTCAGTCGTTCCGAGTGTTGCGGGAGAGGCCGTGCTCTGTTCGGCGTTCAAGATTGGAGCCGAGCTCTCGGTGCCGTTCGCTTGCCTTGATCGAACTGCTTAGCCTCTGGCGCTGCACATGGTGAGACCTCGGTTCGTCGGAGAACGACGCGCGGCTGCTCGGGCATCCAGCCACAGTACGACCCGATGCCGCCGTGGCCCTCGTGCTACGTCTGGATTTTCTCCTACCGGACCGCGACCCGTGCTTCTCAGATCGCCTCGTTGTGAGTGGCAATACCGTTAGGCCCATTCGCCGAGACAGGCCCGGAGGCTGCGGCGGGCCCGGGAGTAGCGTGCACGGGCGGCGTCGGCCCGGATTCCGATTACGGTGGCCGCCTCAGTGATGCTGAACCCCTCCCACACGATGAGGGTGACCAGCTCCTGATCCCGCGGGGAAAGGGCAGCCAGGGCGGCTACGGAATTTGTCAAGGCGAATGAGGCCAGTGGGAGTTTAGGCGGCTAGTTTCGTCACGGGTTGGACCTCGTCTTGTTCTGCTGGTTTGTTGATCCAGACGGTGTCGTGCAGGGTGAGGATTTTGGGGTCCTGAGTCGTGCTGAATCGCTCCGGGTTCTGGGCGCGGGCCGCGGCCAGGGTCGCGGAGCGTTCGATAGCTTTGCCCGCCGCGAGGCCGTAGTGGACGTCGGCTGGGGTATTCAGCCCGATGCCGGTATGCCGGTGCGCGTGGTTGTAGTTCTCGACGAAGTCGGCCATGAACGCGCGTGCCTCACCCACCGAGTTGAAGTTTTCGGGAAACACGGGGGCGAATTTGAGGGTCTTGAACCAGCCCTCGCTGAAGGGATTATCGTTACTGACCCGAGGCCGAGAATGCGATTTAGTGACCTCCAAGTCGGACAACAACGCGGCGACGGTCTTCGACGTCATCGAGGTGCCTCGGTCGGCATGGACGACGTGCGGGGTGCCGTGGATGGCGAAGATCTCCTTCATCATCGCCACCGCCAACTCGCCGGACTCAGAGGCGTGGACGTGGGCGCCGACGATATAGCGGGAGAAGATATCGATCATCACGTAGCAATCGAACCAGGTGCCTTTGATGGGGCCGGGCAATTTTGTAATGTCCCAGC
>NZ_SOFP01000048.1 GCF_004402785.1 Cryobacterium algoritolerans
AAACAGGGTTTAACACCCTCCGCCTTCGATTAACAGCGTCCACGCGGGAGAAGTCCAATCGGACTCCGCGATCAGCGCGAAGCCAATCGATTAGGACTCACTCATCTAGTCGTAGCGGCGCTCGAGGAATTCCAGAAGCATGCTCATGCTGCTCTCGTCGGGTTCGTCGAGGAGCCATTCATCGATCGCGCGTTTCATGCCCTCAGCGCGGAGTTCGAGAACCAATTTCGCTTTGATCCTTCGTACCATTACCGACTAACTCATTCCGAAGCGTGCCTTACGCTCGGCGGAAGGAGCTAAGCAGATGGCCCCCAACGGTAATATTCGCTGGCTCCACAACACGCTACTGGCCGCATCGCCCAGTGGCTCCGAACGTCAATAACGCTGGCCCCCAAAAGCGCAAATACTCACCTGCCCACATGGACCGGTTATCCCACGTTTCCGTGGCAGTTCTTCCCTAACTGGGGGGTGAGGGTGTTGGTCCCCTCACGGCTGGCCAGCAGGTCGGCCGTGGCCATGGCGAACCCGAGATGAGACCAACGTGGCGGGGGCCCGACGTGAGGAGCCCGGCAGGACACCCGGTCAGTAAAATATCCCACACTGGGTTGATTCTGTACCGAGCTCTCCGCCCAGAAACGAATAGTCTCCGAGGTTGCGGAGGCCATTCGTTTTTCACTTTCTGTCAGGGACCTCGTCCCCCGTCTGATTGGCTGCTTGGGCAAGAATCGACTCAACGTGAGCCGTCGCCGCTCGAAATGCGGCCTCAGGGTCTCTTCTGGAAATGGCACTCACGATCTCCCTGTGTTCGGCAATGGAGAGCCGCTGTCGCGCTTTCGTGAGGTAGGAATTATCGCGACTCGGTTCAATGATCTCGTTGACTCTGTCGAGGAGCCGCATGAGCAGCGGGTTGTCTGCGCATTGTGCGACGGTCCGATGGAAGACTCGATCGAGTTTCGCGTACTCGCGCGGTGTCAAATTCACAGTCATCTCATCGATCAGATTCCGTAGCTGAGCTATATCGGTCGCTGAGGCCCGGATCGCCGCTCGCTCGGCGATCGGAGGCTCGATGCAGGCGCGCACGTCCATTACGTCCCCGAGACCGGCCGGTGCAATATCGAGCCCGGACGCAAGAACGTTGCCGTGTGGCGTGGCGCTCGGATCAGTGATCAGCGTCCCTAAACCCGGTTGACGACGAATGCGCCCTCGCACTTCCAATGCCCGCAGGGCGTCGCGCAAGGAGGTGCGAGAGACCCCGAGCGTCTGGGCGAGTTCGCGTTCCGGAGGGAGCTTGGATCCTGCCTGAATTTCGTTGGCAAGAATTAGGCGTTCGATTCTCACGACAAGGATGTCCGGCGTTGAAAGTGTACTTCGACGGCTCTGACTGAGTGCCATTGTTACCTTTCTGGTACTACCAACAGTTTAATTGCCTTGACACGGTTGAATTTTGAAAGCTATCTTGGTCCTACCAAACGAGTTGGTCCTACCAGGATACTAACAATCTCAGGAGAACCCATGAAGGCTTTTTCAAGAACTGTTCCGATTGTCATCGTGATGGGGCTGGCACTAACGGCCTGCGCTGGCCGCGCTTCCGAGCCGGCGGCGGAGAGGAGCGCCGCTAGCATCGAGTCGCCTGCGACGATTGCTGCCGGCAAACTCACGTATTGCACCCCCTTCGAGAGCCCACCGAACAACTTCTACGACGAGAACCACAAAGAAGTGGGCGCAGAAGTTGAACTCGCGCGCATCTTTGCCGAGAAGATGGGCCTTGAACCGGCCTTCCGCGAGACAAAGTTTGCTTCCATCATCCCAACGCTGCTGGCGAGCCAGTGCGACGTCATCATGGCCTCGCTCTACATCAAGCCTGAGCGCGAAGAGGTCGTTGACTTCGTGCCGTACATGATGTCGGGACAGGCCGTGGCCGTGGGGGTCGGCAATCCGAAGAAGATCACCGGCATGGACGACTCTCTGTGTGGCCTGAAGATCGGAGTCAAGACGGGTACGACGGCGGCTACGTTGAGCGCCGTACAGGCCCAGTCATGCACAGACAGGGGCGAGGGCAAGATGACAGTGATGTCACTCGACAATCAAACCCAGGGCCTCCAGCAGGTGACAGCCGGGCAACTTGATGCCTACAGCGACACGAGCGCGCTTGTTCTCTACTACGAGTCGAAGGACGCAAGCGCCTTCGAGATCGCAGGGGATCCGTACGGCGAGATTACTGTCGGCGCTGCAGTGTCCAAGGGGAACGCCGAACTGCAGGGTGCCTTGACCACCGCCCTCTCAGAAGTTCGAAAGGAAGGCACCTACGACAAGATTCTCAAGAAGTGGAATGTGGATTCCCTCGCACTCCGCTGACTCCGTCATCAATCCCCTTGGAGGGTAAATGAATACCGACCTCAACTTTGATACAGAATTTTTCTGGAAGCATCTGCTGACCCCCACCGACGCATTCATCGAGGGATTGTGGCGGACGATCTACATCTCTGTGACTGCCATGCTTCTCGCACTCATCGTCGGCCTGGTTGTCGCACTCATGGGCAGATCACACTTCACTGTCCTCCGCTGGTTTGCGGGCGGTTACGTCTGGCTCATTCGAGGAACACCGTTGCTCGTTCAGCTCGTCCTCGTCTATAGCGGTCTCGCTGCCCTCGGCGTCTATCGCTTTCAAGACATCATGGTTTCCGGACTTGTGTTCCAGGGGGTCGTCCAGGCCGCAATCATCACCTTGACAGTCCATGAAGGGGCGTACATTTCTGAGATCGTACGTTCGGGCATTGAGTCCGTCGATCCCGGACAAATAGAAGCGGCCGCAGCTCTTGGGATGACGCCGCTGGCCGCGATGAGACAGATTGTGCTGCCCCAAGCCCTTCGCACGATGGTCCCTCCGCTCGGCAACATCTTCAACATGCTGATGAAGTCAACGTCCGTCCTCAGCATCATCGGAGTCAGCGAGATGTTCCTCGTAGCCCAAGGCCTGAGCGCAACCACGTTCCGGACGTTCGAAATTTTCTTGGTTGTTGCCCTGTATTACCTGGCCCTGACCACGATCTGGACGTTCACCCAAAGGGCAATCGAAATCAAGTTGAACGACCAGGTCGGAATCGTCAGGTCGGAATCGATGATCAAGAAACTGATCGGCCGACGCCCGATCCGGATCGAAGCGGGAGTCTAGATGTCGAACGTAAATGAGCTCACTGTAGACCGGAGACTCTGTAAACCTCCAATGGTGCAAATTCAGGCGGCCAGTCGACGATTGGGTGGACACCAGGTCCTCAAGGACGTGAACCTATCAGTCTCCGAGGGCGAAGTGGTTGTCCTAGTGGGTCCCTCAGGAGCGGGAAAAACCACCCTCTTGCGGACCATCAACCACCTGGAGGAGATTGATTCGGGCCTGATTCTGGTGAACGGTCAGATGGTGGGCCATCGGGAGGCCGGCGACGGCAAAGTTTCGAGGGACTCTGCGAGAGGCATCGCCCGGAAACGACAGGGTATCGGCTTCGTCTTTCAGCACTTCAACCTCTTCCCACACATGAGTGTGCTGGAGAACATCTGCCATGCACCCATCAAGGTTCTTGGGCGGTCGAAAGCGGAAGCAACGGCGACGGCGGAGCGACTTCTGGAGCGCGTCGGCCTCCTCGACAAGGCGGCAGCGAAACCTCGGAACCTCTCTGGTGGGCAACAGCAGCGGGTCGCTATCGCTCGAGCGCTGGCAATGGACCCTGCCCTCATGCTGTTCGACGAACCGACCAGCGCACTCGATCCCGAAATGGTCGGAGAAGTGCTCGACGTCATGCGCGAACTCGCTAGGGACAACATGACCATGGTCGTCGTGACTCACGAGATGGGGTTCGCTCGTGAAGTCGCGGACAGGGTCGTGATTATGGATGCCGGACAAATCATTGAAGAAGGCAACCCCAAGGAAGTCTTCAACGCGCCGCGTCATCCGCGAACCATCGAATTCTTCTCAAAAATCCTCTAGCAGCACCGACAAACGTGACTCGTCACGTGGATGGAGACGCCCATGACAATTACTTCAGTGCCCCTTGACGCGCCGAGCGCGACGGTCGAATCCGGGGCCATTGCAACATCCCACGTTCTTGCCACTGCCGCCGGGGAGGCAGCGTATGCGGCCGGGGGCAACGCGATCGACGCTGCACTAGCCGCGGCAGCAGCCTTAGCCGTTGTGTACCCCCACAACACCGCGCTCGGCGGGGACCTCGTTGCGTTGATCAGGACACCGACGGGCCAGATCCACTGCGTCAATGCGACCGGAGTAGCGGCCCTCAGCGTGGATGTCGCTTCGCTGCGGGAACGGTATGTGGGGAAACTCCCCGAACGAGGCGTCGATAGTATTTCCCTCCCGGGGACGGTAGCTGGCTGGCAGGCACTTCGTGGATTCGGCGCTGTCCTTCCCTGGGCGGAACAATTCAATAGGGCCATCGAGTACGCCGTGGACGGCGTCCCCGTCTCGCCGTCCTTGGCCACAGCGCTCTCCGCAGTCCACCACGTGATAGAGCAAGACGCGGGAATGGTCTCTGTGTTCTTCAAGGACGGCGAACCGCTGCGCGAGGGAGACCAATTACGGCAGCCCGCACTGGCAATCTCGCTCAAATCCATCGCTACTAACGGTCCTGATGAGTTTTACCGCGGCGACGTTGGTCAGAGACTAGTGAATGGACTGTCGAGACTGGGAGCCCCGTTCACTCAAGAAGACTTTTCTAGCTATCGGGCCGAAGTCAGCTCTCCGATCAGTGTCGAGTACCAAGGACACGAGGTCTTCACCAGCCCGCCCAACACGCAAGGTTTCATTCTGCTCCGAGTCCTCCAGCAGCTCAAAGCTCAAGACATCAAAGACCCGCTCGGATGCGACGCAGGAGCGCTGAGCAGGTTGTTTGCCGAGGGAAACCAATTCCGCGAAGAGCTTCTGGCGGATCCCCGGTACGCTTCCGTCGATGTCAACCAGCTACTTACCGGATCCAAGCCTGGGGGTGACGGTTCTGGCAACGTCCAGATCCCGACCGGGGACACTGTCGGCATTGCGGCAGCAGACTCGGGCGGCTTCGCTGTGTCCCTCATTCAGAGCGTGTACTTCAGCTTCGGATCAGCGGTACTCGAGCCCTCAACCGGCATCCTCATGCAAAACCGTGGCATGTCGTTCTCGCTGGATGACGCATCACCAAACGTTATCGCGCCGGGCAAGCGGCCGAGCCACACGTTGATGCCGGTCCTGGTAACCAAAAAGGGAGCTCTCCGCTGGGCCAACGCGACGATGGGAGGGAAGGGCCAACCGCAAATTCACGCTCAAGCCCTACACCGACTCCTCGCCGGGTCCACGCCGGAGGAGACAGTCTCCAGCCCGCGTTGGATCGTGGGTCCGAAGGCACCAACCGATGGCCCCGAAACAATCTACCTGGAAGCCAACTTGGCAGCGGAGCCCAAGGCAGCAATAGGAGCCATCGGATTCCGTGTCCATGAAGTCCCCCCGCTTACAGACTGGATTGGCCACCTCCAGGTCGTCGCAGTAAACCCCGCAGGCTTCACTGCAGCGAGTGACCCCAGATCGGACGGGTCCGCTGTCGTCGTTTCCAGACCATAGCCAAACCATTCCCGGACCAAGCTCAGAACGAGGAGTTTCACACATGTTCCTTGCCATACGAAAAAACCAGAACCGAGTGCATTTAGGACTCATGCTCTCGTTGACCATGTCAACGGGACTCATCGATGCTGTGGGCTACCTCGGACTCGATCGCGTCTTCACAGGGAACATGACCGGGAACGTCGTCATCCTGGGCATGGCCCTGGTGGGAGCGGACAACCTCCCCATCATCGGACCGGTGGTTGCTCTCTTCGGGTTCGTAGTCGGCGCAGCAATAGCTGGCCGAGTACTGCGATCGGTAGCGGCCGGGTGGACACACCATTCGACGGCACTCTTTGGAGTTGTCGGGGTAATCCTTATCATCACGACCGTGGCGCTAGCCATTATCGGCGAGGTCCACCCTGCCCCGGTCCAGTTTGCAGCGACAGGCAGCTTGGGACTTGCAATGGGCATCCAAGCCGGAACCGCGAGGCACATCGCCGTCAAGGACGTCACGACAGTTGTTGTGACGTCAACGTTGACAGGCTTGGCAGCGGATTCGCGATTTGGTGGGGCTAAGAAGCAGATGTGGCAGCGCCGACTCGGAGCCGTCGTGCTCATCGGACTCGGCGCAGCGATCGGGGCTGCAGCGATTCAAGTTCACCTTTCGCTCGGCCTCGCGATCTCCGCCTTCATTACTCTCGGGGTCGCCCTCATCGGCTCCATCGGGGCATCCTCCACTAAAGACCCAACCGTGGCGACGGCCGTCCGCTTCTAACTTCCAGTACGGCAGGATAAAATTGTTCTGCTTCGGAATACCCGATTACAACCGGAAACCTGAATGGCGGCGATGACTGCCACCACAAAATGGGCACCTACACCAACTGCAAAACCACCAATGCGAACATCACCGTGAGCTACACGTACGTGAGTAAAGCTTTCGGTGTCACCCCAGGACAAACCATTCTGTTCGCCAACCCAAACCTCGGCACATTCACTCGGGCAACCTAGACCGGCAGCTACTGCTAAACCACTTCACTCGCAGCCGGCCCGTCGCATCCCAGAACACTAGGTCTCGCACAAGTCAGCAGTAAGCGTGGAGCAAAATCACCCACGACAGACCACACTCGCGTTAACCTGCCCGGTGAGGGCCTCCGTGCCTGGTGAAGATGTCAGATACCTGCACTCAATCCGGGGGCCCTCCCCACCACGCCCCGAAACTCCGCCCTCTCCGCCGACCCGGAAACTCTTAGGGGCGACCACAGAAGTAGCGCAAAATCCTACGCTACGCGGTTCGATGGCAGGCCGGTTGCCGTTGCGCAACGGCCACGCGGCGAAACTCTGCCGCTACAAACTTGGCGGCTCACGTCCCGTTCAGGAGCACCGGGCCAGTGAGCCCGGTAAGGCTGCAAGAACCCGTCAGCCCAAGCCCGCGAGACACCCAAACGTGACTGACCGTTCCAATGCGGCTCAGACCCCGTAGCGAAGAGGCCATGGCCCGTACTGGAACTCTGACATTCACGGAACAGCTGAGGAACTGCATGCCCTCGCAACATCGTCCGATGCCGACGAGCGCCAACTCGCTGCGGCGATGTACGGCCTTCCGCCGGACCTTGTGTCCGTATTGGTACTGGATGCTGTGCCTGAAGTCGCACAAGCCGCACTGATGCGGCGCAGCGCGTCGATGGAGGTGCTGACGGCGGCCGCCGTTGCGCACCCAGAGTGGGCTCAGCAGATCGCTCACCACGACAACGCCCCGGTCCATCTCACTATGGACAGGCCCGCGGCCTGTTTTAAACAAGCCCGCACCGGTTGACCGCTTTTTCAATGCGCTGGGCGCGACCGCGGCAGAGAGAGCGTTTCCAAGCTGAGCGTTTCGACATCGCGCTCCGACAGGACACGAGCCGAACTGTCGGCGAGCTTTGGGTGGCCTTGCCCCCGGTTACCGGCCGTTTCGTCACGCTTGGCAGAAAATGGCCGTGCTTCTATCCGATGCTGACAACCGTGACAGAGATGGTGTTGATGGGGGCAAGCGCCAATGCGGCGGGATGTGCGGCGATTGTGTCATGCACGCGTCGGCACACCTCGGCGGATGACGCTGCATCGGCGACACCGATTCTCGCGGTCACGCTCAGTTGGGCCTTTTCCGTCGTCACGGTAACTAGTTTCGGCGCCTTTGCCCGCTGCGTAAGGGCCTCGACAACAGACCCGACAATCGTGACGACGATCGGCGTGGTCGGGTACAAGACGGTCACCCCCGGGACGGACCTTACGATGGCTTCGAGCTTCTCTGCGAGCTCGGCGGCATCCGTCATAGTGTTGCTTCTTCGTCGCTGGGCTCAGGCTTCGTGAGGTAGATGTCACGAATGATTACGTCGATGCCCACGATGGCGAGCTCGGTGTGGGTGCGTAGCGCGCCGAAGAGAGTGTCCCGCAGCTTGTCGGCAAGGACGGGAATGTTCTCACCTTTGTAGACGTTCGCGTCGACCGTGACCGTGATCGGAGCTCCTAGGGTAGTGATTTCCCCGTCGAGCCGGCATCGACCCACGATGAGGTTATCGACGGTATCGCCTGCCGCGCGAAGGAGTCCGCGGACAGCTCCCTCGGTGATTGCAAGTCGGGCTGTCGAGGCCGGATGCGAGATGGGTATGTCGCGACCGGACCGAGAGTCACGCACGATTCCTTCCAGGATGGTGGTGACCCAGCTATCGTCGAGACTCGGCGCGCGATCCGCCTCCTCCTGGGCCATCGAACTCATCGCCCCGTGAAGCCGCTCCAACGAGGCGAGCGCGATCTGGCAGGCCGGCGAGTGGTCGATCGAGGGATCGGCGGGCGTCCTGCTGCGGTCAAGGTAATCGCTGAGTTGCTCGATGGTGTGGCCGTCAAGCTGGTCAGCCTCGTCGTCGGGCCCGCCCCATGCTGCGACGGAGTCAGGCGTGTCGGATGAAATCATCGCCAAACCTCCATTTCGCGAATCAGAGTTTTGCGGGCACGAACCAAGAGACCGCGCACAGTCGAGACCGGCAAGTCGAGTTCCTCGGCGATCTCTGCATAACGGTAGTCCCCGAACTCTTTCAACTCCCAGCATCGTCGCTGATCCTCCGGAAGGGCTGACAAGACTTGGGAGAGTGCCTCACTACGTGACCGTGCCTCCACTATGTGCGTCGTTGAATGGTTCTCCGATGCAGGCACGTCGACGTCGTCGAGGTTGGAGTGATGCCGCCGTGCGCGGATTCGATCGATGCTCTTGTGGCTGGCGATGCGCATCAACCAACTTTTTACCAGCGCAGAATCTTTCAAGGTCGATAGCTTCGCCCATGCCGTGATGAACGTGTCCTGCACGACATCATCTGCATCGTGGCTGCTGCCCAGGATGCGGGTCGCATAGGCGCGTACCAACGGGCCGTACCGCCGCACAAGCACTTCGAATGCTCGAACGTCTCCGTCAACGGCGCGGTCCACCAAGGTGCGGTCGTCAGCGTGGGCTAGCAGTGCCCTGCTCTTGCTATCGGGAATGGTTGCCCCTCGATTCGCTGGGAACTGTCGCACTGGGTGTGATGAACGCCTCGTGACATACGACTACATAGTAACCATTCAAATGCGCCCTGTTCAGGGGCCACGAACAAGGAGCCTCCCCATGGCAGATCTCACCACACCTACTCTTTCCACCGCCCCAAACTCCGCCTCGGCGACCCCCGGCCGCGGCAAGACCGTGATCAACGACGCTGTGGTGGCAAAAATTGCCGGCATTGCAGCCCGTGAAGTCAGTGGTGTGCACGCCCTTGGCGGCGGCGCCGCTCGGGCGCTCGGTGCCATCCGCGATGCCCTGAACACCTCGGACGTGAGCCAGGGCATCAAAGTGGAGGTTGGAGAAACTCAGGTCGCGGCCGACGTCACCGTTGTCGCGGAGTACCCCGTGGCCCTGCAGGATGTGGCCGAGCGGGTGCGGTCTGCCGTGATCCGTGCGATCGAAGACCTGATTGGGATGGAGGTCACCGAGGTGAACGTAAACATCACCGACGTGCACCTGCCGACCGACGACAAGGACGAGAAGTCCGAGGCTCGGGTTCAGTGAGCACCTTGGCGAAAACAGGGGCCGTGTTCGGAACCGTGCTTGCTCTGACATGGCTGGTCCTTGGCTTTTGGCCATTCGTGTTCGTGGCCGCGGCCATGGCTGTCGGCGCGATCGTCGGGCGCATTATGGACGGAAAACTGAGCGTTGCGAACCTGGTTGACGCATTCCGGGGCAAGCGTTCTTCGTCATGACAACCCTCAGTTCCGCATTAGCGGCCCCTCGTACGCTGTCGCCGGCGGCACTCAAACACGGCCGGACCACCGTCTCGACCCGGGCTTTGAATCGGCTTGTGTGCGCGGTCGCGGCGGACGCTCTGGGCGTTGACCCCTCGGCGGTCAGTGCCGCGATCACCGACGATCAGGGCAGCCTCGCCCTCACGGTCAGCGCCCCCATCCGAGTCGTTGCGCTCACCCGTGTGAACCGGGATCCCTCCGTCGTGACTCGCACCGGAGGCACGATTCTGGAGCGAACCGAACACGCCAGACAGCACATTCATTACCGGGTGGGTGAGTTGACCGGTTCTACCCTGTCGCGGGTGACCGTGCGGCTCACCGGTGCCGACATTCGACCAGAAAGCCGCGTGCAATGACCAAGTATCGTTCCACCTACCAACGGATCAGCCGTCGCGAGCTTTACTCGCCGCGTTCGGTTGCAGCGATCACTCTCGCGATCCTGGTCATTTTCGCTTGCCTCTGGCTCATGATCGAGATCGTGTTGAACCTGCTCGGCCAGCCGGGGCTCCTCGCGGCCCCTGCGGATATGGCGGGCGCGGTTGCGGGCGCCTCCTCTGCACCATCCGTGCTCGTGGGAGGGCTCGGCCTCACCGGCGCCCTCATCGGTCTGCTTCTCCTTGTCGTGGCCGTCACTCCTGGCCGCCGCTCTCGCCATCTGCTCGAGACCGAACGGACCGCGACGATCGTCGACAACGAGGTGATCGCATCCGCGTTGGCTCGTGAAGCGGCCCGCGTCGCTGAGTTGGCCCCAGACAACGCGCGTGTCACTGTGACCCCCCATAGCGCCACCGTTCACCTCACTCCTACCTCTGGAACTGCGATAGATCAGCAGGCGGTGCTCACGGCCGTGCGCGAACAGATTAATGCTTTTGGGTTGCTGCGTTCCCTACACGCGAAGGTCGTTGTTGTCTCCACGGGGAGGGTGGGCGGATGAACTCCACCAATCGCATCCTCAACCGCATCTTCGTTTTCCTGGTCGGACTCCTCGTCCTGACCGGTGGGGCGACCCTGGCCCTGGTGGCACTTATTCCGCTTGTCCGCGACAGCTGGACGAACACAACTCGTGTCGGCATCGATAGGGCAACCCGGTTGCTTCAGGCCACCCCCTTTCCCGAATTTCTGGTCCCGGTCAGCGGCAGCTGGTTATGGTTCATCGCTCTCGCCGCTGGAGCGCTGCTCATCGCGGTGCTGGTCACCTTCAGCCTGCGTCAAGGCCACGGCCGCACTAGCCGACTCGTCACGCTGAACGGAAAAACCAGCAGTGGCGCAGTTGTCATCGAGGCGAAAGTGGCCGAGCACGCCATCGAAGAAGCTCTCACAATCCGACCGGAACTTGTTGCATCCCACGTTTCCACCTACCGCGTCAAAAACCAGTCAGCACTGAAAGTGGCCATCACTTGCCGCCGAGGAATCTCACCACGAGAAGCCAACCAAATTGTCAACGAGGTGCTCTTTTCCTTCGATAATCTTCTCGGCCTACAACTCCCCGCCCTCGTGCAGATCAGCGGCGGCTTCCGCGCGCGAACGACCAAGGCCACCCGCATCCGCTAATAACTCACCGGCTCATAGAAGTCATCTGGCTGCGGTCAACCGTGCTATCTCAACCGGCAACATCCACCGATTTTTGATAGGGAGTCACGACTTGACGAACCACAACGACAACCCGGGGACCAAGTACATCACCGGCGGTTACCCCAAACAGAAACAGAGTCAACCCAGCCTGACCGAGGCAACTAAGTCCCACCCGGATCGTGGGGAAGACACCTACCATGGCGCCGGCAAGCTCCTCGGGAAACGGGCACTCATCACCGGCGGCGACTCCGGCATCGGCCGGGCCGTGGCCATCGCCTACGCCAAAGATGGTGCCGATATTGCGATCTCCTACCTGCCTAACGAACAGACGGATGCCGAATTCACGGCAGAACAAATCCGGGCCGCCGGCCGCACCGTCTTGCTCATACCGGGCGACATTCGCGAGGAAACTTATTGCGTCGACCTCGTAACGGACACCGTGGCAACCCTCGGCGGCTTGGATATCCTGGTGCTCAACGCCGCCTACCAAAAAAACCGGACCGGTTCAGAAAACCTGTCCCGGGCAAAGTTCGACCGGGTATTTAAAACCAATCTTTATGCGACTCTGTGGATCGCGCACACCGCCATCCCGCACCTCCGGCCGGGAGCATCAATCATCTCCACGTCATCAATCCCGGCATCGGGCCCCGCACAGGCGTTGATCGACTACGCCATGACCAAAGCCGCTCTCGTCGCGTTCACGCAAGCGCTCGCCCAACAATTAGGCCCAGCCGGGGTGCGGGTTAACGCAGTCGCGCCCGGGCCATCCTGGGCGCCGCTTAGCCCCGCAGCTTCATGGTCGGACACGCTGTCCTCCTTCGGTCAGGAGACCGCGCTCGGCCCGGCAGTACAACCAGCCGAACTCGCCGCCGCCTACGTTTTTTTAGCCTCACCCGAAGCGTCCTACATTTCAGGTGCCGTAGTGCCCATCTCGTTTGAGTGCGTCAGCCCACACCTGATCGCCCCAGTCATCAGTGTCCAGAAGTAGGTGATCACCATTTTTTAGGAGCGACATGCGTAATGACCACGTTCTCCATCAGGTCGCCGCGGTGGCACCGGCCTCACGGACTGCGCCGATGTGCGCAAGCGCGGCAGCGGGCGTTGAGGACGCACCGGCCGGCCTCGAAGCCGTGCGCGCGGCCGGCTGTGCCACCATCGGCGTCGAAGGAACCCATGACGCAGCCGACCTGGACGCCGATCTCGTCGTGGCCAGCCTGGACAAGTTGCGCATCGTCGTGCAGCACGACGGCGTCAAGTTCGAACTGCTTCCCGAGTAACGCCAGCCAATACCTAGAACACCTTCAGATCGACATGCGAGCGGTGCACGAACGAGCGCGGTTGTTTGACGTTCAGTTCGGAAGACAGTCGACGCATCCCTGTATATCCATCGAGGGCGTGGCACTGCCCGCCATCTTGTGCCAGACGGGCAGTGGCGGGTCATGTGCGATCGTGATAAACATGAGATATGCACATTTTCTGCGCAGCTTGAGACTCTGCTCGGATATTCATCCTTAGAACACCTCCGAAAGTGAAGACGGAACTTACGTTTTTCGCGATCAAAAATTCAGGGAGTGAAAAGAAATGAAAGCAGTCGTCTACAAAGGCCCCAACGAGGTCAACGTTGAAGAAGTTCCCGATGCCAAGATCGAACGCCCCACTGACGTTCTCGTACGCATCACGGCCACAAACATTTGCGGTTCAGATCTACACATGTATGAGGGACGCACCGATTTCGAGGTTGGACGCACGTTCGGTCACGAAAACATGGGCGAGGTCATCGAGGTCGGTAACGGCGTCGACAAGGTAAAGGTCGGCGAACTCGTCGTGCTGCCATTCAATATTTCTTGCGGGTTCTGTAAGAACTGTGAGCGCGGTTTCACTAATTACTGCATGACAACTCAGCCAGACCCGGTTGGCGCGGGAGCAGCCTACGGCTTCGCTGGAATGGGCCCGTATCCCGGCGGGCAGGCCCAAATGCTGCGCGTGCCCTACGGCGACAACAACTGTTTGCGCTTGGGAGAAGATGCCATCGAAAAGCAAAACGACTACGTGATGCTCTCGGACATCTTCCCTACCGGCTACCACGCTACCGAGATGGCCGGCGTGATCCCCGGTGACACCGTCGTGATCTACGGAGCCGGTCCAGTCGGGCTGATGGCCGCCCTGTCTGCCACGATCAAGGGCGCAAGCAAAGTCTGGGTCGTGGACCGCCGCCCGGACCGGCTGGCCCTTGCCGAACAGATCGGTGCGATCGCCATTGATGACTCGAAAACGGACCCGGTGCAGTTCGTGCTGGACCAGACCAAGGGTATCGGCGCAGACCGGGGATGTGAATGCGTGGGTTACCAAGCCCACGATCCCCAGGGCACCGAAGACCCCGCGATGACGCTGAATCAGCTCATCCAGTCCGTGCGCATCACCGGAGGAATCGGCGTTGTTGGTGTCTTCCTGCCGGCAGATCCCGGCGGCTTCGACGAGAACGCCAAGCAGGGCAAGCTTGCCATCGACTATGGCCTGCAGTGGCTCAAGGGCCAAAATGTTGGCAGTGGCCAATGCCCGGTGAAGAAGTACAACCGGCAATTGCGCGACTTGATCGCCGTGGGCAAGGCCAAGCCATCCTGGATCGTTTCCCACGAGATCCCCCTCAGCAAAGCCGCCGACGCCTATAAAAACTTCGACGAACGCACCAACGGGTGGACAAAAGTCATCCTCAAGCCCGAATAGGCCAAAGCCTCACCAGCCCGGTCAACGCCGCCCTCGCGGCGCAAGTCACAACAACACACGACAGCGAGAAACGAGCCCGCAAAGTTTCCCGTTCTGCCTAGCGTGTAAAACACGAGAGGAGACAGTGACTCGGTCCCCGGTTGTGGTTCGGAGGTCGCGGATGCGGGTGTGCTCCGTTTCGTAGTAGCCGGGTTCGCGCTCGAGCACGGTGAAGCCGTGCTCGACCATCTCGGCGGTGGTCCCGGCAAGGATGCGGGTTTGGGTACGGTCGTCGCGGGCGCGCTGGACCGCGTGGTCGAACTGGCCCGGGTCGGTGGTGGCGGTCTCGATCAACTCGGCCACGACCTTTTTTTCCTTCCGGCAAAAGAGATCGATTGAGAGCGGTAGGCCCGGAGTGCCCCGTTTCATGAGCGAAATAAAGGAGCTCACGACCGCGCCTGTGAAACCGGGCACTCCGGGCCGGGAACGAACTACGATCGGCTGCCGGCAAGAAAAAACAGGGCTAGGACGGTGCCGCGCAGCGGCTCCAGGGGCCGGAACGGCCTATCCCATCTTTGGACGAATCAGGCGATGGCCAGCTGCCACCGGCTCGTGGGGGAGAGTACCCCGGCGTTGACGTAGTAGCGGGCCTCCCGGTGGTTGGCGCGTCCGTCACTTCCGCGCGGATAGCGCGGCCACACCCGTTCACCGGACGCTGCCGCGTCAAATAGTGGCCGGCTCGATACGTGGGGACGCCGTGGGCGTTCCCTCGGGATGCTACTCATCGTGGACTGTTCGGCCAGCCACCACGCCCACACCTCACGCTCACACTGATACGCCTCCATCCTGGCTTCTAACGTGCCCGCTAATCGAAGCACCCGAGCCGCGACATCTCGAAGATCCCGCCTGGCCCGGGCCCACCCACCAGCGTGTTTGACCAGGAGGCGAGAACGCCGCAACCGACTAAAGATCACCGTGGTGTGCCGGACCGTCACCCCCAGCAACCGGGCAGCAGACTCGACCGTGAGCGACGCGTGCTCGCGCAGCAACGCGTAGAGCCTCCCCGCGAGGTGACCCAGGCCTTTCCGGGTGAAGAGGTCATGGAGCTGGTCAGTGAGCTGATCCTCGATCCGGCGCACGAGCGCGGCCCTCAGCGTGAAGAGTTCGGTAGGGGGGCGGGGGTTATTAAATGGTTGTGACCGGACTGACCTAGACCCTGTGGAAAACTCCGAGGCTAGGGACCATTCGGTGGCGTTGACGCCGTCATGGGAGTGGACCTGGTCAATGTATCCCGCAGTCTGGAGGGCGCGGAGGGCGTCCGCTGCGGTCGTCCGGCCCAGGCCCACCATCAGGCCCAAGTCCCGGATGGAGGCTGCGACGACGCGCTTGCCGGTCTGCAAGCTCAGGTAGGCCAGGGCGGTGAGGATGCTCCGCTGGGAGACGGCGGCCTCAGTCTGGCCCCACCGGCCCGGGCTGACCCGGAGCCGGGTCAACAGGTCATCGACATCCGAGACGATGACCTGGAGTTCGGCCAGGTCAGCCGGCTCCCGGACAACGGGCAGGGGGCGCTGCAGGGCCGAGTACTGCTGGGCCTTGGCCCACTGCCTAGCCAACCGTTCGGCCGCCTCACCCGCAGAGCGGGGGCGGCGGGTGCCACGGCCGCTGTTCTTCGTCCGGAAATGCTCCATCCCCGGGGCGCTCTGCGCGGCCCGCTGAACATCAGGAAAATCCCAGCCGGCGCTAGCCGCCGCCAACAAGCACATGAACCCCGTCCAGGACGGGTTCTCCCCGCCCCCGACAGTGGCCATATGAGCCTGGCCCCACCGGCTCAACCCCCGATGCGCCCGGTGGGACGCATCGACCGGTCCCGACGGGCGGGAATCCTCCGGCCGGGCCGCCGGAACACGCTCACCCAAGACGCCTGCGAGGCGCTCCAAATCACCCGTGGTGGTGGTCGGCTCGGCGAGCGTGGCGACACTGCCCCGGAGAACAATCGAGCTGCTGCCATCACGGTGCGGAGCCCCCGGCGGACGAGCAGCGCCCTCCCGGACATTCAAGAGCATCCCGTGGTCCAGGCTCCGATACGTCGCATGAGCGGCGTGCGCGACCGCAGCCACCACCCCGGCCGGGGCGCCGCCGGCGAGGCCGACCCAGACGTGCCGGCCACCACCAGACGAGGACTGACAAACCACATGCGGGACAGCCAAATCATCCAACACAGTGGAGAGAGCGTCGCAGTCATCGACGGCTCGCTCAACGGCGTCATCGCCGCCTTTAGCGTCGAAGTCAAAGCACAACAACTGAAACAACTGGTCGTCATCAGCCAGGCGAACACACCACGGCGTTGTCGGTTCGACCGGACCCAACCGGAACAAACGCGGGTACTGATTCATGTGCAACAGACCATCAGCCTCACGCACCATCACCCGCACCTCAGCCCGAGGACTAATCCGGCGCGTCAAGGCCCAAGGGGTCCACACATTCGTAGACACGCCGTGCACCAATACGGGTGCATAAAGCGTCGCGTGCGCTATGCTCTGGGACATAGAGAAACCTCCCGTGAGGGCTCTTGATCTGGATTAGCTCTAACCTCGTTGCCGGGAAGCTTGAGGGGTTTGAGCTACGAAACTTGCAAAGCCCGTCGTGAAAGCGACGGGCTTTTTCGTTTAAGCGACCTGATTGATGGGCAGCTCCTCATCGTGGCGAATGGATGCCTGGGGAGCGAGTGTGGCAAGGCCAACATCCCGCGCAAGGACTGAAGCGATGTAATCGCTCAGGCTCATCCCACGTTCTTCAGCACGGTCGCGCACGGCGTCCGCGATCGGCGATGGGACTCTGGAAATCAACGGTTGGCGATCGCCTTTGCTTTTGCGTCCGCCGTAGGAACGTTGGGGTGGCATGGTTTGAAGGTATCGGGATACTGAATCAGAAACAGGGAGGCTGCGGAGGCGTGTCGCAAAGGGAATGACTTTTCCCTTGCAAGCCTCGCGCTGTGACTCAGATAATGCGCTGGCCGAGTTCGCGGCCGAGCGCCTCGTAAAGTTCAGAGATACGGGCAGGCACGACGGAATAGCGCACCCACTGGCCGCTCTTTGCCATGTCGCGGGCGGGAGCCGAAACAATGAGGCCGGCCGTCTCGAGAGCGGCCAGATGATTCGATGTCGTCGGCGGGGCAATGCTGAGCGCCGACGCGATATCTCCGCGCGTGCAGGGACCGTGCTGCCGCACATAGCTGAGCACTGCGACACGCGCCCGATTTCCAAATGCGTCAATGGCTGCCTCCACGAATTCATCGTGAGCGGGGCGGACATAACGGGGCATTCTGCCATTCTGCCCGACCCGCCGGCTCAATCCTCTTAACTACTTCAACCCTAATCATTATATGGTTAGCTTACAACGAGTCGATAGGAGGGAAACAAAATGCCAGAAAGGGCAATCGAGACAGACTGTGCGCGGACCGTGTCACTGGCACCGGCTAAAGTACCCCTAAACGGGTTACACGAACCCACACGCATGACCACAGGAGCGGGAGCGGTCAGCGGCCTCGGGGGAGTGTCTCGTTGTCGCTCAGTGCTGCCTGCCACTACCGAGAGGCATTGACATGGCCAGGCGAGAACGTGTGGCACTGACCGACAGCCAGCGCAGAACACGCAAGATCATCTGGGCGAGTGCGGCTGGCGTCGTCGTACTGGGGAGTGTTGTGGGACTCGTCGGGGCGCTCACGTCGACCCCAAGTGAGGGCGGTCAAGCACAGTCGGATGCGCCTGCTGGTACTGATTCGCCCAGCGCGGACCCGTCCGTCGGCCCTGGACCTGTTGTTGACCCGGCGGTGACCGAGTTGGGTTGGCTGCCAGAGCCGATCACGACCGACGCGAAGGCCTACGGTGTTGCCGCCGCGATCGCGGGATCCACCTATGACACGACGCTGGCCACTCGCAAACAGTTCCTGGGCGACCTTGCCACCTGGCACACCCTCGACCCTCGCTATGACCTTGCGTCCGATCAGCAGGATGCACTCGCGAGCAAGCTCGAAGAGCTCAACCGCCGGGTGATCGTGCCGGAGACCGACTGGGACGCTCAAGCCAAGAACACCATTGCGGTGACGGCGAAAGTCGACGGCAAAGTCCTCGTCGACTACGACCATCTCAGCCCCCAGCCCGGTTCCCTGGACGTGCTCATGAGAGACGGGTACCACCTCGTCACGACCAACATCCTGGCGACCTACACGGGCCGCGGTGACGTCAACTATCAGGAGCACTATGCGGTGAGCGTGCAGGTGCTCTGCGGCCGCACCGTGCCCGTGGCAGGGTCTGGTCAGACGCCCGCTGACTGCAAGCTCATCCGCTTCTTCCCCGAAACGAGAAAGTAGCCATGGCTGCGCCCGCCGCTGTTGCCGCCGTCAAAGCGATCGGGCCCAAACGCATCATCCAGTTGGCGCTCATGCTGGTCCTGGTGTTAGCGGTGTCGTTGGGGACGATGCTCTCCCTTCCTGTCGTGTTCGCGATCGCGGTGAGTTCTGGCACGGCCGCCCCCGTGGTCCCCGCATCAACGAGTCCGGTCGCCGACGGGGCCTGGACCCTGCCCGTGACCGGCTACACGGTCACGGACGACTTCGGGCCTCGGGCGGCTCCCTGCGCGTATTGCTCCACCGTGCACTGGGGCTCGGATATGGCCAGCGGCTGCGACGAGCCCGTCAGTGCTGCCAGCTCCGGGAGGATCGCGAAGGTCGGCGAGGAGGGCTCCTACGGGTTCCGGATCGTGATCGACCACGCCGGCGGGATCCAGACCCTCTATGCGCACCTCGCCCTGGGAAGCGCAACTGTCGCGCCCGGCGACCCGGTCCAGGCCGGCACGGTGATAGCCCGGGAGGGCACCACCGGACAGTCCACGGGCTGTCACCTCCACTTCGAAACTCGCCTGAATGGGGAACGGGTCAACCCGGACCCGTTCCTGCAAGCCCGCGGAATCACGCTCTAATCACGCCCCACTGAAAGGCACCTCTTGCAGCACACCACCTGGACCATCCCCACCGCGGTCGATGTCCCCGACATCAGCCCCGACTGGAACGCACCCTTCATCTCCGGCCTGACCAGTATCGGCTCCTACATTCTGGCCGGGGCGCTAATCCTCACCCTGATCATGTTGATCATCGCGTTCGTGGGTGTGGTGACCAAGGGTGGCGGCTCGGAGCGGTACCAGTCCTGGTCGGGGGAGTGGATCCTGAAGATCCTCGCGGTCGGCGCGGGCCTCGGCGCGGTCAACGCGATTTTCGCGTTCGCTGTCGGTTTCGACTTCGGCTTCTAATATGCGCTGGCTCCTCGGCGTTATCGCTGCCCTCGTGCTCACGGGAACGCTGGGCCTCACCGGCGGGGCCCCCGCACACGCAGCCACCCCCCAGCCGGCGGCGGCGTCATCCACTGCCGTGATCGAGGGCGAGCCGTGGAGCGGCCCCGCATTCCCCCTCACCTGCACCGGCAGCAGCGCACGAATCTCCTGCTCCCCAGACAACCCGGCCGACGGCAAACCCGAACGCTGCTTCAAAGAAGTTCCCTACGGCGGCGGCAGCGTGACGGTATGCACCCGGTCCGACGACAACATCGGTGCCCTCACAGATACGGGCGGCAAGGAATTGAAGTTGGAATATGGGTGCAGCGCGGTCGACGCGGTGTGCACGGCGACGGAGTCGATGGCTCGCGGCATTGCGTCCGTGATTACCGGCGGTATCGCCTGGGTGATCGAGAACACGTCGTTCAATACCAACTCCTACCTGTGGAGCGCGGCAGTTGATGAGTGGGCGTGGTGGAGCTGGGTGGTCCTACTCGTGATCCTGATCGCCGGGATCGTGGCCATCACGACGGCACTGTGGTCGCGCGATAGCGGCGAACTGACCGCAGCTGTCATCCGGTTCTTCCTCGCCGTGCCTCTCTCGGCGGCGTCCCTGTGGCTGGTGGGAACGATCGTGAACGTGGTCGACCAGCTCGTGGACCCGTTGCTCTCCCGCGGCGGCAACGGGGAGGGCCTCTACCGGACGGTCGAGAACATCATCTTCGGCGGCGGCCTGGGTAACATTTGGCTCGCCCAACTCGTCCTGACGTTGCTGGTGATCGGCGTCGTGGTGCTGGTGTTCGTGTTTAGTTTCCGTAACCTCGCCCTCGCGGCGCTGGTCGCCCTGGGGCCGGTGGCGTTCATGCTGTTCCCGATGAAGATCGGCGTGCAATGGGTCATCCGCTGGTTCTCCGCCGTGGTCGCCTTGATCCTGACCACCCCGCTCACCCTCGGCTTCTTGATGCTCGTCCTCAAAGGGTTCGCCGAGGTCGACAGTATGTGGAGCATCCAGGCTCTCCCGCTGGGCCTGGGAATGATCATGATCGCCTTCGCCCCGGTCGCCGTGTTCGGGCTGTTCTCTTTCGTCGGCCAGGGCGCTACGTCCGCGATCGACAACATTGCCTCCCGCGGCGGCGCCACCGCTAAGCAAAGCGGCAGCCGGGCCGCCCGGAGCCTCAGCTCCGCCGTCGCCATGCGCACCGCGGCCAACCGCCGCCGCGCCCAAGCCGGCCCCGCACCGTCCGGCGGCGGTCCCGCCCCGCGAGCCCAGTCAGGGCCCGCCCGCAATACGGCCACCCCCACCGCCCCGGCAACCGCACAGTCCGGCGGTCAGATGGCGCAGCAGAGCGCGCAGCCCAAGACGCCGTCCGCGGCGCCCACGACCACACCGACGACCAGGTAGAGACCAGAGGATCCACGCATGAGCATTCACACTTCGATCGTTGATCGTCCGATTCGGTTGGCCCGGAAAAGCACGCAGGGCATCATCGCCGGCCTGGACATGTGGAACCTGACCACCCTGGCCGTGTCCGCGGGGATCGCGATCATCTCCATCAACCGGTGGGGGTTCCCCGCGTTCTTCGCGTCGATGCCCGTCTGGTTGCCGCTGGCTATCGCCGGGCTTGCCCAGCATCACGGGGTCGCGTTCCCCCGGATCGCGGCGCAGTGGCTGTCCCTGCACGTGCGCCGCGCCCTCGGCGGCACCACGACCCGGTTCCGGCCCGAACGGCCGCAGATCGCCGGCACCGTGAACCTGCCCGGGCGCCTGGCGAGTATCCAGGTGTGGGACACGGACGGGCAGGCCGTGGCCTACAACCCGTTCTCCAAAACCATCTCGATCACCGCGGAACTTGAAGTGCAGGGGTTCCTGATGCTCGAAATGCCCGAACGCAACGAGCTGTCCCGGAACTGGGGCCAAGTCCTCGCCGGGTTCACCCAGCGCGACGGCATCGCCCGCGTCTCACTCCAGGAACGCACCGTGCCCACGACGATTCTCCCGGCCCGCCAGTTCTACGCCGACACCGTCACCCGCCGGGGCCTGGACCCGGATTCCCCCGTTGCCCGGAACTATGACGACGTCCTGGACCAGTCGGAGTCCTTCGCCGTGTCCCACAAGAACTACGTCACCCTGACCTTCGATCTCCTGAAGCTGCAGGGCCAGATCAAGAACCTCGGCGGTGGCAAGGCCGGGATCCTCGCGTTGGCCCGGATCGAAACGGCCAACGTCACCGACGCGCTCCGGGCGGCCCGGTTCGACGTGCGGAAGTGGCTCAGCGTCCGGGAATGGGCGGCCCTTGGCCGGACCGCGTTCGACCCGGAATACCTCGCCGCCACCCAGAACCGGTCCGAAGAAGACGCCGGCGTGGACCTCGCCGCAATCGGGCCGATGGCGCTTGATGAACCCAAGGGCAAGAACGGTATCGTCCGTTCCGATTCGGGGTGGCACTCGACGATGTGGATCCACGAATGGCCCCGCACCGAAACCCACGTCGGTTTCATCGAACCGTTGGTGTTCGCCCGGCACCCGAACTCCGGTGAAGCCGTCACGCACATCTTCTCGCTGGTGCTGACGCCGGTGAAGACGCGGTCGGCGCTCAAACGCATCGACGATGAGAAGCGCACCTGGCGTACCAACCAGCGTGTGAAAGCCAAGCGCAACCAGCAGGACAGTGCCGCGGATAACGCGGACTGGGATGCCCTGGTCGATCAGGAGCAGAGCATCGTCGCGGGGGAGGGCGAGTACCGGTACGGCGCCTACCTGACCGTGTCCGCCACCAGCGAGGAGAAGTTAAACTCGTCCCTGGCGGGGATGCGTAACGCCCTGACCCGGGCGGGCATGGAACCGCAGATCCTCTACTGCCAGCAAGCCGAAGCCCTGATGGTCAACGCCCTCCCTCTCGGACAGGGGATGAAGTAGATGCCTAAGCAGGTCTTCACCGTCACCCCGCCCGGGAAGCTCACCCGCGCCCGCCGCGCCGAGCTCCGCCGCCAGGTCGACCAGCTCCGCCGCACCACCGACGACACCGGCGCTTCCGGTGCCGACGCCCGGTTCCCCGCTGCGGCGGCCGGGCCGCTTGGCCCAGGCGTGTCGACGGGGGAGTACTGGAACTGGTTGCAGGTGGCCCAGCCCCCGCACCAGGCCACGAGCCATAACCTGGCCGGGATCTACCCGTTCGTCGCGGACGACGGGCTGGGCCATGAAGGGCCCCTCCTCGGTGTGGATTTGAACGCGGACGTGCTCTGGCACTTCTCCCCGTGGGACTTGTACATGAACACGACTGCGAAAGCGGCCCTGTCTACGAACATCCTTGTGATCGGTGCGTACCGGTCGGGGAAGTCCGGCACGATCAAGCAGCTCTGCACCCGCTCCCTGGCGTTCGGGCACCAAGTCGTGGTCCCCTCCGACTCCAAAGGGGAATGGGTGGTTGTGGCCGAAGCCGTCGGCGGGCAAGTCATCGCCATCGGCGGGGAGAACACCACCGCCCGGCTGAACCCCCTCGACCGCGGACCCCGCCTGACCGGGGTCTCCGACGACGTCGACGAGATCATGGTCCGCGACCGGCGCCGGGCGACCCTGACCAGTGTCATCGAGGCCACCATCCAGGGCCAGGCGAAGCTGTCCCCGATGGAGCACACCGCCATCAACTGGGCCCTCGAGCACGCCATCCGGGTCACCGACGACCGGCCGACCATCACCCACGTGTGGCAAGCCCTCGTCTCCCCAGACCCCGCAGCGCCGGGGTACAAGCCGGAGATGGAGAGCAACGGTGAACGCGCCCGCCACGTCCTGGAGCGTTTCGTGGCCGGCGACTTGCAGGGCCTGTTCGAAGGTGAAAGCACAGTCGCGTTCGACCCCGACGCCCCCATGGTCGTCGTGGACACGTCCGCTTTGTTTGACCGGTCCGAGTTGGCGGCGCAGTTGACCCAGATCTGTACCTCGGCCTGGATCCAGGCCGTCATCTCCGACCGGTCCGCCAAACGCACCCGCTACCTCGTCCGCGAGGAAGGGTGGCGAGACATGGCCACCGAACAAGCCCTCAGGACGTATCAGCAGTGGTTGAAGCTCTCGCGTCACTACGGGGTGTCCAACATCGTGATCTTGCACAAGATGAGTGACTTCGACGCCGTCGGCGAGGAAGGCTCCAAGGAACGCACCCTGGCGTATTCGATCGCTGGGGACATGGAAAACAAGTTCATCTTCCGCCAAAACACGCAGGAAGAATCCAACCTGGTCAGCCGCCTGAAACTCACCCCCGGCCACGCCCGCCTTGCCCTCACCCTCCAAACCGGGGTGTTCCTGGCCTACGTGGGCCGCTTCTCCTACATCGTGGACGCATTCGCGACCTCCACCCCGTGGGAGCGGGGCCTGTTCAAGACCGACGACGCCGTCGAAGCCGGCTCCGCGGACGACCACCGCTTCCCCCAGTTCGTCCCGGAGGAGGAACCGGTTTTTGATGAATCGATGCTGGACCGGCTCTGGCCTGCCAGCCCGCCCACCCCGTTTGCCGACCAGACAGGACCCACCGAATGAGCACCACCGCACCAACGAGCTGCACAACGACCAGCACGGCGACGAGTCCCCGGCATGAGGTGCGCGCCGTCGTCAACGGCAATAGCGCCCAGCTCAGCGTCCTCGGCAACCCGGAAACCCTCACCGCTGACACCTACGTCGACGTGCGGAAGAAGATCATGACGAGGGTCATGAAACTCGCCAGCGGCCTCGGCAGCGACGTACACCTCGTCGTCGACGACCAAACCGGCCACTGGCGCCTCATCGCCGGCGCCGACGGCGAACTCCACGACCCCGAACCCACCCGCGCTCCCGGCGCCGAGGCCTCCGCCGACGCGGCACCCGTCCAGGCACCCGTTTCGGCCGAGGCTGCACCACTGGAGCCGAGCGCTCTGGCCACGGTCACCCCGATCCCGGCCCCGGCGCTGGCGCCCGGCGCACCGGCCACGCGCGCACGCAGCACGGAGCAGCCCGCCCTCACGGAACCCGAAGCCGACCAGGCGGAAGACGAAGTCGCCGCCCAGGTTGCGGGGGAGGAGCCGGCCGGGCGGGCCCCGCGGGCGTCGTTCATCGTCGATGAGCGGCGTGAGCCCGCGGCCGCCAACGGGTGGCGCGGCTTCATCGCCCGCAGCACCGGCCTGCAGGTTCCCGCGTCGCACGCGGAGCTGAACCGGCGAGGGCACGTGCAGGCGGTCAGTCAGCACTGGCCCGGACCCCGGAAGATCGCCATCGTCAACGGCAAAGGCGGCGTCGGAAAGACCCTCACGACCGCGATGCTCACGGCCGTGTTCGCCCGGCACGGCGGCGCCGGTGTCCTCGCCTGGGACAACAACGACACCCGCGGTACCCTGGGCTGGCGCACCGAGAAAGGACCCCACGACGCCACCGTGCAGGACCTCCTCCCCGCCACCACCCACCTCCTCTCCCCGGGCGCGCAGGTCTCCGACCTGGCCCGGTTCGTGCACCACCAGACCGGCGACAAATACGACGTCCTCCGCTCCAACCCCGAGCTTCTCGCCACGAAGCAGCGCATCACCCGGGACGACTTCGACGCCCTCCACGAGGTCGCGGCGAAGTATTTCCGGATGGTGTTTTTCGACTCCGGCAACGACGAATCCGCACCCCGCTGGCTGCGCATGATCGACCACACCGACCAACTCGTCGTGGCCACCACCGCGCTCGGGGAGTCCGCCGAATCCGGTGCCCTCCTGCTCGAAGCGTTGACCGAGCGCGACGAGCACTCGGCCAACCTCGCCCGCGACGCGGTCGTTGTCGTCTTGCAGTCCGAACAAAACGGCACCCTCGCCGACGCGCAGCGAATCGCGGACGGCTTCACCGGCATCGCCCGGGCCGCCGTCACGATCCCCTTCGACCGGGCCCTCCACGGCGGCGCCCTCCGCTACGACGCGGTGAGCACGCCAACGCGAAACGCGTGGCTCGCCGCCGGCGCGGCCGTCGCGGCCGGGCTCTAACCATGGCCGCCCCGCGCCCCGCCCAGCAGAACCAACCACCCTGGGTGCTCTTCGGCTTGATCCTGGCCCTGGTCTTCGCCGTGCACTTGGCGTTCCTCTGCGCGGGGACGGGTCAGGGCGTGTTGCGCCTGGACCAGACTCTGCAGGCGGCCGTGATGACCATGACCGGCAACGATGCCGGTTTCACCGCGCGCGGCCTGACCCAGCCGGACCCGAAACTGCTCGGCATCTGGGTTGGGGTCTGGACCGTCCTGATCGCCCTCACTGCCGGTGGTTCGTTCATCCTCTGGGACCGGCGGAAGAGCGCCCGGGGCGCTGAGCTCTCCAGTGGGGCGGAGCTGCGGAAGCGGGTCACCGGTCACGGCGTCCCCGCCGTGCTCCCGTTCGCGCACCTGGATGACAAGCCCGTCACCATCCGGGAAGAAGACACCTCCTGCACGATCGCGCCGCCCCGCGCGGGAAAGAGCGCCTACCTCGCCATCGGGCGCATCGTCGACGCCGGCGGCGCTGTGGTCGCCACGTCCACCAAGGCCGACGTGTTCCGGGTCACCGTGAAGAAACGCTCGGAGCTGGGGCATGTGTTTGTGTTCGACTTCGACGGCATTACCCGCTGGCCGGACAAGGCCCGCTGGGACATGGTCGCCGGCTGTCAGAACCCCGACGCCGCCCAGTCCCGTGCCGCCGCGATCGTCAACGCCCGCCCCGCCGGTTCTGCGGGGATGAAGGACTCGGCGCACTTCGTCGAAGGCGTGAAGATCATCCTCCGTTCCCTCCTGCACGCGGCCGCGCTCATCCCTGGCGGGAACATGCGCGATGTCGTCCGGTGGGCGCAGGACTTCACTGACCACGAACCTTCCGCCATTCTTCGGGACCTCTCACCCAATGGGGCGATCTGGGCCCGCGAACTCGACCAGTGGTGCCGAGAAGACGCCCCCGAAACCATCGGCAACACCAAAACCACCCTCTCCCGCATCACCGCGTCCCTTACCGACGCGCGCGTCCTCGACCTCCTCTGCCCCGCAACAGCCACCGACGGGGAGAAGCCGGTGGCACCGTTTCGGGCGCGGGACTTCGTCCTCTCCACCGACACCGTCTACTGCCTGGTCGATGACTCCCGCGAGTCCTCGACCGCGCCCATCATCACCGCCCTGGTGTCCGCGATCATCGAGGAAGCCAAGACCGTGTCCCAGCACACGACCAGTGGCCGGCTCCCCACCGCGATGACGCTGGTCCTCGATGAGGTCGCCAACGTGTCCCCGCTCCCGCAACTGCCGAACCTGATGAGTGACGGCGGCGGCCGTGGCCTCCACACCTGGATCTTCGCCCAATCCATGTCTCAACTCGTCGGCAAATGGGGGCCCGAAGCGGCCACCACGATCTTTGAGTCCTCGGCCGCGAAGATCATCTTCGGCGGACTCGCCGACGAAACTTTCCTCGAAAAGATCTCCCGCCTCATCGGCACCCACCAGGTCACCCAAACCAGCACCTCCCTGCAGCGAAACGGTGCCGGGCGAGACACCCGCTCCACGTCGACGAGTGAGCGGGAAGAGCGCCGGATGAAGGTCGAAGACATCCGCAAGATCCCCGAGGGCACAGCCCTCCTGCTCTACCGCGAGAAGGAAGCGCTCGTGCACCTCACCCCCTGGTGGAAACGCCCCGACGCCGACCAGCTCCACCAGTCCCAGGAATGGTCGCTGAAGCTGGAGGGCATCACCGCATGAGCGACGACGATCTTGATCCGAAGAGTATCGAAGGACTCGACGCCCGCCTCGTCAACGTCGAAACGATCCTGCCCGACCTCTTCGACATGTACGAACTCCGCGCCGCAGGTGGGCCCTACTACTGGGAAGCGCTCCCGCACGATCAGGCCGTGAAGCTTTGGGACGAACTGGGCAAGTTCGTGACCTGGCTCGACGGCCGCTACCTCACCAACCTGGCCGACCCCAGCTTCCGGCTCCCGGGCTGCTGGTACCGACACCCCATTGCCGTCGAAGAACTCACCGCGCTCATGGTGTCGCACCGCGCCGCGTACGACACCCGCTCCGCGAAAGCGTCTTCCGCGCTTGTGGACTGGCACCAACGAGCGCTCTGGCCCACCCTCGACTCGCTCAAGCTCCGCGCCGGCCTCGCCGGCTGCCGCGACCGCAGCGAACATCGCGAACCCCACGCCGGCCCGGCATCATTCACCGTGACCGACGAGTACCTGCGCTACGCCGCTTCGAGTTAACTAGCTCGAACATCGGAATAGAGAACTGGCAAGTCGGCGAGCGATGCCCGCTCCAGCGAAGCGACGGGACTGCGATAGGTCAGGCTCAGAGGACGATCGTGCGTATCTCGCCGCCATCCATGAAAACAAGAGCTTGATTTAGGGTAAGAGGAGTCTTGGTCAGGCCACACGCGAACTCGCCGCCGTCATAGCGGCCTCGGACGTCGACTGCGCCCCCGGGAGATTCAACGTATTCCGTGACTTCGAAGTTGGCGAATGAAGGCCCCATTTCGGCAACAATTGCGTCGGTGCATGCCTTCTCCTCAGGATGACCTGTCTGAGTACTCAAGAAACCTATTCCTCCAGCAACCAGGAGCAGAAATGGGGATGCGATTAGAAACTTCGCGAACCCCGACAGTGGCGTCTTGAGGGGTGTCGGTCGCGGGCCGAACGGGTCAGGTGCGGCAGGTCGATTTGTCATAACGTATTCGTGCCAGCGATGAAGCATTGCATCGTCGGCAAGGATGGCTGCCGCCTGATCTCCACTGAGCTCAATCCCCATTCGATGGCGGCCGGCAGGTTCTGCGAGCTGCCTTCTGAACTCCTCGAGCGTCATAAATCGTCCTTTTGTTCAATTCGGCATCACGCTTCAACGACGGTACAGGCGCACAGGCGGCTACGTACGTCCAGCTCCCCGGACTGGGGTCAAGCGCGGGCTGTCAAAGCGATAGGACGGAAGTTCCCGTATCTTCGGATGTCGGCGGTATCGAAGCCTTGAGAGGCGCCCGCAAGGGAACCCAGGACATTACACCGCGCCCTTACCACGGTGAGTCTTGTAGAAGTCGCGTCGACGCGTGGCCGCCAGCCTTCAGGACGCAAGACCAGCCAATGCCTGAAGGAACGTTTTGATGTCCTCGCATACGGCCTCGGCTGGCAACAGCTTCGCGACGGCCAGGGGATTCACCCCAAAATGAGCGAGAACGTCCTTTGCTCTCGAGTCCATGAACGCGTTCGCGGCGTTGCTCTTTGTCCAAGCCACCCCGATCGTTCCAAACCCAAACTCGCTGTCCAGATCCGCCTTCACCCGCGCGACATCGATCTTCGCCGCCGCCGCGATTGCATCTGGCCAGATGAGATAGGCCTCTATGTACCTTCGGCGCCACTTGAGCGCCCTAAAACCGTCTTCGTGCCCGATGTTCTTGTCGAGAAGGTCTGAGCCCACGCTTCCCGCAGTTTCATCATCCCGGTCCCGAATGCTAATTGCTTGCACATCTCCGAATTCCGTCCGGAGATGTCGCCATACCATCTTTCGTTCTTTCACATGATCGCTCGTTTGCCAGTCGGCGATGTTGTTGGGCCAAACAATTCCGGCCACCTCGGCAAGTGCACCAAGAATGTCTTTGTCAGACTTGCCTTCATAGAACAGGACACGCTTTGTTCTTCGCACGCGATCGATGCGTGGGGCGTAATCGCTACCGATGCCCACCATCAATCCGACTTTCTGGTCGTCTTGGCCGAGGTATCGGAAGCGGGGACTTGAACGCCCCCGTACCTCTAGTATCTCGGACGCTGGTGTAGCCCGGATGATTTCTGTTGAGTGGGTAGCCAGCAGAACCTGCTTGCCAAACTGTGCGGCGAGATGCGAGAGCCGGTCGACCATCTGCGCCTGGAGAGCTGCGTGCAAATGAGCATCAGGTTCGTCGAAAAGAAGAACATTTGTCGCAGGCGAGGTCGCCAAGGTGTAGACGCTGAGCCACTGGAGGAAACCGCTGCCTTCGACCATCAGGTCGCGCGGTTTATACCCGTGATGGCGTGTGAGCTTGTACCCGTCCACGGTGCCTTTGACCACGTTGGCTTGAATGTAGGAGTGGTACTCCTCGTTGAACTCCCCCATGACAATCTCGGCGGAGAATATTTCTCTTAAAGTGCGTTGTAGAAGTTCCCACGGGTCCGTCTCACGAAGGTGAGTAAGGTCTTTATCGGACACCCGCGACTTGCCTATCTGCAAGCTATCGCGCTTTTTCAGATTCGCCAGGCGCATATCCAGCAGAAGGTTCCGCAGAACCGCTCCCGCGAGGCCTTCTCCCACTCGACGTCGTCGCATGGCACCGGTGGCGCGCTCCTCCCTTGCGGAGATCCCTGCGAAAGGCGGGAGATACGCGATAGTCGGAACGGGATCGCCGTCGACCAAGTTTGAATCAGAGACTTTTACAAACAGGCGATCGTTCGCGAGGGATAGTGAGAACTCTAGATGACCGTCCTTCTGGTTCTCGTCAATCCACCGACACCCCAGTGACAGTGTGTAGCCGTCAGGGTCCACATCCGGCACCTTTGACGAACGCAGGTTGGTCCAAAGATGGTTCAACGTCGGTACGTTGATTGGAGAGAATTCGTCGTCCCCAATTCCTAGGCCCTGGGCTCCGAGACCGCTGGCCGTAAGAGCGATGGCACCCTTTTCTGCCAGTGTTGCCACCTTGCAGAACTCCCACACAGCTAAGGCCTGGAGCATTGAAGATTTCCCAGCGTTATTGCCTCCGGCCACGATTGTCAGCCCATCTCGAAGCTCGACTTCATCGTCCTTGAACTGCTTGAACCGCTTGATCGATACCTTGGTGATTTTCACAGACCCCCCCTCACGCAACACTAGGGCGCGGGAAGCACACACGGATTCAGCAGCATGCCGATGAACGGTTTGGAACGAAATCGCCTTGCCCCCAGTTGGGGGTTACCGGCCGCTCGAGGGTAGCTTCTCGCCCTGCCGGGTGCAGGGAACGAAAACCATCACGTCGACGGCGAACTCCGTGTGCCGTGTCTAGTCGCTATCGCTCGACGCTCACCGACGGCAGGGTGTTTTTCTGACTCGCTCGGTACAGAACTGTCGAAGACTAAGTATTTGAGGCTTTGAGCCCCACCCAATCGTGCGGTTCAGCACCACCGATCGTGCGAGAGAGCACCAGTGGTGGTGTGGCTCAGCACCACTGATGCTCCTCATCACGGACTACGCGGTAGTGAGGGCAGCGTGCTCGCGCATGTTGTAGTTGCCTGTCTCAACCCAGACCGTGTTGTGGATGATGCGGTCCATGATCGCGTCGGCGTGAACACCGGAGCCGAGGCGCTGGTGCCAGTCCTTCTGCGAGTACTGGGTGCAGAACACCGTCGATGATTCGCCGTAGCGGCGCTCCATCAGCTCCAGCAGCATGCCGCGCATCAACTCCGTAGGCCGATCCAGTAACCACTCGTCAATGACGTGCAGGGTGAAGGCGGCGTATTTGCGGAGGAACTTCCCGGCGCTGCCTGGAGTGTCTTGGGCGGCGACCCACGCTTCCTCGAGGTCGGGCATGCGGACATAGTGCGCGCGGATGCGGTGCTCGCAGGCGCGCTTGGCGATCGCGCAGCCCAGATACGATTCCCCTGATCCGGTGAACCCGTGTAAGACAACGTTCTGCTGCCGGGTCACGAACGAGCAGGTGCCGAGCTGAGTCAGTAACGGCCGGTTCAGGCTGCGCTCGTCAAGCAGGTCGATGCGGCGCATGTCCGCGTTCGGATAGCGCAGCCCTGCCCGTCGGATCAGTTCGGCAACCTTGGAGTGAGTGAAGGTGGAGTAAGCGTCATCGACGACCAGCCGGACCCGTTCTTCGAACGATCTGCGGTGAAGACGCTGGCGCACATAGGTTGGTCACATGTCCGAACCAATTGAAGAGCTGTGGCCACCCTTTGGACTGACAATCACGTGTGGACCCGTGACCTTGTCTCCTGTCCGCGACGCTGACTTACCCGAACTCGATGCGCTTGCCCGTGCCGGCATCCACGCGCCAACTGAGATGCCTTTCTACTTCCCGTGGACCGTGGGTTCCACGGGCGAGATCCGGTTGAGACTCATGCAGTACCACTGGGCGCAACGAGCCGCGATGTCGCCGGCGTCCTGGACCCTTGAAACCACGGTTCGCTTCGACGGTGAAGTCGTCGGTTGCCAGAGCATCTCAACCAAGGACTACCTCGTCACGAGAACAGGGGAAACTGGCTCATGGCTCGGCATGAAGCACCACGGCCGAGGGATCGGGACGGTGATGCGTCAAGCTCTCTGCGCCTTCATGTTTGATCACCTAGACGCCGCCGAGGTCACCTCGGCGGCATTCGTGGACAATCCCGCGTCGCTCGCGGTGTCGAGAAAATCCGGATACCGGGAAAACGGCGTCGGTCGCCTCAAAAGGCGCGACAGCGAGATGGCCTTGAACCAGAGACTGGTTCTGACTGCCGAAGCCCTGAACCGACCCGAGCATGAACTGGAAATCGACGGCGTACGCCCGCTGCGGGAGTTCCTCGGGCTGACGCCGTAGACCAACCCTCTGCGGGCAAATGAACTAGCAAGTGAATTCCGGCCGGACCTCCGCGACCCTTGCTAACTCGGCCTGCAGTAGTTCGACAAGATGACGGCCTCGTTAGTGACCGCCGCCGAGGTTGCCCGCGAGTCGGGCGTGCAGGAGGGTGCTGGCCTCGTTGAGACCTTCGATGACGACGTGCTTGCCGTGGCGTTCGTACTTATACGTGATGGCGTCCAGGGTGGCGACGGTGGAAGCGTCCCAGATGTGGGAGCCGGACATCTCGATGACGATTCGTTCTGGGTCGTCGGCGTATTCAAACTGGGTCATCATGTCGTTGCTCGAAGCGAAGAACAGCGCGCCCGTGACCGTGTAGTACGCCGTCGGGGCCTGACCCTCGTTGAGGCTGAGGGTGCGTTCGACTGTGGCGAGATGGGCCACGCGGCGGGCGAAGGCGACCATGGCGATGATCACGCCGACGACGACGCCAATGGCGAGGTTGTGGGTGATAACGATCACGATGACGGTGGCGACCATGACCGTGGTCTCGCTCTTGGGCATCCGCTTCAACGTCGACGGGCGGATGCTGTGCCAATCGAAGGTGAGCACGGAGACGATGATCATGACCGATACCAGAGCGGCCATCGGTACCACGGCCAGCACGTCGCCGAGACCGAGGACCAGGACGAGCAGGAAGACGCCCGCCAGGAACGTCGAGATGCGGGTGCGTGCACCGGAGGCTTTGACGTTGATCATGGTCTGGCCGATCATGGCGCAGCCACCCATCCCTCCGAAGAAGCCGCTCATGATGTTCGCAACGCCCTGGCCCCAGGCCTCGCGGGTCTTGTTCGAATGGGTGTCGGTGACTTCGTCGACGATCTTGGCGGCCATGAGGGATTCCAGGATGCCGACCATCGCCATCCCGAGGGCGAACGGGGCGATGATCGTGAACGTCTCCCAGGTCAGCGGCACGCTCGGGAACAAGAGTTCGGGCAGGGACTTCGGCAGCTCGCCCTGGTCGCCGATCGTCGGCACGTTAATAGCCATCAGAACGGTAACAACAGTGATGACCACGATCGCCACAAGCGGCGCCGGGATGACCTTGGTGATGCGCGGCATGAAGATCATGATGAGCAGGCCACCGGCGACGAGCGGGTAAACCAAGAACGGCACACCGAGCAGCTGCGGCAGCTGCGACGTGAAGATCAAGATCGCGAGAGCGTTCACGAAGCCGACCATCACACTGCGGGGAATGAACCGCATCAGCTTGGCGACGCCGATCACGCTGAGGAGGATCTGGAATGCTCCGGCGAGGATGACCGTGGCAATGAAGTATTCCATCCCGTAATCCCGGGCAACGGGCGCGATGACGAGTGCAACAGCGCCGGTGGCGGCCGTGATCATGGCCGGGCGCCCGCCGACGAACGCGATAGTGACGGCCATGACGAAGGAGGAGAACAACCCGACGCGTGGGTCGACACCAGCGATGATCGAGAATGCGATGGCTTCAGGGATGAGCGCCATCGCCACGACGAGGCCGGCGAGCACCTCGCGGGTGAGGATGCGCGGTGTTCTCAGAGCAGTCAGCACGGACGGTTCGGCTTTGTAACGATTGGTTTTAGGTTGGGGGGATTTTTCGGCAATAGCCATAGGTAACTCCGGTGACGGGCCCTCCCGTAAGAGAGCCGATGGGCAATGTCTGTGGGCGCTTCAGCGCGCAGGCCCAGCACTATCGTGTTCGACAATGGGGGTGGGGTGTTGGCGTCCAGGTAACTGGCGGCCAGAACTGCAACACTACCCTAACGTTAGAGTTAAGTTGAAAGAGATACTGCCATGGACGCAGACGCACCCGCAGTCACAATGCACATTGGCGAGCTTGCCGAGAAGACCGGACTCTCACTGCGCACCATCCGTCACTACGACGAGGTCGGACTCCTCAAGCCCACTGGCCGCACCGATGGCGGCTTCCGCCTCTACACGCACCAGGACTTCAGCCGACTGATGTTGATCCGACGAATGAAGCCCCTTGGCTTCCCCCTCGAGGAAATGACAGACCTGCTGCGGGTGATCGACACGCTCAGCAGTAGCGACAGCACAACACCGGTCGACTCTGAGGTTCGTCGCGAACTCGACACCTTCATCACAGAGGCCGACAAGCGCCGGGCGAAGCTACAGGAGCAACTCGCCATGGCCGACGAGTTTCTGTCACTCCTGCGCGAACAATAAGGCCCGACCGGCATCACGCTCCAGCAGCGTTTCAGGTCGGCGACGGTAGGAATCCTCAACCGGTGCCGTCACAGAGCAGGAGCCGTCCCGCAAGCCGGACCTTGAACGATGCGGGTTTGGACGAACTGGAGAGCCAGGGCTCGACTCGCTCGATGTTTCGCAGGGGAACCCGCGTCGGGGCAGATGCGTCTTCTTTGTCGGCGCCCTGCCCCGACGTGCCAGAAGAAGCCGTCTGAGCGCCGGCAAAGCGCCGCACCGAGAGGGCACCAAGTGGCACCTCGACGCCGCCCGCATCCGACACGCGGGGCGGACGAGTTGCGGCTCAGCGGTTGGCGACGAGGAGGTTGAGCCGCTCGCCGTCGTGCAGGATGGCCTGTTGGGGTTCGGGCAGCCGAACCGTGTTGAGGTAGCCGATGTCGTCGACCGTGATGCCCAACCGGGCGGCGACTTCCTCGATGAGATCGCCCGGAGCGACGACGTAGGCAACGCATGCGCCGTCGCGCGTCTCGACGATGCCGCGAGCACCGCCGGTTTCGCCGGAATCGGTGGCGCGGAGGTCGGGACGCAGCGGCGCGAACGTCCACTTGATGTCGGCACGGGCAACGATGGTGGCCAGGCAATCCCCGTCGACGGCCAAGCCGTACGGTGTCGTGAGAATGACCTGATCAATGCCGGTGGGGTCGCCCCCGACGAAGCGCAGCTCTTGCCCATCCTGGGCGCTGGTGCCGGCCCCGGCGGGGCCGAAGCTCATGCGCGGGCCGCTGTCGAAGCAGGTCTGCCCGGCGGGGAGCGGCCGAACTGCCGCCATCGCATCCACCTGGGTCTGCGTGGGCAGAACCAGATCGTGCAGTGACAGCTTGAGGAGCTGACCGTCGGAGTCGAAGCGCACCGTGCCCGTCACGCCGTCGTCGGAGGTGAACGTTCCGCTGCCGATGGTGCCGATCGGTGCCGTGGGCGCCGAACGGTCCGTTGCGGTGTCAACGTGCGACGAATCCGGCGTCGGAGCGGAAGGCCCGGCGCCGCCGACCCCTGCCGTGCAGCCGGCCAGGAGCACCAGCATCCCCGCCGCGCCGCACACCGTTGCGATTCTGCCCATAGCGCACCCCCTGTGGCGAATCTTAGCGGCGACGCGCGGCGGCCACCCCGTCCACTTTCCCTGACCGCAATCCGGTCCGGCGAGGTGAGGGTGACGGTCAGCCCGTCGGGCCGGTTCACGGACGCACATCCGGCGCCAATTCGCTGAAGTTCCGAAGTCTCGGGGGAGTGGCATTTGGGAACCGCGAGTGAAGAACTGCTTCGAGCTCCGATAGGGTGAGCGCGTCACGACCGACAAGAAGGAGCGCAATGCCGCCCACGCTCACCTCGAGGAATCTGCTGTGGACAGGGATAGTCCTCACCGTCGTTGGCCTGGCCGCCCGACTGTACCTCACGTCGCTCGTGTTCGTGCTCTGGGGAAACGACGCACTGAACAATCCGGCGCTGCACTGGACGCAGATACTTCTGGCTCAAGTTGCGTTCCAGCTCGGGCTCGCGCTCATCGCCTTCTTCGTCGTCGTCCGGGCAATCGAACACCATCGCGTGGCCGGCAGCACGCCAGCGAACGGCTCGGTGCACGAAGGCACCGCTCCGGACGCCGCATCCGCTCAGCGCGCCCTGGTCAGAATGTTCTGGACCGGTGTCGGCCTTGTCGTGCTGGGGCTGATCCTGCAGGAGTCGCTGGCCGCATGGCAGTACGACCTGTCGGGTACGGCGGATGTCGGATCCGGTCTTGCCCGCGACATCCTTTTGCTGGTGGGGGCGCCGCTCGAAGCGGTCGCCCTGCCGTTGGGGATCCTCCTGGCCGCCGGATCACTCGTCCCTCGCACGCTCGAACTCGCGAACGCCGAGCACTCCCTCCGCTGACCGCTGGTGGGGCGGAGGGCTATCTTCGCTCTGGCGCCCGCCCGTAATCATGGTGCTGTCGGTGGCAAGGAATGACGCGTCCGATTGAGGACGCCCAAATCCGGTGTCCCGCAAACCGGACCTTGATCGCAGACGCCGGCGCCACGAATAGGGTCCGGGACTTGTGCCGAAGGAGCCGTCGCGTTTGCCCCGCCCGGCAGGGATTCGCACTCGCGTGCGTCAAACGGGGCAGCAATTGGAACTGGAGGGGCTGCTGTTATCCCCAGCTCAGACCGTGGAGCCGCATCGCTGCCTCCACATCTGGGTTACCAGGTCGAAGGTCACCAACAACGATATTGCTCAGCTGCGCGCTGAACGCGCCATCAGTCGACCGCTCAAAAATGGTCCACAGTTCCAGATCGTTGCCGTGTCGAGACAGGAACCGAACACCATCGAACAAGGGCCGCCCCTCGTCGTTTGACATCTCGTAGATCTCACGGCCGACGCGCTGGGTGAGCTCACGTGGTTCGCTGTTCTGAAGTGCCGACGAGTCGAAATCAGCCAATCCAAAGCCAACTGCGAGTGCGACGAAGGTGGGGCGAAGCGCCGCGATCGTTGCGGAGTCTGCGACGTCGCAGTATCGCCCGCCTAAGTTTGCGCGGGAAGCCTGGCGGACGCTGAGCCAGGACTCGTCGACGATGCCGACGGGTACGGACGCATAGAGGGAGGCATCGGCTTCATCGACGCGGATGCCGCCCATGTCGGTTTGGAGTATCGGGTCAGGGCGAAACCGGGCGAGGACTTCGACGAGGCAGGCAAACAGGCTCGACCCCGCGTAGATCGTGCGGTAGGCCGAGTCGAGCGCGTCCCAGCGACCGTTGAATCGGCCGTTGATTGCGTGTGCCCAATCGACCCAGTTCCAGGGATCCGGCCCGTACCCGATGCGCCAGACCTCGCCGGGGTCGGAGCGGACGGCCATGCGATCGGCTCTGTCCGGCGTGTTGTCCACTATCCGACGGCGGCGAACGCGCGAGCAGCGGCCAGCACTCGTGGGCCAACTTCGTCCGGATTGCCTTCGCGGATGAGTCGTGCCGGCGCGATGTCTTCGAGCTGGGGATTCATCCCTTGGAACCATGCCTGAACCACTCGAGGCTGGTCCCGCTCGGTGAGTAGCCCGGCGACCTGGTACGCGAGCCTCAGCCGGCGCGTGACCTCGGCCGGCGGCTTTCGGACGCCATCGGCCCACTGCCGCACGGCGCGGGTTTCCGTGACGGAACCTAGATAGGCAACCAACTGGGCGCCCAGGAGCTCGCGCAGCTGGCCGACAAGTTCAGCAACATCCGAACGAATGGAAATCTCGTATGCCCGCAGTCCGGGAGTGGTTAGTGACATGTAAATAGCCTACCGCTATCCCAGATCCAGTGACAGAGCATATCCCAATGCAAATCCCACTCAATATGACCGATAATAGTTATTATGACAAGTAATCCCTGATCAAAGCCCTTTTCACTGAAATCAGTACGAAGTCTCTCGCTGGCCAACTGCACGATCGACGGCTGCACAATCGCTCGAGGATCGAACGAGCTGACGGAGCATATCGGGGGTCGCCAGCACCCTTCGAACTGAACAAGGACGTTCACATGGCAGCCAGGCCACCGAGCAAGCCGGCACGTCTCGCAGCACCCTCAATGCAGAAAGCGCCTCCGACGAAGTCAGCACCTGCGAAAAGTGTCCGCAACCTGCTTGGGTGCGCGCTCGCTCGCGGCAAGATCGTTCGCCACGCGTCGGTTGGAGCCCCCCGGTTCGTGAAGATGATCTCAAGAAATGCAAGAAAATACCCCTTCTAGGACCGCAGGCAGAGAATAAATATGGCTTTATTGATTGTTTTCAGTAAAAAACTATAGTTAATGCTGTAGGGTTAGGGATGTCCCCGTCACTTCCCTAGGAGTTCCCGATGCTCGAGTCACCCGAACCATCCGAATGGTTCCTCTCTCACTTCGGTGAGCACAGCTTGCAGGTCATGAGCGCGCTGGTTTCAGCTGGAGTGGCTGCCCATGAGCGGTCCCTCGAGGCGAAGCATGGAAGCGGGCTACGAACGAACGATGCCTATGGCACCTTCTGGCTCAGCCTCCGCGAAGAAGTGGTGACCCATCTGGCCTTCCTCCCTGGCGTCGAGACGATCCGCCCCACCCGTGGGCGCTATCAGCTGCCAGTCTTCAATCAGATGGTGCTGTTCTCAGCCAAGTGCCCTGCTGGAACAGTTGGCCCCGATCGCATGAAGCTCGGAAGATCCGGTATAGTCACCCGCATCTTCGACATCGAGGAGCGGGACAGCGTCAGCGAACCCCTCGACTTCGGCAGCCTCGATCTTGAAGAGGAGGCCCAACAGGACTTTGCGGCGCTCCCGGCATCGCTTGGCAGCGCGACCAAGCTCGCTTTCGTCGCGTACGACTGCACCGCGCAGGGCGGAATGCAACACGTCTATATTGGCGAAGCAGCACTTCTCCAGGACGGCTCCGTGCTCTGGCTCTACCGCGAGGAGCTCCCGATGCCTGCACTCATCATTGCCCCGACGCTGCTCACTCTTATCGATGATGAACCGATTCGTCGCTTTGATGACGCTCCACTCCCCACCAACCTCTTGCGTCTGCTCAACGAGGGCGAAGCCGACGCCGACCCGGTCCTGGATGGCGAAGGCACGGCCGCAGCAAATGCGCCTGACGGGTCATGAACGATTTGAAGGACGCGATGTCACCGCTCACACCACCATCGAAGCCGCTCAGCGATCGAGAAATCGCCCAAGCATTCGATCCCAATCGACTACAACAGGCTCGTCAACTCGCGCTCAAGACGAAGCAGGATCTTGCCCGCGATATTCTCGTCTCCCCGGCCATGATCGGCCAGTATGAGTCGGGCGTTTCCCTTCCTCGTGGTGACCACATTCCCAAGATGGCGAGCAGTTTGGACGTCCCGCGGGAATTCTTTGCGACCGGCCGTCCGCAAGCGAAGCTAGAATCTGGTGACGCCTTTTTCCGCTCCCTGCGATCGACGACTTCCAAGCAGCGTGCTAAAGCGACCGCGTACACCGAGCAACTGTGGGAACTCGTCCACGCGATAGAAAAGCGCGTGCGACTTCCACGAGTGGACCTGCCCGGATTTATGGGTGGAGAAATTGAGCCGGGAACGTTTTCTAACGATCCAGCTGCCGCGGCTCGTGAACTCCGACAAGCATGGAATCTCGGCAACGAGCCAATTTCGCATGTCGTGCGCACGATCGAAAGCCACGGAATTGTAACTATCTTGGTTCCATTCATCGAGCGCGAAGTAGCGCGAATCGATGCGTTTTCCACGATGTCACTGTCGCGACCTGTGATCGTCCTGTCTCCGGACCGCGCCAACGACGTGCACCGGCACCGGTTCACAGCAGCTCACGAACTAGGTCACTTGGTGCTTCATGGCGGGAAGACCGCTGGGGATCCGTCCCTGGAAAGGGAGGCGGACAAGTTCGCCGCCGAGTTCCTTACTCCCGGCGCTGTCCTCCAGAACGTGTTGCCTCGACGGCTAGATTTCGGGCGTCTCGGCCGGTTGAGCGAGGAGTGGGGCGTGTCCATCAAGTCTCTTGTCTACCGCAGTCGAGAAATGGGACTCCTCTCCGATCCCACCGCCCGCCGCGCATACATACGCCTGAATCAACTCGCGGAACAAGGCGCACTCGTCGAGCAGCCAGTGCATCAGTTCCCGGGAGAGGTCCCGGTCCTACTTAAGCAGGCGGTCGAACTGGCGGAAGCCCAGGGGCTAAGCGTCGTCGCGTTGGCGAAGGAATTGGCATGGAAGCCAGCACGAGTCCGGGTATTCCTTGGTGAGATTGACGACCGCCCAGTATTACGGCTTGTCTAAGCGCGTTGCGAACAGAAAGATCATGACTGATGGGCAAGAGCATTCCCGTGGAACTCGACAGCTTCACTTGGCCAAGCAAAACAGCCGCCCAGGCTGCATTCCGAGCGATTCTTTATGACCCCCGGTACAGCGTCTACGACCGCATATCTGACCCCCGAGCACGACCGCATGCTTCACGAATTAGTCGACAGGCATCCCGACGCGTCGATCAAGAGAGGAGATGGAATCGACCACTTCTACATAGGCCGAACCATCGACGGTGATCTAACGACTGTCTCCCCGAACGCCACCGGCATCTGGATCCGCCGAACCAACGGAGAGGGGGAGGACTTCAGCTATATAACGGCGATAAAGAGCCACACCCCGAAGTCACGGGTCAAAGAGGGTCTACGCCATGCGGTGGCCGACCGGCGCCTGGACTATCGCGAAGCTCGGTTCTCCGGGGCGGGGCCTGTTCTGAGCGACATTAGCGGCGCCGCGTTCGAGCACCAATCCGATGCCCACGTCGTCTACTTAGCGCCGAGTTGGGAGCAGCTCTCTTTTCACTTCGCGCAATCCGAAGGCGGATGGGAATCGATCGATATCCATTCAGGTGGGGGCAAAATCCAAATCGGCAGCCACCTCCTCAACTCCGATGTCGAATCCCGATGGCTCGCCTTCTTCGACGAGCACGCCGTCTTCAGCCTCGCCACAGCATCGGAATCCGCCCGCCGCCCGCCGCCCGCGCTCAGTCGAGCTGGCCTGGACCACCGCCTGATCCATGATTCAGTAGCTGGTCATCGACCCATATTGTGACGGCCGCTCGCCCTACACCGTGGGGCGTTGGCCAGGGCCGCGTTGAACTCGTTCATCATCCCAGTGCGGCGGTTCCCGGACCAGCTGGCGGTCTAGTAACTGCTGGATGCGCTCGTCGGCCTCCACTGCGGGACCGCCACCGTTGGTTTCGGCCAGGCGCTGCCGGAGGCCGGCAACGCGACCGCGTGCCACTGCTGCAGCGTTATCCTCAACAACACGGAGACGCTCGAGCGACGCGGCGGCCGCCGTGTATGCGTCGTCGTCGGTGCGGACAGCACCGAGAGGCGATTCGGTGTCAGTGATCTGGTGCAGGTCGCGGAAGGCAACCACGTTGCCGAGGTCGCGCCGCCACGCCTTCTGCCGGGAGGCGTCATCCGGGGCGGGACGAATCCTTTCGCTCCACGGTTCCGGTTTCGCGGCCGCCGTATCAACCAACGCCTGGGTCCGGTCGTGGATGAGCTCGGCCTGCGCGTGCAGCCAGGCGCGAGTCTCCCGATTGCCGCCGTCCACTCCTTCCGGCGGTGGACTGACCCAGCTTGGGAGTCCCGTCTCCGTTTGCGACCCCGGCGCTCCGATGCGGTGGTGATAGATCTTCGCGAGCGATTCGACGGTCGAGCCTGGCCCGGCATCCTCGGCCCGCACTGCTGCAGCGAGATGTGTGCGCACGTCGGCGCCGTGGGCTTCGTGGGCGGCGAGCCGGCTCGCCAGATGCGTCCACGCTTCGTCGCGGACGACGCGGTCGGCGATTTCCGTGTCGAGCACGTCCCGCACCGCGGCTTCTATCCGGCCGAGCTGGTTCGGGTCGTAGACACGGGTGAGGGCGTCTTCGTACGCCGGTAGCAATGTGGCCAGGCTGGCGGCGGTGTCCTGGGCGCGTTGTATTTCTTCGGTCGCAGACCGTTCCGCGCTCTCCCGTGCAAGAACCGCGGTGAGGGCGTCGATGATGTTGGTGCGGAGGTGGTCGGGGGCGTGCGCGTCGACCTCGAGGGTTTCTTCGACGACGGCATACATCCGGTTGGACTCGCGGCCACGGGTCGCGGCGACGTAGAGCTGCTCGCGGGACGTGGATTGCGGGTCGACGAGGATGTGTGAGGTGTCCACGGTCATGCCTTGGACCCTATTGATGGTCGCGGCGTAGCCGAGCTCAACGTGGGTGGCCACGTACTCGGCGGGGAGTGTAAGTACTCCCCCGTGCCGGAGGCTCTTGACCTTGAGGTCGCCGCCCTCGGTGTCGATGATGGTCCAGAGGTCGCCGTTGGCGACGAAGTCCTTGCCTTGGTTGGAGCGCAGCTTCCGGTCGTTCTGCCGGGTCACGATCACATCGTTCAGGCCGGCCTTGTTCCCGTCGTGCAGCACCGACCCGCTCTTACCAACGACGCCCTGGCCGACCAGGTCCAGACGGGCGCGCGCGTTGAGCGCGGCGACCTCGTCGTTGGTTCCCGCGACCATGATCGAATGTCGGTTCGCCGCCCGGTCGGCGGCCCAGGCCACGTAGATCTCTTCCAGCATGCCCTGCCGGATCCCGCCTCGGGTGCGGTCAGCGGTGACGTAGAAGTCGAGCGCCGCACTCGCCCCGTCGCGGAGGAGAAGGGACGCTGCGGCTTCGTCGCTGTCGATGAAACGGTGGACCTGGTCGAGGTAACTGGCACCCACGCGCTGCTCGATCAGGCGCAGCGCTCCCCCAGATTCGACCGCGGCCAGCTGCGCCGGGTCGCCCAAGAGCCGAATAGTCGCCCCGTGCAGCTTCGCGAGGGCGAGGACGTCCGCGAGCAACGGGGTAGAGGCCATGCCCGCCTCATCGATGAGAAGCACCGTGTTGCTGTCGATGCGGTACTGGTCGGACTCTTGCTGCTCAGGTGAGCCGTGGCGGTGGACGTCGACGAGCTTGTGCGCGGTCTCCGCCTCCACCTTGATCTCTTCCGCGAGAACCGTCGACGCCGCCGCGGTCGGCGCCAACGCAAGCACGCGGCCGCCGCCGGCTTCGACAGCGCGGGCGAATGCGCGCATGGCCGTGGTCTTCCCCGTTCCAGCCGGGCCGATCCCCACCTCGAGGAGCCGGCCACCTGACGCGAAGCGGCGGGCCAACTCCACCTGGGACGCATCCAACGGGTACTCGCTGGCCGCGTTCAACGCCTCAATGGTGGTGGTGAAAGTTTCCGGGTCGACGGTGAAGCCGGCGACGGTACGGGCTGCGTCGATGAGGCTGTCTTCGATCGCGAGGATCCGCGCCGACGTGAACCGCTCGGTCCCATGGACCCGATAGATGGACTCACCGCCCTGGCGTTGCAGCTGTTCCGGGACCGGGTTCAGCGCCGGGGCGGTGACGCCGATCACGCGGGCCATCACCGCCTGGGCGACCTGGTCGGCGACCTGCTGGGCGTCGACGCCGGGGCGCACGTTCGCGAACGCCCGGGCGATGCGTTGGGCCTCCGCGGCGACGTGCGATCGGCGCCAGGTGGCGCGGCTGTCTTCGACCGTGTTCAGCACCCGCTCCGCCAACTCGTCGACGCTCAAGGCGGCGAGAATCTCGTCCGTGACGGACAGTTGCTGCGGCTGCCGCACCGTGGCCCCGATCCTGTCGACGGCGACCTCGCCGATGATCTTGATCGCGGCCAGCCGCCACTCAGCGCGCTGGCGGGCCAGGCTCTTCGGCGCGCTCTTGCCCTCACGGGTTTCCAACGTCGCCCGCTGCGCCAAGCTCAGCTGCACCGTCCTCGGTGGGGTGTGCCCGTGCTTGGCCACGTACTCCTGGACGAGGGTTTCGTAGGCGTCTTCAATCGCCGCACGACGGGACGAGAACGAGTCCCGCAACTCCCGGCCGACGCCAGCGACCTCCCGGACACTGCGCTTGTTCCGCCCCCGCGTCTCATCCACAAACGTCACGCCGAGGCGGTTCCGGACCTCTTGTTCGACGAGGGTGTTGTACCGTTCGGACGCGGCCACGCCGAGCGCGTGCAGCACCCGGCCATCCAGCGAACGCCACTTCCCATCCAAGCCCTGCACCTTCGTGGACACGGCCACATGGGTGTGCAGGTTCGGGTCCCCGGTGCGCGAATCGCGGTGCTCAAACGCGGTGGCCACGAACCCGTGCGTGTCGACCTGGGCGACACCGCCGGCACCGACCCGGGTAACGCCAGCTTCTGTTTCCAGCCAGGTAACCGTGGCCTGCCAGGCCGCGTTGTGGGCCTCGCGGACCTGCTGGGAGGTGGCATCGTCACCGAGGGCCCAGAGCACGGACACGCTCTTCACCGGGGTGAACACCAGGTCGTAACCGGCGACAGGTTGCCTGGCCGCCTTGCCCATTTGGGAGAGGTGCGTGGCCACTTCCGCGTCCGTGCCCGGACGCTGCAGCGTGGCGGCAACACGGTCGGCGGCGATGTTCCAACGGATCAGATCCCGCTCCACCCCGGCCTCGGGGCGGCGCCCGTTCTCCACTTCGAACGCCTGGTACGCGTCGGCGACGGCGTCGTCCCAACCGTCCAGTTTGGGCTGGATCCGCGGAAACCGGCGCCCCAACCGGGACGCCTGCACGGCATCCTCCGGGGACGCTCCCCCGGCCACAGCATCCCTGATCGCAGCCTCCGCGTCCGGGTGCAACCCGTCACCGAACAAGGCCTGCATCTGCTCTTCGGAGACGTTCCCGGAGACGCCCAGGTTCACCAGTCCAGACCCGAGCCACTCCCCCACCGGGTTGCCCTCGGCGGTGTAATAGTCGGTAAGGTCTTCGCCGCGACGCACCGAATGATCCCCGGCTGCGACCTGACGGGTCAGGTAGGTGTAGCCATCACCGGCGTGAAGAACATGCACGGTCATCATGGTGAAACCACCCCCTCTCAACACAGGTTAACGGGTCAATCCCGTTCAGACACTATTAGTGCAAGAGGTGTGACTACTTTGCTTGGGCTTTTGGAGTGAGTTTTAGGGTTGGTTGGTTCTGTGATTAATTGGGTGTGCCGTGATGGTTCGGTGCGTGCTGAGTATGGATACGTGGGGGTAGTTGGAAGATGGCAACGAAACAGACCGGTAAGAAGCTGGACGCTCGCGAGCGGGCGCGACTCGCCCGCACCCGGGTTGATCAGGTCCGTGCGAAGCGCGACACCGAGATCGAAGCGACCCTCGCGGAGTTCTTCACTGCCGGTGATGAACGGGATGCCCTGGTCGTCCAGTTGGCCGTCGTCGAGAACACCATCGGGCAGAGCGTGGACCGTCTCTTCGAGCTCGGTGAGAACGCGAGCCGGGTCGCCGATCTGCTGGATCTTGATCCCAAAGACGTGAAACGTCTGCGCGCACTCGCCACCCCAATCGCGCCAGACTCCTCCCCCGCAAGCAACGCCGGCTGACACGGACTCTCATCAGGTTCACGCTCGGCCCGGGCCTCTGCCTGAGCAGACCAACTCGGTGAATGAAGAGTCGGTCTGCTGGTTTTCCATGACACGGTGGCTCGTCCAGTCGACATTCAGCCCATCCCCCGTACGGTTGGTGACGGAGTCCCCCCCACTCCGAACGATTGGCCCCGGTAGATTCCTCTCCTCCCCCCAGGTGTAGTGAAGCCGGGGCTTTTTCGTAGCTCTCACCAAACTCGTAAGAAACTCCCAGTCGCCCAGACCCGCAGGCGCGCGGCCCGCTCCCGGCCTGCAATCGGTCCAGTCAGTCGCCAGGCTCAATCTTGTGGGCCACGCCGTTTGAGCCCCTTCGGGGTGGCGTTGTCAGGGTCGTCGGTTACTTTGATGGCTGAGGGCCCACCGCGTATGCAGTGGGCCCTCGCCAATACGTGGACATCGGACAGTCCGTCACACCCGGCGTTGCCACTGACTCGCTCGATGAAATAGAAGCGCCATCTCAGACGAAAATCGCAGCCCTCCAAGAACGCGTTGTGAAGCGGAGCACCGCCGCCCGCGACGACTGCCGCGGCCTCAATACTCGAACTCGGGGCAGTCCCAAACGCCTAAAGCAGAGGTGGCCAATCGCCTCGGTCTCGCGCTTCGCGAAGCCAGGAAGTCCCCTATCCTCTGAACCCATTTGGCTCTCGGCTGCGACGCTGCCCGTGTTCGGTTCTCTTCGTTGGAACACCAAGGCGCGACCTTTCCCGCCAGAATCTCGCCGGTCAATGCCGGGCGGTCCGATCAACTGGTGTGCGCGGAGAGTTCGCCCGAAGCCTAGTAGTCGGTGGGTTCCGGGGCGGCGGCGGGCCAGTGTGCGACGTGAGATCAGAAAAGGTTGTGCATACGAGTCAGGGAATTTGTGCAGAAGACTTTGGAAATCGACATCCAGAGCACCCGGAGGACCTCTTGACTGCTTGGTCCTCGGATGGTGTACTTACGGGAAAACGCAATGGAATGTAAGCACGGACGGGTTTACCGCAGTATTTGCGGCTTTGTCCGATCTGACGAGGCGCGCCTTGCTTGCCCGGCTGGCAGACGGCGAGGCAACTGTGAATGAACTTGCCGCGCCCCATCCCCTGACCTTGCCTTCCGTTTCCCGGCACCTCAAAGTTCTCGAGAAAGCCGGGCTCGTGACCAAAACTAGGACCGCTCAATGGCGGTCCTGCCGCTTGAATCCATCGTCGCTTCCAGCAATGGACCAGTGGATGGTGCCTTATCGCCAGTTCTTCGAATCGCGTTTAGACGGTCTCGACAAGCACCTCATGATTGGCCCCAGCCCGAATTACACCTCTGACAATCTGATGGAGCGCGATGATGTCTCGGACACGAACTGAACGAAGCTTCACCCTGTCCCGCGTCTTGCCCGCGCCGCGCAATGTAGTTTTTACGGCGTGGACCGAGCCGGAACACCTCGTCTGGTTCTACAACCCCGCTATGCCCACTCCCTCGACGCCTATCCAGGTAGACCTCAGGGTGGGCGGCGTGTGGCGTCAACAGATGATGGTCGATGACGACCTCCAATACCCCACCGGCGGCCTATACCTTGAGGTCGTACCCAACGAGCGGTTGGTCTTTCGGTGGGGAGCGACTGGAGGATGGCCTGAGCTCACCGGAAACCACGAGGACAGAGCGCCGATCGTGACCGTTGACCTCCACGACGTCGCAGAAGGCACTCGCCTCGAGCTCACGGTTACCTTTCCCGACCAGTTGGCGGATGAGGATGTACGCAACCTCATCGAGGGCGGCACCCGCGATGGATGGAGCGCCACCATCGACCGAGTTGCACACAGCACCGCCATCATCACCGGTCGCCTCCGCCAACCGACGAGAACGCACGATGGAGCAAACACTGCTGATCATGAGTGATGCGCCCCTGCTCGCGCAGCTGGCGAACGAGCGACAACATGTGCTGAGAACGGTGAGGGGGCTGGCGGAGGACGACATGCATCGCGCATTCGTCCCGTCTGGTTGGACGATCACCCGGCTTCTCAACCACCTCGCATACGATGACGAAATGTTCTGGATATCAGCCATTCTTGGTGATGACGCGGAAGCGATCGAAGCCCTTCATGACGGCTGGTCGTCGGACCCGATGGCGGGTGCTGAAGCAATCAACGTGTACGAGCGGCAGATAGCCCGCAGTGACGAGGTGCTCAGAAGGATCGATCTCGACGCCCCTCCGCTCTGGGTGCCCCCAGCCAGCGTTTACGATGGGCCACCGATGCGGAACGGGCGCGCGGTCATCTTTCGCGTCCTTGCGGAGACCTCCGTGCACGCGGGCCACCTCGACATCGTGCGCGAGCTCATCGACGGTCATCAGAACCTAGTTGTTGGGTGATTCCCGACATGAGGTGAGGTGGCATCAACCTGCATATGCGGCCCGCCAGGCGGGGGGCCGTCGACGACGGAGTTTGTGTGGTCGTCCGCATCTCGTCGATCCGCCGCTGGAGGAATCAACGCTCCGGATCAGAGGATGCGAGTTCGAGGGCGCGCAGGTAGTGCGGCAGGGCATCGGCGAATCGCCCGCCGCGGCGGAGGTCGGCGCGGGCTGCGGGCAGTAGGTGGTAGTCGGCGAGATGTGCGTTGCGGTCCAGGATGTCCAGCAGCTCGAGCCCAGCCTCCGACCCCTCCGCCAGTGCCACGGCGATCGCACGGTTGAGGTCGACTGAGTATTTGACCCCTTGAGCGCCACTGGGTATTGCGCTTCAGCGCCGCCGGGTAGTGCCGGTGAGCGCCAGCGGTCGCGCTCACCGGCGTGGGTCACGCCGCGTTGTCCGCGGCGTGTTCGCGCATGTCGGTGCCCGCCGGTCTCGATTCAGATCTTCGGCGCCGTCGGCGGCGCCGAAGAGTTGCAGAGCATCGTTGGGGCACTGCTGACGTTCGTGCTCATCATCGCGGTGCTCATGATGATCACCAGCGGCGTCACCTGGGCACTCGCCTCAGCGAACGGCAACTTCCAGACCGCCACCCGGGCCCGGCTTGGGCTCTGGGTCGCCTGCGCCGCGGCAGCCCTCACGGGCTCCGGCGTCGCCTGGATCAACTTCCTGCTCGACATCGGCGTCACACTTTGAAGTGACGGCGCTCAGCGAAATTCCCCAGTCCTGCTCATCGAAGCTCCCCAGGTCGCGAGGTTAGATTAGCGGAAGTTTGTGCCCGTTGTCACGCGGCGGAGCTCGTTGGATTGGGCGGCGTGGTTGCGGAGCCGGTAGGAGCCGCCGTCGAGGGTGACGACGACGGATCGGTGCAGGAGCCTGTCAAGCATCGCGGCGGCGACGGTCGTGTCGCCGAGGATCTCGCCCCAGGCGCCGACGGGCCGGTTCGTGGTGATCACGATCGACGTTTTCAGGTAGCGCTGGTTGATGACTTGGAACAGCGCTGACGCGGCCTCGGCGGGCAGCGGCAGGTAGCCGAGTTCATCGACTTATGCAGATGTCTGCATAAATCGATTTATGCCGACTCCGTGATTATGCCGATGCGGGTAGGGCGGCGGGCCTTGCGCCCAGTGCTTTCGATGTCTGTGGTCTGGGGTCGGCTGCGTGGATGTCGGCA
>NZ_SOFP01000057.1 GCF_004402785.1 Cryobacterium algoritolerans
CGCGGGGCTCCTCGCCGCCGGCCTGCCGGCGCCCGGTTCGGTGGCGTTCGGCGCCGGCTGGGCGGTCACGGGGGCGTGTTTCGCCGGCCTGGCCGCAGCGACCGCGCAGGTCACCACGGGCTCACGAGCCGCCAGCGGGCTGGCCCTGGCGGGGATCGGGGCCGCCTATCTGCTCCGGGCCGTCGGCGACCTCTCCGAAGCCGGACCAGGCTGGCTGTCCTGGCTGTCGCCGATCGGGTGGAATCAGCAGATCAGGGCCTTCGCGGGTGACCACTGGGGTGTCCTGGCACTCCCTCTGGCCGCCACGGCGGTGACCACAGCCGCGGCGTTCTTCCTGCGTCGTCGCCGGGACCTCGGCAGCGGGATGATCACGGAGCGCTCCGGTCCCGCGGCGGGCCGGCTGGGGACGCCGCTCGGCCTGGCCTGGCGCCTGCAGGCCCCCACCCTGCTGGCGTGGACCATCGCGCTGGCCATCCTGGGCCCGGTTCTCGGAACGATCGCGCACACGGTTGCCGATCTTCTCAACTCCCCTGGTATGAAGGCGATCGTCGAGCGGCTCGGCGGCAGCCAGGGTCTGACGGAAGCCTTCCTCGCCGCCGAGATCGGGCTGTTCGGCACCATCGTCGCCGCCTACGGAGTCGTCGCGGTGTCCCGGCTCCGGGGTGAGGAATCCGCGGGGCACGCGGAGGCGCTCCTCGCAACGTCGGTCGGGCGGGCCCGGATGCTCGCCGCTCACGGCGGGCTGGCCCTCGCCGGTGTCGCCTGGCTGCTGATCGTCGCCGGTGCCGGAACAGGCGCCGGTCATGCCCTCGCCCTGGGCGATCCGAGCCAGATCGCCCGGGTCACGATCGCGGCGATCGCGAGGATCCCGGCCGCGTGGGTCGTCGTGGGACTGGCCATCCTCATCTGGGGCCTCTGGCCCCGGGCCACTGCGGGCGTCTGGGTCGCCTACATCGCGTTCATCCTGGCCGGCGAGTTCGGCACTCTGTGGGGCGTGCCCCAAGTGGTCATCGACCTCAGCCCGTTCGCGCACTCGCCGCTCCTGCCGGGGCCCAACCCGGACCTCGACGGCCTGCTCTGGCTCACGGTGGTCGCTGTCGCGTTCCTGGCCGGGGGAACGACGGCGTTCCGCCGACGCGACCTGGCTCCCTAATCTTCCGCCAGGCGGTGCCGGTCAGGCCGCGCGCACCTCAATCTGACCGGGCACCGCGCTGTCGCCGCCGAAGACGAGGTGCCGGTTGGCGATCTTGTCGCTGAAGAAACGGTCGTGGCTGACCACGACCACGGCGCCGGGGAAGTGCAGCAGCGCCCGCTCCATCACCTGGGTGCTGGACATGTCGAGGTGGTTGGTCGGTTCGTCCAGCAGCAGCACGGATGCGCCGGAGAGCAGGCACTGCGCCATCGCGACGCGCGCACGCTGGCCGCCGGACAGGTTGCCGATCTTCTGTTTGAGGTCAGCTTCGGAGAACTGGAACATCGACAGGAACCGGCCGACGGACTTCCGGGTTGCCGTGAAAGCCAGGCTGCCGGGCATCGCGTTGACGGCGTGGGTGACCGTGTCGGTGTCGTCGAGTTCGGCGAGGACACGGTTGTAGGACACCACGGCGGTCCCGTTCGCCCAGGCGACCTCGCCGGAGTCGGCCCGTTCCTCGCCCGTGAGCACCCGGAGCAGGGTGGTCTTCCCGCTGCCGTTGGCGCCGAGGACCACGATCCGGTTGCCCCGCCTGATCTCGAAGCTGAGCCCTTGGAAGAGCACCTTGTCGCCGTAGGACTTGCCGAGCGATTCGACTCGGCAGAGGACATCCTTCACGTGCAGGCCACCGTAGATCTCGGTGATGATCTGGTCGACGGGTCGCGGCGTGCGGGCCTTCTTGATCTTGGACAGCTGGTTTCCGAGGTCCCGGGTGGCGGCCTTCGCGGCTTCCCGGCGATCGGCGATCCCCTCCGCTTCGAAGGCGAGCAGCTCTGATTCGTGCACGAACTGCTGTTCCAGGTTCTTGAGCCTGAACTGCTTCTGCACCACGTACTCGCCGAAGTTGCCCGGGTACTCGTGCAGGTGGAAGTTCTCGACCTCGATGATTCGGGTAACGACGGCGTCGAGGAACCTGCGGTCGTGGGAGACGATGATCGCGGCCCCCCGGAAGGTGCGGAACCAGGCTTCCAGCCACTCGACACCGGCCACGTCGAGGTAGTTGGTGGGCTCGTCCAGCAGGAGAACGTCGGGGCCCTCGAGCAGGATCTTGGCCAGCGCGGCGCGGTTGCGCCACCCGCCCGAAAGCTCGTCGATCGAGCAGACCCGGTGGGCCTCGTCGAAGCCCAGGGTGGTCAGTGCGGTGTCGATGCGGCGGGTGTAGTCCCAGCCGTCGAGCCTGTCCATGTCCTCGAACAGCTCGGCCTGGCGGTGGATGAGCCGGTCCAGTTCCGCGCTGCCCGACGGGTCGGCCGCGATGGCCGCGTCGATCGACGCCAGTTCGGCTTCGATGGCCTTGATCGGGGCGAAGAGCTCGTCGAGCACCTCGAGAATTGTGGATTGGCCGTTCAACTCAGAGAACTGGGAGAAGTAACCCACCTTGATGTCGGCGTCGAGGCTGACGGTGCCGGTGTCCGGAAGGACCTGGCCGAGGACCAGCTTCAGAATCGACGTCTTGCCCGACCCGTTCTTGCCGATCAGACCGACCCTGTCGCCGGTTTCGAGGCGGAAGAACGCCTCGCGCAGGATCTGCGCGTTTTCAAAGCGGACGCTGACGTCGTTCAGCCGGATCAGGCTCATTGCTGCCTCTCGAGGGGCGGTTCAGGGGCACCCGTGGGACTCCGGTGCGGTGTCCCTGGAAGCGCAGGGCCATGGACGATTCTACAAGGGCGGCTCCCGGGCGGGTGCTGGCAGCCGCACCAGGCATCCGTCACGGGCTGCACGGGCTCGCCGGATGGTCACCAGGTGGAATCCCCACGGATGAGGACGTCGGACCCGCCGTCGATGTAGACGATCTGCCCGCAGACGTGGGTGTTCTCCTCGCTGGTCAGTCAGGCCAGCAGGCGGGCGACGGCATCGGTTCGATCAATCTGTTCAGCAGCATCGGCACCATCTGGGCGAGCTGGTTCCTGGCCTCCGCCGTGCGTTCCTCGCCTCGGTCGAGGAAGGCCGCGAGGAGGGTGTCGTGGGGTTCGAACAGCGCTGCCATCGACGACACGGCGACCGCGCGCGGCGCCGGGGAGGCCGATCCAGCCGATCAAGCCGGCGACGACGGCCGCGACCAGGATGGGCAGGCCGGGCTGCACGAACGGCACGACGATCACAGTCGCGAGGGCGCACGCCGCGGCGACGCCCCGCGGGTGGAACAGGGCGTTCATCCGCATGCCGTAGACCGCGTTCCGGATGCCGAGCCGCGCAGCCGGCCGAACGCGTACACTTTTGCGAAACGATCGCTCCGATCGAGACGCTCCTGCCCGGCATCTGCCCGAGTGCACGCTCGCCCCTGCGGCACGCCGGGAGTTGGATGGCTACGCCCGACGAGGACAATGACTCTCCCAACCACGATTTCCCCGGATGCCGCCTCCACCTGGCACCCCCGGCATCCGACCGACGTCGCCCTCACCCTCGCCCGCCTGCGGCACGGCCGGGCCGACCCGACCCACCAGGTCGCCACCGACGGATCGCTCTGGCGCACCACACTCACCGTCGATGGACCGGCCTCGCTGCGGTTCGCGCAGTCGGACCTGCACACCATCACCTGCCAGGCCTGGGGCGCCGGCGCCCGGGCCGCGATCGACGCGGCACCCGCGATGGTCGGTCGGGATGATGACCCGGCCGGATTCGACCCCGCCCATCCTGTGCTCGACGGCGCGCACCGGCGGCATCCAGGCCTGCGCATCCCGAAGACGGGACGGGTGATGGAGGCGCTGATCCCGGCGATCCTCGAGCAGCGGGTCATCGCCGTGCAGGCGACCGCATCGTGGCGGCGGTTGGTGCACGCGTACGGCACGCCGGCCCCCGGCCCGACCCCCGGCCCCATGATGGTCGTGCCGACCGTGCGCGCCTGGCAGCTGATCCCGTCCTGGGAATGGCACAAGGCCGGCGTCGATCCGCAACGGTCACGAACGGTGATGGCTGTCCTGGACGTGGCGCGGCAACTGGAGCGCTGCGTCGACCTGTCCCCGGAAGAGGCGGCGACCAGGCTCCGATCGATGCCGGGCGTGGGGGTCTGGACGGCAGCGGAGGTCGCCCAGCGGGCCCTCGGCGACGCGGATGCGCTCTCGGTCGGCGACTACCACCTTGCCGGGTTCATCGGGCACGCCTTGTTCGGCGTGGAGTTCGACGACCGGCAGCTGGTGGCGGCCATGGAGCAGTGGCGGCCGCACCGCTTCCGGGTGGTGCGGCTGGTGGAGAACAGCGGCGTGGCCGGGAGACCCCGGCGCGGGCCGCGGATGCCGTTCGTCGACCACCGCGCGCACTGATCGGGAGTCGCCAAACTCGGAGTCGCCGCGACCGCGTCGAAGAGCAGTCCGAGCTGCTGTTGGGTGATGCTCACCGGAGTGGCCATACCCGCACACTACGACCAGCCACCGACATCCGCAGGCACCCACCCGGCCCTCACGATGGGCTGTGGATAACCTGATCAAAGGAGATTTGTGGAGCACAAGCCAGACGTGATTTCGACAGGCTCAACCACCGACGGTGGTCGAGTTCGTCGAGACCAGGTGCGGCGATTTCGACAGGCTCAATCACCGGGACGGAGGACAGGCCTGCAGGTATTCGACGAGCTCGGCCACCGGGGAGAGGCCCGTTCACCGACGGCGATCACGCCAATGACGTGCCGAAGAGCAGTCCGAGCAGGTAGGTGACTCCGGCGGCGCCGAAGCCGATCAGCAGCTGTCGGAGGGCACGTCGCAGAGGTGGTCCGCCGGAGAGCAGCCCGACGATTGCGCCGGTGGCCAGGAGGGCGAGGCCGACCAGCACGGCCGCCACGATGATCGCCGCCGGCCCGCTGAGCCCGAACAGGTAGGGAAGGACGGGCAGGATCGCCCCTGAGGCGAAGAAACAGAAACTCGACGTTGCCGCGCCGAGGCCGGTGCCGATCGCCTCGTGCTCGTCGACCGCGGGCGAGAGAGCGCCCCGGGGAGCGACTTCGACCGGACCGGTGGCGATGGCCACCGTGCGCAGCACCTCCCGGGCGTGCACCTCGGCCCGCTCCGGGCTCATTCCCTGCGCCCGGTAGACCAGGGTCAGTTCGTTGGCCGCAAGGTCGAGGTGGGACAAAACCGTTCGGGTGGCCGGGTTCGGGGTGGATGCCTCGAGCAGTTCCCGCTGGGAACGCACGGACACGTACTCCCCCGCTCCCATCGATAGGGCGCCGGCGAGCAGCCCGGCGATTCCGGTGAAGAGGATTGTGGCCGTCGGAACACCGGTGGCCCCGATTCCGAGCACCAGGGCCAGGTTGCTCACCAGGCCGTCGTTGATGCCGAAGACCGCGGCACGGAAGGTTCCGGCCAGGCGCTGGCGACCACGGGCCGCAAGGCCGCGCACGACCTCTTCGTGGATGCGTTCGTCCGCGGCCATCGTGCTGGTGGCATCCGCATCGTCGTCGTAGGGCGAACGCGACTCGGCCCGCTGGGCCAGGGCGAGTACGAACACCGAGCCGAACCTGCGGGCCAGGAAACCGAGGAAGCGGGTGCGTATGGCGCCGCGCCGCGGCGTCCCTGCCTGGTCTCCGAGGAGGTGCCGCCAGTGCGCTTCATGGCGACCCTCCGCCTCGGCGAGGGCGAGCAGGATTTCCTTCTCCTCCCCGGTGCGACGCGCGGCCAGGTCACGGTAGACCGCAGCCTCGGCCTGTTCGTCGGCCAGATACTGTCGCCACCGACGGATGTCCGCCACGCCGGCCGGGCGCTCGTGGGTCACGCTCATGCTTCCGGTGCGGCTTGGAGGTGACTCTGCGTCACCCGGGCGGACTCGTGCGGGCCAGACCCGTCGAGGCCGTAGAACGGTTCGTCGAATTGCACGACCCAGACCGCCTCGCGCAGGGTCACCGGGGCGTAGAGCGCGGCGCCTTCCATGTCCCCGCCGGCCACGATCACCCCGCTCGGGTCCGGCGCGTGGGAATCGGGGTAGTTGCTGCGGTCGAGTCGCACCAGGACCTGGACCCCCACGCCGAACCCGGTTCGCCCGGGTTCGGCCGGCCGCTGCTTCTTCCCGAATGCCATTACTGCGCCGTTCCGGCTCTCTCCAGCACGAGCTCCCGCACCCGGGCGGCATCCGCCTGGCCGCGCATGGCCTTCATGACGGCGCCGATCACGGCGCCCGCCGCCTGCACCTTGCCGTCGCGGATCTTCGCGAGCACGTCGGGCTGCGCGGCCAGGGCCTCGTCGATCGCCGCGATGAGCGCGCCGTCGTCCGACACAACCACGAGGCCGCGCAGCTCGACGACCTCGAGCGGGGTGCCCTCGCCGGCGATGACGCCCTCGAGCACCTGGCGGGCAAGGCGGTCGGTGAGCGTTCCTGCCACGACGAGTTCGATCAGGGCGGCAACCTGAACGGGGTGCACGAGGGAGTCGGCTGCCACGCCGGCCACGTTCGCGAGCCTGGCCACCTCACCGGTCCACCACTTGCGGGCGGCCTGGGCTGCCGATCCGGCGGCGATGGTGGCCTCGACGGCGTCGAGCAGGTCGGAGTTGACGACGTCCTGGAACTCCAGGTTCGCGAAGCCCCAATCGGCCTGCAGCCGCTTGCGCCGGGCGGCCGGGGGCTCCGGCAGGGTTGCACGAAGCTCCTCGACCCATTCGCGCGACGGCGCGACGGGCACGAGGTCGGGCTCGGGGAAGTAGCGGTAGTCGTCGGCATCCGACTTGGGCCGGCCGGCGGAGGTGATGCCGGTGTCCTCGTGCCAGTGCCTGGTCTCCTGGGTGATCGTACCGCCCGCGGCCAGCAGCGCCGCCTGGCGCTGGATCTCGTAGCGCACGGCGCGTTCGACCGAACGGAGCGAGTTGACGTTCTTGGTCTCGGTGCGCGTACCGAGGATGTTCGATCCGCGGGGGCGGAGGGAGACGTTGGCGTCGCAGCGCACATTGCCCTCCTCCATCCGAGCGTTGGAGACGCCGAGACCCTTCACGATCTCGCGAATCGCGGCGACATAGGTACGCCCGATCTCCGGGGCGTCAGCCTCGCCGCCCTCGATCATCTGGGTGACGATCTCCACCAGGGGCACCCCGCCGCGGTTGTAGTCCACGAGGGAGTAGTCGGCGCCTTGGATGCGCCCGGTCGCGCCGCCGACGTGGGTGAGTTTTCCGGCGTCGTCCTCCATGTGGGCGCGTTCAATATCGACCGTGACCAGGCGACCGCTTTCGAGCTCGATCGTGAGTTGGCCGTTGAACGCGATCGGCTCGTCGTACTGCGAGGTCTGGAAGTTCTTCGCGGTGTCCGGGTAGAAGTAGTTCTTGCGGGCGAACCGGGAGTACTCGGCGATCTCGCAGCCGAGGGCGAGCCCGAGGCGGATGCTCGACTCGATCGCCTTGGCGTTCACCTGCGGGAGTCCGCCCGGCAGGCCGAGGCAGGTCGGGCAGGTGTTCGTGTTGGCACCCTGGCCGAATTCGTTGGCACAGCCGCAGAACATCTTGGTCTTGGTGTTGAGTTCGACGTGCACCTCGAAGCCGAGCACCGGCTCGAACAGTTCGAGGGCCTTGTCGTAGTCCATCAGTTCGGCTTTTTTCATCAGACGACTCCCTCTTCGCTGGCGAACATTTCGGTGGGCGCGAGCTCGGGCGCCTGGCTGAGCAGGGTGTGGCCCCAGGACGCCTCGAGTAGGCGCTCAACGGCGGCACCGAAGGTGTACAGGCGGGCATCCAGTTTCGCCGGCGCCATGATCTGCAGGCCGACGGGGAGCCCATCTTCGGGAGCGAGCCCCATCGGAAGACTCATCCCCGGCACGCCGGCAAGGTTCGCCGGGATCGTGGTGACGTCGTTCAGGTACATCGCCATCGGGTCGGTCATCTTCTCACCGAATTTGAAGGCCGTGGTGGGAGCGCTCGGCGACACCAGCACGTCGACCTGGGCGAATGCCGCGTCGAAGTCGCGCTGGATGAGCGTGCGCACCTTCTGGGCGCTGCCGTAGTACGCGTCGTAGTACCCGGCGCTCAGGGCGTAGGTGCCGAGGATGATGCGACGCTTGACCTCGGGGCCGAAGCCGGCGTCGCGGGTGGCCGCCATCACCCGTTCGCTGGTGAGGGGGCCCTCGGCCGGGTCGACCCGGATGCCGAAGCGCACCGAGTCGAATCTGGCCAGGTTGCTCGACGCCTCCGCGGGCAGGATCAGGTAGTACGCGGCGATCGCGTACTCGAAGTTCGGTGCGCTGACCTCCACGATCTCCGCGCCGGCCTGGGCGAGTAGGGCCAGGGTCTCCTCGAAGCGCTGCTTGACGCCGGGTTGGAATCCCTCGCCGGCGAGCTCCTTGACCACGCCGACGCGCACGCCCTGCAGTGCGCCGTCGGCCAGGCCGGCGCGTGCGGCGGCAGCCATCGACGGCCAGGAATCGGTGAGCGACGTCGAGTCCAGCGGGTCGTGCCCGCCGATGACATCGTGCAGCAGGGCCGCGTCGTAGACCGTGCGGGTGACGGGACCGACCTGGTCCAGCGAGGACGCGAGCGCGATCGAGCCGTAGCGGGAGACGCCGCCGTAGGTGGGCTTGACTCCGACGGAGCCGGTGACGGCGGCAGGCTGGCGGATGGAACCGCCGGTGTCGCTGCCGAGGGCGAGGGGAGCCTCGAAAGAGCTCACCGCGGCTGCCGAGCCGCCTCCCGACCCGCCGGGGATCCGGTCGAGGTCCCACGGGTTGTGCGTCGGACCGTAAGCGGAGAACTCGGTCGACGAGCCCATCGCGAACTCGTCCATGTTGGTTTTGCCGAGCGGAATCAGTCCGGCGTCGCGCACGCGCCTGACGACCGTGGCGTCGTAGGGCGGGATCCAACCCTCGAGGATCTTCGAGCCGGCCGTGGACGGCATGTCCTGGGTGGCGAGCACGTCCTTGATGGCGATCGGGACCCCGGCGAGCGGGCCGAGCACGTCGCCGGCGGCGCGGCGGGCGTCGATCCGGGCGGCGGTGGCGAGGGCGGCATCCCGTGCCACGTGCAGGAAGGCGTGCACATCGGTGTCGATGGCGGCGATGTGGTCGAGGTGGGCACGGGTCACTTCGACGGAGCTCACCGACCGGTCGGCGAGCAGTCCGGACAGATCGGCGGCAGACAGCTTGATCAGGTTGGTCATGGTCATTCCTCGTCCAGGATCGCGGGCACTCGGAACTTGTCGCCGTCGTGGTCGGGCGCGCCGGAGAGCGCCTGTTCGACGGTGAGCGAGGGAACGACCGTGTCGGGGCGGAAAACGTTGGTCAGCGGCATCGGGTGGCTGGTCGCCGGAACGTCCGGTGTGGCCACTTCGGCTACCTTCGCGACGGAATCGACGATCTGGCCGAGTTCCGTGGTGAGGCGGTTGATCTCCTCCGGGCTGAGGTCGATCCGGGCGAGGTTGGCCAAATGCGCTACCTGCTCGGCCGTGATTTCAGACATGTTGCTCCGATTATCGTCGAGGTGGATTCCCCAATTCTATTCGGAGCCGTCGGTGACCAGATCCGCGTTGTCCGTTCCGATCAGGGCCATGTTGTGCAGTGACTCACTGCCCCGGTCGAAATAGGCGTTGTGGCCGATAGAACCGGCCAGCCAGGTCCCGGTGAGCCGATCGCGCGCACCGAACACCCCCAGGGGCCGGGCGCCGTACGATTGTGCGCCCGGGTCACTGCCGAAGAAAGCACTGTTGACCGCCGGGTCCCAGTCCGCCTTTCCCACGAACACGTTGCCGTTGGCCACGCTCAGGCTGTCGACGGACTGGATCTGGCTGCCGGGAGAACCGACCAGGACCAGCGCGTCAACCTCGAACGACCCGCGCGACAGGGCCGTGAGCGCGACCGTCGAGCCGTAGGAGTGCGCGAACACCGAGACGAATGGCTGGTCGCCGATTCGGTCTGAGCGGATGCCCTGCGAGTACTTCTCCAGGAAGTCGGCGCCGGCGACGGCGTGGTCGAGGCCCCCGACGCTGAACAGGTCCGGCGCTTCGTAGCCGATCCAGGCGACGACCGCGATGCCCGCGGCGGCCGAACCCCGGCCGCTCGCGGCCCGCTCTGCGAGCACGGTGCGCTGCTCGCCGTAGAGGGACGCCGCTGTCGCGGTCCAGTTCACGATCTGAGGCTCGACACCGTAGTTCATGCCCGGCACAAGGTAGCTGACGTAGGCGGCGGCGTCCGGGTTGCCCAGGGCGATGGCGGCCCGGCCACCCGCCACCGTGTCCAGGACGATCAGGGATCGGCGGGGACCCCCGTCGGTCGGGCGGAGGGCGACCTGGACCTGGGTCAGGATGGCGCGCTCCCGCGTGGCGGCATCCCGCGACGTGTCGTCGAGTGTGCCGGCGAGCCGGCGATCCACCTCGGCCAGGCTCTGGCCCAGGTAACGGGCGTTGGCCCGGCCGCGCTGCCGGAAGGGGATGCCGTCGAGGTTTCCGACCAGCCGCGGCGCCCCGGCAAGGAGGGACGACCGCTCGGTGCCGTCCAACCCGGTCCACCACCCGGTGACCTCGGTAGCGGCGGGGGGCACGGCCAGCAGGGAGTCGACCTGGCTGGGGAACTCTGCGACGAAGGTGGAGATGTCGCCGACCGACAGCCGCGACAGGCCCGCGAGCAGGCTGGCTCCAGACAGCCGTCGCACTGACTCAAGACCGGCGTCCGCTCCCGTCACCACAGACGCCGCCGGTTGCACCGCGACGCCCGGCTCCCCCGCGGTGCCGATCCCGGCCGCCGCGCGTGGGGACGATGAGCCGGTCGACACCGAGCCGGTCGAGACCGCGAGGTCCAGCCTGAGCGGCGTGGACAGGATGATGACCCCCACCGGCGCCGGGGCGACCGAGACGGGAACGACCGAGACAGGAACGACCGAGACCCGGGCGGTGACCGCCGGGGACCTGAGCGAGTGCACTCCAAAGGGCTCACTGACCGTGTGGAAAGCCAGTGAGGCGGTTATCAGTGCTGCCGCCGCTAAGAGCAAACTCGGGTACGTCCCCTCACGAACACCGAGCAGTCGGGTAGCTCGACGTGAAACACAAGGCCTGCACCTCCAGAATACTGAAACGGCGACGCGGTTGACCGGTCGCATTCCCCCCTCTAGAGGGGTGTTTTTCGCCGAAAACTTATACTTGTCAAGTCTTATATATGTATAGTCTTATACAGTCATGTCATTGAAATACGCCATCCTGGGGGTTCTCAAACTGAAACCCCACACGGGCTACGACCTCAAGAAGACCATCGAAGCGTCCGTCGCCCACTTCTGGTCCGCCGACCAGTCGCAGATCTATCGCACGCTGGCCCTCCTCGTGACCGACGGCCTCGCGGAAGTGGAAGTGATCGCCCAGGACGGGCGCCCCGACCGGCGTGTGCACCGGATCACCACGACCGGCCTCACCGCGCTGCGCGAATGGCTGGCCTCGCCGCTGCCCCCGGAGACCCCCCACGACGCCTTCCTGGTGCGGGTCTTCTTCGTCGGCGAACTCGGAATCCCCGCCGCGGCCGGCCTGCTGCAGTCTCGACGGGACGAGGCGGATTCCGCCCTCTCACGGCTCACCGCGCTGGTCGGGCAGGAGCGCGGCGAACCCGTCGATCTCGCGCACGCCCTCCGGCGCGCGACTCTCCGGAACGGGATCCGGCACGCCGAAGCCGAGCTGGCCTGGCTGGACGAGACCGTGGCGGCGCTCCCGTGAGCTACCCACTCGAACACGGCGCCGAGGCGACCGGCACCGAAACCATCGTGTTCCTGCACGGCGGGTCCGTCGCCGCCTGGTCCTGGCAGCCGCAGGTCGCCGCCCTGCCCGGCCGCCACGTGCTCACCCCTGACCTACCGGGCTTCGGTGACCGCTCCGTCGCGGACTGGCGCTCACTCGAAGAGACCGCCGACGACGTGGCCGCCATCATCGCCAAGCACGCGCACGGCGCCCGCGCGCACCTGGTCGGGCTCTCCCTCGGCGGTCTTGTGGCGGTGCAAGTCATGGCGCGCCATCCCGGCCTGCTGCACTCCTGCCTCGTCTCGGGCGTTCCCCTGGACGGCATTCACGGCTTGGCCCGCTTCGTCAACACCCTGCACCTGCGCCTGTGGGGCCGTCGCTGGTACTGGCGCGCGCAGTCGAAGGCCTTCGGACTGCCCGCGGATGCGGTGACCCTCTTCGTCGAACACGGCCTCGGAATCCGGCCGGACAATGCCGCGCGCGTCTTCGAGGACGTGAACTTCGGCGTCAGCCCCGCGGGGCTGGATGGTTACCTCGGACCGCTCCTCGCCGTGGCGGGCGAGAAGGAATCCCGGCTCGTGCGGGACAGCCTGGCCACGCTGCGGGCGCTCCTGCCGCAGACCCGGACCTGGATCGCGCCGGGGATGCACCACGTCTGGAGCATCGAGGACGCAGAGTTGTTCACGCGAATGGTGGTCGGCTGGGTCGACGACGGAACCCTGCCGGCGGGCGCCTCCCTGGCCGCGGCCGACTGAGTTCAGTCGGCCGGGACTGCCGGGACTGCCGGGACTGCCGGGTCGGCCGGGGTCTCCCCCGCGCCGTCCCCGAGAGCGGCGGCGCCCTTCGTCAGGAGCAAGTGGAACCCGGCGGCGTCCAGAACACGGACTCCGAGTTGCTCCGCCCTGGCCAGCTTCGACCCGGCGCCCGGCCCGGCGGCGACGAAGTCCGTGTTCTTGGAGACGCTGGAAGCGGATTTGCCGCCGGCGGAGATGATGGCCTCCTGGGCCTCCTCCCGGCTATAGCCGTCGAGGGAACCGGTGGTGACGACCGTCAGCCCGCTAAGCAACCCACCGGCCGCGGCCGCGGCCCCCGGCCCCGGGTGTCCCGGCGTCGTGAACTGCACGCCGGCACGGGTCCACTGGTCCACGATGTCCCGGTGCCAATCGACCTCGAACCAGGCGATCAGGGCGTCCGCGATGATGCCGCCGACCCCGGCGACCTCGGCGAGTTCATCCCGCGAGGCGGCGCGGACCAGGTCAAGGGTCCCGAAGTGGCCGGCGAGAGCGCGCGCGGCGACCGGGCCCACGTGACGGATGTTGAGGGCCACCAGCAACCGCCAGAGCGGCTTGGTCTTCGCCAGCTCGATCTCGCCCAGCAGCTTGATCGCGTTGGAGGAGGGCTGCAGCCCGGTTATCCCCTGCTTCTTCTCCGCGGCCGACGGGTTTCGGCGGAACGGCGTGCGCAGGCGGGTGGAACCGTCCTCGTCCTCGCGGGGCAGTCCGGTCTCAGCATCCCGCACGACCACCTCGATCGAAAGCAGGTCGGCCAGGGTGAGGTCGAACAGCCCGGCCTCGGTGGAGAGCGGCGGCTTGGTAGGCACCGTCGGCTGGGTCAGCGCGGCCGCAGCGACCTCGCCGAGAACCTCGATGTCCAGCGCGCCCCGCGAACCGATGTGTTCGACCCGACCGCGCACCTGCGCGGGGCAGCTGCGCGCGTTCGGGCAACGCAGATCGATGTCCCCCTCCTTCGCCGGGGCAAGCGGGGTGCCACACTCCGGGCAGTTCGCGGGCATCACGAATGCGCGTTCGGTGCCGTCGCGGAGTTCGAGCACCGGACCGAGCACTTCGGGGATGACGTCGCCGGCCTTGCGCAGCACGACGGTATCGCCGATCAGTATCCCCTTGGCCCTGACCACGTCCTGGTTATGCAGCGTGGCCTGGCGGACCTCGGATCCGGCGACCCGCACCTTCTCCATCACCGCGAATGGGGTGGCTCGTCCGGTGCGGCCGACGCTCACGATGATGTCGAGCAGTTTGGTGTGGACCTGCTCAGGCGGGTACTTGTAGGCGATGGCCCAGCGCGGGGCCCTGCTGGTGGCACCGAGTTCGGCGTGAAGTGCGAGTTCGTCGACCTTGATCACGATGCCGTCGATCTCATGTTCAACGCTGGCGCGGTGCACACCGTAGTACTCGATGAACTTCGCCGCCCGTGCGGCGGCCGGCTCCACCTTGAAGTAGGTACTTGTCGGTAGACCCCAGCCACCCAGCAGCCCGTAGACCTCGGACTGGGCGGCCACGGGCGGGTTGACCCAGGCGCCGATGCCGTGCACCAGCATCCGCAGCCGGCCGAGCCTGGCGCGCATCAGGCGAAGCGGTTCCTTGGCCTTGCCCTCCGCCTTCTGGCGCAGCGACCCGCTCGCCGCGTTGCGCGGGTTCGCGAAGACCCGTTCGCCTGCGGCGGCCTGCTCGGCATTGAGTTCACGGAAGGCCTCCACCGGGAAGAAAATCTCGCCCCGGACCTCGATCAGGTCGGGGTGGCCCGTGCCGGCAAGGCGTCGCGGAATCCCGGGGACCCAGCGGATGTTCTCGGTCACGTCTTCGCCGACCACGCCGTCGCCGCGGGTCGCCGCGGTGACCAGCACGCCGTGTTCGTAGCGGAGGTTGATGGCGAGGCCGTCGATCTTGAGCTCGCAGAGGTAGTGCACGGTGCGGCCTGCGTCTCGCTCCACCTTCGTGGCCCAGTCGTCGAACTCCTCGATCGAGAACACGTTGTCGAGGCTGAGCATGCGCTCGGCGTGTTGCACCGGCGCGAAGAGGCTGGTTTCAGCGCGGCCTCCGACGGTCTGGGTCGGGCTGTCCTGGCTGGCCAGTTCGGGAAATTCACGCTCGAGGCCGGCGAGACGGTGCACCAGGGCGTCGTAGTCGGCATCCGAGATGACGACCTCGTTGCGCTCGTAGTAGGCGTCCCTGGTGGCCAGGATCCGCTTGGTGAGTTCGGTGACCTCCGCTGCGGCCTGATGCAGGGCGGCCGGGGTTTCGGCGGCCACGCCGTCAGGCATGTGCGGCGGCGACCGAGGGAGCGACAGGGACGGCGCTCACAGTGCGGTCGATGGTGCACTGGCCGAGCACGCGGGTGCCGAGGTAGACCACGGCGGTCTGCCCGGGCGCGACGCCGGTCAGCGGCGTGGCAGGCAGGATCCGGAGTTCCACCCCGTCGATGCCGTCGCCGGTGCCCCGGTCGGTCGAGACCACCTGGGCCACAGCGGGCACCGGGTCGGCGTGGGCGCGGATCTGCACGTCGCAGTCGAACGCGATTTCCGGGTGCGCGGGGGCGACGCCGCACCAGGTGAACTTCGTGCCGGAGATCTCCTTGATCGCGAGTGCTTCCTTCGGTCCGACGACGACCGTGTTGGTGATCGGGCGCACCTCGAGCACGAACCGCGGCTTTCCGTCAGCGGCAGGGGTTCCGATCTGCAGGCCCTTGCGCTGCCCGACGGTGAATGCGGCGGCACCCTCGTGCCGGCCGAGGGTGTTGCCGTCACGGTCGAGGATGTCGCCGGTCGCCGACGGCACGCGCTCGGCCAGCCAGCCGCGGGTGTCGCCGTCGGGGATGAAGCAGATGTCGTAGGAGTCGGGCTTAGTAGCCACGGAGAAGCCGCGCTCGGCGGCTTCGGCGCGCACCTCGGCCTTGGACGGGGTGGCCCCGAGCGGGAACATCGAGTGTGCGAGCTGGTCCTGGGTGAGCACACCGAGCACATAGGACTGGTCTTTGGCCCAGGCGCTGGCCCGGTGCAGTTCACGGTTGCCGTCGGCATCCGTCAGGATCGTGGCGTAGTGCCCGGTGGCGACGGCGTCGAAGCCAAGGTCGATGGCCTTCTCGAGCAACGCAGCGAACTTGATCCGCTCGTTGCAACGCATGCAGGGGTTGGGGGTGCGACCGGCGGCGTATTCGGCAATGAAGTCGTCAACCACGTCGAGCTTGAACCGTTCGGAGAAGTCCCAGACGTAGTACGGGATGCCGATGATGTTCGCTGCACGCTGGGCGTCCATCGAGTCTTCGACGGTGCAGCAGCCACGGCTGCCGGTCCGAAGGGTTCCGGGCATCCGGCTCAGGGCCAGGTGCACGCCGACCACCTCGTGTCCCGCCTCGACCGCGCGGGCTGCGGCGACGGCGGAGTCCACCCCACCGCTCATTGCTGCCAAAACCTTCACCTGTCGAGTGTAATCGCGTGCGACGGTTTGGCCAACGCGCCTCCTCCGCCGCTGCGCGCCCGGTGTGCCTGGCGCGCAGCGGCGGAACTGGCGCGCACGACGGTGACGAGGGGCAGCGGTGACGAGGGGGCAGCGGTGACGAGGGGGCAGCGGTGGCGAGAGCTCAGCGCCCGGGGACGCGGTCGGCCATGCCGGCCCGGGAGGCGTGGGCGTGGGCGGCAGGCAATGCGGCCAGCAGGGCGTCGACGTCGGCCATGGTCGAGGTGCGGCCGAGGGTGATCCGAAGGGCTCCCCGGGCCTCCACCTCGCTGCGGCCCATCGCCCGGAGCACATGGGAGGGTTCCGGAATGCCCGCCTGGCACGCCGAGCCGGTCGACACGGCAACACCGGCCGCGTCGAGCAGGAACAGGAGCGAATCGCCCTCGCAGCCGGGAAAGCTGAAGTGAGCCGTTCCGGGGAGGTGACGGGCCGGGTCCGGGTCTCCGTTGAGCAGCGCCGTCGGTACCACCGCGAGCACCCCGTCCACGACGGCCTGCCGGAGCCGGGCGATCCGCGCGTTCTCCCCGGGCAGGTCGTCGCCCGCCGCCGCAGCGGCCACGGCGAAGGCCACGGCCGCCGCGACATCCTGGGTGCCGCTTCGTACCTGACGCTGTTGACCGCCGCCGTGCAGCAGCGGCTCGACGGTCGCACGCCGGGAGAGGATCAGAGCGCCGATGCCGACGGGGCCGCCTATTTTGTGAGCCGAGACGCTCACCGCGGACACTCCCCCTCGGCTGAGGACGCCGAAGTCGATCGGGACGTGCCCGTAGGCGGCCACCGCGTCGACGTGCACCGGGATGCCGTGGGTCGCCGCGAGCGCGGCGATCTCCTCCACGGGCTGGATCGTGCCGACCTCGTTGTTGGCGGCCAGCAGGGTGACCAGGGCGATCTCGTCTGGGTGGGCGGCGATTGCGCGGGCGAGCACGGCCGGGGCGACCCGGCCGTGCTCGTCCAGCGGCAGCCAGTCGATCACCGCGCCCTCGTGCCGTTCAAGCCATTCGACGGTGTCGACGGTGGCGTGATGTTCCCCGCCGGGAACCAGAATGCGCCGACGGGGCGTCCGGGCCCAAAAGAGCCCCTTGATGCCGAGGTTGACCGATTCGGTGCCGCCCGCGGTGAAGACGACCTCGATCGGGTCGCAGCCGACGCTGGCCGCCACGGTCTCGCGGGCTTCCTCGAGCATCCGTTTCTTCAACTGGCCCTGGCTATGGATAGACGCCGGGTTGCCCACGACCGTCATCGCTTCGGTGAACGCCGCGATGGCGCCGGGAAGCATCGGTGTCGTCGCGGCGTGGTCCAGGTAGACCGCCATGGGGATCCTCCGCAGGTTTTCGGGCATCGGCAGGTCTGATTGTGGTCAGAACAGACCGTCTGTACTCATTACTCTAGAACCCATGACTTCCGCTGACCCCCTGCGCAACCTCGGCGTCCGGCTGGGGGCCAACGGTGGTGAGTTGCGCGTGTGGTCGAAGAATGCTGACGCCATGGAACTGTGCATTTTCGACCAGACCGATCCCAACTGGATCATCAAGACCGTTCCGATGGTCAAGGACGCCAACGACGTGTGGTTCGGGCGATCCCGTACCCTCTCCCCCGGCCGTCGCTATGGAATCCGGGTCTCTGGTCCTGCCTCGGCAAGGAATTCGTTTCACCCGGAGAAAACCCTGATCGAACCGTATTCCCGGGGCCTGGTGCGGGTCGGCCCCGACCAGTGGCAATCCTCCGTCGTGGACGGTGGCTTCGACTGGGCCGGGTCTGCCAAACCGAAGATCGCGCTCGACCACACGGTCGTCTACGAAGCCCACGTGCGCGGGCTGAGCAAGCTCAATCCGGCGGTCCCCGCGGAGCTGCGCGGGACCTACGCCGGCCTCGCCCACGAGTCGACGATCGGCTACCTGAAGAATCTCGGCGTCACCGCGGTGGAACTGCTCCCGGTGCACGCGTTCGTCTCGGAACAACGCCTGATCAAGCAGGGCCTCACCAATTACTGGGGTTACAACACCTTCAATTTCTTCTCTCCGCACGCGGACTACGCCACCATGGCCTCGCAGTCCGCCGGCCCGGAGGCCGTGCTGCGGGAGTTCAAGGGCATGGTCAAATTGCTGCACGAAGCCGGCCTCGAGGTCATTCTCGACGTGGTCTACAACCACACAGCGGAGGAGGGACCGAACGGTCCGGTCAGCAGCCTGCGCGGCATCGACAACGCGACCTACTACCGGCAGAACGACAACGGCGCGTACATCGACGTCACCGGCTGCGGCAACACCCTCAATGTTTCGCACGAGGTGCCGCACCGCCTGGTGCTCGACTCGTTGCGCTACTGGGCCAACGACGTGCAGATCGATGGATTCCGATTCGACCTGGCGGCGACACTCGGCCGTGACGGCAACGTCGAATACCAACGGGACCATCCACTGCTCACCACTATCCGGACCGACCCCGACCTCGCCGGTGTGAAGCTCATCGCCGAGCCGTGGGACATCGGGCAGGGCGGCTGGCAGACCGGCAACTTCGCCGATGGCTGGACAGAATGGAACGATCGCTACCGGGACCGGATGCGCTCGTTCTGGCTGACCGACCTCGCCGCGGCGCGCGACGGGCACGCGGGCAGCGGCATCGGCCGATTCGCGACCCGTCTGGCGGGGTCGTCCAACACCTTCTCGCAGGAGCGCGGGCCGCTGGCCTCGCTGAACTTCATCACCGCCCATGACGGTTTCACGATGGCAGACCTCACCGCGTACAACGTCAAGCACAACGTGGGCAACGGCGAGTCGAACCGGGACGGCACCGACAGCAATAATTCGTTCAACCACGGCATCGAGGGTCCCACCCGGAACACCACCATCCTCACCACCCGGCGCAAGGCCATGCGCAACCTGCTGGCCACGCTCCTCCTCTCTGCCGGCGTGCCGATGATCACGGCCGGCGACGAATTCGGGCGCAGCCAGCGCGGCAACAACAACGCCTACTGCCATGACAGCGAACTCACCTGGCTGAATTGGGACCTGGACGACTGGCAGGTCGACCTGCACCGGGTCAGCCGGCGCCTGCTCGAACTGCGCCGGGAGAACCCGGCCCTCCGGTCGGTGCGATTCGGTCGCCCGGGCGAAACGACCCTGAGCGCCAGCGAAATGAACTGGTACAACGCTCTGGGCGAGTCGATGTCCGAGGAGGACTGGCATTCGTCGAATGAGCGCACGCTGCAGTACCTCGCGGCGAGCACCCCCGAGCACGAGGAATTCAACCGGATCCTGTTGATCGTGCAGGGTCGGGAAGCGGATGTCACGGTGACCCTGCCGGTGCACACGGGAGTCGTCTCCTACACGCTGCTCTGGGACTCCAGCCATGACGACATCAGCGACGCCGTGATCGAACATCTCCCCGGCGCCCGTCTGCTCGTCCCCGGCGCGTCGATGCAGCTATTCCGGGCCCACTAGCGTCGGTCCGGGGAAGACAGGGGTATGGGCAGGCGGGTGGAACACGGTGCGGGAACCCCCGCCACGCTCGCCCTCGAGAGGGCCGGTATTGTCTTCACCCCGCACCTGTACGAGCATGACGCGCACGCGAGCAACTTCGGCCTCGAAGCGGCGGAGAAGCTCGGTCTCGACCCGGCCCGGGTGTTCAAGACCCTCCTCGCCGAGGCGGACGGCGCCCTCGTCGTCGGCATCGTCCCGGTCACCGGCCAGCTCGACCTGAAGGCGCTCGCCGCATCCGTCGGGGCGAAGAAGGCGGTCATGGCCGATCCGAAGACGGCGGAACGCAAGACCGGCTACGTCCTCGGAGGGATCAGCCCCATCGGGCAGAAGACCCCGTTGCCCACGGTCATCGACGAGGACGCCCAGCTCTTCGACACCGTCTTCGTCTCGGGCGGCCGCCGCGGGTTCGACATCGAACTCGCCCCGGCCGACCTCGCCCGGGCGTCCGGCGCCGTGTTCGCGGCGATCTCCCGCGGTTGAGCATCGGTCTCCACGGATTCACCCGGCCCGCGCACAGGGCACCATCGTCTGGGGAGCGAGGTCCTGCCTGGAGTCGCGTGGTGGTCCGGCCCGCCCGATCGACTCGGTCGACTCGGCCGGCCCGATCGGCTCGGTCGACTCGGCCGGCTCGGTCGACTCGGTCGGCTCGGTCGACTCGGCCGGCTCAGTCGGCTCAGTCGGCTCGGCCGGCTCAGCCGGCTCAGCCGGCGACGGCGATCAGACCCATCTCAGCCGGGCTGATCAGCAGGTCGTTGCGGGGCACGACCCGAACGGTGTAGCCGAACGCGCCGCCGCGGTCCAGTTGGACCGTGCCGGTGAACAGGGTCGCGGCGCCGGCGGCAGGGCTGCCGGTGGTCTCCTGGTCAGGATCGGTCGCGGCCGCCAGTGCCAACGTGCTGGTGTCGCTCAGCTCGTCGTTGCCCAGGCTCTTTCCGTAGACGACCTCCACGGTCACGTCGCCCGGCGCCAGGCCGTTCAGCTGCACGTGGGCGCGCAGGTGCAGTTCGTCGCCGACCTGCGGCACGGTCGCGACGCCGCCCGATTCGACGTGGGCCACGGCCACCCCGGGCCAGGCCGCGACGATTCGGCTCTTCCAAACCGCGAGCTCGCGCGCGGCGCGGTAGTTGTTGGCGGAGAGCCTGGCCTCGGCCTGGCCGGCCGGGCGATAGAGCTTCTGTACGTACTCCCTCACCATCCGCCCGGCGTTCAGTTCCGGGGACAGCCCGGCGAGGGTGTGCCGGATCGACGACACCCATCGTTCGGGCACTCCGTCGGCGTTGCGGTCGTAGAACCGGGGAGCAACGTGGTGCTCGATCAGTTCGTAGAGCGCATCGGCCTCGATCCGGTCACGCTCGGCGGAGTCACCGGCGGCGTCCGCCGACGGGATCGCCCAGCCGTTCTTGCCGTCGAAATACTCCGGCCACCAGCCGTCGAGGATCGAGAGGTTGAGCGCGCCGTTCAGGGCCGCCTTCATTCCGGACGTGCCGCAGGCTTCGAGGGGCCGCAGCGGGTTATTCAGCCACACATCGGTGCCCGGGTACATCAGCTGGGCCATGCCGATGTTGTAGTCGGGAAGGAAGGCGATCCTCGTGCGCAGTTCAGGATCGGCCGCGAACTGGACGACCTTCTGGATCAGGCGCTTGCCCTCCTCGTCGGCGGGGTGAGACTTGCCGGCGATGACGATCTGGACCGGGTGCTCGGGGTGCAGCAGTAGGGCACGGAGCCGTTCGGGGTCGTGCAGCATCAGGGTGAGCCGTTTGTAGGTCGGAACCCGGCGGGCGAAGCCGATGGTCAGCACGCTCGGATCGAATACCTTCTTGGTCCAGGACGGAACGATCCCGCCCGGGTTCTGCACGAGCCAGGCGGCCGCGATCCGCCGGCGCGCATCTTCGACGAACTGGAGGCGCATCTGGCCGCGTACCTGCCAGAGGTCGTCATCGGAGACGGCATCGGACGCCCAGTCGGCCTCCGAGGTGTCGCTGGTGCCGAGGCGGTTCTGGGCAAGCGCAAGGAGCGCTGGGTCGGTCCAGGTGGGAGCGTGCACGCCGTTGGTGATCGAGGCGATCGGCACGTCTTCCGCGTCGAAGCCCGGCCAGAGTCCCTTGAACATCCGCCGGCTGACCTCGCCGTGCAGCTTGGAGACGCCGTTGGCGCGCTGCCCGAGCCGGAGGCCCATCAGCGCCATGTTGAAGACGTCGGGCGACCCGTCCTGGTAGTTCTCGGCGCCGAGGGCGAGGAGGTCCTCGACCGCAACGCCCGGCAGCAGGTCGGTTTCGAAGTAGCGCCGCACCAGGCTGCGCTCGAACCGGTCGATACCGGCCGCGACGGGCGTGTGGGTGGTGAAGACCGTTCCGGCACGGGCCACCTGGAGAGCCTCGGCGAAGCTGAGTCCCTCGCCGATCAGGCTGGAGATGCGCTCCAGGCCGAGGAAACCGGCGTGGCCCTCGTTGGTGTGGAACACCTCGGGGTCCGGGCGCCCATTGAGGTTGCTCCACAGCTTCACGGCGCGCGCGCCGCCGATGCCGAGGAGCAGTTCCTGCAGCAGGCGGTGTTCGCCGCCGCCGCCGTAGAGCCGGTCGGTGACCAGGCGCAGGTCGTCGGCGTTTTCCGGGATGTCGGTGTCGAGCATGAGCAGGCGGATCCGGCCGACCATGGCCTGCCAGACCCGGGCGTGCAGCGTGCGATTGTCCGGCAGGGCGAGGGACACCTGCACGGCCGACCCGTCGGCCCGGCGCAGCACCGACAGCGGCAGCCCGTCGGGGTCGAGCAGCGGGTAGCTTTCCATCTGCCAGCCGTCAGGCGAGATCGCCTGGCTGAAATAGCCCGCCCGGTAGAACAGCCCGACGCCCACCAGCGGCACGCCGAGGTCGGAGGCGCTCTTCAGGTGGTCTCCGGCCAGGATGCCCAGCCCCCCTGAGTACTGCGGTAGTGCGGCTGCGATGCCGAACTCCGGGGAGAAATACGCGATCGACTCTGGCTTCTCACCCTCGAGGCCCTGGTACCAGCGCGGCTGCTCGAGGTAGTCCCTCAGGTCGCCGCGGATGGAGTTCACCCAGGACACGTAGTCGTGGTCGCGCGACAGCGCCTCGAGCCTGGCCGGGTCGACGGACCCGAGCAGCGCCACCGGGTCGGCGCCGATCTCCCGCCACAACTCGGGGGCTATGTGTTCGAACAGCTGGCGGGTCGGCTCATGCCAGGACCAGCGCAGGTTGCCCGCCAGCTCATCGAGCGCAGCAAGCGACTCGGGCAGGACGGTACGGACGGTAAATTTGCGGATCGCCTTCACGGACCTAAGCCTAGGGCCGGGATGTCTCCAGCACGTTATCGCGCACAGCACCGGGCCGACATTTCGCGCTACGGTCAATATGTGGCTAAGACAGTAAAACGCGCAGGCGCGGCTCCTGAATCCTCCGGTGCAACCCGGACCATCCCGAAGACCACCGTGGCGGCACGGCAGGCGGCGGCCGCGGCGACGACGACGCCCCGGGCGGCGAGGGTCGGACGCATCCCGATCCTCGACCTGTCCCCACAAATACCGGACAACCTCTGGCCCGTCAAGGCGTTCACGGGCGAGGTCGTCCCCTTCGGCGCGACGGCGTTCCGGGAGGGCCACGACCTGATCGGCGTCATGCTGCTGCTGACCAGCCCCGACGGCACCCTTACCCGGCATCCGATGAGCCCTGGCGCCCCGGGGACCGACCGCTGGGAGACCGAGGTCCTCCTGGGCAGCCAGGGCCGGTGGCAGTACCGCGTCCGCGCCTATGCCGACGAGTGGGCGACCTGGCACCACAACGCCTCCGTGAAGATCCCCGCGGGGATCGACGTCGAACTCATGTTCCTGATCGGGGCCGAGCTGCTCGCGGCCGCTGGCACCGACAAGGGTCGGCCGGTGGTCGAGCGGCGCCTGTTCGCCGCGGCAGCGAAGACCCTCGGCGATGTCAGCGCATCCGTCGATGCCCGACTCGCCGTGCTGGCTAGCCCCAAGCTGCTCGCCGCCGTCGCCGTGCGGCCGATCACCGGCCTCGAGTCGGTCTCGGAGCCACGCACTATCCTGGTCGAACGAACCCGCGTCGGCGTCGGCTCCTGGTATGAGTTCTTCCCCCGCTCGGAGGGGGCCGTGCGCCGCGAGGACGGTTCCTGGCAGAGCGGCACCTTCCGCACCGCCGCGAAACGTCTGCCCGCGGTGGCCGCGATGGGGTTCGACGTGGTCTACCTGCCGCCGATCCACCCGATCGGCCGCGCCTACCGCAAGGGGCCGAACAACACCCTCAATGCCGGTCCGGATGACCCGGGCTCGCCGTGGGCGATCGGCTCGGCCGAGGGCGGCCACGACGCCATCCACCCTGACCTGGGCACCCTCGCGGACCTCACCTTCTTCCTCGACGCCGCGAAGACGAGCGGAATGGAGATCGCGATCGACCTGGCCCTGCAGGCCTCCCCCGACCACCCGTGGGTCACCGCGCACCCGGAGTGGTTCACCACCCTCCCGGACGGTTCAATCGCGTACGCGGAGAACCCGCCGAAGAAGTACCAGGACATCTACCCGATCAACTTCGACAACGACCCGGCCGGTATCCGAGTCGAGGTGTTGCGGATCGTACGGCATTGGATCGCCGCCGGGGTGAAAATCTTCCGCGTCGACAACCCGCATACCAAGCCGCTCGACTTCTGGGAGTGGCTGATCGCCACGGTCGCCGACGAGGCGCCGGACGTGTTCTTCCTGGCCGAGGCGTTCACCCGGCCTGCCCTGCTGCAGGGACTGGGAAAGGTCGGTTTCCAGCAGTCTTACACCTATTTCACCTGGCGGAACACGAAGGAGGAACTCGAGGAGTTCTTCGACGGCCTCTCTCATGCAACGGCCGACTTCGTGCGCCCGAACCTGTTCGTGAACACCCCGGATATCCTCTCCGAGTACCTGCAGTTCGGTGGCCCGGCCGCGTTCAAGATCCGCGCGGCCCTGGCCGCCACCGCCGCTCCGACCTGGGGTTTGTACAGCGGATTCGAACTCTACGAGTCCGTGGCCCGCCCCGGCGCCGAGGAGAACATCGACAACGAGAAGTACGAGTACCGTCCCCGCGACTTCGCTGCGGCCGAGAAACACGGAGCCTCCCTGGCGCCCTACCTCACGCGGCTCAACCGGATTCGGGCCGAACATCCTGCCCTCGGCCAGCTGCGCAACCTTGACATCCACGCCAGCGATGACGACGCAATGCTGGTCTACAGCAAGTTCCTCGACGCGCCTTTCACCGGCACGGGAGAGCCCGATGCGCTGATCATCGTCGCGAACGTCGACCCGCACTCCGTGCGGCAGACCGTTGTGCACCTGGACGTCACCCGGTTCGGCATCGCGGAGGGTGCGTCGTTCGAGGTGGAGGACCTGATCACCGGGGCCAGGTGGACCTGGACCGCCGACAACTTTGTTCGCCTCGACGCATTCACCGAACCGGTGCACATCCTGCACGTGAAGGGACCAGTCACATGAAGCATGGCCACCAGGATTCATCCATTGCGAAGAACCCAGCCCCAGCGAAGGATGCCTCGCCGGCGCTGCCCGTCATCCCCGCCCAGATCCTCGAGGCGGTCGCGGAAGGCCGGTACTACAACCCGCACGAGATCCTCGGCCAGCATCTGCTGAGCCAGTCGAGCACCGGCGCCCAGGCGATCAGCGACCCGCTCACGGTGATCCGGGCCCTGCGGCCGCTCGCCACCGAGGTCTTCGCCATCCTCTCCACCGGCGCGCACATCGAACTGGCGCACCTCGGCCACGGGATCTGGCAGGGCGTCAGCACCCTGGGCCTGCACGACTACACCCTGGAGGCGCGCTACAGCGACGCCCCGACCTGGGTCGTCGACGACCCGTACCGGTTCCTGCCCACCCTCGGAGAGCTCGACCTGCACCTGCTCGGCGAGGGCCGCCACGAGCGTCTCTGGGACGTGCTCGGGGCACACTACCGGCCACACGCCGGCGCGATGGGCACAACAGCCGGGACGTCGTTCTCGGTCTGGGCTCCGCACGCGCGAGCGGTTCGGGTGATCGGCGACTTCAACGGCTGGAGCGGCGTGCTGCACTCCATGCGCAATATGGGCAGCACCGGCGTCTGGGAGCTCTTCGTGCCCGGGCTCACAGCCGGCTCCAACTACAAGTTCGAGCTGCTCGCCCAGTCGGGCGACTGGGTGCGCAAGGCCGACCCGATGGCCCGTTACACCGAGATCCCGCCGAAGACGGCGTCGGTCATCGGCGAGACCCGGTACGAGTGGGCGGATGCCGCCTGGCTGACCGCGCGCGGGGCGACCGACCAGCACAACCGGCCGATGAGCATCTATGAGATGCACGTCGGGTCTTGGCGACCCGGTCTCGGCTACCGCGACCTGGCGGATGAGCTCATCGGCTACCTCGAAGAACTCGCCTACACGCACGTCGAGTTCATGCCGCTGTCCGAGCATCCGTTCGGCGGTTCCTGGGGCTACCAGGTCACCGGGTATTACGCGCCGACCAGCAGGTTCGGACACCCGGACGACCTGCGCTACCTGATCGACCGGCTGCACCAGGCCGGGATCGGCGTGATCATGGACTGGGTCCCCGGGCATTTCCCGAAGGACGACTTCGCCCTGGCCCGGTTCGATGGCCAGGCCCTCTATGAACACCCCGACCCTCGCCGCGGCGAGCAGATGGACTGGGGCACCTACGTCTTCGACTTCGGCCAGAAGCAGGTGCGCAACTTCCTCGTCGCCAACGCGCTGTACTGGCTCGAGGAATTCCACATCGACGGCCTGCGCGTCGACGCCGTCGCCTCCATGCTCTACCTCGACTATTCCCGCGAGGACGGCCAGTGGGAGCCGAACATCTACGGCGGCAATGAGAACCTGGAGGCGATCAGCCTGCTCCAGGAGATCACGGCCACGGCCTACAAGCGCAACCCCGGCACGGTGATGATCGCCGAGGAGTCAACGAACTGGGGCGGGGTGACCGCGCCGACCTCCGGCGGTGGGCTAGGCTTCGGATTCAAATGGAACATGGGCTGGATGCACGACTCCCTGGAGTACATGCAGGTTGACCCGATGTACCGCTCGTACCACCACAACGATATGACCTTCTCCTTCGTCTACGCCTTCAGTGAGAACTTCCTGCTGCCGATCAGCCACGACGAGGTCGTGCATGGCAAGGGTTCCCTCGTCGCGAAGATGCCGGGCGACTCGTGGCAGCAGCTCGCGAACGTGCGCGCATACCTGTCATTCATGTGGGCCCACCCCGGCAAGCAGCTCCTGTTCATGGGCCAGGAATTCGGCCAGCGGTCGGAGTGGAGCGAGTCACGAGGCCTGGACTGGTGGATGCTGGACCAGCCGGCCCACCGCGGCTTGTTCAACCTCGTCGGCGCGCTCAACCGCATCTACCGGGACACCCCTAGCCTGTGGGCGCGCGACAATGATCCGGGCGGCTTCGAGCTGCTCGACGGCGGCGCAGCCGCCCAGAACGTGATCTCGTTCCTGCGCTGGGACAATGACGGCAACCCCGTCGCCTGCCTGTTCAACTTCTCCGGACAGCCGCACACCGGCTACCGGGTCGGACTGCCGTTTGCCGGCATGTGGGACGAAATCGTCAACACGGACGCAGAGATCTTCGGTGGCTCCGGGGTGGGCAACCTCGGCGCCGTGGACGCGGCCAACGAGCCCTGGGCCGGCCGGCCGGCATCCGCAACCCTGACCCTTCCGCCACTCGCCGGCCTCTGGTTGCGTCTGCGCCGCTGACCCCGCCCACCGCGAGAGCGCACAATCGGCCCCTTCAGTTCTCCTGAAGGGGCCGATTGTGCACCCTCGCGGGAAGGAGGAAGGCGGGAGTGTCAGTAGAGCAGGGCGGTGAGGCGGGACCGGGTCGGCGGAACACGCGGGTCGTCCTGGCCGATGACCTCGAATAGATCGAGGATGCGCTCGCGGATCCTGTTCTTGCCTGAGGGGTCCTGGGTCGGGAAGAGCGCCAGCAGACGGTCGAAGGCGTCCTCGATATGCCCGCCGGACAGGTCGAGGTCTGCGACGAGCAACTGGGCGTCGAGATCCCCGGGCTCCGCAGCAGCCTCGGCGCGGATCCCGGCCATGGTCTTGCCGTGCAGGCGCGCCAGCAGGCCGACCTGGGCGAGGCCGGCGATGGCCATCTGGTCGCGCGGATCCTGGGCGACCGCGGTCTTGTAGAGGGCGGTCGCGGCGGCGTAGTCGCCGCGTTCGATGGCCTCGTACGCCTCACGGTGCAGCGGCGGCAACTCGGGTTCGACCGGAACCGACGCCTCCGCCGTTTCCTCGGCGTCCCCCGTGTGTTCCGGTGCGACGGCGGTGCCGGTGACCCCGTGCTCGGCCGCCAGCTGCAGCACCCGCTGGAGGACCTCACGCACCTGGCCCTCGGGGATCGCCCCGTTGAAGAGCTGCACCGGCTGCCCTCCGATGACGGCCGCGACGGTCGGGATCGATTGGGCCTGGAACGCCTGAGTCAGCTGCGGGTTAGAGTCGACGTCAACCTTGGCCAGCACGAAACGGCCCTCGTACTCGGCGACGAGCTTCTCGAGGATGGGGGTGAGCTGCTTGCACGGCTCGCACCATTCGGCCCACAGGTCGACGATGACGGGCACAGTCATGGACAGCTCGAGCACCTCGCCGAAGTTCGCGTCGGTGCCCTCCAGGGTGAGGCTCGGCACCGGCACGGAGGTCGGCGCGGCCCCGGCCGCTGTCGCCCCGGGGATGGCCGCAGGTGGCCGGTTCACCAGCGACGACAGGTCGACGGCTCCGCGCATGTTGACGCCGGACGGTGGCACAAGACTCATGGAAGCTCCGTGGATGAGATCAGACCCTGGGCGAAGCCAAGGAGGACGATTTTTTCGGATGAACCGGCGGCCGGCACGTGGAAGAAAAGCTGGTCGCCGTAGGTGCTCTTGATTCCCTTAGCGGTCGCCGACACGCCCGACAGCGCCTTACTGGCACCCTCGGGACTGACCGTTGCGCCCGCATCGACCGGTTTCACGGTCTCGGTCTCCGTGATGCTGACGGCGACGATGCTTCCGGAGTCGTTGGTCGCCAGGGCAACCGGCGAACCGGCACCGACGGTGGCCGCGAAGTCGATCGACGCGGTTGTCGGCAGTGCGGCCCGTTTCTCGTTCTTCTTGTCCAGTCCGACCTGGGTGCGGAAGGTGTCGCCCTTCATCTGGAACAGGCCGTACGACGGGCTCTTGTCGCCTTTCAGCAGGATGTCGGCGTAGGCCGCCGCCACTTCACCCGGCGGCAGGAGCAGCAGTTTCGAGTCCGGGGCGATGATCGGCGCGCCGATGGTGGCCGGTGCGACATCCGGAACCTTGGCCGCGGCCTCGAGCTGCACCGCGTACTCGACCAGGTAGGCCGAGCGGGGCGTCTCCTGCCTGAGCACGATGGCCGTCGGTGCGACGGCGGCATCGTTCGCGCTCTGGATGACCGTCATCACGACCCGCGGCCAGGTCGAGGATTGCTGGGGAAGCGTCAGTGTCAGCGGGGCAGCCGGCAATGCGGGCAGGCCCGGGTAGTCAGCAATGGCCGCCCGGATCTTGTAGTTGGCCAGGCGCTGTTCCAGGGCCGGGCCGGTGAACCGGGCGGCGAGGGCGTCACCGCTCAGCTTGGCATCCGCATCCGTCGCGAGAACAGCTATCCGTCGCACAATTCGTTCGAGCTGGGGCACCGTCACCGCGGGCGGCGGCACATCCTTCACGACCTTGGGCACGTCGCTGGCGGCGGTGGTCGAACTGGCTGCCGCATCGGAGGTCGCGGGCGAACTGGGCCAGAAATCCGCCGAGCAGCCGCTGAGCACGAGGCCGGTCACCAGGAGGATGGGCACGGTCGCGACCAATTTGCGGGTGATGGAACGGCGCGGACCGGTGATCTCGCTCGCCTTGATGGATTTGGGGCGGGGCACCCGGGGCAGCCGCGGCATCCGCGGCCCGCGGGGCAGGTTTCGGCGGGGACCGTGGGAACGGCGCAGGTGGATGAGCGCCCACAGGTAGAGGATCAGCCCGATGATCGCGAGCACACCGCCGCCGGCGATCAGGGGACCCGCCATCGGAGTCGAGTTGTCGGACGGCCAGGTGAGGGTGATCTTCGACGGCGCGGGCTTCGTGCCGTTCGAGGCGACGATGACGGCGATGCCGTCCGGCACATTGATCGTGGTGGTCAGCGAGCCCTTGCCGCTGAACTCCTGCAACCACAGGTCGGAGCCAACCGGGTCGGTGCTCGGCCTGGCCTCGGGGGCAACGGCGGGGGCATCCGTCGACGCCTTATCGGCCGGCGGCGCTTCGGTGAGCTTGCTGCTGAGCCTGGCGGTATTCCTGACCTGGCGGATGTCGTCATACGGCTCGTCGGCGAGCCAGGCCTTGACGTCACCCGACCGCCCATACGCGGCGAAAACAGTGTCCGATCCGGTGATGGTGAGCGTCTGGCTGCCGGGAAAGGCGGTGAGGGCACTGGGCTCAATGACCGCGAACCTGACATCGTCGGCGACCGTGGTGCTCAGGGTCGCCGAAGCCGGTTCGAGAAAGACCGTCCGCTGGGCGATGCCGAGAACAATCATCACGGCCGCGAGGACGAATGCCACAATGGCAAGAACAAAACGCACGTAAACCCTCCTGTGTCGCCGGCCGCCGGGTGCACGCTCTCACGCGCACCTCCCGGATTCGAGCCCGGGTAGCAGCAGACAGGACGTCTCACGATACTGGGTGCCGCTGAAAGGCGCCTAATAGCCCCGTCAACTCGAAGACGCGTCGCGGTCGCCCGGACAGACTAAAATTATCACGGCCCTGCCCCGAACGAACCCGCAGGCGGGGTCAGAGTCCCATTATGAGGAGATAGCGTGCCGACCGACGATGCTGATTTCACCCAGGTTTTCCGTGGCTACGACAAGGAAGAGGTCGACAAGGCGCTGCAGGGTTTGCGTCGAGACCTGATCCAGGCGAACAGCCAGGCCACCGAGGCCGCCAGGGAGATCAAGCGTCTGGCCGCGCACATCGACGACTTGAACGCCGAAATCGAGGAAGTGGGCAGCCCTACCTTCTCCGGCCTCGGCACCAAGCTAGAAAACACTCTTCGGGTCGCCGAGGAACAGTCCACCCGGGTCATCGCCCAGGCCGATATCGACGCCGAGCGTCTCCGCTCCTCCGCCGCCGCCGAGGTCGACACCCTCCGACGTGAAGCAGCCGACCGGGCCGAGCGCGTCCTGTCGGATGCCGCGGTGAAGGCCGAACGCATCCTCGAAGACGCCACCGCAGAGGCAGACGATCTGCTTGCCGGCGCACACGATGACTACACGACCCTCACCCAGGACGGCGTGCAGGAGGCCGCCGCCATCCGTGGCGCGGTCGCCACCGAGGCCGCGGAATTGCGCGCCACCGTCAAACGTGAGGTGGCGGCCATCCGTTCTGAGGCCGAGCGGGAAGCCGCCGAGGTGCGGGTCGTGGCCCAGAGGGAGGCCACGGAGGCCCGGGAGATCGCGGCCGGCCTCACCCGCGAGACCGAGCTCACGCGGGCCGAGGTCGCGCACGAACTGGACCAGCAGCGTGCCGACCTGGCCAGGGAGACCGAACAGGCCAGGATCGACCTCGCCGCGGAGACCGAGCAGGACCGCGTCGACCTGGCCAGGGAAACCGAACAGGCCAGGTTTGACCTCGCTCATGAGACCGAGTTGGCCAGGGTCGAGCTGGCGATCGAGATCGAGCAGGCACGGGTCGATCTCGAACGCGAGATCGACCTCGCCCGCGCCGATCTTGCCATCGAGAGAGAACAGGCCCAGACCGACCTCACCCGGGACATCGAGCGCCAACGGGTTTCCCTCGCCCGTGAGATCGAGAAGGCCAGGGCCGATCTCGCCGCGGAACTCGAGCAGTCCCACGCCGACCAGGCTCGCGACAACGAACAATCCCGCGCGGACTTCACGGCCGACAGTGAACAACTTCGAATCGACCTGGACAACCAGCTCACCGCCGCGCGGAAGCGCGGGGAGCACGAGGGTGCGAGGCTTCGCCGCGAGATAGACCAGACCAGGGCCGACCTCGACATTGAGCTCAAAGGCCGCCGCGACGAGGCCGAGCAGGGGCACCTGGCGCGCCACCAGGAGGCCGTCGCGCAGACGCAGAAGTTCCTCGACGAGGCGGCTCGCCAGTTGGCCGACACGAACAAGCGGACCGCGGAGTTGCGCGCGTTGAACGACCGGCTCGACACCGGGGCCAGGAACGACGCGAGGATCGCCAAGAAGGCGGCCGAAAACAACGCAGAGCGGATCGTGAGTGAGGCCGAAACCAAGGCCGGCGCCCTGGTGGCCGAGGCGGAGGCCCGCACACGCGCCCTGGTCACCGACGCTGAAGAGCGCCTTTCTCAGATTAGGATTGAACGCGACTCGGTTGCCGGCTACTTCGAGAGCCTGCGCGGCCTCCTGACCCAGGCGGAAAGGGTCGCGGCCACAGACGATTAGACCGAAGCAGGGGGAGCCTCAGAGTGAAGATCCAGAACGCGTTCCGAGTCGGACTGGTCGGCACGCTCGGTGTCGGCCTCGGGCTGCTCATCATCAGCTCGCTCGTCACCCTGCAGACGATCATCACGTACGTCGGTGCTGCCCTGTTCATCTCTCTGGGCCTCGACCCGGCCGTGTCCTGGCTGGAGAAGAAGAAGTTCCCGCGCTGGGCCGCAATCCTCACCGTGCTTGTCGCCGTTGTCGGCGTATTGACGGGTGTGGTCTTCGCAATCGTGCCGATCATCGTCGACCAGGTGGCCAAGCTCTCCAGGGCTATCCCCGACCTGGTCAAGTCGGTGAACACGTCGACCTTCCTGGCGGACATCCAGCGTCAATTCCCTGGCCTGAAGGTGAACGAGATCGTCGCCTCGATCACTGATTACCTCGGCGGCAACCTGACCACGATCACGACGACCCTGATCCAGTCAGGACTCGCGGTGGTCAGCGGCCTGTTCGGCGGGTTGATCATACTCATCCTGTCGCTCTACTTCACCGCCTCCCTGCACAGCATCAAGCGGGCGATGTACCAGCTGGTGCCGGCGACGAAGCGCGAACGGTTCGCCGATCTGACCGAGCAGATCACGACGGCCGTCGGACGCTTCGTGATCGGTCAGGCGGCGCTTGCGCTCTGCAATGGAGTATTCAGTTTCATTTTCCTCTCGATCATCGGGGCGCCGTTCCCGGCGTTGCTCGCCCTGATCGCGTTCCTGCTCTCCCTCATTCCCCTGGTCGGTACGATCAGCGGTTCGGTAATCATCGTGCTGACCTGTCTCGTGCCGGGAATCGGGAGCTCTCCCCTGACCGCCCTCGTCGCGGCGATCTACTACCTGGTCTACATGCAGGTCGAGGCTTACCTGCTCAGCCCCAACATCATGAACCGAGCGGTGTCGGTTCCCGGCGCGGTCGTCGTCGTCGCCGCCCTCGCCGGTGGACAGTTGCTCGGCATCCTCGGCGCGCTGATTGCGATCCCCGTCGCCGCCTCTGTGATCATGATCATCAAGCAGGTCGTCATCCCGAGGCAGAACGGGCTCTAACTCGGTACCGCCTGGCCTGCCCAGATGCTGGGCAGCGGTGCGGCCGACGGATTCACGACGGCGACGATCTCGTCCAGGATCCGCCGGGTCTGGCTCTCCCCCACCCACAGGTGCTTTCCGCCGTCGACGGCGATGAACCGGGTGCCCGGCACGCTCGCGAACCGTTTGCGCGCCTCGTCGGGACGCAGGTAGTCGTCGTGTTCGGGAATGATGGCCACGAGCTGACGTTCATCGCCTGCCCAGGCCGCCAGCTCAGCATCCGTCGCCCGGTGAAGCGGCGGGGAGAGCAGGATGGCGCCGCGGATCGGATGCTCGAGGCCATACTTGACGGCGAGCTCGGTGCCAAACGACCAGCCGACGAGCCACGGGTTCGGCAGCCCCCGTTCGGCGACGAAGGCCATGGCCGCAGCGACATCGGCGCGTTCGGCCTCGCCGTCTCCGAAGGCGCCGTCGCTCGTTCCCCGAGGAGACGTGGTTCCGCGGGTGTTGAACCGCAAAACGGCTAGTCCCGCCTGGGCGGGCAGACGTCCGGCGGCCTTGCGGAGGATATGGGAATCCATGAATCCACCGTGCGTCGGGAGAGGGTGCAGGGTGACGAGGGTCGCCACCGGCGGGCGATCCACCGGAATGGCAAGTTCCCCGACCAGGGTGAGACCATCCGTCGTGTGCAACTCGATGTGCTCACGTACTGCAGGCAGCTCGATCCCACCCCTGATTTCGATGACATTCGGGCTCACAGATGCTCCTTCTCGGTCGGCACCGGGCGGCGTCATTTGATCTTCCAGCAGTGTGCGTGCCAGTGGCGGCGGGCCGCGAGGTCGGCGGCCTCGCCCATCAGCCCGTCACCGCGCCAGGCGACGAGGTGGGCCCGGCCGGGTTCGATCTCCAGGTTGCAGCCCGGGCAGATGTAACTCTTCCCGGCCCGCGCCGCGTCGACCGGCTGGACAGTCCAGAGGCCGTCGCGTCGGGTTTCCGTGCGGCGCCAGCCGGCCCGCAGCCGGTCAAGGCCGTCGCCCTCGCCGAACTCACCCGATCCGGAGCGGTGGCCCCTGGGTCGGTTGGTGCGTGGCATTGGGCAAGTCTACGTCGGTGGAGCCGGACCCGGGGACGCCGAACGCCCGACCGGAAACGGACAGTGCCCGGGACTGGGTACCGTCGAATAACTACCGACTGTCTCAGTACCAGCCGTTATCGACGGAGTGCGCCCAGGCGCCACAGGGCGTGCCGTAGCGGCCCGTAATATACCCGAGACCCCACTCGATCTGCGTTCCGGCGTTGGTCTCCCAGTCGGCGCCTGCGGACCCCATCTTCGAACCAGGCAGGGCCTGAGGGATCCCATAGGCACCGCTGGACGAGTTCGCGGCGTTGACGCGCCAGCCGGACTCCTTGTTCCAGAGAGATACGAGGCAGTTGAACTGGTCGTCGCCCCACCCTCGGGCGTTGACCTTGTCGCGGGCAACCGCTTGGGCGGAACCGGGATCGGGCACGGCTGCCGAAGGGGCCCTGCCGCTCGAGCTGGCCGCGGATTTGGCGGCGACCGGAACGGGCTTCGGCTTTTCGGTAACGGTGAAGTTGTCGCGGGTGATGGTGTTCGCGTATGCCCCCGCGACCTGGATTTCCTGGACGGACTGGCCGCCGAAGCGATCGCCGGCGATCTGGAAATACGGGGATGCTGTGGCTCCGGAGTACGGGTCGACGACGCTCACGAGCACGAAGGCCGCCGCGGCGGTGAACGCGAAGGTGAACAAAGACGCCTGGTCGCGGGAACGGGATCGTCGCATCCGTGGTCTGTCGGGCCTGCTGGCCGATTCGGACGCGATGATGTTCAGATGTCTACCCACGATTTGTCGAGCCTAGCCCAGATTCGGGATAACAGCCAGATAACGGAGCCGGATTCAGCGAACCGCCAACATCACGTCGACGACGGCATCGAGGACCGCGTCGACCTGCGCCTCCCGGTAGCCGCCCCGTTCTGGCTTGAAGACGGCCCCTCGGACGTCGTCGACCGTGACCGGGAATCCCGCGTCGAAGTACTTGACGAGCTTGTTCGCGAACCGGTCGACATCCGATCGGCTGTAGCCGACGCTGAGGAAACTGGTGCGGGAGAAACGGTGGCCGGCGGGTCGACTGAGCCGGTTGACGAGCACCTGCGCTTTCGCACGGGTGTCCTCGAGCCAGGCCTGTTTTCCCCCCGTGCGGGACGCTAGGTCGCGGTCCCGGGAAGCGAAGGCGTCTTCGAGTCGTTCCAGGGCCGCGTCGACGTGCGCGGGCGAATAGCCGCCCCTTTTCATGGCGAACGCCGTGTGCCGGATCGTCTCGGCCGTGAGCTTCGCGCTGTCGTCCGAGCCGTCATAGGCCCGCCGGGCCGCCGCGAGGAACTCATCGACCTGGGTTGCGCTGTAGCCGAGCGTCTTCTTGGGCGTGCGGGGGAAGGTGGTGGTCACTGTTTCATTCTGCCCCACCCTGCCGACGGTGTCGAAAGCGGGTAACTCAGGCGAAGATCAGGTAGAGCGCGTAAGCGGCGGCCGCCGACGGCAGGATCGAGTCCAGCCGATCGAGGAAGCCCCCGTGGCCCGGCAGCCAGGAACTCATGTCCTTGATGCCCAGGTCCCGCTTGATCAGGGACTCGGCCAGGTCGCCGAAGGTCGCGCTAAGCAGAATGACGACACCGAAGATGAGCCCGAACCACCAGGGCTGATGCAGCATGAAAACCGCGAGGACGACACCGGCGATAAGGCAGACCGCGCCGGCGCCGGCGAATCCCTCCCAGGTCTTCTTGGGGCTGATCGTCGGGACCATCTTGTGCTTACCGAAGCTCAGGCCGGTCGCGTAGGCGGCTGTGTCAGCGGAGATGACGAGGAGGAGGAAGGCGAGCGTCCACCATTGCCCGTCGGGCTGAGCGGCCAGCAGCACTGAGAAACTACCCAGGAACACCACGTACGACTGGATGAAGAACCCGGAGCCGATGTCACCCAGCACGTCGAGGGCGGGTGACCGGTGAGCCGGCAGAATGAGCAGCGCCACGCGCCAGAGCGCTATCAGTACGATGCCACCCAGCATCGCCAGCCACTGGCCGGCCGCCCCGAGGTAGAAGGCCGCAGGGACGACCGACACTGCCGCTAGCACGACGGGGATGCGGGGAACGTTCCAGCCCACGTGGCGGAGGGCCTGGGCCAGCTCGAAGGCGGTGAGGCCGACAAACGCCGCCGCGCAGACCATGAACAGCTCTTTGATGAAGATCAGGCTGAAGAGCATGAACAGGCCCAGGGCGAGCCCGATCAGAATCGCCAGGATCAGGTTGCGACCGGTGCGGGCCTCGATCCGTTCGGTCGTCGCATCCAACTGCGCCCGCGTGGCCTGCACCTGCCGTTCGAAGTCGGCGCGGGTCGACTGCATCTGCCGCTCGAGGTCGGTCCTGGCCGCGTGTACCTGCGCCCGGAACTCGGCACGACTGACGCCGTGCGCGCGCTTGGGCGGCAGTTCCTTGTTCGGATCGTCCGACATGACGCTGATTCCGCCCTAGATCTCGAGGAGTTCGGCTTCTTTGCGTTTGAGCGCATCGTCGATGGCGTCCACGTGGGTCTTCGTGATCTGCTCGAGTTCCTTTTCGCCTCTGGCCACGTCGTCGTCGCCGACTTCGCTCTTCAGCGCGTCGAGCTCGTCCTTCGCCCGGCGGCGAAGGTTGCGCACCGAAACCTTGGCGTCTTCGGCCTTCGTGCGAACGATCTTGACGTATTCCTTGCGACGGTCGGCCGTGAGCTCGGGAAGCGTGGCCCGGATGACGTTGCCGTCGTTGCCGAGGTTGGCGCCCAGGTTCGGGGTGTCGCGGATGGCCTGCTCGATGTCGCGCAGGGCACCCTTGTCATACGGGCCGATCAGCAGCGTGCGCGCCTCCTGGTTCTGCAGGGACGCGAGTTGCTCCAGCGGCGTCGCGGTGCCGTAGTAATTGACCAGGATCTTCGCGAACATCTGCGGGTTCGCACGTCCGGTTCGCACGGTCGCGAAATCGTCCTTGGCGGCTTCGAGTGCCTTATGCATGCGTGCGGTGGCATCGGACAGAACATCCGTGATCACGGTGACTCCTTCTTCGGTGGCTTCAATAATCCTAGTTGGAGACGAGGGTTCCCAGATCGGCGCCGAGAATGGCGGCGGTCACGTTGCCGTGCGGTGCCATGCCGAAAACCTGCATCGGCATCCCGTTGTCCATGCAGAGGCTGAACGCCGTCGAGTCGACCACCTTGAGGCCTCGCTGGAGGGCATCCTGGTAGGTGATGTGGTCGATCTTGTGCGCGTCCGGGTCAGTGCGCGGGTCCGCGGAGTAGACCCCGTCGACGCCGTTCTTAGCGACAAGTACGATATCGGCGTCGATTTCGAGGGCCCGCTGGGCGGCGACCGTGTCGGTCGAGAAGTACGGCAGTCCGGCGCCGGCGCCGAAGATGACCACGCGGCCCTTTTCCAGGTGGCGCTCGGCCCGGCGCGGGATGTACGGCTCCGCGACCTGGGTCATCGCGATGGCAGATTGGACCCGGGTTTCTGCGCCCGCCTGTTCCAGGAAGTCCTGCAGCGCGAGGGCGTTCATCACGGTTCCCAGCATTCCCATGTAGTCGGCGCGACCTCGATCCATGCCGCGCTGGGAGAGTTCCGCTCCGCGGAAGAAGTTGCCGCCGCCGACGACGATGGCGATCTCAACCGTCTTGGCCGCCTCGGCGATTTCGCGGGCGAGTGCGCTGATCACGTCTGGGTTGACGCCGAGGCTCCCTGCACCGAATGCTTCACCCGACAGTTTAAGGAGGACCCTGCGCTTTTTACTCGGCTTCATTTCCGTGTCTGACATGCCCGTGAGTGACCTTCCGTTGTGCCTGTTCTAAAACTACTGTGTGCGCTACTGGGTGCCCACACAGAGAAAGAGACCGGATTGCGACTGCAACCCGGTCTCCCTCATTGTGAATCCTGTTACGCACCGACCTTGAACCGGGCGAAGCCCGAAACGGTCAGTCCGGCATCGGCCAGGACCTTGCTGACGGACACCTTGTTGTCCTTGGCGTAGTCCTGCTCGAGCAGGGCAACCTGCTTGAAGTACGCGTGGATGCGACCCTCGACGATCTTGGGCAGTGCCGCTTCGGGCTTGCCTTCGTTCTTCGAGATCTCGGTGACGATCCGGCGCTCGGCCTCGACGGCGTCCGTGGGGACGTCGTCCTTGGTGAGGTACTCCGGGTTCGCGAACGAGATGTGCTGGGCGACGCTGCGCGCGGTCTCAGCGTCGTCGCCGGAGTAGCCGAGAACAACACCGACCTGCGGGGGCAGGTCCTTGCTGGTCTTGTGCAAGTAGATCGCGAACTTCTCACCCTTGACGGATGCGACCCGACGCAGTTCGAACTTCTCGCCGATGATCGCGGCTTCGCCGTCGATCAGTTCGCCGACGGTCTGGCTGCCGGCCGGGGCGGCCAGTCCTTCCTCGACCGTGGTCGCGCCGGCTGCGGCAACCGCGTCCAGGACCTTGTCTGCCAGTGCGACGAACTTGTCGCCCTTGGCGACGAAGTCGGTCTCGCAAGCGAGTTCGATCAGGGTGGCGGTGTCGCCGGTTTCCTTGGCCGCGACGAGACCCTCCGAGGTGGAACGGTCGGCGCGCTTGGCGTTGCCCTTCGCACCCTTCATCCGGAGGATTTCGACGGCCTTTTCCATGTCGCCTTCGGCTTCGACGAGGGCGTTCTTGGTGTCTACCATGCCGGTTCCGAGACGCTCGCGCAGCGCCTTGACGTCTGCGAGGCTGATGCTTGCCATACCCGAATCCTTACTTGGCTTCTTCGGTGGGAGCGTCGGCGGCAGCGACTGCTGCGGCTTCCTCTTCCACAACGGGGACCTCGTCGGCGACGGCCTCGGCTGCGACCTGCTCGGCGGCGACGGTTACGGCGGCAACCTCAGCGGTCTCGGCGGAGGACTGCTCGGGGGTCGCGTCTGTTGCAGCGGCTTCACCGGTCTGCAGCAGCTCGGCTTCCCAAGCGGCGAGGGGCTCGACTTCGGCCTCCGGCTTGGCGTGGCGCTGGATGAGGCCCTCGGCCGCTGCGTCCGCAATGATGCGGGTCAGCAGGCCGACGGAGCGGATGGCGTCGTCGTTACCCGGGATCGGGTACTGAACGTCGTCAGGGTCGCAGTTGGTGTCGAGGATTGCGATCACGGGGATGCCGAGCTTGCGTGCCTCGTCGATGGCGAGGTGCTCTTTGTTGGTGTCCACAACCCACAGCGCGGACGGTGTCTTCGTGAGGTTGCGGATACCGCCGAGGCTCTTGTGCAACTTGACGAGCTCGCGCTTCTTGATGAGCATTTCCTTCTTCGTGAAGCCGCTCTTGGCGGTGTCCTCGAAGTCGAGCTCCTCGAGCTCTTTCATGCGGGCCAGACGCTTGGAGACGGTCTGGAAGTTGGTGAGCAGGCCACCGAGCCAGCGCTGGTTGACGTAGGGCTGGCCGACACGGGTCGCCTGCTCCTGAATCGATTCCTGCGCCTGCTTCTTCGTGCCGACGAAGAGCACGGTGCCGCCATGGGCGACGGTCTCCTTGACGAAGTCGTAGGCCTTGTCAACGAACCCGAGGGACTGCTGCAGGTCGATGATGTAGATGCCGGACCGCTCGGTGAAGATGAATCGCTTCATCTTCGGGTTCCAACGGCGGGTCTGGTGCCCGAAATGCACGCCGCTGTCGAGCAGCTGGCGAATGGTTACGACGGCCATGAGCCGTACTCCTTGTCCGGCGCGCCTGCAGGGCAGAGCAACGCCAATCGGTTTGTGTCGTGATCGGATGATCACTACTCCTGGTGCCCGGCGCGCATCCGCCTGCTTCCGGGGAAGCGAGGACCGAGTGGATGCGGAGGCCGAATGGGCACGCGTAGTCAGCGCACGCAGCGCTGCTTTGATGAGTTTAGCACCCACGCAGAGGGCCGCCGTGCGCGTCCCGGGAGCGGGGTTTTCCGCCACAGTCATGGTCGGGACCGCCCTGTCCACGAATGCGCGCCCGGCCGACAGAGCGGACATCGAATGCCCAACGGTGGGGGCATGCAGCTTCCCGGTCTCTTCGTCGCTGCCGCGCTGGCGGCCGCCTCCTTCTTCGTTCCCTTCGCCGTGCCCCCGACCGAGCCGTGGGTCTGGCCGCTCACACCGCCTCACCGGGTGCTCGCCGAGTACGTGGCGCCTGCCACCGACTACTCCGCCGGGCACCGCGGCCTCGACCTGGCCGCCAACGGCCTGACCGCGGACGTCGGGGCACCGGTCTTCGCCGTTTCCGCCGGAGTGGTGTTCTTTGCGGGAACCGTCGTCGACCGTCCCGTGCTCTCGATCCGGCACGCCGGCGATCTGTCGTCGAGCGTGGAGCCCGTGACCGCGGTCGTCTCGGCGGGTGAGGCGGTCGCGCGCGGCCAGCTGGTCGGGTATGTCGCGCCGGGTGGTCACTGCTCTGCCAGGTGCGTGCACCTGGGGGCGCGCCTCCACGGGCGGTACGTGTCCCCCCGGCTATACCTTGGCGGCGTCCGCCGGGCAGTGCTATTGCCGCTCGAGGGCCCGGCTACGCCCGGGGGTGCGCGTTGAGGTAGCTCTGCTTGAGCCGCTCGGCCGACACGTGGGTGTAGATCTGGGTGGTGCCCAGGCTCGCGTGGCCGAGCAGTTCCTGGACGGCCCGGAGGTCGGCGCCACCGTCGAGTAGATGGGTGGCCGCCGTGTGGCGCAGGGCGTGCGGGCCGGCCGGGCCGTTGCCCGGCACGTCGGCGAGGAGGGCGGCGACGAGACGGTACACGGCCCGCACGCCCAGACGCCTCCGTGCGGTGCCGAGGAACAGGGCCCCGACCTCGAGCGCGGATGCCTGAGCGGGGAGTTTCGCTGCGGCCAGCACCGGGCGCCCCCGGTCGAGGTACGCGAGGATGGCGGACTGGGCGGGCACGCCGAACGGCACCACCCGCTCCTTCGATCCCTTTCCGGTCACCCGCACGGTGAGCCGGTGCAGGTCGACGTCGCCGGCCTCCAGGCCGACGAGTTCGGAGACGCGCAGCCCAGACGCATAGAGCAGTTCGACGATCGCGAGATCGCGCAGGGCGTGCGGCTCGCTGTCGGCCGCTCGGAGCTCGAGGTGGCCGAACAGGTCCTGCATCTGGGCGCGGTTGATCACCCGTGGGAGGGTGCGGCCCGGCTTGGGCGAGCGCAGCCGGATCGCCGGGTCGGCCGGGCTCGCCCCGGTGTGCGCCAGCCAGGCCGTGAAACCTCGCGCGGTGGCTGACCGGCGGGCGATGGTCGCCCGCGCCAACCCCGACTGGCTGCCCACCCAGAGCCAATCCCGGAGGAGATCAAGGGTCAGGGCTGAGGACTCGACTACGCCGCGCCCCTCGGCGAAGGTGAGCAGCCCGGCCAGGTCGCTCCGGTAGGCGCGGACGGTGTGCGGCGAGAAGCCGCGCTCCACGGCCAGGTAGACGGCGAAGTCCTCGACGGCAGCGGCCAGGCTCACGGTCCGCCCAGTCACGCCACGCATCCGGCCGAGTCGACCTGGCGGGAGAACGCCTCGGTGCGTTCCTCAGGGCTGAGTGACTGCATCCGGGCGAGGAAGGCCGCGTCGAATCTGGTTGCGACGTCGAATTCGCCCAGCGGCACGGTCGAGTGCACGATCTGGTCGTCGTAGACGTGCACCAGGTTGATCGACTGCCCGCCGCTCTGCCCGACCAGTTCCCCCTGCGGGGCACTCGCGTCGAGGGTGTAGCAGGTCGCGGCGGCGACGGAAACCGGGATGCCCGCGAACATTCCGGTCGTGGCGTAGTGAAGGTGACCGCCGAGGATGGCCCGGATATCGCTGCCGGCGATCACCTGGGCCAGCCGCGCCTGGCTGCGCAGTTCCAGGATGCTCATCAGTGGAATCATGGTGGGGATCGGCGGGTGGTGCAGGGCCAGCACCGTGCCGTGGGGTGCGGGCTCGCTGAGCAGGTCGGCCAGCCAGTCCAGCTGGGACCGGGTGAGGTCTCCGTGGTGGTAACCGGGAACGCTGCTGTCCAGTGCAATCAGGCGCACTCCCCCGAGGTCGAACACACCATCGACCGGCGCATCGGACTCGGCCTCAGACCCGGCCCGTCCGAGGAGTTCGGTGCGGAATGCGGCCCGTTTGTCGTGGTTGCCCATCACCCAGACGATTTCGGCGCCGAGTCGGTCCGCCGACGCCTGCACGAGACCGCGCACCCGGCGGTAGGCATCCGCCTCTCCGGTGTCGGCGATGTCGCCCGTGAAGACGAGGGCGTCCGGGCGCAGCCCGGAGCGTTCGAGCTGGGCCAGCGCCCGGCGCACGGGGCTGTCGGTGTCCACGGTCCCGTAGAGGGTGCGTGAACCGCCGAGGAAGTGTGTGTCGCTGATGTGGGCGATCAGATGGGACGCGGGCGGGTACTGGCCCAGTTGCACGACTGACATGACTCACCTTTCGTCGTGTCGACCACACTACGGGCTGCCTCCGACACCAGCCGGTCGCTAGATGAGCCCTCTAGTGGGGGCGCCGAGTCCCCGTTCTGGGGGTTTATCGGGCCTAACGCTCCATGCGGGACCGCTCTAGGTTCCATCACGTGTCCTCACAAATGAGGACAGTCGAGACCCGAACCGATTGAAGGGCATCACATGACCACGAACATCTCGCCCCTGGAAACCGCCGGTAACGCCAAGCCGAAGCGGGTCAGGGGCATCGCGCTCGTCGCGGCTGCACTGCTCCTGGTTGGCGGAGGCGGAGCGTTCGCCTACTGGTCGACGACCGGTCAGGGCACCGGATCCGCTGCCAACGCCGCCGCCAACGGCACGCTTGTCCTCACCGCGACGTTCGATCCAGGGCTCGCACCCGGCAACTCCGTGCCGGTGACGTTCACGGCGCAGAATGCGGGCACGTCCACACTCCACCTCGGAACGATCACCTCGGTCGTCACCACGTCCAACGCGCTGTGTCTCGCGTCGGACTTCACCATCTCGCCGGTCACCTTTGACACCACGCTGAAAGGCAAGACCCCCGGGGTCGTCACGCTCTCTCCCACGGGGCTTCTGTCCTTCGCCGACACGGCCAACAACCAGGACGCCTGCAAGAGCGCCGTGGTCACCCTGACGCTCAGCTCCAACTAGCACGAGCACGAGCGGGCGGGCTCTCCCCGAGCCGGTCCGCTCGTGCGGCTCTACCTGCGTATCCAGATTCTTGAACGTCCAGGCTCGTTCGATCGCTGTGAGAGGTTGACGTGACTTTCCTCCGTCCCCGCCGTTCCGCGTCCGGAAACACCCGCCTCCCGTTCGTCGGGCTGACCGCCGCCGTCACCCTGGCCGTGCTGGTGGTGTCCGTCACCAGTGGTGCCTCCGCGTACTACACCGCCCCCGGGCAGGGCTCCGGCTCGGCCTCCCTCGGCACACTGCTGCCGCCCACCAACATCCTCGTTCCCGCAACCAGCTCCGGTGCCGTGCACCTCAGCTGGACGGCATCCGCCGGCGCGCTCGCCCCGACCGGCTACTACGCCACCCGCACCGAGACCGGCACCGCAGCGACCGCTCCGGCCTGCGGCACCAGCCCAACCTCCACCGTGGCCACGGTATCCTGCGACGACCTGTCCGTGATGTCCGGTGGATACACCTACACGGTCACCGCGGTTTATCGGGGCTGGACGGCGAAGAGTGCACCCAGTGCCGGCGTCGTAGTGTCGAACCCGACGAAACTCGCCTTCCAGGCCCAACCGTCCAACGCGACCAGCGGCACCGTCTTCGCTTCCCAGCCCAGCGTCGCGATCCAGAACGCCGCCGGACAGACCGTGACGACCAGCAGCAGGGCGGTCACCCTGGCGATCACCGGGTCACCCGCGGGAGCGAACCTCACCTGTGCGCAGAACCCGCTGACCGCCGTGTCCGGCATCGCCACCTTCACCGGCTGCCAGGTCGACAAGGCCGGCACCTACACGCTCACCGCCACTGCAACCGGGCTCACCGCGGCCACGAGCAGCAACGTCACCATCGCGGCCGGTCCCGCCACGAAACTCGGCTTCACCACCCAGCCCACCAGTAGCACGGGTGGTACGGCATTCCCCACCCAGCCCGTGGTCACGGTGCTGGACGCGTTCGGGAACACCGTCACCACCAGCAACGCCCCCGTGAACCTCAGCATCACGAGCTCCACAGTCGCCACACTCAGGTGCACCTCTGCCAACCCGCTAACGGCAACGTCCGGTGTTGCCTCCTTCGCCGGCTGCCAGATCGACAAGACCGGCACCTTCACACTCACGGCAGTCTCCGGCTCCCTGATCTCCGCCGCGAGTGCCGCCCTGACCATTTCCGTTGGCACAGCGAAGAAACTGTCCTTCACCCAGCCCACAACCAGCTTCTCCGCCACCAGCCAGACCACGTTCCCCTCGGCCAACCAACCGGTCGTCACCGTCCAGGACGCCGGCGGAAACGTCCTCCCCGGCAGCGCCGCCACGATCAGCCTCGGCCTCACGACACCTGCCGGTGCCACCCTGGCCTGCGCACAGAACCTGCTCACCGCCGTGTCCGGCATCGCCACCTTCACCGGCTGCCAGATCGACAAGGCCGGCACCTACACGCTCACCGCCACTGCAACCGGGCTCACCGCCGCCACGAGCAGCAACATCACCGTCACGGCCGGTCCCGCCACCAAACTGCTCTTCACCACCCAGCCTTCCAACGGCACCGGCGGGACAGCATTCCCCGGCCAGCCCGTGGTCACGGTGCTGGACGCGTTCGGGAACGCCGTCACCACCAGCAACGTCCCCGTGAACCTCAGCATCGCGCCTCCTGGAGGCGCCACGCTCACATGTACAACCAACCCGCTCACGGCCGCATCCGGCGTCGCGGCCTTCACCGGCTGCAACATCGACAAGCCAGGCACCTACACCCTCACTGCGGTCTCCGGGTCCTGGACCGCCGTGTCCAACAGCCTGACCATTGTCGTTGGTTCCGAAGCGAAACTCGCTATTGCTTTCCCGACCAGCACGGCCACCAGTCAGATCGCTTTCCCCAACCAACCCGTTGTCACCGCTCAGGATGCCGGCGGCAACACCGTCACAAACAGCACCGCGACCGTGACGCTGAGCCTCACCAACGCATCCGGGGCCGCCCTGTCAGCCTGCGCTTCCACCAGGACAGCGGGCGTCACGACCTTCACCGGTTGCCAGATCGACAAAGTCGGCGCATACACACTGACGGCAACGGTGAGTGGCCCCATCACCGCCACGAGCAACACCGTCACGATCTCGGCCGGAGCTGCATACAAACTCGCCTTCACCGGATCCTTCCCTGCGGGCAGCTACAAGAAGAACACCGTCTTCGGGTCGCAGCCGGTTGTCACGGTGCAGGACGCCTTCGGCAACACGGCAGCCGTCGCTGTAAGCGTCACACTCTCCGTGACTGCGGGCCAGGGCGGCTCACTGTCGTGCACAACGAACCCCCTGACTTCCGCCGCCGGTGTGGCCAACTTCGGCAACTGCCAGATAATCACCAGTCAGGGTAGTGGCAACAAGGAGACCGGGCCGTATACGCTCAACGCGGTCGCTCCGGGGCTCGCGGCCGCTATCCCCACCACCGTCACCATCACCTGAGCTGAACTGAACTGAACTGAACTGAACTGAACTGAACTGAACTGAACTGAGCCGAACCGAGCTGAGCTACGCAGTGCGCCGCCGAAGAGTCACCGGTCCATCCGGAACAGGCGGCGCACAACCCGTCCGTCGGCGAGCGCGTCCAGACCCTCGTTGAGTTCGGCGATCGGCCTCGTGTCCGTGTGCAACAACTCGACGGGGAGCTTGCCATCGCGCCAGAGCTGCAGGTACGCGGCGATGTCCCGGGTCGGCACGGAGTCGCCCATGTAGGAGCCCAGCAGTCGAACGCCCGTACCCGCGAACTGGAGGGCCTGCACGGTGAGCTGTTGCTCCGGGTTCGGCAGCCCGACCGAGACGAGCGCTCCACCCCGGGTGAGGAGACCGAGGCAGGCCTCCATGACCCGGGCGCTGCCCACCGCTTCAATGGCCACATCGACGCCGTCGCCGGCGTGTTCGGCCACGAGGGCGACCGCCTGCTCGGGCGGACCGGCGATGTCCGCACCGCACTTCAGGGCGAGCCGCTGTTTTTCCGGCAGCGGATCGATCGCGATCACCGTGGTCCCGGAGACCTGGGCGGCCGCCATGACGGCCATCAGCCCCACCGCTCCCAATCCGAACACGATGATGGATTGGCCAGGCGCCAGCCGGGCCGTGTTCAGCACGGCGCCGATCCCGGTCAGGGCGGCGCAGCCGAACATCGCGGCAACGTCGAAGGGAACGTCATCGTCGATGACGACCACGGATTCCCGGGCCACGAGCGCGAACTCAGAGAAGGCGGAGACACCCAGGTGGTGGTTGATCCGCTCACCGTTGGGCGAGGTGAGAGCGGCCGTTCCGTGCAGCAGATCTCCCGTGCCGTTGGCCTCCGCACCGCGGTGGCACAGCGCCGGGCGGCCCGCCGCGCACGCCCGGCACTCCCCGCAGCTGGGCACGAAGACGAGCACGACCCGGTCGCCGACCCGGACATCCGTGACGCCGGAGCCGAGCGCGGCCACAACGCCGGCCGCCTCGTGGCCGAGGGCCATGGGCAGCGGCCGGACCCGGGACCCGTTGATCACGGACAGGTCGGAGTGGCACAGACTGGCGCGTTCGATCTTCACCAGAACCTCACCGGCTCGCGGCCGCGGCACAGCCACCTCCTCCTGAACGAGCGGCGCGCTGGTCGAATATGGGCGGGGAACACCCGACCGTCGGAGGATGGAACTGAGCATCGTTGCTGGTTGCATGGTTCTCAACCTAACCCGGGTCAGCCTCACCACCCGCTACCCGCCGCGTACCCAACCAGTTTCCCGCTCCCGCACCGCTCCCTCCAGGCCGAGGGCGCCCAGCGCCCCCTGCACGGCCGCCGTGGACAGGCCCGCGCGGCGCGCGACGTCGGGCACGGTGCGCGGGGATCTCCCGCTGAGGGCGTCGAACACCCGGATCTGGTCGCTCGTGCGGCCCCCGAAACCCCCGCTGTCACCGTCGGCGGCCTGGAGGTCGAGGGTCAGGCTCAGCGTCCGCTCGCCGACGAGTTCGGCCATCTCCGCCGCCGTGGTCACGCACACGGCATCGTATTCGCGAATCAGCCGGTGGCAGCCGGCCGACGTCGGCGAGGTCACCGGGCCGGGCACCGCGCCCAGTGGGCGACCGAGGGCGGCGGCATGCCCGGCCGTGTTGAGCGAACCGGATCGCCAGCCGGCCTCGAGTACGACCGTGGCCGCACTCGACGCCGCGATCAACCTGTTGCGTTGCAGGAATCTCCATTTGGTCGGTGCCGCCCCGCAGGGCAGCTCAGAGACGACCGCGCCGTCGGCCGCGATGCGGCCGAGCAGCGCATCGTGGCCACTCGGGTAGAAACGGTCGACCCCCCCGGCCAGGAAGGCAACGGTGAGCCCCGAACTGGCCAGGGCCGCACGGTGCGCCATCCCGTCAATGCCGTAGGCCGCCCCAGACACGATCGTGAAGCCGCGGTCGACCAGACCGGCCGACGCCTCCATGGCGACGTGCTCGCCGTACCCCGTCGCCGCCCGCGCGCCGACCAGGGCAATCGAGTTCGGCAGCGAGGCGAGGGCCGGGGCGATGCCCCGCCACCAGAGCGCGATCGGGGCATGGGGCCCGAGGTCGTCCACCCCGCCCGGCCACACGTCGTCCCCAGGAATGGCGAGCTGCGCCGAAAGCCGCACGGCCTGTCGGAGAGCCCGGATCACCTCCGCCGACGACAACCGAGGTCGCCAGCGTTGCAGGGCCGGCTCCAGTTCGGAGCCGGAGCCTTCCGGGCCGCCGGTATCCGCGAGCATCGCCGCGAGCCTGCCCGAGGTGCCCGGATCGAGCACAGCGGCCAGGGCCGGGCCGGCTCCGAGCCGGTCGACCAGCACCCCGGCGGTGCCGTCTCCCGGCTCCGCAATGCAGGTCCACGCGGCCCGGGCAAACACCTCGCCCGCGACACCGGGCTCCATTTCGCCGTGCGGGGCATCTGTTGGGCGTACCCCGGCAGCAAGCTCGTTCACCGTGGCCTCGTCCAGTCCGAACTGCATCATGATGATATTCCCTTCCGGAGGTACAGTGCCTGCCCGACCTGTTCGGGGCCGGGCCTTCCAACCCCGCCGAGATCGGCGATCGACCACGCCACCCGGAGCACCCGGTCGTAGCCGCGCATGGTGATCCCCCCTCGCTCCAAAGCCCGGTCGAGGATCGCGGTCGTCTCCCCGGGGAGCCTGGCGTGAACGCCTCGCAGCCACGGCCCCGGTACTTCCGAATTCAGGGACCATGGCGTTCCCGCCAGCCGCTCGGCGGCCGCCGCCCTGGCCTGAACGACGCGCTGTCTCGCTGTGGCACTGGTCAGGCGCGGCGCGTCGGCGGCCAGGCGCAGCTGCGCGGCCGTGACCCGCTGCACCCTCAGCTGGATGTCGATCCGGTCCAGGAGTGGACCGGACAGTCGGGCAAGGTAACGCCGCCGTGCGCTCGGCGGGCAGCTGCAATCGAGGTCAGCGGCCCCGTACCGGCCGCAGGGGCAGGGGTTGGCGGCCATCACCAGCTGGAACCTGGCCGGGAACCGGGCCACGGCATTCGCGCGATGGATACTGATCACACCCGATTCGAGCGGCTGGCGGAGCGCGTCGAGCACGGCCGAACCGAACTCCGGCGCCTCATCGAGGAATAGAACGCCGTGGGAGGCTCGCGCCGCCGCACCGGGGCGGATCCGGCCGCTGCCCCCGCCCACCATGGCCGCGGCGGTGGCGGTGTGGTGCGGCGCCTCGAGCGGCGGCCGCGTCGC
>NZ_SOFP01000043.1 GCF_004402785.1 Cryobacterium algoritolerans
AACAACCCACAACCTCAACCGAACGAAACCAACCGGAGAGAATAACTAGCCTAGGCCTCCAGCACACCAAACTCCAACCGGAGCAGCACACCGAAAAACCATAAAACCATGGTCCCACCTGAGGCCGGGAAGCACTGCGACTTTCCGCACCTTTGGGGTACGTGAAGACACTACGGCCCCCACCCCAACCCGTCAAAACCCCGCCCCGCCCGGGCGTGTCACCCCACCCCGCACCCCGCACCCCGCACCCCGCACCCCCGAAAGTGCACAATCCGCCCCCACAACCCCACGCAAAGGGCCAAAACTGCACCCTCGCGAATCACACACACACGCCGACGGACAAACAGCGGAACCAGAACACGCCCGCAACCACTCAGGAAAAGCGGATGCGGGCTCGCACCTACAGGGACGAAACGGGCGCGCACCTACAGGGACGAAGCGGGCGGGCGCTACTGGACGAAGACGCCGGCCAGGGTCTTCTTGCCTCGACGGAGAACCGCTACTCCACCGGGCAGAACTGCGTTCTCGATCGTCTCGGCCTCATCGGAGACCTTCACGTTGTTAAGGTAGACGCCACCCTGGCTGATGGCGCGCCGGGCTTCGCTCAGGCTTGCCGTCAGTCCGGTGTCGACGAGGAGCTGCACCACGGTGGCGTGTGGAGCCGTCGTCGTGTTCGGGAGCTCACGCAGCGCCGCCTCGAGGGTTGCCTCGTCGAGATCGGCCAGGTCGCCCTGCCCGAACAGGGCGTGCGCGGCCTGGATCGCGGCTTCCGTCGCCTCCCGACCGTGCACGAGGCCGGTCACCGCGACGGCGAGGGTTCGCTGGGCGAGCCGCTTGAACGGCTCGGTCGCCACCGCCGACTCAAGCTCCTCGATCTCCGTCCTGCTGAGGAACGTGAATACCTTCAGGCGCGAGATCACATCGGCGTCGTCGGTATTGAGCCAGAACTGGTAAAAGGCATACGGGCTGGTGAGGGTGGGGTCGAGCCAGACCGCGTTGCCCTCGCTCTTGCCGAACTTCGTGCCGTCACTGTTGGTGATGAGCGGCGTGCCGATGGCGTGCACGCCTTCCCCCTCCGCCTTCCGGATGAGGTCGGTGCCGCTGGTGAGATTGCCCCACTGGTCGCTTCCTCCCGTCTGGAGCACGCAGCCGTAGCTGCGGTACAACTCGAGGAAGTCCATGCCCTGGAGCACCTGGTAGCTGAATTCGGTGTAGCTGATGCCGGCATCGGAATTGAGCCGGGCGCTCACGGCATCCTTTTTGAGCATGGTGCCGACCCGGAAGTGCTTGCCGATCTCGCGCAGGAAGTCGATGGCACTCATCGGCGAGGTCCAGTCGAGGTTGTTCACCAGGGTGACGGCGTTCACGCCCTCCCCGCTGAGGAACCGGGAGACCTGGGCCTGGAGGTAGCCCACCCACTGGGCGACGACATCCTTGGTATTGAGGGTGCGCTCCGCTGTCGGCCTGGGGTCGCCGATCAGGCCGGTCGACCCGCCGACCAGTCCGAGCGGGTGGTGCCCGGCGAGCTGGAGGCGCCGCATGAGCAGGAGCTGTACAAGGTTGCCGAGGTGCAGGCTGGGCGCCGTGGGATCGAAACCGCAATAGAAGGTGATCGGCTCACCGGCCAGCAACTCGCGGAGTTCGGTCGGATCGGTGGAGACTTGCACCAGGCCTCGCCAGGAGATCTCCTCCCAGACATCGTCGAAGGTGAGGTCGTTGGCCTGTTGGGTGAGGATTGCTGGGTCTGACACGCTGCCCAGATTACCAGCGTGCCGGTACGGCCCGGAAGCGACGCTCCAACCTTGATCGATTGATATTAAGTCTAGGAGCCGAATTGTGCTACATTCATCTTCCAAACTTACTTTTTGACCCATTCGGGAGGTGCATTCGTGTTTGTGATTACCGCCGACCAAATCGACAGCCGCAATGACCGCGACCGCGCCGGTGAGATGATCGCCGGGCTCGTGGCGGAGTTCGACGATGTCTTCATCCTGCCGCCCGACCAGACGGCCGGCGATGAGATCCAGATGCTGTTGGCGGATGCCTGCCCCACCCTCGACCTGGTGCTGGCCCTCCACCGGTCCGGACATTGGAGCATCGGTCTCGGCATCGGCACTGTTCGCACTCCCCTGCCCGACTCCGCCCGCCAGGCATCCGGGGAGGCGTTCGTCGGCGCCCGTGACGCGGTCACCCGGGCCAAGAAGACGGACACCCGGTTCGGGCTCACGGCAGAGTCCGCCGAACCGTCAGGCCGGACCGGCGCGCCCGAACATCGGCCGGTGCCAGGCAGCGAGCCGGTCGAACACCGGCCGGTGCTCGACAGCGGGCAGGTCGAAGCCCTCGTCGCGACGTTCCTGCTCCTGCGCCAGCGCCGCACGACCGAGGGATGGGCCGCGGTCGACCTGCGTGAGACCGGGCTGACCCAGGTGGAGATCGCCGCCCGATTGGGCATTTCGACCGCGGCGGTCAGCCAGAGACTTCGGAGCGCGCTCTGGAAGGTCGACCAGGCGGCGCGCCCGGCACTCGTTAGGCTGCTGGAGGACCTCGACAACGCGACGACAGGAACAGGACCTTCCACATGAATTTCCAGGCTTTCCAGATTCTGGCCTATTTGTATTGGCTCCTGCTCCTGCTCGTCACGACCGGGTCGCTCGCCCTCGCCGTGCTCGCGTTCAGACAGCAGAAGCAGCACTACGCCATCGCGTCAGCCGGCGGCCTCGCCGCGGCCCTGGTGATCGCCGCGGTGCCGGCCCCGGCTGGTTCGGGCTCGTTCGGCATCGTCCTGGCAATGGTGGCCCTGGCCCTCTCCGTCGTGGGCGGCGGCCCGATGGCTGTGCTCGCGCTCCGGCTGGCCACGAACAACTCGGTCCCGCCCGGCGCGCACGGCGGCATCCTTGTCGGTGACGACGAAGGCGCAGCCTCGGGCCAGGCGGATGCCGACGGCACCGTGCACGAGGTGCTGAGAGGAGGCCTGATGATCGGAATCCTCGAGCGGCTCGCCGTCACCGGCGCCATCCTGGCCGGTTTCCCCGAGGCGATCGCCGTGGTCGTGGCGATCAAGGGCGTCGGGCGCTTCACCGAACTGGCCGCGGCCGAGGCCAGGGAGCGGTTCATCATCGGAACCTTCGCCAGCCTGATCTGGGCGTGCGCGTGCGCCGCCCTGGTCAGGCTCGCCACCGCGTAGGCGATTCCTTCGTCGCGGCACAGGTTGCGGAACCGGGCGCACGGCAGATCGTGCGCCGGGTTCGCAAACGTGCGCCGCGAGGTGAGCGATCAGCCCGTCGCGGGAGCGAGTTTCGGATGCCGCCGGTAGGGCGACACCGACGCATCGTCCGGGAGCCAGAACCGCCACGGGTACTCGGCTCCCCCGCCGGCGCCGCTGACCCCGGTGCGCGGCCCGGCCAGGAACACGGCCGGGCGGGCCGGCAGGGTGAGGTCGAACGGGTCCTCGGCGAGGTCGGCGCCGTTCTCGGCCAGGCTGATGCCGAGCGCGAGCGTGAGCCTCGCCGGTCCGCGGGCGAGATCCCGGTCCGACTTCGCGGTGCTGCGGCGCAGCCGGGCCTCGGCCGCGCCCGCGACGATCTCCCCGCCCCGCAGGAGCACCGCGGAGGCCTCGCCCTCCGGCGAGCAGACGACGTTCGCGCAGACGTGCATGCCGTAGCTGAAGTAGGCGTACAGGTGCCCGGCCGGACCGAACATCGCCGCGTTGCGCGGAGTGCGGCCACGGAACGCGTGAGAGCCGGGATCGGTGCCGTCGCCGAGGTAGGCCTCCACCTCGGTGACGCGGAGCGACACCCCGGCCCGGCTGATCACGGCGCCGAGCAGGAGCGGCGCGACTTCGACGGCGGGCCGCTCCAGCAGGCGACGGTCGAAGGTCACATCCGGAGGGCGAGGGCGAGCGCGCGCACCCGCGCCACCAGCACGGCGCGCTGCTCGGCGACCCGCACGGGCGCGGTGCCGGCCTGCCCGTCGCGACGGTCGACCGAGCCCTGGATGCTCAGCACCTCGCGCACATCGGGCGTGAGGTGCGCGGAGATCGTCTGCAGGGACGCGTCGTCGACCTCGTGCAGGTCGAGGTCGTGCTGCTCGGCGAACTTGACCAGCGAACCGGTGATCTCGTGTGCGTCCCGGAAACTGACGTGCCGCTTGACCAGCCACTCGGCGACATCCGTTGCCAGGGAGAACCCGGCCGGGGCCAGCTCGGCCATCCGGTCGGTGTGGAAGGTCAGCGTGGCGATCATGCCGCTGAACGCCGGCAGGAGCACCTCGAGCGTTTCGATCGAGTCGAAGACGGGCTCCTTGTCTTCCTGCAGGTCCCGGTTGTAGGCCAGCGGGAGCCCCTTGAGCGTGGTGAGCAGGCCGGTCAGGTTGCCGATCAGCCGCCCGGACTTTCCGCGCGCGAGTTCGGCGATGTCGGGATTCTTCTTCTGCGGCATGATCGACGAACCGGTCGAATAGCCGTCGTCGAGGGTGACGAAACCGAATTCGCGCGTGTTCCAGAGGATGATCTCCTCGGCCAGGCGGGACAGGTCGATGCCGATCTGCGCGGTGATGAACGCGAATTCGGCGACGAGGTCGCGGCTCGCGGTGCCGTCGATCGAGTTCTCCACCACGGCGCTGAAGCCGAGGGCGGCGGCCACGAGCCGGGCGTCGAGGCCCAGGGTGTTGCCGGCCAGGGCGCCGGAACCGTAGGGCGAGAAATCGGCCCGCTTGTTCCAGTCGGTGAAGCGTTCGAGGTCGCGCACAAGCGGCCAGCAGTGCGCGAACAGGTGGTGCGCGAGGAGCACCGGCTGGGCGTGCTGCAGATGGGTGCGGCCGGGCATGATCGCGTGCTCGTTCGCCTCGGCCTGCGACGCGAGCGCGTCGATCAGGTCGATCACGTGGGTGGAGATGGTGACCGCCTTGTCCCGCAGCAGCATCCGCACGAGGGTCGCCACCTGGTCGTTGCGGCTGCGCCCGGCGCGCAGCTTGCCGCCGAGTTCGACGCCGACGATGTCGATCAGGCCGCGCTCCAGCGAGGAGTGAACGTCTTCGTCGGTCTCGGCAGGCTGGAACCGGCCGGAGGCGACGGCATCCGCCAGTTCGTCGAGGCCGGCGACCATGGCCGTGAGCTCCTCGCCGGTGAGGTAGCCGGCCGCAGCGAGGGCGCGAGCGTGCGCCCTGGAGCCGCGGATGTCGTACGGGGCAAGCGGCCAGTCGAACTGGGTCGACTTGCTCAACTTCGCCAGTTCGGGCGACGGGCCGCCGGCGAAACGGCCGCCCCAGAGGGCGCCCGCCTTGCCCGCGCGGTTCGGGTTCTCGTCGGCAGCCACGCGTTGCCCCTACTTGCCGGCGAGGTCGCGGCGGGCGGAGATCTTGCTCGGCAGCGACCACAGCTCGATGAAGCCCTTGGCCATCGACTGGTCGAAGGTGTCGCCGGTGTCGTAGGTGGCGAGGTTGAAGTCGTAGAGGCTCTCGCCGGACTTGCGCCCGGTGACGACGGCGGTGCCGGCGTGCAGCTTCAGGCGGATGTCGCCGGTGACGTGCTTCTGCGTCTCGTCGATGAAGACATCGAGGGCGCGTTTGAGGCCGGAGAACCACAGGCCGTCGTAGACGAGCTCGGCCCACTTGGACTCGACGCCGCGCTTGTAGCGGGCCAGGTCGCGCTCGACGGTCATGTTCTCGAGCTCTTCGTGCGCGGCGATCAGGGCGATGCCGGCGGGGGCCTCGTAGACCTCGCGGCTCTTGATGCCGACGAGGCGGTCCTCGACGATGTCGATGCGGCCGACGCCCTGGTTGCCGGCGAGCAGGTTCATCATTTCGATGGCCTGCAGCGGCGTGACGGCGACGCCGTCGATGGCGACGGGGACACCCTGGTCGAAGGAGACGACGACCTCGGTGGGCTCGCGCGGAATCGACGGGTCCTGCGTGTAGGTGTAGAGGTCTTCGATCGGTGCGTTCCACGGGTCTTCGAGGAAGCCGGTTTCCACGGCGCGACCGTAGACGTTCTGGTCGATCGAGTACGGGCTCTTCTTCGACTGCGCGATCGGCAGGTTGTGCAGCGCCGCGTACTCGATGGCCTTGTCGCGGGTCAGCGCGAAGTCGCGAACGGGGGCGAGCGAGGTGAGCTCCGGTGCGAGGGCGGCGACGGCCGCTTCGAAGCGGACCTGGTCGTTGCCCTTGCCGGTGCAGCCGTGCGCCACGCTGTCCGCGCCGAGTTCCTTGGCCGTGGACGCGAGGTACTTGGCGATCAGCGGGCGACTGAGCGCGGAGACGAGAGGGTAACGCTTCTGGTAGAGGGCGTTGGCCTTGAGAGCCGGGACGACGTAGTCGCTGGCGAACTCTTCCTTCGCGTCGACGACGATGGCCTCGACGGCGCCGCAGTCCAGGGCGCGCTGGCGGATGAGGTCCATGTCCTCGCCGCTCTGTCCGACGTCGATGGCGAGGGCCACGACCTCCTTGCCGGTCGCGTCCTTCAACCAGCCGATGCCAACCGAGGTGTCAAGTCCACCGGAGTATGCGAGCACAACACGTTCAGCCATGGTTCTCCCTAAAGATTGTTCAGTTCAAGTTTAACGGTGTCAGTGCGCGTCGTTCTGGCGGAGGAGCCAGACGAGAAGGGCCTTCTGGGCGTGGAGGCGGTTCTCCGCCTCGTCCCAGATGATGCTCTGCGGGCCGTCGATGACGTCGGCGGTCACTTCGAAGCCGCGGTCGGCGGGCAGGCAGTGCAGGAAGTGGGCGTCCGGTCGGGCGAGCGCGAGCAGGTCGGAGCCGACGCGGTAGGCGCCGAGGGTGGCGAGGCGGTCTGCCTTCTCCTCTTCCTTGCCCATCGACACCCAGGTGTCGGTGACGACCACGTCAACGCCGGCCACGGCTTCGGCCGGATCGGTGAAGAGCGTGACGGAGCCTCCGGTGCGCGCGGCGATGGCCGCGGCATCCTGTACCACCTGCGCGTCGGGCGTGTAGCCGGCCGGCGAGGCGATGCGCACGTGCATGCCGGCGGTGGCGCCGGCGAGGAGGTAGGACTGGGCCATGTTGCAGGCGCCGTCTCCGAGGAAGGCCAGGGTCTGACCTGCAAGGTCGCCGCGGTGTTCGCGGATGGTGAGCAGGTCGGCGAGCAACTGGCAGGGGTGGAAATCGTCGGAGAGCGCGTTGACGACGGGGACCGTGGTGCCGAGGGCCATCTCCTCGAGGCCGGCCTGGCCGTAGGTGCGCCAGACGATCGCGGCGACCTGGCGCTCGAGCACCCTGGCCGTGTCGGAGGCGGTCTCCTTACCGCCGAGTTGACTGCTGGCGGTGGTGATGATGAGCGGACTGCCGCCGAGGTCGGCGATGCCGACCGCGAAGGACACCCTGGTGCGGGTCGAGGACTTGTCGAAGATCACGGCGACGGTCTGCGGACCGGCAAGCGGCTTGACCGCGAATCGGTCTCGCTTGAGCACCCGTGCCAGGTCGAGGATCTCGGCCTGTTCGGCCGGTGAGAGGTCGTCGTCGCGCAGGAAATGGCGGGTCACGGGGTCACTTTCGGTGGATTGAGGAATTGAACAACTCTAGAGGCTGGCCAGGGCGAGGCCGAAACGGTGCTCGAAATCGTCCAGTTCGCCGTCGCCGACGATGAGCGGCGGGGCCAGCCGGATGGTCGACTCGTTGGCCGCGTTCACGATCAGGCCCTCGGCCAGGGCCGCGGCCGCAAGAGGGAGCGCGACCGGTTCAGCCAGCCCGATCCCGATCAGAAGGCCGCGGCCGCGCACCTCGGTGATGTGCGGCGATGCGAACCGGGCGAGGATCTCCCTCAACTGCTCGCCGCGCCGTGCGGCGTTGGCGACGAGACCATCACGTTCGATCACGCCGAGCACGGCGTTTGAGGTGGCGGTGACGAGCGGGTTGCCGCCGTAGGTCGAGCCGTGCTGGCCGCGGCTGAAGAGCTCAGAGGCTGCACCGTAGGTGACCAGAGCGCCGATCGGCAGGCCACCGCCGATTCCCTTGGCGATGGTGATGGCATCCGGTGTGATGCCGTCGTGCTGGAACGCGAACCAGGCGCCGGTGCGGCCCGCGCCGGTCTGAACCTCGTCGATGATGAGGAGCACGCCGTGCCGGGTGCAGAGTTCCCTGGCGCGGCGGAGGAAACCGGTCGGCAGGTCGATCACGCCGGCCTCGCCCTTGACCGGTTCGAGGAACAGGGCGGCGACGGTGGTGTCGATGGCCGCCTCGAGTGCTCCGATGGTGCTGTGGATGTGTTCGACCCCGCCGGGCACTGGCAGGAACGCCTCTCGCATGGCTGGTTTGCCCGAGAGCGCGAGCGCGCCCATGGTGCGGCCGTGGAACGATTCGTGCAGGGAGAGGATCCGGCTGCGCTTCCCGCCGGCCGTGTTGAGCCTGGCCAGCTTGAACGCGGCCTCGTTGGCTTCGGCGCCGGAATTGCAGAAATAGACCCGACCGGCCTCGCCGGCCCCGGTGATGCGTTTGAGCCGCTCGGCCAGTTCGAGCTGCGGCGGCGAGGTGAAGTAGTTGGAGACGTGGGCGACGCGGCCGACCTGCTGGGTGACCGCCGCGATGAGGTCGGGATGGGCGTGGCCGAGAGAGTTCACGGCGATGCCGGCGAGGAAGTCGAGGTATTTCTTCCCCTTCTCATCCCAGACGTAGCAGCCCTCCCCGCGGACGAGCATCGCCAGCGGGGTGGCAAGGGTGCGCATCATGGCCGCGCCGAAGCGTTCCTGCCAGTGCTCGGTTCCCGGGGTCTGCTCGGCCGGGGTCTGCTGGGTCTGAGGGTGCGGGTCGGCGGCGGTCATGCCTGGAATCGGTGTCCCTGGGTCGGTGGGGCCTGGGTGGGTGGCGCCTGGGTTCGGACTGCCCTGGCCGGTCATACGGGGACCACTTCGGTTCCGATTCCGCTGCCGGTGAAGACCTCGAGCAGGATCGAGTGCGGCACCCGCCCGTCGATGATCGCGGCCTTCGCGACCCCGCCGTCGACCGCATCGAGGCAGGCGGTCATCTTCGGGATCATGCCCGATTCGAGGTCTGGCAGCAGTCGGCGCAGGGTGTCGGCGTCGATCACGGACACCAGCGAGTCCCGGTTGGGCCAATCGCTGTAGAGTCCGGCGACATCGGTGAGGATCACGAGCTTCGCGGCGTTCAGGGCGATGGCCAGGGCCGCCGCGGCGGCGTCGGCGTTGATGTTCAGAGATTGGCCGGGAACATCCGAGTCCGGTGCGATCGAGGACACCACCGGGATTCGGCCGGCCGTGAGCTGGGCGAGGACGGCCGCGGGGTCGACGCCGATCACGTCGCCGACGAGACCGAGGTCGACCTCTTCACCATCGATGACCGTGCCGCGGCGACGCCCCTGGAAGAGCCCGGCGTCCTCTCCGGACAGCCCCGCCGACAGGGGGCCGTGTTCGTTGATGCGACTGACCAGCTCGCGGTTGATCTGCCCGGTGAGCACCATCCGCACGACGTCCATGGCTTCGGGTGTGGTCACCCGGTAGCCGCCGCGGAACTCACTCTCGATGCCGAGGCGGTCGAGCATGGCGGAGATCTGCGGGCCGCCGCCGTGCACGACGACGGGGCGGATGCCGGCATAGCGCAGGTAGACCATGTCCTCCGCGAAGGCCCGCTGGAGTTCCTCGCTGACCATGGCGTTGCCGCCGAATTTGACCACGATGATCTGGTCGTGGAACCGCTTGAGCCAGGGCAAGGATTCGATCAGGGTCGCTGCCTTGACGGCCGCCTCGGCCCGGCTGTTGGACTCGCGGTCCGGGGCGTCGCCGGCTTCGCGGGATGCGGGGCCGTCGTCGGCGAAGGAGGTCGACGGGATCAACTCGAGTACGCGCTGTTCTCTTCGACGTAGGCGTGAGTGAGGTCGTTGGTCCAGATCGTGGCCGTCGCGGCGCCCGCGTGCAGGTCGATGAGCACGGTGACCGCCCGCGCGGTGAGGTCGACCAGCTCGCGCGGCTGGTCGGGCTCCCCCGCCGTGCAGACCTGCACACCGTTGATCGAGACGTCGATCCCGTAGGGGTCGAAGACCGCCTGGGTGGTGCCGACCGCGGCGAGCACCCGGCCCCAGTTCGGGTCGTTGCCGAAGATGGCTGTCTTGAACAGGTTGCTGCGGGACACGGCCCGGGCAACGGCGACGGCGTCGGCCTCCGAGTTGGCGCCCTGCACCACGATCGCGACGTCGTGGGCCGAGCCCTCGGCGTCGGCCTGCAGCTGCAGGGTGAGGTCCTGGCAGATGGCGGTGAGCGCGGCCGCGAATTCGGCCGGGTCGGCGGCCACCCCGCTCGCCCCGGAGCCGAGGAGGGTGACGGTGTCGTTGGTCGACATGCATCCGTCGGAGTCGAGCCGGTCGAAAGTGACCCGGGTGGCCTGGCGGAGGGCCGCGTCGAGCTGGAGGGAGTCGAGGACAGCGTCGGTGGTGAGCACGACGAGCATGGTGGCCAGGCCGGGCGCGAGCATGCCTGCGCCCTTGGCCATGCCGCCGATGGTCCAGCCGGCAGGCGCGGTCTGCGCGGACTGCTTGGGCGTCGTGTCGGTGGTCATGATGGCCTGTGCGGCGGCGAGTCCGGCGTTGGCGGATGTCGCGGTGTCGGCGTGCAAGGCGAGGGAGGCATCCCAAATCCCGGCGGTGAGCTTGCCCAGGTCGAGCTGCTCGCCGATCAGGCCGGTGGAGCAGACGAGCACCTCGCCGGCGGAGATCTCGAGGCGGTCGGCGACGGCCTCCGCCGTGGCGTGGGTGGTCTGGAAGCCGGTGCTGCCGGTGTAGCAGTTGGCGCCGCCGGAGTTCAGCACGATCGCACGGACCACTCCGCCGCGCATCACCTGCTCGCTCCAGATGACCGGGTTCGCCTTGCAGCGGTTGGTGGTGAAGACGGTGGCGGCACTGGTGAGCGGGCCGAGGTTCCGCACCACGGCGAGGTCGAGACCGCCGGATTTCTTCAGGCCTGCGGTGACTCCGGCTGCGGTGAATCCGGCGGGGGCGGTGACGCTCACGGGGCAACTCCATTCGTGCTCAGCCCGAGGGTCTCCGGGAGACCCAGGGCGATGTTGGCGGACTGGATGGCGGCGCCGGCGGTTCCCTTGGCGAGGTTGTCGACGGCGGTGACGGTGATCACCCGGCCGACGGCGTGGTCGATGGCAAGGCCGATCAGCGCCGTGTTGGCACCGAGGACGTCGTTGGTGCGCGGAAACCGGCCCTCCGGCAGCAGGTGCACGAACGGTTCGTCGGCGTAGGCACTCTGCCACGCGGCGCGCACGTCAGCGTCGGACGTGCCCGGCACGATCCGGGCCGTCGCGGTGCAGAGGATGCCGCGGGACATCGGCACGATCACCGGGGTGAACGAGATGGTGGGGTTCGCGGCCCCGGCCCAGGCCAGGCTCTGCTGGATCTCCGGGATGTGCCGGTGCAGCCCGCCGACCGCGTAGGGGTTGGCCGAACCGAGGATCTCGGCGGCGAGGTTGGGCAGCCTGAGGCTCTTGCCGGCGCCGGACGGGCCGACGGCGAGCACGGCGACGAGGTCTTCCGGTTCGATCACACCGGAGCGGATCCCCGGCGCCAGCGCCAGGGCGACCGTGCTGGCGTTGCAGCCCGGCGCGGCGATCCGGCGCGCACCGACGAGCCGGGTGCGCTGCTGCCCGCCGGGAACCGGAAGCTCGGGCACCCCGTAGGCCCAGGCCCCGTAGTAGTCGCCGCCGTAGAACGCAGCCCAGGCGGCCTCGCTCTCCAGCCGGTGGTCGGCGCCGCAGTCGACGACGAGCGTCTCGGGCGGCAGCCCGGCCGTCAGGGCGCCGGATGCCCCGTGCGGCAGGGCGAGGAAGACCACGTCGTGTCCGGCCAGGGTCTCGGCCGTCGTGTCGACGAGGGTGAGCCCGGCGAGGGAACGCAGGTGCGGCTGTGCGTCAATCAGCCGCTGCCCGGCGTTGCTGTGCGCGGTGACCGTGCGCACCTCGAATTCGGGATGCGCGGCCAGGAGCCGGAGCAATTCCCCGCCCGCGTAGCCGCTCGCGCCCGCAACCGCCACCGAAAAAGCCATGCGTCAAACTTAGCGCGCCGCCCCGTGCCGCCGAGAATCGGCGTCGACGCAGCTTTCTTGCGTGACAGGGGAGATTCGGGGTGCGGCGGGGTGGTTGCCGGGCTACTCGCGGAGGGTCGCGCCGAAGCGGGCGGCCGCGACAGCCACCCCGGCGAGCTTGGCGTCGCTGGCCTCTGCCGCAGTCAGGGTGCGATCGGCGGCCCGGAACCGCAGGGCGAAGGTCAGCGACTTGCGGCCGGACGGGATGCCCGCGCCGCGGTAGTCGTCGACGAGCTCCGCGTGGTCGAGAAGCGATCCGGAGCCTTCGATCACGGCCTGGAGCACCTCCCCCGCGGGGACGACGGTGTCGACCACGAGGGACAGGTCCTGCGTGGCGGCCGGCATGGTGCGGATCGGGGTGGCCTGGAGTTCGGCGTCGGCGTGGTCGAAGACCACGCTGAGGTCGATTTCGGCGACCGCGACGACCGCGGGAAGGTCGAAACCGCGGGCGATGGCCGGGAGCAGCTCGCCGGCGAAGCCGACGGACACGACGCCGGCATCCGTCGTCACGAACAGTTCGGCCGTGCGCCCGGGGTGCATCGCCTGGTGAGAGCCCTGCCGGACCTGGATGGCCACCCCGGTGGCCAGGGCAACCTGCTGCACAGCGACGAGGGCGTCCTGCCAGCCGGCAGCCACGGCCGGGCGGCCCGGCTGCTGCCGGCGGGCGTTGCCGGTGAGCACGACACCGACGGAGAACGGCTGCGGCGGGATACCCATATTCAGTTCGGCCTCGAGGCGGGCGCTGGGACGCACGGCGCCGGGCGGCACGACGGTGCGGCCATAGACGACGCCGGCACCGGGCCGGAAGACCTGGCCCTGCTCGAAGATGGCCAGGTCCGTCAGGCCGCGGGATCGGTTGCGGTGTGCGATCTGGAGCAGCCCGGGCAGGATCGACGTGCGCAGGAACGGCGCCTCGCCGTCGAGCGGGTTCGCGACCCGCATCTGCGGCGCGACCGGGCCGACCGCGGCGCCGAACAGGTTGTTGGCCTTCTCCGCGACGAACGGGTAGGCGAGCACCTCGGTGTGGCCGGCGGCTGCGAGGGTCTGCGCGACCTGGCGTCGAAGCGCCTGGGTCCGGGTGAGGCCGCGCCCGGGCGGCGCGACGGGCAGCACCGAGGGGATGCGGTCGTAGCCGACGATGCGGGCGACCTCCTCGGCCAGGGTCCACTTGTCGGTCAGGTCTGGACGCCAGCTCGGCGCGCTGACGCTCAGTCCGCCCTCGGTCTCCTCGAGCGACGCGCCGACCTCGGCCAGCGAGGTGCGCACCTCCTCGAGGGTGTAGGCGAGTCCGATCAGGCCGGAGATGAACCCGGTCGGGAGAAAGATCGGCTCGGCGGCCGGGGTCGCGTCGTGCAGGGAGCCGAGGTCGTCGGCCACTCCCCCGGCGAGTTCGACCAGCAGCTGCACGACCCTGGCCGCGGCGACGGCGGCGACGGCAGGGTCGACGCCGCGTTCGAACCTGCGGGAGGCCTCGCTGGGGAGTTTGTGCCGACGCGCGGTGCGCGCGATCGACACCGGGTCGAAGTTCGCGGCCTCAACCAGCACGTTGGTGGTGGTCGACCCGATCTCGGTGGTCTGCCCACCCATCACCCCGGCCAGGCCTATCGGCCCGGATTCGTCGGCGATCAGGAGGTCTTCCGAATTGAGTGTGCGGGTGACCTCGTCCAGGGTGGTGAGTTTCTCACCCGTGCCCGCACGGCGCACGGTGATGCCGCCGGTCAGCGCGTCGAGGTCGTACGCGTGGATCGGCTGGCCGAGCTCGATCATCACGTAGTTGGTCACGTCGACGATCAGCGAGATCGAACGGATGCCGGCCAGTTTCAGCCGGGCGATCAGCCAGGCCGGAGACGGCCGGGTCGGGTCGACGCCGCGCACGGCACGGGTGACGAAGACGCTGGCGCCGATCCGGTCGCGGATCGGGGCCTGGTCGTCGATGGTCACGACGAACTCGACCGAGGACGGGGCAGGGACCACGGCGAGGGCGGGGTCGCGGAAGCTCACCCCGGTGGCGTGCGCGTATTCGCGGGCGACGCCGCGGATCGAGAACGCGTAGCCGCGGTCAGGGGTGACGTTGATCTCCACGGCGGTGTCGTCGAGGCCGAGGAGGGCGATCGCATCCGTGCCGACGGGGGCATCGAGGCCGAGGGCGGCCAGGCGCAGGATGCCGTCGTGCTCGTCGCCGAGGCCAAGCTCGCGGGCCGAGGCGATCATGCCGTCGGAGACGTGGCCGTAGGTCTTACGCGGCGCGATCGGGAACGGTCCGGGCAGCACCGCGCCGGGCAGGGTCACGACGACCTTGTCCCCGACGACGAAGTTGTGGGCGCCGCAGACGATCCCCCGAATATCCTCGACCTTCGATTTATCGGTTGTCGAGCTTGTCGAGACACGCACCTGGCACCAGTTGATGGTTTTGCCGTTGGTCTGGGCCTCCGGTTCGATCGAGAGCACCTCACCGACGACGATCGGGCCGGTCAGGTCGAAGCGGTGGATCTCTTCTTCCTCGAGGCCGACGCGCACCAGCGCGGCGTGCACGTCTTCGGGGGTGGTGCCGGGTTCGAGGTCGACGAATTCGCCGAGCCAGCTCAGTGGTACACGCATCAGACGGTCATCCCGTACTGCTGGCTGAACCGGACGTCGCCTTCGACCATGTCGTGCATATCCTTCACATCATTTCGGAACATCAGGGCTCGTTCGACGCCGACGCCGAACGCGAAACCGGAGTACACCTCGGGGTCGATCCCCGCCGAGCGGAGCACATTGGCGTTGACCATGCCGCAGCCGCCCCACTCGATCCAGCGCGCACCGTCCTTGAAGGTCGGGTGCCAGAGGTCGAGTTCGGCGCTCGGCTCGGTGAACGGGAAGTAGTTGGGGCGCAGGCGCACCTTGGCCTCTGGCCCGAACATGGCCTTGACGAAGTGGTCGAGGGTGCCGCGCAGGTGCGCCATGGTGAGACCCTTGTCCACGGCGATGCCCTCGATCTGGTGGAACACGGGAGTGTGGGTCGCGTCGAGCTCGTCGGTGCGGAAGACGCGGCCGGGCGCGACGACGTAGACGGGCAGTTCGCGGGCGAGGAGGGCGCGCATCTGCACCGGGGAGGTGTGGGTGCGGAGCACGAGGTGCGCCTCGGGCGGACCGACGAAGAAGGTGTCCTGCATGGCTCGGGCAGGGTGGTCCTCGTCGAAGTTGAGGGCATCGAAGTTGAACCACTCGCTTTCGAGCTCCGGACCTTCGGCGACCTCCCAACCCATGCCCACGAACACGTCGGCGACACGCTCCTGCAGCAGGGAGAGCGGATGCCGTGCCCCCGGCCGCCAGGTGGATGCCGCCGCGGTCACGTCCACCGTTTCGGCGGCGAGCCGGGCCTGCGCCTCAGCCTCACCGATCTCGGCCTCACGGGCGGCGAGGGCCTGACTGACTCGGCTCTTGGCCTGGCCGACCAGCTTGCCGGCGGCGGCCTTCCGATCGTTGGGCACGGTGCGCATGAGCGCGTTGAGGCGAGCCAACGGGGAGGCGTCGCCGGCGTGCTCTGTGCGCACCACCCGCAGTGCGGCGGAGTCGGCGGCGGTGGAGATGGCGGTGAGCGCGGCGGTGAGCGCCGCGGTCACGGCCTCTTCGGAGATTTCGGTGGGATCAGACACAAGGCACAAGTTTAGTGCGTGGTGCCTGTCCGGCCTTCCCCGTCGGCTAGATCTCGCTCGCCGCCAACTCGGCCTTCGCCGCATTCACGGGCCGTACCCCACTGCGACTGCGTCGGCTGCGCACTTCGACCCACTTCGCCAGGCCTGAGAGGGCGAGGCAGAGGATCACATAGATGGTGCCGAACACGATTGTTGCCGGGATGATCGGCGACCCGTAGGTGAACTGTGCGCCGTAGAACTTCGCAAGGTACAGCAGTTCGTGGAAAGTGACGATGAAACCGAGTGCGGTGTCCTTGAGCACGACGACCAGCTGGGAGATGATCACGGGCATCATCGCCCGGATCGCCTGGGGAAAGAGGATCAGCGACATGACGGCGCTCTTTCGCAGGCCGATCGCGTAGGCGGCCTCCTTCTGGCCGGCGGGAAGGGATTCGATTCCCGCCCTGAACACCTCCGCGAGCACAGACCCGTTGTAGAGCGTCAAGCCGGTAACAACCGCCACGAACGGGGTGACGAAGCTCACTCCGAGCGGGGGCAGTCCGTAGTACATGATCATCATCAGGATGAGCACGGGCACCGCACGGAAGAGTTCGATGAAGATCGTGGACGGCACTCGGAGCCAGGCGTGGTCGGAGAGCCGGCCGATCGAGAGCACCAGCCCCAGGAGCAGGCTGGCCACTGCGGCCACAGCGAACGCGCTCAGCGTGGCGAGCGTCGCCAGGCCGATGTTCTGTTGCACGAGCGGGAAGGTGAAGACTCTCCACTTCGCGGCGGAGAACTGCCCGGTGTCGGCCAGACGATAGATGACAAAGGTGATGCCGGCTGCGACCACCGCGATCGTGATCGCGCCGAGGATGCGGTTTCGGAGGATCGCGCGGGGACCCGGGACGTCGTACAGCACACTCGTCATCGAAGAACCCTCCATCGGCGCTCAAGGTAACGCTGCAGCACGGACAGGACTCCCACCAGGATCACGAAGAAGAGCGCCACCCAGAGGAGGACGAGAATGGCGGGCTCGCCTCGTTCGGAAAGATTCGCCCGGATCGCGCCCGCCTCCGCGACCGAGAACCCCGCGGCGACCGTGGTGTTCTTCAGCAACGCAATGAAGACACTCATCATCGGCGGGATCACGGCCCTGAAGGCCTGTGGCATGATCACCAGTGTCATCGTCTGCACGAACGGCAGACCGATTGCCCGTGCCGCCTCGGCCTGGCCGGTCGGCACCGTGTTGAATCCGGAGCGCAGCACCTCGGCCACGTACGTGGCGGTATAGATACTCAGCGCGATGATGGCGAGAGTCGTGTACGGCAGTTTGAGGAGGTGCAGTTTCGGATAGCCGAACGCGAAGAAGAACATCAGCAGCGTCAGCGGTGTGTTCCGGACCAGGTTGACGTACAGCGTTCCGAACGCGCGCATGACCGGCACCGGCGACACCCTCATGGCCCCGACGACGATGCCGATGCCGAGGGCGAACACCGCCGAGACCGCGAACAGGAGAAGGGTGTTCTGGAATCCGAGCGCGAAGAGGTCAAGATTGTTGAACAGAGTTTCCATGACCTGATCTTCCCTTCTCCTGCGAGTGCGTTTGATGTTCGCCCAGGGTGACCCCGGGCATTCGAGTGCCGCTGCCCGGATCGGGCAACGCCACTTTGCTGGTTGCTAGTACGCTTCGACCTTGGGCTGCTCGACCTTCGTGCCTGACTTCCCGAGCGTTTCGTTGTAGATCGCCGTCCAGGTGTCTCCGCCTTTGGTGAACATGTCGTTGGTGAATGTCCGCAGTGCGTCGTCACTCTTGGGCATGCCTACGCCGTACTTCTCGACGGTGAAGGGCTTTCCGACGACCTTGAGGTTGTCGGGATCCTGCGCGGCATAGCCGATCAGGATCGCGGCATCCGTCGTGACCGCGTTGACCGAACCGTCTTTGAGCGCTTCGACACACTGCGAGTAGGTGTCGAATTCGGTGGTCTTCGTGTCGGGGAAGTTCGCCTTGATGTTCTGGATCGGCGTCGAGCCTGTCGCAGAGCACACCGTCGTTCCCGCGAGGTCCTTCTCGCTCGTGATCTTCTTGTCGCCGGCGGCGACCAGCAGGCCCTGTCCGGTGACGAAGTATGGCCCGGCGAAGCCGACCTGTTCCTTGCGCTTGTCGTTGATCGAGTAGGTTCCGACGTAGAAATCGATGTCACCGTTGACGATCGCGGACTCGCGGTTGGCGCTCGGGATTGCCTCGAAGGTGATCTTGTCCGCCGAGAATCCCAGGGACGCGGCGATCCACTTCGCGATTTCGATGTCGAAGCCGCTGCGTTCGCCGGTTGCGGCATCCAAGTAGCCGAGGCCGGGCTGGTCTTCCTTCACGCCGACCTTCACCGTGCCCCGCTTCGTCATCGCGTCGAAGGTGGGGCTGCCGGTGAGGGACACGTCGGTGGCCACCGTGAACGGTGATTTGCTTGCGGAATCGGAGGCGCCGTCGCCTGCCGGGTTGGGGCCCGCACAGCCCGTGAGCGCGAGGGCGGATGCTGCGATCACGGCGAGGAGAGTCATTCTCTTGCGCATGTGAATTCCTTTCGTGGTGCGGGGCAACTCGCCGCCGCAGAAGTTGTCGTTCAGGTCAATGCGTGATGAGTTTGGACAGGAAATCTTTTGCCCGGTCGGTCTGGGGGTCGGTGAAGAAATGTTCCGGGGTGGTCTCTTCGATGATTTCGCCGTCGGCCATGAAGATCACCCGATTGGCCGCCTTTCGGGCGAACCCCATCTCGTGCGTTACGACGATCATGGTCATGCCGTCGTTGGCAAGTTGGATCATCACCTCGAGCACCTCGTTGATCATCTCGGGGTCGAGGGCGCTCGTGGGCTCGTCGAGCAGGATGACCTTGGGGTCCATCGCCAGGGCCCGGGCAATGGCAACCCGCTGCTGCTGGCCACCGGACAACTGCGCGGGCATCTTGTGCGCCTGGTTCGCCACACCGACGCGCTCGAGCAGGGCCATCGCCTTCTCCTCGGCCGCGGCCCGAGAGAGACCGCGCACCTTGATGGGTCCGAGGGTGACATTGTCGAGCACCGTCTTGTGCGCGAAGAGGTTGAACGACTGGAAGACCATGCCCACGTCGGCGCGGAGGCGCGCGAGCGCCTTTCCCTCTGCGGGGAGCGCCTGGCCGTCGATGGTGATGCTGCCCGAATCGATGGTCTCGAGCCGGTTGATTGCCCGGCACAGGGTGGACTTGCCCGACCCGCTGGGTCCGATGACGACGACGACCTCGCCACGGGTGACGACCGTGTTGATGTTCTTGAGGACGTGCAGGTCACCGAAATTCTTGTTGACGTCTTTCACGACGACCAGCGGTTCACCTCGGCGCACGGTGATGTTGGACGTAGCCGGCGCTGAATCTGTAGGCTCCATACCCCCAACCTAGGGTAAAAAAAAGACGGCCCTACCACGAAGTCTGTGCTAGGCCGTGCTGATCGAGGCTCAGCTGCGCTGGGCGAACGCGCTCTCGTAGAGGCAGACGGAGGCCGCCGTGGCGAGGTTCATCGATTCGGCGTGACCGTAGATCGGCACCGAAATGGACCGGTCTGCCTTGGCGAGATCTTCCTCACTGAGCCCGCGCGCCTCGTTGCCGAACAGCCAGGCGGTCGGGGCAAGGAGCAGCCCCTCGTTGCGCGCCTTCAGAAGGTCGGTTCCCTTGATATCAGCGGCGAATAATTGCAGGCCGGCCTCTTTCGCACGGTCGCGCACGTCTTCGAGGGTGACCCCCACGGCGACCGGGAGATGGAAGATCGACCCGGTCGACGAGCGCACGACCTTGGGGTTGTACAGGTCGACGCTGCGGCCGGTGAGGATGACCGCGTCGGCGCCCGCTGCATCCGCGGCACGGATGATGGTGCCGGCGTTTCCGGGGTCACGCACCTCCTCGAGAATGGCGATCAGGCGCGGCTCATTGGCGAAAATGTCCTTGACCGAGGTGGGGAACTGGTGGCAGACGGCCACGAAACCCTGCGGGGTGACCGTGTCGGCCATGGTCTCGAGCACCTGTTCGGTAACGAATTCCACGTCGACGCCGGCTTCGACGGCCGTGTCGGCGATGTCGGTGTACCGCTCGAGGGCGGTCGGGGTGGCATACAGCTCCACGACGAGTTCGGGGCGGTAGCTCAGGGCCTCGGCGACGGCCTGCGGACCCTCAAGCAGGAACAGTCCGGTCTCGGAGCGCGCGGCTCGATTCGCCAGTTTCGCGACAGCCCGCACTCGCGGAGAACGGGGATTATCTAACATGTGACCAGCTTACCGGCCGCACTGCTCGGCGGCATCAGCCGCGCGGGGCCGCGGTGGTTTCGGCTCGCCCGCACGCAAAACGGGAGCGGGCGCTCGGCCCGCTCCCGTGAGGAGTGCGTGTTACCGGGGGTGCAGGCTACGCGGCGACCTTCGGTGCCGACGTGTCGGCGGGCAGTGCTGCCTTGGCGCTCTCGACGATGGCCGCGAAGGTGGCGGGCTCGTTGACGGCCAGCTCGGCCAGGATGCGACGATCGACCTCGATACCGGCCAGGGCGAGGCCCTGGATCAGGCGGTTGTAGGTGAGGCCGTTTTCGCGGGACGCAGCGTTGATCCGCTGGATCCACAGGCGACGGAAGTCACCCTTGCGTGCACGGCGGTCACGGTAGCTGTAGGTGAAGGAGTGAGTCAGCTGCTCCTTGGCCTTGGTGACCAAACGCGAGCGCTGGCCGCGGTAGCCCTTGGCGCGCTCGAGGATGACGCGACGGCTCTTGTGAGCGTTTACCGCTCTTTTTACTCTTGCCATTGTTCTAGTTCCTTAAGGGTACGGGGTCTAGCGACCGAGAAGCTTCTTGATGACCTTGATATCGGCCTTGGCCAACACCTGGTCGTGGTTGAGGCGAGACTTGCGCTGGGTGCTCTTGACCTCGAGGTTGTGTCGCAGGCCGGCCTGCTGCTTCATGATCTTGCCGGAACCGGTCACCTTGAAGCGCTTCTTCGTCCCGGAGTGGGTCTTCATCTTAGGCATCTTTTTCCTCCAGTTTCGCTGCCTTGTCGGCAACCTTGTCAGCCTTATCGGCAACTTTTTCTGCCTTGTCGGCAGCCTTGTGTGCGTTAGCCTCCGCCTTGGCCTCTGACTTGTTCTTCAGAGGTCCAATGACCATGACCATGTTTCGACCGTCGATCATCGGAGTCGATTCCACGGAACCGAACTCTGCGACATCCTCGGCAAATCTTTGAAGCAGACGTACACCCTGGTCCGGACGGGACTGCTCACGGCCACGGAACAGAATCATGGCCTTGACCTTGTCGCCTGCCTTCAGGAAGCCTTCGGCGCGCTTGCGCTTGGTTTCGTAGTCGTGCTTATCAATCTTGAGACGGAACCGAACCTCTTTGAGGATGGTGTTCGCCTGGTTGCGCCTGGCCTCCTTGGCCTTCTGCGCAGCCTCGTACTTGAACTTGCCGTAGTCCATGATCTTGGCAACGGGCGGCTTGGAGGTCGGCGCGACCTCGACGAGGTCGAGATCTGCTTCCTGTGCCAGACGCAGCGCAACATCGATTGCCACGACCCCGACCTGTTCGCCGTTGGGACCAACGAGACGGACTTCGGGGACGCGAATACGGTCATTTGTACGGGGATCGCTGATGCGTCTCTCCTCTTCTCATGCATCGTGGCTGCAACTGACGACGGATGTCGCCCGCAGACGAAGAGGGGAAAATCGCGCATCCGGAACCCGAACAACACTCGTTCGAACGCCACATACGACACCCTGTCTACCTTCGCGAACTGGAATCCAGTGTTGGATCCAGTGCCGCGGCGGCGGAGTGTAAACAACCCGGTAACCTGAATGAAGCGGTATGCGCGGGTGGGAGATTATCCACTTTCGTACCGAGATTCGCATCTCGGAGCCCGGACGAGTCTAACAGAGGAATTCAGTGACGAGTAGCAACGAGCAGGAAGCACTTCAAGCCACCCGGGATATCGCCGATGTGGCCGCGGTAGAAATCATCACGACCGCCTCCGTGCACCTGATGAGCGCGGCCGCGGTCAAGGTCGGCCTCGCCGACGACCCGGAGACGCAGACCGACCTCGACGAGGCGCGCAAACTCATCACGGCCCTCGCCGGCCTGATCACCGCCGCCGCTCCGGACATCTCCGACATGCACGCGCGGAGCCTGCGCGACGGCCTGCGGTCGCTGCAGCTCGCCTTCCGAGAGGCCTCGGCGATCCCCGACCCGATCGGCCAGGGCCCGGGCGAGAAGTTCACCGGCCCGGTCAACTAGCGCCGCGCCAGACCGGGAAGGCCGCCGAACCGTGGGTTCGGCGGCCTTCTCGGTGATCAGGGCGGCGAGATGGCGGCTAGGTCTGGCAGGTCGGGCACCAGAACGTGTCGCGCAGTTCGAGGTCAGAGCGGCCGAGCCGGCCCCGGTGAATCGTGCCGCCGCAGCGCCGGCAGGGTCGGCCTTCTCGGGAGAAGACCCAGCTCCGGGCGCCGCGGCGGGTGTCGCCGGTGGTGACCCGTTCGGTGCGGTCGCGGTTGAAAAGGATCAGGCGACGGGCCAGGGCCACCAGCGCCGGGACATCCGCCACCTCACCGACCGGCCGGGTCGGCACCAGGCCGCGCAAGAAACACAGTTCGTTGACGTACTCGTTGCCGAGCCCGGCGAGGTTGGACTGGTCGGCGAGCGCAACGGCGACCGCACGCTCCGGCCGGGAACGGATGCGGGACACCGCCTCGGCCGCGTCCCAGTCCGGCCCGAGCAGGTCGGGGCCGAGATAGTCGAGCCTCGCCGCTTCCTGGGCGAGCGGGAGCACCTCGAGCAGTCCGAGGTCAAAGCCCACGGCCACCCAGTCCGCCGTCTCCAGCACGGCGCGGGCCCGGAACGCGGGTCGGCGCCAGGCGGACCCCGGCCGGTAGAGCTGCCAGGTCCCCTCCATCTTCAGGTGCGAGTGGATGCTGGCCTCCCCCACCCGCATCAGCAGGTGCTTGCCGCGGCTGCCCACGTCGTGCACGGTTTCGCCGGTGAGGTCCACGGTGGCGAACCGGGGCACGCGGAGGTCGCACCCGGTGAGCCTGGCCCCGGCAAGCGCCACGTCGAGGGTGCGGGCGGCACGGAAGACGGTGTCACCCTCAGGCACGCAGCTTCAGCCCCCTCGGGGTGACGTCGAACCCCGCGGCCTGCAGAGCCTGCCCGGCCGGGGTGCCGATCACGAAGACCCCGTTGACGGATTCGACGCCGAGTTTGATGACACGGCCGGCGGCGACCGTGCGGGCCAGGGATGTCGCGGCAGCGGTGAGGACCGGGTCGCTCGCGGAGAAGGCGAGCACGGATTTGCCGCCGCGCTCGACGTAGAGTGCGAGGGCGCCGTCGACGATCACCACCAGGGCACCTGCCTTCCGCCCCGGGCGATGGCCGGTGCCCTCCGGCAGGGCCGGCCAGGGCAGAACGGCGCCATACGGGTTCGCGGGGTCGGTGGCGGCCAGGGTGACCGCCACCGGCTCGGCGGGCGCTCCGACGCCCCGACCGAGTTCGACGAACGAACGCAGCCGATCGATTGTGCCGACCGTGGCGAACTGGGCCGCGCCGAGCCCCTCGATGAAATAGCCGCGCCGGCACCGGCCGACCTCCTCGAAGCCGCGCAGGGTGCGATAGACGAGCGCGAACCCGCCGGTCACCCCCTCACCGGCCACGGCACCGCGGGTCACCACGCCGTACCGTTCGAGCAGGGTCTCGCCGAGCGCGTGCGCACGCCGGGTCGGCGAGTCGTCCGCGACGGGCACGATCGACCAACGGCCGGACACGGTCGGCGGTCCACCCCGCTGCGGCAGGCTCGGCCTGGCCAGGATGCGCCCACCGTGCAACCGGGCGCGTGGAGCCGGCCGTCGGGTGCTGTGGGCGGTGTGCCCGCCGGCGATGAGCGCCCGCACCGGGGTGAAGGTGTCGTTGCCGACGAGGCCGGCCCAGACCAGGTCCCAGAGCGCGGCGATGAGTCCCGCGTCGTCCTGGCTGCCCACGGCATCCGCGAGCTGGCGGAAGAAGAACCCTCCCCCGCTGCCGAGCGTCGCGAGGATCTCCTGCTGGAGCGGGCTCGTCTCGAACGGGAATGGCGCGGGCAGGGTGAGCGGTGCGGTCTCGGCCAGGTGCAGGCTGATCCAGCCGTCGTTGCCGGCGAGGGTACCTGCCCCCGCCCAGAGCACCTCACCCGAGTTGGTGAGGTCGTCGAGCATGGCCGGCCGGTAATCGGAGACCCGGGCCGGCAGCACGAGGGATTCCCAGGCCGAGGCGGGGATCCGCGCCCCCTCGAGCTTTTCGATCACGGATGCGACGCCGTCGATCCCGCGCAGCCGACCGCCGACGTGTTGCCAGACCGGAAGGAACCGCCCGACCGTGACCTGGTCGACGGGCTCGACCTCATGCCGGAGCGCGGCGAGCGAGCGCCGGCGCAGCCGCCGGAGCACCTCGGCGTCGCACCATTCGGGTCCGTTGCCGTGCGGGCGAAACTCGCCCTCGACCACCCGGCGCGCCCCGGCAAGGCGGCGCAGGGACACGAGAACGACGGCCTGACCCAACCCGAAGCGGTCGGCCAGGTCGGCGGTGGTGAACGGTCCGTGGGTGCGGGCATACCGGCTGACGAGGTCGCCGAGTGGGTCGGGCACCGGCTCGGTGAACGCGGCCGGCACCCCGGGCGGCACCGGCACTCCGAGGGCGTCCCGCAGCCGGCTGGCGTCTTCGATCCCGGCCCACCAGTCCCGCCCGGCGTAGCTCACCTGGAGCACCCGCCTGGCGGCGGCAAGCTCGAGCAGCCCCGTGCCGGCGCCTGGTCCCTGCCCGGTGGCGGGCTCCTGGCTGTGCGCGAGCCGGGCGGCCACCTCGTCGACGGTCAGCGGGCCGAGGCCGCGGAGCAGGTCGGCGATTCCCTCGATGCCCCTGGCCTTACGGTCGTCGGTGAGTCGTTGCAGTTCCTCGTCGGTCGCCTCGATCACCGCCGGGTCGAGCAGCTCGCGCAGTTCGACCCGGCCGAGCAGCTCGGCGAGCAGTCCGGAGTCGATCGAGAGGGCGGTGGCCCGCCGTTCGGCCAGCGGGGAGTCCCCCTCGTACATGAAGGCCGCCACGTAACCGAACAGGAGCGTGCCCGCGAAGGGGCTGGCGGTCTCCGTCTGCACCTCCACCAGGCGCAGCGTGCGGTCGCTGATCCGCCTGGCCAGGCCGACCAGCGCCGGGAGGTCGTAGACGTCCTGCAGGCACTCCCGGATGGTTTCGAGGATGATCGGGAAGGTCGGGAAGGCGCGGGCCACCTCGAGCAGCTGCGACGCCTTCTGGCGCTGCTGCCAGAGCGGGGATCGGGTCCCCGGGTTGTAGCGCGGGAGGAGGAGCGCCCGGGCGGCGCACTCCCGGAACCGGGAGGCGAACAGGGCGGAACCGCCCACCTCGTCGGTGACGAGTTGTTCCAGCTCGTCGGGGTCGAAAACGAAGAGGGAGGCGCCCGGAGGTTCGGAGTCGGTGTCGGGGATGCGTGCCACGATGCCGTCGTCGCTGGCCACGCAGCCGCCTTCCTGCCCGTAACGCTCCCTCACCCTTGCCGCGACCGCGAGCGCCCAGGGAGCATGCACCTTCATGCCGAATGGGGAATGCATCACGACGCGCCAGTCGCCGAGCTCGTCTCGAAACCGTTCGACGACGAGGGTGCGGTCCGTCGGCAGATGGCTGGTCGCAGTGCGCTGGTCGTCCAGGAAGGACAGCAGGTTGGTGATCGCCCGGTCGTCGAGGCCGCCGGCGGCACAGCGGGTTCTGGCCTCCGCCGCCGGCAGCGCGGAGACCTCCCGGATGAAGGCTCCGATTGCTTCGCCGAGTTCGGCGGGCCGACCGAGGCCGTCGCCCTTCCAGAACGGCAACCGGCCGGGTTCGCCGAAGGCGGGAACGACGAGCACGCGGTCGTGGGTGATCTCCTGGATGCGCCAGCTTGTCGCGCCGAGCGCGAACACGTCACCGACCCGGGACTCGTAGACCATCTCCTCATCGAGTTCGCCTACCCGTCGGCCGGCGCTCTGTTCGCCGCCGACCATGAACACGCCGAAGAGGCCGCGGTCGGGGATCGTGCCCCCGCTGGTCACGGCAAGCCGTTGGGCGCCGGGCCGTCCGGTGAGGGTTCCGGCCTCCCGGTCCCAGACGATCCGCGGCCGGAGCTCGGCGAACTGGTCGGAGGGGTAGCGCCCGGCGAGCAGGTCGAGGGTCGCCTCGAACGCGGAACGCGGCAGGGTGTGGAACGGGGCGCTCCGGCGCACGGTTTCGAACCAGTCCTCCACCTGCACCGGCTCGAGCGCCGTGACCGCGACGGTCTGCTGGGCAAGGATATCGAGGGGGTTGGCAGGCACGGACAGGGACTCGATCAGGCCGGCGACCATCCGTTCCGCGGCGACCGCGGAGTGGATGAGGTCGGCGCGGTGTTTGGGGTAGATCACGCCGCGGGAGATCTCACCGACCTGGTGACCGGCCCGGCCGATCCGTTGCAGTCCGCTCGCAACCGACGGCGGCGATTCGACCTGAACGACCAGGTCGACGGCGCCCATGTCGATGCCGAGCTCCAGGCTGGACGTGGCCACCACGCAGCGGAGCCGTCCGCTCTTGAGGTCGTCCTCGATCATGGCCCGCTGTTCGCGGCTGACCGAGCCGTGGTGGGCGCGGGCGAGCACGGGTTCCGCGCCCTCGCTCCGGCCGCTGGCGCCGTTCAGCTCCGCCGGCTGGCGAGGCGTCCCGCGGTCGGCTGGGCGAGCATCCGGTGACGCCGTGCGGTTATTGCCCGCCTGATCTGCAGCGTCATCTCCTGCCTCGGCGTCCTGGCACCGTCCGGTGTAGATCTCGTTGAAGCGCGCGGTGAGACGTTCGGCCAGACGCCGGGAGTTCGCGAACACGATCGAGGACGAGTGCGCCAGCACCTCATCGACGATCGCCTCTTCCACGTGCGGCCAGATCGACCCGGTCTGTGGCGTGGCGGCCGCGGCCTGGCCCTCCCTCGGTTCGACCGGGCCGACCTGGCTCATGTCGTCGACGGGAACCACCACGCGCAGGTCGAACCGCTTCCCCGCAGTGGGGGAGACGATCTCCACGGCCGCGGCACCGCCGAGGAACCGGGCGACCTCGGAGGCCGGGCGCACGGTGGCGGACAGTCCGATCCGCTGGGCCGGACGGGCAAGCAGGTCGTCGAGCCGCTCGAGGGAGACGGCGAGGTGTGCCCCGCGTTTGCTGGCGGCAACGGCGTGCACCTCGTCGATGATGACCGTGTCAATGCCCCGCAGCGACTCGCGCGCCGCCGAGGTCAGCATCAGGAACAGCGACTCCGGCGTGGTGATCAGGATGTCGGGGGGCGCCTTGACGAGACGGCGGCGCTCGGCGGCCGGGGTGTCGCCTGAGCGCACGCCCACGCTCACCAGGGGGGGCTCCAGCCCGAGGCGCAGCGCGGCCTGGGTGATGCCGACGAGCGGGGCTCGCAGGTTGCGTTCGACGTCGACGCCGAGGGCCTTGAGCGGGGAGATGTAGAGCACGGTTGTGGTGGATGCCACGTCGGGATCGGCGGGCCTGGCCGCCCGGGAAGCCAGCCGGTCGATCGCCCAGAGGAAGGCCGCGAGCGTCTTGCCCGAGCCGGTCGGAGCCACGACGAGCGCGTGCGAGCCACGGGAGATGGCGTCCCAGGCGCCCTGCTGTGCCGGGGTGGGCGCCGTGAATGCCTCACCGAACCACGCGCGGGTGGACGGTGAGAATCGTTGAAGCACCTCGGTCATACCACCATCCTCCCCGAAACGACTGACAGGGCGCCGTTTTCCGCCGGCAGCCTAGGCGGACCCGCTGAGCTGCACTCGGAGAGAATCGACCTGGGTGGCGATGACGTCGCTGACCGACCAACGAGCGGCGAGCCGGGCGAGGGTGGCGTCCAGTTCGGCCTGCGTGAGTCCGTCGACCAGTTCCAGCCGGACCGTCAGTTCGGGGCCGTCCAGCCTGGCCTCCGGGTCCCCCGCGCTGAGGTTGATGCCGAGCACCGAGAGCTCGGTGGCTATCGACGCGGCGAAGGCATCCGCCACCTGCCTGCTGGCATAGCTCGGCGTCCACGGTTTCGACTGGGCGATCGCCCAAAGGGCAGGGCGCCGGATGACGAATTCGGTGTCGATGGTCGGATCCAGGACCACGAGGTCGGTGTCCTCCTGGGCCGCCGCCAGCGCCACCCGCACCCCGTCGGACGGCACGGGACGGGCCTCCGGGTTCCACGACCGCATCGCGGCCGTTGAAGAGAAGACGGGCAGCACGCTGCGGCCGTCGGGGCCGGCCACGGTGATGATCGAAAGTTCCTGGGTCTTGTCGATCACGAGCCCGGTCGGGCCGACGCCGGCGTCGCCGAGTGCCGTCACGAGCGGGATGAGCAGCCGGGCCGTGCGAAGGACGTCGACGACGCTCTCCTCCCCTGCCTCGCGGGCCCGGAAGCGCGAGAGGGCGGCGAGCAACGACTCAGGGGCCGCCCCGTCGTCGTCGGCGTGGGTGTTCGCCTCGAATTCCCGGCCTGCCCACGGCTGCCCGGCGGAATCGGCAGGACCGGCCGGTTCGCCGATGGAGCCGAGGTTACGCGCCGGCGACATCCAGCGCCTCGCCCAGGGTGAAGGCCCCTGCGTAGAGGGCCTTGCCCACGATAGTTCCTTCGAGGCCGAGCGGGACGAGCTCACGCAGCGCGGCGATGTCGGCGAGGCTGGAGATTCCGCCTGACGCCACGACCGGGCGGTCGGTTCGTTCCATCACCTGGCAGAGCAGGTCGATATTGGGGCCCTGCAGGGTACCGTCCTTGGTGACGTCGGTGACGACGTACCGGGCGCAGCCGACGTCTTCCAGACGGGCGAGGACCTGCCAGAGGTCGCCGCCGTCCTTGGTCCAGCCTCGTGCCGCAAGGGTCGTTCCGCGCACGTCCAGGCCGACCGCGACGGCGTCGCCGTGTTCGTTGATTACCCGCGCTGCCCAGTCGGGGTCTTCGAGCGCCGCGGTGCCGAGGTTGATCCGGCTGACGCCGGCGCCCAACGCGGCCTCGAGGGACGCGTCGTCGCGGATGCCGCCGGAGAGCTCGATCCTCACGCCGGTGACCTCACGGATCACGTTCCGGATCACCTCGGTGTTGTTGCCACGGCCGAACGCCGCGTCGAGGTCGACCAGGTGGATCCACTCGGCGCCCTGCCGCGCCCAGTCCAGGGCCGCGTCGACCGGGTCGCCGTAGTTGGTCTCGGTGCCCGCCTCGCCCTGGGTCAGGCGCACGGCCCTGCCCCCCGCCACGTCGACGGCAGGCAGGAGTACGAGACGCGGGGTGGGGATGTGATCAGTCATGGGAGTCCTCAAATCGGGGTGGGGCGCGCGGCACCCAGGGTCAGGCAACGCCACCGGCTAGTCGCGGAGCGAACCGAGCCAGTTGGAGAGCAGGCGGATGCCTGCCTCCCCGGACTTCTCCGGGTGGAATTGGGTGGCTGACAACGGACCGTTCTCGACCGCGGCCAGGAACGGGACGCCGTGTTCGGCCCAGGTCAGCCTGGGCCTCGGGAACGGCGGCATGACCTCGAGGGTCCATTCCTGCGCCGCATAGGAGTGCACGAAGTAGAACCGCTCGTCTTCGATGCCCCGAAACAGCACCGAGTCCTCATCGGGCCTGACCGTGTTCCAGCCCATGTGCGGGAGGATGGGCGCTTCCAGGCGGGTGACGGTACCGGGCCATTCGCCCAGCCCCTCGGTGTCCAGGCCGCGTTCGACGCCATGTTCGAAGAGCACCTGCATGCCCACGCAGATGCCGAGGACGGGACGGCCGCCGGCGATCCGGCGGTCGACGATCTCGTCGCCACGCACGGCCTTGAGGGCGGTCATGACCGCGCTGAACGCCCCGACTCCCGGAACGACGAGTCCGTCGGCTTCGAGGGCAAGCTTCCGGTCCCCGGTCAGCGTGACCTCCGCCCCGGCCAGTTCGAGCGCCTTGACGGCCGAGTGCACGTTGCCCGTTCCGTAGTCGAATACGACGACACGGCTCACAGCGCACCCTTCGTCGACGGGATGCCGGAGACGAGCGGGTCCAGAGCCTTCGCCTGGCGGAACGCTCGCGCGAACGCTTTGAATTCGGCTTCGGCGATGTGGTGCGGGTCGCGGCCGCCCTGCACGGTGATGTGCACGGTCAGGCCGGCGTTGAACGAGATCGCCTCGAAGACATGGCGCACCATCGAGCCGGTGAAGTGGCCGCCGATCAGGTGGAATTCGAAGCCGGCCGGCTCGCCGAGGTGCACCAGGTACGGGCGGCCGGAGATGTCGACGACGGCCTGCACGAGGGCCTCGTCGAGCGGCACGAGGGCGTCGCCGTAACGGGAGATGCCCGACTTGTCGCCGAGCGCCTGGCGGATCGCCTGGCCGAGCACGATGCCGATGTCTTCCACCGTATGGTGAACATCAATCTCGATGTCGCCGCGGGCACGCACGGTGAGGTCGGTCAGCGAGTGTTTCGCGAACGCGGTCAGCAGGTGGTCGTAGAAGGGAACGGAGGTCTGGATGTCCGAGACTCCCGTGCCGTCCAGGTTGAGCGTCAGGTCGATGCTCGACTCGCTGGTCTCCCGCTGAAGGTGGGCGACGCGGGGCGAGGAGGTCGTGGGAGTCAGGCTCATTCCAACAGTTTATTGGGCACGGCGGCGGAGTGCTGCGCGAGCCCGGCCAGCGCCTCGAGGAAGACGCTCGTCTCCGCCTCGGTGCCCGCCGTGACGCGCAGGTGCCCCCGAATTCCGACGTCGCGCACCAATATCCCCTCCGCCAACAGGGCCTCGAAGGTGCCCCTGGGGTCGTCCACCCCGCCGAACAAGACAAAATTGCTTGCGCTGCGCAGGGGGCGGTAGCCGAGGGCGGCCAATTCGATGATGAGCCTGTCACGCTGACCGCGGATATCGTCGACCATGGCGAGCATCTCGGCGCTGTGGGCCAGGGCAGCGATCGCGGCGGCCTGGGTGAGGGCGGACAAGTGGTACGGCAGACGCACCAGGCGGAGGGCATCCGTCACCGCAGGGTCGGCGGCAAGGTAACCGACCCGCGCGCCGGCGAATGCGAACGCCTTGCTCATGGTGCGGGAGACGAAGAGCCTTTCCCGTCCGGGCAGCAGGGTGAGCGCGCTCGGAGCGTCGGACGGGCCGAACTCGGCGTAGGCCTCATCGACGACGACGATTCCGTCGGTCGCGTCGTACACCGCCGCGATCGTGTCGAGCGACAGCGGAGTGCCAGTGGGGTTGTTCGGTGAGCAGAGGAAGACGAGGTCGGGCGCCACCTTGTCGACCCAGCCTGTTGCGGTCGCCGGCGTGAGCTCGAAATCGGCGTCACGGGTGCCGGCAATCCAGCGGGTTCCGGTGCCGGAGGCGAGCAGGGGATACATCGAATACGTCGGTGCGAAGCCGAGGACCGACCGGCCCGGGCCGCCGAAGGCCTGCAGCACCTGCTGCAACACCTCGTTCGAGCCGTTGGCCGCCCAGATATTCTCCCGGGTCAGACCATGGCCGAGGTAGCGGGCGAGCGACTCCCGCAGCTCGGTGAACTCGCGGTCGGGGTAGCGGTTGATGGTGCGGATGGCCTCGGCCATCGCCGCGACAATGTCGCTGGCAACGGGGTCGGGGATCCCATGCGTGTTCTCATTCACGTTTAGGGCCACGGGCACGTGCAGCTGGGGAGCACCGTAGGGGGTGAGTCCGCGCAGATTGTCGCGGAGGGGCAGGTCGTTGAGACTGGTCACTTCCCCAATGCTACCGGGGACACCCGGGTGCTCCCCGGATGTGCAACTAAATCAGAACCTGACCGGCAGGGCCAGGCGCTGACCAGGCTGCACGTTCTCGGAGGGCAGCTGGTTCAGGCTCACGATTTCGGCGATCACGTCTCGCGGGTCGGAGGTCGGGGCGATGGTCTCGGCCAGTTGCCAGAGGGACTGGCCGGACTGGATCGTGACGTAGTCGAAGACGGTGGCAACGTCGGCGACCGTGACAGCACCGCTGTTGGTCGCAACGTTGTTGGCGCCCTCGGCCGCCGCGATCCCACCGTTGAGGGCCAGGGCGAGGGCGACGGCGGCGAGGGGAATCGCCGCGAGCGTCGTGAACACGACTCGACCGCGCCGTGTGAGGTGCAGCCGGGTGTGGCCGGTTCGCATCTGGGTGCGCATCTGCGTGCGCACCTGGCCGACGGCGACGCCCAGGTCGAGTGCCCCGTTGCGTGCGCCGGTAGTCATTCCGATAGCGGTGCTCATGTTGAACCTCCTGTGTAAAAACGCATCCGGCTCTCGGCCGGGAGAGCCGGATGCGAACCTATGTTCCGAATATATATTCGATTCTTCGAACAATCAAGAGAAATTTCCGTTGTTTCTCGAAAAATACCGCGACACACTCGAATGAATGTTTGTCTATCAGGCTCGATGTGGATACAGTTTCGACTGTCTGGATTGACTCAACCAGACACCACCGACATTCCAGTACAGTGGCGGCTTCCACCGCCGAGAAGACCGGGTACACCGAGACGAGGAGCGACATCGTGACGCAGGACAGCAGCGGTCCCCGCGACAAGGGCGGCACCAGGCGGCGCAAGAGCCTCAGCGAGAAACAGCTCGCCATCCTGGCTGTGATCCAGCGCTCGGTGAGCCAGCGCGGCTATCCGCCGAGCATGCGTGAGATCGGTGACGCGGTGGGCCTGTCGTCGCTCTCGAGCGTCACCCATCAGCTCAACCAGCTCGAGCTGAGCGGATACCTCCGGCGCGACCCGAATCGCCCACGGGCTCTGGAGGTCCTGATCGAAATTCCGCAGCCGCCCGAGGACGTGCCCGCGGGCAGCGCGGAAAGCTACCAGTCGGGCGTGCAGGTCGGCGATGCGGCCATGGTGCCGCTGGTCGGCCGGATCGCGGCCGGCGTGCCGATCATGGCCGACCAGATGATCGACGAGATCTTCCCGCTCCCCCGCCAGCTGGTCGGAAAGGGCGAACTGTTCATGCTCAAAGTCGTCGGCGAGTCTATGATCGACGCCGCCATCTGCGACGGGGACTGGGTGGTCGTCCGCCAGCAGAAGACAGCCGAGAACGGCGAGATCGTTGCGGCCATGCTCGATGGCGAGGCAACGGTGAAGGTCTTCCGCCAGCGAGACGGGCACATCTGGCTGCTGCCGCGCAACACCAACTTCGAACCCATTGTCGGAGACCACGCCGAGATCCTCGGCAAAATCGTCGCGGTGCTGCGCTCGGTCTGATCTCCCGATGCCCGAACGGCCCTGTCGGTGTTCCGGCAGGGCCGTTCCGCGTCTCGGTACCTACCCGGGAATGTTCACACGGATGCGCGCACGGACCGCTCGGGTGGCCGCCACCATGTTGTGCAGCGATTCGACGGTCTCCTTGTAGCCGCGGGTCTTCAGGCCGCAATCCGGGTTGACCCAGACCTGTCGTTCCGGGATGGATTCGAGCGCCCGGTCAAGCAGCGCTGTGATCTCGGCGACGCTCGGCACCCTTGGCGAGTGGATGTCGTACACACCCGGGCCGATGCCGTGGTCGAACCCGCCGGCCTTGATGTCGGCGACGACCTCCATCCGGGAGCGCGCGGCCTCGATACTTGTGACGTCGGCGTCGAGGTTACGGATGGCGTCGATCACCACGCCGAACTCCGAATAGCAGAGGTGGGTGTGGATCTGGGTGGCGTCAGCCACCCCGGCAGTTGCCAGACGGAAGGAGCCGACCGACCAGTCGAGGTAGTCGGCGTGGTCCTTCTTCTTCAGTGGGAGGAGTTCGCGCAGCGCGGGTTCGTCCACCTGGACGAGCCCGATGCCGGCCGCTTCGAGGTCGTGGATCTCGTCCCGCAGGGCCAGTGCCACCTGCGTCGCGGTCTCCGCCAACGGCTGGTCGTCGCGCACGAACGACCAGGCAAGGATCGTGACCGGTCCGGTGAGCATGCCCTTGACCGGTTTCGCGGTGAGCCCCTGGGTGTAGGTCGACCAGTCGACGGTGATCGGCCGGGGACGGGACACGTCGCCCCAGAGGATCGACGGCCGCGTGCACCGGCTGCCGTAGGATTGCACCCAGCCGTTCTCGGTCACCTGGAACCCGTCGAGCTGCTCGGCGAAGTATTGCACCATGTCGTTGCGCTCGGGTTCGCCGTGCACGAGCACGTCCAGTCCGATCTCCTCCTGCAGCGCGACCACCCGGGCGATCTCCGCCTTCATCAGCGCGCGGTAGTCGTCGTGCGACAGCTCACCGGCGTGGCGCCTGGCCCTGGCGCGACGGATGTCCCCGGTCTGCGGGAACGACCCGATGGTCGTGGTGGGCAGCGGGGGCAAGCCAAGGGCGGCATCCTGCGCGGCGAGCCTCGCCGGGTAGTCGCCACGGCTGAAGTCGGCCTCGGTGAGGGCGGCGGCGCGGGCGCGCACTCTGCCGTCTCGAACACCACGGGCGTTGCGTCGGGACTCGAGCGCGGCGGAGGCGGCCGCCAGGTCGCCCGCGATGGCTGCCCGGCCCTCTGACAGGCCGCGGGCCAGGGTGGCGACCTGGCCGACCTTCTGGTCGGCGAAGGCCAACCAGCCGGGGAGGTCGTCACCGAGCCCCGCCTCATCGTCGACGTCGTGCGGGACGTGCAGCAGGGAGGTGGACGTGGACACGCTTATTCGCGGGGAGAACCCGGCGAGGCGTTCGGCTTTCTCGAGCGCTAGGGCAAGGTCGCCGCGCCAGATGTTGTGGCCGTCGATCACCCCGGCGACGAGAGTCTTGGCGGCCAGGCCGGCGGTGTCGAGAGGGAGGGCGCCGCGGACGAGGTCGAGCCCAATGGCGTCGACAGGTGTGCCCGCGAGCACGGGAAGGGCGTCATCGAGGCTGCCATAGGGAGCCGCGACGAAGATGGCCGGCCGGCCGGCGAGACGGCCGAGGGTGGCATAGGCTCGGCCGAGCGCGGCGAGGGACTCGGTTCGGGCGGTATCGATGCTTTCGCTGACCAGGGCCGGCTCGTCGAGCTGAACCCACTGGGCGCCGGCCTCGTCGAGTCGCTGGAGGAGTGCGGCGTAGACCGGGAGCAGGTCGTCGAGGCGGTCCAGCGGGGAGAAGCCGGCGGGAGCCTCGTCGCTGGCCTTGCTCAGCAGGAGGAAGGTGACCGGACCGACGATGACCGGGCGGGTGAGGTAACCGGCCGTCTTCGCCTCGACGAACTCCCGCACGATGCGGTCACTGGAGAGGCTGAAGACCGTCTCGGGGCCGATCTCCGGCACCAGGTAGTGGTAGTTGGAGTCGAACCACTTCGTCATCTCCAGGGGCAGGTTGTCGCCCTCACCGCGGGCGAGGGTGAAGTACCCGGCCAGGTCGATGCGTCCGTCGGCGCCCACCAACGACGCATACCGGGCGGGGACGGCTCCGACCGTGCAGAGGGCGTCGAGCACCTGGTCGTAGAAGGAGAATGAGCCGGGGATGGAGGAGTCGTCGGCGCCGAGCCCCAGCGCCACCAGGCGCGCCCTGGTGGCCTGGCGCAGAGTCGCCGCGGTGTCCTCGAGCTCTGCGGCGCTGGTCGTGCCTGCCCAGAACGACTCGACGGCCTTCTTGAGCTGGCGGCGGGGGCCGATTCGCGGGTAGCCGAGGATGGTGCCGGCGGGGAATGGGGAGGTGGTGGTCATGGGGTGTCCTTTGCGGGTGGGATCGGGCAGCGGATGGTGCGGGCCTCAGGCCGGGAAGACCTATGCGGGCGCCGCGACCGGAGAGGTGAGCAGGCCGCAGGCGGCCAGCACCTCGAGCACGGTCTCGTGCTCGTTGAAGGCGTAGAGGTGCAGGCCGGGCGCCCCGCCGGCGATCACCCGGCCGGCGAGGTCGACGGCGTGCTGGATGCCGATCTCACGCTGGCCTTCCTTCGTCGGTTCGACTTCGAGCCGGATGGACAGGTCGGAGGGAAGCTGTTCGCCGGAGAGCTCGATGATGCGGCGCAGTCGCGCCGGGCTCGTCACCGGCATGATGCCGGGCAGGATCGGGAAGAGTACGCCGGCCTCCCGGGCCCTCTGGGCAAAGCTGAGGTAGTGGTCGGCGTGGAAGAACAGCTGCGTGATGCCGAGGTTCGCGCCCGCGGCCTGCTTGGCGAGCAGGGTGTCGATGTCCTGCGCCGACGAGCGGGAGCGTGGGTGGCCATTCGGGAACGCCGCTACGGCGATGCGCACCTTCTCTCGCCCGGGCGTCACCGCGCGCGCGGCTGGGATGCCCGGGATGATCGACTCCCGATACGGTGACTTCTCGGCCTGCACCCGGTGGATGAGCTGCACGAGTTCGGCCGCGCTACCGAAGTCACCGAGGAATGCCTCGCCCTCCTTCGTTCCCGCAGGTGGGTCGCCGCGCAGGGCGAGGAAGCTGTGCACTCCCGCGTCGAGGAACTCGCGGATCAGCCGGTTTGCCTCGTCATGGGTGGAGCCGACGCAGGTGAGGTGGGCCATGGCCTCGACGTTCGTGGTGCGGAGGATACGGCTGAGCACGTCGAGCGAGGAGCGGCGCGATGAACCGTTGGCGCCGTAGGTGACCGAGAGGAAGTCGGGCCCGACGGCCGCGAGGTGTTCGATCGTCGTCGAGAGAGCGGATGCGTCGGCATCCGTTTTGGGCGGATAGAGCTCGAAGGAGAATGGGATTCGACCGGAACAGGCCGGGTCCGATGTCTTCTGCATGTGCACCTCATTCGACAGTTGCCCACACCGGCGGGGGCCGGGCGGCCGCGGACCTCCAGGCAGGCCTGGCGGTTGTTCGCGGGCGGATGCCGGGCTCGGCTGTCGCTCCATGCCCCCGAGGTGGACCTCGGCGGCAACGATTGAATGAGACTCTAGCAACCCCGCTCCGGGGTCGCCAGACTGTGACTTTTTGTTTCGCGCAGGCCCGGTGACCCGGTCGAGATCCAGGTCAGGCGCTGACGGCGGGCCGAACGATGAACGGGCCGAACTGGGCCTGGATGTCGGGGGTGACCAGCGCGCTCACCTCGGTTCCGGCTTCGGCGTATTCCGTCGAGAGGACCTGTCCCTGGTCGTGCAGCACCGCGATGAGGTCGCCGCGTTCGTACGGGATGAGCAGCCTGAGCTCGATTGTGGGCCGCGGCAGGAGTTCGGAGATGGCCGCGAGGAGTTCGTCGAGGCCCTCGCCGGTGCGGGCGGACACGAAGATGCCCGTTGGCCACAGCCCCCGCAGAACGAGCCGGTCGTCCTCGCCGACGAGGTCGCTCTTATTGAAGACGACGATCTCGGGGATGTCCCGGGCACCGACCTCGCCGATCACCTCGCGCACCGTGGACAACTGGCTCGCCGGGTCGGGGTGGGAGCCGTCGACGACGTGCACGATGACGTCGGCGTCGGCCACCTCTTCGAGGGTGGAACGGAAGGCTTCGACCAGCTGGTGAGGCAGATTGCGCACGAAGCCGACCGTGTCGGTGAAGGTGTACTGGCGTCCGTCGACCGTTGTCGATTTGCGCACGGTGGCGTCGAGGGTGGCGAAGAGGGAGTTCTCGACGAGCACGCCGGCCCGGGTGATCCGGTTGAGCAGGCTCGACTTGCCGGCGTTGGTGTAACCGACGATGGCGACGGATGGAACGGAGTTGCGCTTGCGGTTGGCCCGCTTGGCCTCACGTGCCGGCTTCATCTCGAGGATCTGTTTGCGGAGCCGGGACATCCGGGTGTGGATGCGGCGACGGTCCAGTTCGATCTTCGTCTCACCGGGTCCGCGGGAGCCCATGCCCGCGCCGGCGCCGCCGACCTGGCCACCGGCCTGGCGGGACATCGAGTCACCCCAGCCGCGCAGGCGCGGCAGCAGGTACTCGAGCTGGGCGAGTTCGACCTGCGCCTTGCCCTCCCGGCTCTTGGCGTGCTGGCTGAAAATGTCGAGGATGACGGCCGTGCGGTCGATGACCTTGACCTTGACGACGTCTTCGAGCGAGCGACGCTGGCTGGGGGCGAGTTCGGTGTCGGCGATCACGGTGTCGGCGCCCATCGCCTTGACGATCCCGGCGAGTTCCTCGGCCTTGCCCTTGCCGAGGTACGTGCTGGCGTCGGGCTTGGCCCGGCGCTGCATCAGTCCATCGAGCACTGTCGCGCCCGCCGTTTCGGCGAGGGCGGCGAGCTCGCGCATGGAGTTCTCCGCGTCGGACACGGTGCCCTGGGTGTACAGGCCGATCAGTACGACGTTCTCCAGTCGAAGCTGCCGGTATTCGACCTCGGTGACGTCCTCGAGCTCAGTGGAGAGGCTCGGCACACGGCGGAGCGCGTTGCGGTCCTCACGGTCCTGCTGCGCACCGTCGTGGCCTTCGTCGGACTCCGACGTGGAGGAGTCGGCCTGCAACGCCTGGGCGGAGCCGCTCCGGAATAGCGAATAGCCAGCGGCTTTGCTCTCGGCGCTGGCCAGGACGCGTGCTACCACATCGTCGTCGTTGTCGTGCTCGGTTGGCTCAATCATTGCGTTAACCTTAGTTCCTCGAAGCACGATAGGTTCCCTACTATGGCCTCAGACCACTACTTCACCCCGGCACCCGACAGCGCCCTGAAACTTCGGCAGATCACTGTTTCGCTGGGAGGCGAGGATCGGCATCTGACGACCGCCAATTCGGTCTTCAGCCCCGACCACATCGACACCGGCACCCAGGTTCTGATCGGCAACGCTCCGACTCCGCCGCCGGGAGGCGATTTCCTCGACCTCGGCTGCGGCTGGGGCCCGATCAGCCTGCATCTGGCCCTCGCCTCGCCCCGCGCCACCATCTGGGCGGTCGACGTGAACGAGCGTGCGCTCGATCTCGTGCGGTTGAATTCGGAGAAGCTGGGCCTGACAAATGTCACGGCCGTACTGCCGGACCAGGTGCCGGCGCATCTGAGCTTCCGCACAATCTGGTCGAACCCGCCGATCCGGGTCGGCAAGAGCGAGCTGCACAACCTCCTGCACACCTGGCTGCCGCGCCTCGAGCCCGACTCGGATGCCTGGCTCGTCGTGCAGCGCAACCTCGGCTCCGACTCTCTGCAGCGCTGGCTCGACGGCGACCTCCCCGTCGAGTTCGCGACCAGCCGCCACGCCATCAGCAAGGGCTTCCGGGTACTGCGCGTCAAGCGCCACGGCTGACCGGCGGCCCGGCCGGCGTTGCTAGCCCAGACGGAAGACCCCGTCGAAGACCAGCTCGGCTGGGCCGGACAGTGACACGTGCTCGCCGTCCTCGGTCGGGAACATACGCACGCCGAGCACGCCACCTCTGACTTCCACCCGCCACTGGTTGGGTGCCCCTGCTCCGGCCCAGTGCCGGGTGGCGAGGGCGGCCGCCGCCGCTCCCGTGCCGCAGGACAGGGTCTCGCCGCTTCCGCGCTCATGCACGCGCATCCGGATGCGGCCGACGCCGTCGACGACGAGCGGGTCGTTCGGCACCACGAATTCGATGTTCGCTCCCGCCGGCGGCTCCGGTTCCAGCTGCGGAACAAAGGTGAGGTCGGCGTTCTCCAGTTCGGCATCGTCCGCCAGGGCCACGACAACGTGTGGGTTACCCACGGTGATACCGAGGCCCGGGCGGGCGACGGCCAGGTTCTTCGCCCGCACGAGTGGTTCGCCGCCGTCAAGCCTCCACCGGCCGAGGTCGACCTGGTAGCCGGCTCCGCCGCGTTGCACATCCCGCACACCCCCGCGGGTTCCGATGTTGAGGGTCTCCCCGCCGGCGAGCATCGCCAGCCCCTGCTCCACCAGGAACCGGGTGTACACCCGGATGCCGTTGCCGCACATCTCCGAGACCGTGCCGTCCGCGTTCCAGTAGTCCATGAACCATTCGGCCTGGTCGTCCTCAGCCAGCGCGGCCGCGCCCGCGTCGAGGCTGCGCGAACGCACCGCGCGAATGATGCCGTCGCCGCCGATGCCGAAGCGTCGATCGCAGACGGCGCGGATCTGATCGGGGGTGAGGTCGATCAGTCCGTCGGGGTCGGCGAACACGACGAAATCGTTGCCCGTGCCGTGGCCCTTGGTGAAATTCAGATCCAGTCCCATGGGTCCAGTTTAGGAGGGCAGCACCGCCGGCACTCCACCGTCGATCCGCTCGAGAGCCTGCTGCACCCGGTCGTTGGCGGCAGACTCGATCCAGTGCGTGTCCGCGGACCGTTTGAACCAGCTGACCTGTCGCCGGGCGTAGCGCCGCGTGAATTGCTGGGTCTGTTCGATCGCCTCGGCTTGAGTGAGGGTGCCGCGCAGTTGGCCGAGCGCCTGCGCATAACCGATGGCCCGACTGGCGGTCGCCCCCGTCTCGATGCCCGCTGGGATCAACGCTTCCACCTCGTCGGGCAACCCCGCGGCCCACATCGCGGTGACGCGCGCGTCGAGGCGGGGCGTGAGCTCCTCCCTGGGCGAGCGCAGCCCGAGCGTGACGCTTGGCCGCCAGTAGACCGGTTCGCCGGGCAGGGGCGCGGCGTGCGGGGCACCGGTCAACTCGACGACCTCGAGGGCGCGCACGAGCCGACGGCCGTTGCTCGCGCCGATCCGGGCCGCGGCGGCTGGGTCGACGGCCTTCAACCGGATGAAGAGGGCGCCGGGGCCGAACTCTGCCAGGTCGGCCTCCAGCCGCGCCCGGAGCACGGGGTCGGTGCCGGGGAACTGGAAGTCGAAGATCACCGCCGACACGTAGAGGCCGGAGCCGCCAACGAGGATGGGCACGGCGCCCCGCCCGATGATCTCGGTGATGGCCACCCTGGCCTCCACCTGGTAGCGGGCGACAGTGGCCTCATCGGTCACCGCCAGCACGTCGAGGAGGTGATGTGGGACACCGCGGCGCTCGGCCATCGAGAGCTTCGCGGTGCCGATATCCATGCCGCGGTACAGCTGCATGGCATCCGCGTTGACAATCTCCGCAGACCGGCCGCGCGCGGCCAGGCCTTCGGCGAGGTCGAGGGAGAGTTCGGACTTGCCGGTTCCGGTCGGCCCGACCACCACCACAAGTCCCGCGCCTGCCCCCGTCCCCGTGTCGACGTCGTGCACCCGGTTAGCGCTCCCCGTCTGTGACGTCGTAGATCGGGCTCGTCGAGACCTCGCCGCGCGCCGCGCCGGCTGACCCGGTCGATCGCGGTCCGGCCTGCGGCATCCCGAGCGTGGGCATCCCGAGGGAGACCGCGCCACCCGAAGCGGACGCGCCGCCATGGCTGGGCACGCCGCAGGCCTCCGCCTCGAACCGGTCCCAGGCGTCGCCGGCCCTGGTGCGCCGGATTCGTAGCGGGGAGGCGTCGAGCGAGTCGGCGATCAGGTGAAACGGCGCAGCCTGGGTCACGGTCACGGTGACGATGTCGCCGGGCCGTGGCAGCTCGGAGCCTGCCGGGACGTCGAAGTGAACCAGTCGGCTGTCGGGGGCTCGCCCGCTCAGTCGATGGGTGTCGGCATCCTTGCGGCCCTCGCCGTTGGCGACCAGCAGGTCCACCTCTCGGCCGATAACCGCCTGGTTCTCCTCCCAGGAAATGCGTTCCTGAAGTGCGGCGAGGCGTTCGTAGCGATCCTGAACGACCTCCTTGGGCACCTGGTCGGCCATGGTAGCGGCGGGGGTGCCCGGCCGGATCGAGTACTGGAAGGTGAACGCGGTCGCGAACCGTGCCTGTTCGACCACGCGGAGGGTGTCCCGGAAGTCCTCCTCGGTCTCGCCGGGGAACCCGACGATGATGTCCGTGCTGATGGCCGCATGGGGCATCTGTGCCCGCACCCGGTCCAGAATTCCGAGGAACTTCGCGGAGCGGTAGGAGCGACGCATCGACTTGAGGATGCGGTCAGAGCCGGACTGCAGGGGCATGTGCAGCTGGGGCATCACCGCCGGGGTCTCGGCCATCGCATCGATCACGTCGTCGGTGAACGCGGCGGGGTGCGGGCTGGTGAACCGGATGCGTTCCAGCCCTTCGATTCGGCCGGCGGCGCGCAGCAGCTTGCCGAACGCGAGGCGGTCGCCGAATTCGACGCCGTAGGAGTTGACGTTCTGGCCGAGCAGGGTGACCTCGATGGCGCCGTCGTCGACGAGCGACTGGATCTCGGCGAGAATTTCGCCCGGTCGACGGTCTTTTTCCTTGCCGCGGAGGGCCGGCACTATACAGAAGGTACAGGTGTTGTTGCAGCCGACCGAAATGGATACCCAGCCGCTGTAGCTGGAGTCACGCTTGGTCGGCAGGCTGGACGGGAAGGTTTCCAGTGCCTCAAGGATCTCCAGCTGGGCCTCGCCGTTGTGGCGGGAACGTTCGAGCAGGCCGGGCAGCGATCCCATGTTGTGGGTGCCGAACACGACGTCGACCCAGGGGGCCTTGGCCAGGATCGTGTCCTTGTCCTTCTGGGCGAGGCAACCACCGACGGCGATCTGCATACCCTCGTGGCGGCGCTTGACCGATGCCAACTGGCCCAGATTCCCGTAGAGCTTGTTGTCGGCGTTCTCGCGCACCGCACAGGTGTTGAGTACGACGATGTCGGCCTCATCGCCGTCGGCGAGAACGTAGCCGGCCGCCTCGAGCGAACCACTCAGGCGCTCAGAATCGTGCACGTTCATCTGGCAGCCGAAGGTGCGCACCTCGTACGTTCGGGCCCGGCCGTTCGCATCTCTTGCCGCCGTGGACGGAGCGATCACAATGCGGGTCCGGGTCATCGGGTCGTCCTCGGTGCTCGCTGACGGTGGACTCAGCGTCATGGCGCTGGAAGAATCGAGTGCGGGGGTGCTGCGGGTCGTCATAGTGGCCCCAGTTTACGCGTCGAACCCTGAGTGCGGGAATGGGCGGACCGGTGCCGTCTGGGCAGACTGACCGGTGTCCCCCCGGCCACCCCGCCTGGCGGCTCTTTTCGAGGCAACCCGACCGGGAAGGGTGGAACTCCGACCTAGCGGAACCGGACGTGGGAGGCTCCGCCGGAACCCGACCGGGATGCCAGGGCGGCCTTCACAGCCACGCGCACCGCGGTGGAGGCGTATCCCTTGCGCATCAGGAACCCGGTGAGCCTCCGGTCGATCGTCTGGTCGTCGAGGCGGCCCAGTTGCTGCACCCGCTTGCAGGCCAGTTCGATGGCACGCTCCGCCTCGTCGTCGGGGAGCTCCTCGAGCTTTTCGAGGATCAGGTCGTGGTCGAGTCCGCGCCGGCGCATCTCGGCCTGGACCCCGGACCGGCCGAGACCTTTGCGTTCGTGGTGGCTGTGCAGGATCTGGTCGGCCAGCTTTTCCTCGTCGATGTAGCCGAGTTCGGCGAATCGTTCGATCACGTCGTCGATCTCGTGTTCGGCGATCTCGGTACCGGCGAGGATGCTGCGGGCCTCCGTGGCGGACAGCGAGCGTGCGCGCAGCCGCTGCAGCAGCAGCTGCTCCGCATGCTCCCGCTCGACCGCATGCTCCCGCTCGACCGCGTCGACGGCTTCGGCCGCGCCGACGGCTTCGGCCGCGTCTGCGGCTGCCGTGGAAACAGGGCCATACCCGTCTGCCGGCCCTGGCTCCGCGGTCCCTCCGGGACCGGCCGGTGCAGTCCCCCTGAGGTAGGTGACGGGCGCGAGTGACCCGTCAGGCGCAGCGACTGGACCCGACTCGACTACGGGGTCGCCGGACAGCGCCTTCGCCGCGGCCCGCGCCTTGCTCCTCGCACGGGCGGCGCTGATCGGGGTGACCTCGTCGGCCGGTTCGAAGTGCACCATCGCGGCTAGGCCCCCTTACGGGCGGCGAGCTTCGTCGGGCCGGACTTGGCATCCACGCCGGCTTCCTTCGCCGCGGCGGCCTCGGCGGCTGCGGCAGCGGCGTCGGCCGCGAGCTGGGCCTTCTTCGCTGCGGCACCCTCGGGGCCCACACCGAGCTTGAAGAGGATCTTCTTCTCGATCTCATTGGCCATGTCGGGGTTCTTGAGCAGGAAGTTCCTGGAGTTCTCCTTGCCCTGGCCGAGCTGGTCGCCGTCGTAGGTGTACCAGGCACCGGACTTCTTGACGATGCCTTGGTCCACGCCGAAGTCGATCAGGCTGCCCTCACGGGAGATCCCGATGCCGTAGATGATGTCAAATTCGGCCTGCTTGAACGGCGGCGCCATCTTGTTCTTGACGACCTTGACCCTGGTGCGGTTACCGACGGCCTCGGTGCCGTCCTTCAAGGTCTCGATCCGGCGGATGTCGAGGCGGACCGACGCGTAGAACTTGAGCGCCTTTCCGCCGGCGGTAGTCTCCGGGCTGCCGAAGAACACGCCGATCTTCTCGCGCAGCTGGTTGATGAAGATCATGGTGGTGTTGGTCTGGCTGAGGCCACCGGTGAGCTTGCGCAGGGCCTGGGACATCAGGCGGGCTTGGAGCCCGACGTGCGAATCCCCCATCTCGCCCTCGATCTCGGCACGAGGCACGAGGGCGGCGACGGAGTCGATGACGATCAGGTCGATCGACCCGCTTCGCACGAGCATGTCGGCGATCTCGAGCGCCTGCTCGCCGGTGTCGGGCTGGGAGACGAGGAGAGCGTCGATGTCCACGCCGAGCTTCCTGGCGTATTCGGGATCAAGTGCGTGTTCCGCGTCGATGAAGGCGGCGATTCCGCCGCCCTTCTGCGCATTGGCGATCGCGTGCAGGGTCAGCGTGGTCTTGCCCGAAGACTCTGGACCGTAGATCTCGACGATGCGGCCGCGCGGGAGCCCGCCGATGCCCAGTGCGACGTCCAGCGCGATGGAGCCGGTGGAAATGGTCTCGACCGGGGCCCGCTCGTCGCTACCCAGGCGCATGACCGAACCCTTGCCGAACTGGCGGTCGATCTGGGCGAGCGCGGTATCGAGTGCCTTTTCGCGATCTGCTGCTGATGCCATGGTGGACTCCTTCGGTCGTGCGTTTCGGCGCCTATAGGCTGTCGACCGCGGCGTCCGGGAAGACCCCGGGTGCCGTTCTCGACAAGGCATTCGCTGTCTGTCTCTGACGAAATCTGACTGTACGCCGCACCGCCGACACTGGTCGGAAACTGTGGCGCACGGGGACAATTCGTCGTCGACGTCCGCTGTTGAGGAGCCTATCAAAATACGAACACGCATTCGATATTTTGGTTCGCGGTGCTGGCGTGTCGTCGAAACTCGGCTGCGGAGACCGGAAGCAGGGGGTTGCTATTTTCGGGCAGCCGGAAGACCGGCCCCGTACCAACGGCTCTTCGGGACATCCGTCTCGGCGCAGAGCGCCAGCCACACGTCGCGCGCCGACGCACCGCCGGCCAGGGCCTGGTCGGCGGTGCGCCCGAAGGCGGTGAGGATGAGGTCGCGGGTGAGTACCCGACCGTAACCCTCGCCGAATTCCTCTTTCAGGGCTTGACGGAATTCACTCAGGCGCATGCCGAAACCACACGAGTCGTCGCCGTACTCGTCAGCGGACCATCAACCCGGTGTCGAAGTTGGCGACCAGTTCGTCCGGAACGGTGTCCGGAAAACGATCGATTCCCTCGATGACCGCGAGACGATCGCCGACCTCACGCATGATGACCGAGATCGGGGTGTCCAACGCGTCTGCGACGGATGCCAGGATTTCACTGGACGCTTCCTTCTGACCTCGCTCGACCTCGCTCAGGTAGCCGAGGGCCACGCTGGCCTTGCTCGCAACCTGACGCAGAGTGCGCCCCTTCTGCAGGCGGAAGTCCCTAAGCACATCGCCGATTTCCTGTCTTACGAGAATCATCGGAACCTCCTTCTTGTACCTTCTAAGTACCGCTTGTGAACTACGGTCGTCTGCTGTCTGGTGTGGCGGATGGACTGCAGTACTACATTCATCCGACACCCTGAGACTACCGACGACTACTGGACTTTTCTTGTGAATCTTCTCTGTGTAACCGACGTGTCGTGGGAACTATTCCGGGCGGGAACGGGCTATCAGGGTGTGCACAGCTTCGACCGCCCTGGCCACGGTTTGTTCCCGGATCGCCGACCGGTCACCGGCCAGGATGAGCGGAATCGCCCACCCGTCGCCGCCGCGGGACAGCCCGAGGAAGACGGTGCCGGGGACCTGCCCGCCCTGCGGGTCCGGACCGGCGACGCCGGTCGTCGCGATGCCCAGATCGGCGGCCCGGCCGGCGATCGCCAGTCTGGTACGCACCCCCAAGGCCATCTGGATGGCGACCTCAGGGTGCACCGGCCCGTGTTCGGCCAGGAGCTCGGTGTCCACGCCGAGCAGGGTGTGCTTGAGCTCCGTCTGGTAGGCCACGACTCCCCCGTTGACGCAGAAGGAGGCGCCGGGGATCCGGATCAGTTCGGCCGCGAGCAGGCCGCCGGTGAGCGACTCGGCAACGGCGATTGTGAGGCCGGCAGCGGTCAACGCCCCGACCAGGGCGGCCGTCCGGTCCGGAAAGGCAGTCATCGACGTCAACTCGCGGCTGCGGCGCCGCGGTTCTCGCGGCGGGCGGCGAGGAGGTAGTCGATCCCGGTGACCACGGTCGCGACCAGAGCGGCGGCCATGACTGTCCAGTTCAGCCAGAAAACCCAGTCACCCAGCAGCAGCCAGAGCGGCACCAGGGCCAGCGAGATCGCCACGGACTGCAGCACCGTCTTGAGTTTCCCGCCCCGGGAAGCGGGGATCACCCTGTCCTTCAGCTTGGCGAAGCGGAAGACCGTGATGCCGATCTCGCGAACGAGGATGACGATGCTCACCCACCACCATAATTCGCCGAGGATCGACAGCGACACCAGGGCGCCGCCGGTGAGCACCTTGTCTGCTATCGGGTCGAGCAGCTTGCCGAGGTCGGTGACCTGGTTGTTGCGACGGGCAATCGCGCCGTCGATCCCGTCGGTGGCGATCGCGATGATGAACAGCACGGCGGCGGCCCAGCGGAGGGCGCCATCCCGGCCTGCGTCGGCCAGGAGCAGCCAGATGAACAGCGGGGCAAGCAGGATCCGTACGATCGTGATCAGGTTGGGTAGGTTCCAGTTGCTGGGGCGCGCGACAGGCGTGAGTGGTGTGGCCATCGGTCATTCCCTGTCGGTCAGTTGCCAGGCATCCTCATCGGGTGCAGCCTCTTTCTCAGGGTACCCCTCCGACATCTTCGCGACCGGGTCGCCCGCGTACCGGGAGTCGGGGGCGCTGTCCGCCTGGTGTGCGGCGGCGGCCTGCGCGTTGGCGGCGGCCGCGTGATGCTGCTCGTCCGAGCCGCGCAGCAGCGCGAGCACGCTCGGGAGCTGTTCGACCGTGACGAGCACGTCGCGGGCCTTCGACCCCTCGGATGGGCCGACGATCTCGCGGGACTCGAGCAGGTCCATCAGGCGTCCGGCCTTCGCGAAGCCGACCCGCAGCTTCCGCTGCAGCATCGAGGTGGACCCGAACTGGGTCGACACCACGAGTTCGGCGGCGGCAAGCAACACCTCGAGGTCGTCGCCGATGTCGGAGTCGATCTCCTTGCGCGGGGCGACCATCGAGACATCCGGCCGGTAGTCGGGGCGGGCCTGTTGAGTGACGTGCTTGACGACGCGTTCGATCTCGGCCTCGTTGACCCAGGCACCCTGCACCCGGATCGCCTTGGACGCCCCCATCGGCAGGAACAGGGCGTCACCCTGACCGATCAGCTTGTCGGCGCCGGGCTGGTCGAGGATGACCCGGGAGTCGGTGACGCTGGTCACGGCGAAGGCGAGCCGTGAGGGCACGTTGGCCTTGATCAGCCCGGTGACGACGTCGACGCTGGGCCGCTGGGTGGCCAGGACGAGGTGGATACCGGAGGCGCGGGCGAGCTGGGTGATGCGCACGATCGAGTCCTCGACGTCGCGCGGGGCGACCATCATCAGGTCGGCGAGCTCATCGACGACGACGAGGAGGTAGGGGTAGGGCTTGAGGGTGCGGGCGCTGCCGGCGGGCAGCACAATCTCGTTGTTCACGACGGCCTTGTTGAAGTCGTCGATGTGGCGGAAGCCGAAGCTGGCCAGGTCGTCGTAGCGCATGTCCATCTCTTTGACGACCCACTGCAGGGCCTCGGCGGCCTTCTTCGGGCTGGTGATGATCGGCGTGATCAGGTGCGGCACCCCGGCGTAGGCGGCGAGCTCGACCCGCTTCGGGTCGATCAGCACCATCCGCACGTCGCTGGGCTTGGCGCGCATGAGCAGGCTGGTGATCATCGAGTTCACGAAGCTCGACTTGCCGGAGCCGGTGGAACCGGCGACGAGGAGGTGGGGCATCTTGGCGAGGTTGGCGATGACGAACCCGCCACCGACGTCCTTGCCGACGCCGATGGTCATCGGGTGGGTGCTGTTGGTCGCGGTCCCGGAGCGGAGCACGTCGCCGAGGGTGACGATCTCGCGGTCGGTGTTGGGGATCTCAATGCCGATGGCGCTCTTGCCGGGAATGGGCGAGAGGATGCGCACCTCATTCGAGGCGACCGCGTAGGAGAGGTTCTTGCTCAGCGCGGTGACCCGTTCCACCTTGACGCCGGGGCCGAGTTCGATCTCGTACTGGGTCACGGTCGGACCGCGGGAGAACCCGGTGACCTTCGCGTCGACCTGGAACTGGCGGAGCACCTCGGTGATCGACTTCACGATCTCGTCGTTCGCGGCCGAGCGTGCCTTCGCCGGCGGGCCCTTGGTCAGGGTCGTGTTCGACGGTAGCTGGTACGGTGCCGCCGGTTCGGGGGCCGCCGCCTCGGGGCGCGGAGCCAGGGCGGCCGAGTCGAGCTCGTCGAAACCGGGCAGCACCTCGGTGAGTCCGGTCGGGTCGTCCGCGTACAGGCCCGTCGCCGAGCCCCGCTGCACGTCGATCTCGCCGGTGAAGCGCTTGATGGCGTTTTCGGCGCGCAGCAGGTCCTCGAGGACCTCGGTGCCGTAGTGGTCCTTGTTCCTGCCCGAGGACGGCTGGGCGCTCTCCAGTGCGGTGTCGAAGCTGCCGCGGCCGTCGCCGCCGAGCAGCGTGCTCAGCGGGTCGGATGCCGGCGGCTCGGCCTCGCCGGCGGGGTGCGCATCCGAGCTGACCGGGCCGCTGAAATCGGGGTCTTCCTCACGCTTGCTGGTGTTGCGCCGCCACCAGGGCAGGGTGTTGGTGTCTTCGTCGACGCCGTCGAGTTCTACCTGCACGGTCTTCTCCAGCTTCGCCTCCCGGGCAGCCGCGCGTTCCTCGGCGTTGGGGAGTTGCGCGCCGAACAGCCAGGCGTAGAGCTCGCGGCTGCGCGCGCCGATCCGGTTCGGCGGTGTCTTTGTGATGATGAAGAGGCTCAGGGCCAGCAGCAGGATCACCACGATGGTGGCGCCGATGGTGGTGGTCAGGTAGATCAGCGGGGCGGCGACCATCCAGCCGATCACACCGCCGGACAGGGCGAGCACCTCCATGCCGTCGCTGGGGGCCGGCTGACCGCCGAAGACATGGCAGAGGCCGGACACCGACACGAGCAGCAGCGAGAGGCCGATGCCGATCCGCCCGTTGTCGTGCACCGAGCTGGGTTTGCGGAAGAGCCAGACCGCGAAGAGAAGCATGATCACGGGCAGGGCGAACGCGACACGGCCGAACAGGCCGCCGAAGGTCCAGGCGTCGAAGGTCTGCGCGACAGGGCTGTTGATCAGGAACCACTCGATCACCGCCCCCGCGATGGCGAGGAGCACGAGAAAGAACGGCAGGCCGTCGCGGCGTTCATCTTTGGAGAGTTGTTCGGGGCCGAGGGCGCGGGCGGCGCCGCCGCTGACATGGGCGAGCGCGATCCAGATCCGGGCTAACAGTCCGGGGCCCGGGTCGCCGGCTGTGAACTTGACGGTCTTCTGGCTCGCCGTCTTCCCGACTGGTTTGCGCGCCGGGGTGCCGCGCGCAGTCGTGCTGCGGGCACGCCCGGTCGACTTCGTGCTCGTGGCCATGAAAACAACGGTACCGCCGCGCCCGCGATTCGGGGTGATCCCACGCCCACATGCCGGGCGAGCCCGTCGAAATCACGCACCGGTCGGCGATGGAGGCTGTCGAAATCACGCACTCGTCGGTGCTTGACCCTGTCGAAATCACGCACCGTCGGTGATTGAGTCTGTCGAATTCAGATTCGATTAAGTTATCCACATCTTTGACTTTCTCTCATATTTGTGTTCCTGTTTCCGTAGAATTGCGGTATGTCCACCACCCTCCGCGACCAGAGCCCGGCCCGGCCCACCGCCGCCCCGCTCGCGGACCGGCTGCGC